>NZ_QFQZ01000073.1 GCF_003243465.1 Caulobacter segnis
GGGGGAGGATTTAAGGGCCGCAACCCGAACGCCAGCTCGCCATCCTCGCCCAGCCCGATCACCCGCTCGGCCCAGCCGTCTCTGGTCCGGGCGAACTGCCGCGCCGGCAGGCAGTCCAGCAGCTCGTTAGCGACCAGGATCATCGGCGCGCCAGCCGGAACCTGGTCCAGGCGCGAAGCCCAGCGTGGCTTGTCGCCCAGCCTCTGCGCCTGGCGGGCCTTCAGCGGTTCGGACACCTCGACCAGCCACACGTCGGCGGCCGCCAGGAAGTCCGGCGCGACGCGCGCGGCGCGCAGCAGGTCGCTCATCAGCGTGCCGTCGCCGGGGCCCATCTCCACCAGGCGGAACAGCGCGGGGCGGCCCAGGCGCGTCCAGGTCTCGATCATCCAGAGGCCGATCAGCTCGCCGAACATCTGGCTGACCAGCGGCGCGGTGATGAAGTCGCCGCCGGCGCCCCCAAGGCCGCCCAAGGCAGGCCGCGTGGCGTAATAGCCGTCGCGCGGGTCGTGCAGGCAGCGGGTGAAGAACTCGGGCACGGCGATCGGCCCGTCGTGGGCGATCTGGGCCTTGAGGCGCTCCAGCAGGCTCATGGGATCAGGCGGCGGTCTCGGCCGGGGCGCGCAGCGCGCGCCACAGCAGCCAGCCGCCGACCAGGATCATCGGCGCCGACAGCATCATCCCCATGGTCAGGCCGAACGGGAAGTCGGGCATGCCGATGTCGGGGTTGCGGACGTTCTCCAGCGACAGGCGGAACAGCCCGTAGGCGATCAGGAAGGTCGCCACGATCGCCCCACGCCGCTGCAGCCACTTCAGCCGGTAGATCGCGAAGGCCAGGATCAGGAACAGCAGCAGACCTTCCAGGCCGGCTTCATAGAGCTGGCTGGGGTGGCGCGGCAGCTCGCCGGCCGGGCAGATCCCTTGTGGATGGCTGGCGCGGATCGTGTCGTTGCAGAAGACGATCCCCCACGGATGTTCGGTGACGCGGCCCCACAGCTCGCCGTTGATGAAGTTGGCGATGCGGCCAAAGAAGATGCCGATCGGGGCGACCGGCGCGACCAGGTCGCCCAGCTTCAGCATGTCGATCTTGTTGCGCTGGGCGAACAGGGCGATCGCCGCGCAGACGCCCAGGAAGCCGCCGTGGAAGGACATGCCGCCTTCCCAGATCTTGAAGGCGTCGGCGGGGTTGGCCAGCAGCCAGGTCCGCTGCGCCTCGTTGGGCAGCATGTAGAAGAGGATGTAACCCACGCGCCCGCCCAGGATGATGCCCAGGGTGATCCACAGCACGAGGTCGTCGATCTGCAGCGGCGTGGCGGTCGGGGTGCGGCCGCCCCACAGGCCAGGCGTCTTGACCAGGCGCACCGCGTAGCGCCAGCCCAGTAGGATGCCCGCGACATAGGCCAGGGCGTACCAGCGCAAGGCCAGGGGTCCCCACTGCAGCGCCCAGGGGCCGATGTGAACGACCGGATCGATGTCGGGGAAGATCACGCGCTCGGGCTCCGCTCGGGACAGATCGTCGCACCGTATAAAGCGCGTCAGGCGAAAGTGTGAGCGGTTTCGCCGCCCGGACGCGCGTCAAAAGACTCCTTCGGGGTTCGCTTTCATCCCCTGTTTCCCATATATGAAGCCAGCGCCCACACGCGGGCGCGTGGAAAGCCGATGCACAGCCAGAACCCGCTCCTCGACGAATTCGCCAAGCTGACCCAGGCGGCCATGGGCATCGCCCAGACGGCGGGCGAGGAAGCCAAGGCCGCGATGCGGTCGCAGGCGGACCGGCTGGCGGCCGAGTTCGACCTGATCCGCCGCGACGATTTCGAGGCGCTGAAGGCCGAGGTCGCGGCCCTGCGCGAAGAGATCGCCAGCCTCAAGGCCGCCCCCAAGGAAGCCAAGAAGGCTCCGGCCAAGAAGAGCGCGACGACCGGCGAGTGACGCCTCGGCGGCTCGCGCCTGGCGTGAAGCGACTTGAGACGAACGTCGCGAAGCAGATTAGTGTGCCCGGTACGTGAGCGAATCACGGCGGGGCTGACCCCCGCCCGCGCTGGCGGGGACGCAGGATTCTCATGGACACCCAACCGGAAGAAGACGACGTCCTGATGGCTCTCGATCCCCTCGAGGTGGTCGAGCATGTGCTGTCGGCCGAAAACCTGACCTTCGATCGCACCGAGGACGGCGACCTGGCGTTCGCGCTGAAGGGCGACTGGAAGGACTACGAGCTGTGGTTCGCCTGGCGGCCCGAGGCCGACTGCCTGCAGCTGTGCCTGTCGATCGACCTGCGCGCGCCCAAGTCCAAGCGGACGGCGGCCTACGAGCTGCTGGCCCTGATCAACCAGCGCGTCTGGCTGGGCCACTTCGAGGTGTGGACCGAGGACGGCGAGGTGGTGTTCCGCCACGCCCTGGCCCTGCCGGCCGGCGAGCGCCCGACCATGGCCCAGGCCGCCTCGATGATCGACGCGGCGGTGGAGGCGGCCGACCGCTTCTATCCGGCCTTCGACTTCCTGCTGCACGGCGCCAAGACCCCGGACCAGGCGATGGCCGCCTGCATGTTCGAGACGGTGGGCCAGGCCTGATCGGCCGCTTGGCCCTTGGCCAAGGCCTTCGGGGGGCTTAAGGGCGGCGGCGATCGTTTCGTCGGAGCTGTCCCATGACCCCCATCCTCCTCCTCGGCGCCGGACGCATGGGCGGCGCGCTGATCCAGGGCTGGCGCGAGGCCGGCGCCTTCGTCGCTCGCGACCTGATCGTCCGTGATCCGAACATCGAGCCGGCCGCGGTCCGGGGCGCGATCCTCAATCCGCCGCTGGAGGCGCTCGGCGCGGCCAAGACGGTGCTGCTGGCCGTCAAACCGCAGATCTGGCGCGAAGCGGTCAGGGACGTGGTCCCGCACCTGGCGCCCGACGCCGTGATCGTCTCGATCGCCGCCGGCGTCCGCGCCGCCGACATCTCCGAAGCGTTCGGCGGCCGGCGCGTGGCGCGGGTCATGCCGACCACCGCCGTCGCCATCGGGCGCGGCGCGGCCAGCCTCTACGCTGACGACGCCGAGGCGCTGGCGCGGGCCAAGGCCCTGTTCGAGCCGGTGGCCGCCGTCGCCGTCCTTCCCAACGAAGAGCTGATGCACGCGGCGACGGCCGTCTCGGGCTCGGCCCCGGCCTATCTCTACGCCTTCATCGAAGCGCTTGAGGCCGCCGGCGCCGCCCAGGGCCTGGACCCGGCCGAGAGCGCGCGCCTGGCCCGCGCCACCATCATCGGCGCCGCGGCGCTGATGGAGCAGAGCGGCGAGGAGCCGGCCGAGCTTCGCAAGCAGGTGACGTCGCCCGGCGGCACCACGGCGGCGGCGCTTTCCGTGCTGATGGGCGAGGGCGGGTTCGGCGCGCTGCTGCCCCAGGCGCTGGCTGCGGCGGTGGCGCGGTCGAAGGCGTTGGGCGGCTAAAGACTCGCCCCCTCCGCGCTGCGCGCTCATCCCCCAGAGGGGGAAGAAGATAAGCGCGCGCCCTTCTGCCCCCTCCGGGGGCGGACGACCTGCGAAGCAGGTCAGGTGGGGGCTTGCTGAGGCGGCCATACTGCCCCCATCTCTTCGCCATGACCGACGACATCCTCGACCGGGCCGCCGACGCCGCCCTGGCCCTCGCCGCCGACCAGCCGTGGCCGACGGTGTCCTTGCGCGACATCGCCGTGAAGGCCGAGATCTCGTTCCCGGACCTTTACGCCAAGGCCAGCAGCCGCCTCGCCGTGCTGGCGCGCGTGTCCGAGCGCTTCGATCGCGCCGCGCTCGCCATCGACTATCCGCAGGGCTCGAACGCCCAGGACCGCCTGTTCGACGCGGTGATGGCCCGGCTGGAGGCGATGGAGCCGCATCGCACGGCGCTGCTGAACATCGCCAAGGCGCAGGGCGGGGTGGTCGCCGCGACGCGCTTCCCGTTCATCGCCCGCGCCCTGTTGGAAGCCGCCGGCGTCCCCGCCACCCCGCCGCGCCTGCTGGCCATGGCCGTGGTGTGGGGCCGCGTGGTCCAGGTCTGGCGCGAGGACGACGCGGCCCTGAACCGCACCATGGCCGAACTCGACAAGCGCCTGAAGCAGATGGCCCAGCGCCTGGGCATGATTGGGGCGGGGCTTTAGGCGGCAGCCTTCCTTGTTCTCCTCCCCCATCGGGGGAGGGGGACCAGCGAACGCTGGTGGAGGGGCCGCATGCGGTGGAGCTACATCCTGTGGTCGGCCTAAAACACGTGAAAGCGGCGGAACACGGTGCCAGGCCTAGACTCGGCCGGCCCCTCCACCGCCGTTCGGCGGTCCCCCTCCCCCGATGGGGGAGGAGAGAGGGAAAGCGGAACCACCAAGTCCCTTGATCAAGCCCTACCCCGGCAACCGGATCAGCGCCCTCAGCCCCCCCATCGCCGAGCGCGACAGCACCAGGTCTCCGCCGAGACCCCGCGCCATGTCGCGGGCGATGGCGAGGCCCAGGCCCACGCCCTTCTCGTTCTGGTTCCGGCTCTCGTCCAGGCGCGAAAAGGGCTTGAAGGCCTCCTCGTAGCGATCCTCGGGGATGCCGGGCCCGTCGTCGTCCACCGCGATCTCGACCCCGCCGGTCTGGCGCGGCGTGGCGGTGACCTTGACCCGATCGGCGTGGGCGAGGCCGTTGTCGACCAGGTTGGCCAGGGCCCGGCGGAAGGCCAGCGGCCGCAGCCGCGCCTCCAGCCCCGGCGCGATGTCGGTCTCGACCACGCCGCCGCCGCGCTCGGCGTCGGCGACCACGCCCGCGATCAGTTCGGAGAGATCGACCACCCGCGCCTCCTCGCCGCCCTCGCCACGGGCGAAGGCCAGGTACTCGTCGATCATGTGCTCCATCTCGGCGAGATCGCCCTTCATCGCCTCGATCTGCTCGCACGGCTCGGCCATGGCCATTTCCAGCTTCAGCCGGGTCAGGGGCGTGCGCAGGTCGTGGCTGACGCTAGCCAGCAGGGCGGTGCGCTGCTCGATGTGGCGGACGATGCGCGCCCGCATGGCCAGGAAGGCGCGGGCGGCCTTGCGCACCTCCCGCGCGCCGTGCGGCTTGAAATCGTGGTCCTCGCCCCGGCCGAAGGCGTCGGCGGCGTCGGCCAGGCGCTCGATGGCCCGCACCTGGTTGCGGATGAACAGGATGGCGACCGCCGTCAGCAGCATCGTCGCCACCACCATCCACAGGATGAAGATGTGGCCTTGCGTGGCGTAGGCCCGGTCGCGCAGGGCGTAGATCTGCAGGACCCCGTCCTTCACCTGCACCCGGATGTCGATATAGGCGGTGTAGCGGGTCGTATCGAACCAGAACGGGTTGTCGAGCCGGTCGTCCAGGGCCTGTTGCAGCGAGCGGTCCAGCGCCGCGAACAGCGAGGGCCGCCGGCCGGTCGGCAGCTTGCGGCCCTTCTGGAAGGCGATCGACAGGGACATCGAGTCCTCGGCCCGCTTGGCCAGCTTCTCGACGGCGGCGGGACTGGGATCGTCCTCGTAGGACTGCACCGCCCAGGCGATATCGCCGGCCAGGCCCTCTGAGAGCTTGCTGGTCACCGACTGCCAGTGGGCGTCGAAGAACGCCCAGGTCACGGCGATCTGCATCACCGCCACCGGCAGGATGATGATCAGCAGGCTGCGGCCGAACAGCGAGGTCGGCAGCAGGCGCTTGAAGAAGGGCGGAAGGGTGAAGCGCGTGGAGAGGGGCATGGCTAGCGCAGCCCCCTCCGGCCCTTCGGGTCACCTCCCCCATGAAGGGGGAGGACGGATCCGGCTCCTGCTCCCCCTTTATGGGGGAGCTGTCGGCGAACGCCGACTGAGGGGGCGGCCGCCATCAATCCGGCGCCAGCCGATACCCGATCCCCCGCACCGTCTGCAGGTAGCGCGGGTTTTTTGGATCCGGCTCGATCTTGCGGCGCAGGCGGGTGACCTGCACATCGACGGCGCGGCCGGTGGCGTCGGCGGTGTCGCGGGCCAGTTCCAGGCGGTCCACGGGCTCGTGGACCGAGCGGGCCAGGCGGCGCATCAGGCTCACCTCGGCCTCGGTCAGGCGGATCACCTCGCCGTCGCAGACGAGCTCGCCGCGCTCCGGCTCGAAGGTGCAGCGGCCCAGGTTCAGGGCGGCGGCGCGCGTCCCGACCGGGCGCGCCGAAGAGCGCCGCAGGATCGCCTCGATGCGCAGCAGGAGCTCCTGCGGCTCGAACGGCTTGCCCAGGTAGTCGTCGACGCCGCTGGACAGGCCCTCGATCCGGTCGGCGGTCTGGTCGCGGGCGGTCAGCATCAGGATCGGCGTGCGGCCGGCCTCGCCGCCCCGGGCGCGCAGGCGCTTGGTGAAGGCCATGCCGTCCTCGCCCGGCATCATCACGTCCAGCACCATCAGGTCGAAATCGAGCGCCTCGAACAGCTTGTCGGCGCTGGCCGCGCTGGAGGCGGCGGTGACACGGAAGCCGGCCCGTCCCAGGAATTCCTTGATCAGCTTACGCAGGCGATCGTCGTCGTCGACGACCAGCAGGTGGCGTTCGCGGCGCTCGTCCGGAGTCATGGCGTCGTCCTCACGAAACCGGACGCCGCACGACGCCGACGCCCTGCCGCGGTCCAGCCAGAGCCGCCAGGATCCGCCTCGCGCCGGCCACGCCGTCCAGGCCGCCCGTGCGATAGGCCCGCGCCAGCAGCGCTCGCAGGCGTTCGGCGGTGCGCTGCTCGAAGGCCACGCCCTCGGGCGTCAGGGTCGCCGGGCGGCGGCGGCCGTCCAACTCGCCCGAGCCGCGCTCGACCAGCCCCGCCTTCTGGAGGTCTGACAGGGTGCGGCTGGCGGCCTGCTTGGACAGGCTGGTCAGCTTCGAGAGATCCTGCACCCCGATCCCCGGCCGGCGGCGCAGCAGGAAGGCCGCGCGCCAGTGCGAGCGGCCCAGGCCGACGCTCTCGCTTTCCAGCACGGCGTCTACGGCGGCCCACAGCGAGGCCTCGGCCAGCAGGATCAGTTCCAGCCCGCCGTCCAGCTCCTCCTCGCGGAGGATCAGACGGGGATCGTCCGAACCGGGCTGCAGCGGGGCTATCATCGCGCGGAGTCCATTTTATTTGACGCGCCCACCCTCGGGGCGTCTAAGGGCCGGGTTTTTCATAAGGAGGTCTTGGGCCGATGTCTCTGGTTCCCTTCGACGATCGTGACGGTTGGATCTGGCTGGACGGCCAGTTCGTGCCCTGGCGCGAAGCGAAGGTGCACGTGCTGACCCACGGCCTGCACTACGCCTCGTCCGTGTTCGAGGGCGAGCGGATGTACGGCGGCGAGATTTTCAAGCTGACCGAGCATACCGAGCGCCTGTTCAAGTCGGCCGAGATCCTCGACTTCAAGATCCCCTACACGGTGGCCGAGATCGACGAGGCCTGCAAGGCGACGGCGGCGAAGAATGGTCTTAAGGACTGCTACGTCCGTCCGATCGCCTGGCGCGGCAGCGAGATGATCGGCGTCTCGGCCCAGCAGACCAAGATCCACGTGGCCATCGCGGTCTGGGAATGGCCCAGCTATTTCGACCCGGCGACCAAGGCCAAGGGCATCCGCCTGACCTGGGCCAAGTACCAGCGTCCGGACCCCAAGACCGCCCCGGTCGCGGCCAAGGCCGCCGGCCTCTACATGATCTGCACCATCTCCAAGCACGCCGCCGAGAAGGACGGCTACGCCGACGCGATGATGCTGGACTATCGCGGCTATGTCGCCGAGGCGACCGGCGCCAACGTCTTCTTCGTCAAGGACGGCGTGCTGCACACGCCCAAGCCCGACTGCTTCCTGGACGGCATCACCCGCCGCACCGTGATCCAGATCGCCAAGGACAAGGGCATCGAGGTCGTCGAGCGCCACATCCAGAAGGAGGAGCTCTCGGGCTTCACCGAGTGCTTCATCGTCGGCACCGCCGCCGAGGTGACCCCGGTCTCGGAGATCGGCGAGTTCACGTTCACCCCGGCCAAGCTGTCGCTGGACCTGATGGACACCTACGCCGCCCTGGTCCGCGGCCAGGCGATGGCCGAGGCGTAAGCAGCTTTAAACTGTTGTCCCTGATGCCGCCGCTCGAAGCGATCCGGGCGGCGTTTTCATGCCCCTAAATCCGTGTCATCCCGGCTCTCCGCGCTTTGCGCTCCGGCCGGGATGACACGCTTATATTGATACGCGCTCCCCCGTGCTTGCGATCGGCGGTCCCGACCGCTAAAGCCGAAAGCACAACGTTTCCTCTTTCGGAGCCGCGCCATGCTCGCGATCCTCGTCATCGCCATCTTCCTGGGCGTCGTCTGCACCCTGAACCTGTCCGAGTTCGGCCGCATCGACTGAGCACGCCGATGACCGCGCGCGGGGCGGCCCTGGTCACCGGCGCGGGACGCCGGATCGGACGCGCCCTGGCCCTGGAGGCCGCGCGCGCCGGCTTCGACGTCGCCATCCACCACCGCGCCTCGGCCGACGAGGCCGAACTGACGGCCGCCGACGTGCGGGCGCTGGGCCGCCGCGCGGCCCTGGTCAGCGCCGACCTCTCCCTTGAAGACCAGGCGAGCGGCCTGATCGCCCAGGCGTCCGACGCCCTCGGCCCCGTCACCCTGCTGGTCAACAGCGCCTCGGCCTTCGAGGACGACCGCGTCGGCGGCCTGTCCCGCCGGACCTGGGACCTGCACCTCGAGACCAACCTGCGCGCGCCGCTGGTGCTGGCGCAGGCCTTCGCCGCCGCCCTGCCGGCCGATCGGGCGGGCCTGGTGGTCAACATCATCGACCAGCGCGTCTGGCGGCCGAACCCGCAGTTCTTCAGCTACAGCCTCAGCAAGGCCGGCCTGTGGTGGGCCACCCAGACCTTGGCGCAAGCCCTGGCGCCGCGCATCCGGGTGAACGCCATCGGCCCCGGCCCGGTGCTGCCGTCGGTCCACCAGGCGCCCGGCGAGTTCGAGGCGGAAGCCGCCGGCGTGCTCCTGCAGCGCCGCGCCACGCCCGACGAGATCGCCGCGGCCCTGCGCTATCTCATTGACGCCACGTCGGTCACGGGCCAGATGATCGCCGTGGACGGCGGCCAGCACCTGGGCTGGAAGACGCCCGACATCGTCGCTCCGTAATAGAGAGGCCGCCCCTTGGCCGCAGCTCCGCTTCCCGACACCGCTCCCGCTCAGGCCCTGGCGCGCGTCATCGTCACCAAGGTCTTCGTGCGCGGCCTGAAGGTCGAGGCCCAGATCGGGGTCTACGACCATGAGCACGGCCGCATGCAGCCGCTGGTCGTCGACGTCGAGCTGGACGTGGCCGCCAGCCACTGCGAGCGCCTGCCCGACACCGTGAACTACGAGATGGTCGGCGAGGCCGCCCGCGCCATCGTGGCCGAGGGCCATATCGACCTGGTCGAGACCTTCGCCGAGCGCTTGGCCCAGGCCTGCTTCAGCGATCCGCGCGTCACCCGCGCCCGGGTCCGGGTCGAAAAGCCCCTGGCCCTGGCCCCGCACGCCGCCGCCGCCGGCGTCGAGATCACCGCCGTCCGGGCCTAGAGCGCGCGATGGACATCCGCCACGGCGCCCGGCTCTCCCCGCTCCAGCCCGAGACGGTCTGGACGCTGGAGGCCGGGGTCCTGGTGGAGACCCGCGGCAAGGCCGAGCGCCGGTTTCCGCTGGCCAGCCTGACCCGCTACCACCTGGCTGTCGGCAAGGACGGACGCCGGCGCAGCCTGCTGCTGACCTTCGGCCGGCGGCGGATCGTCATCGTCTCGCAGAGCTACCAGGGTCCTGGCCGGTTCGAGGATCGGCTGGCCAGCTTCTCGATCCTGGCGCGGGCGCTGGCCGCCGTCGGGGCCGACCTGTCGCCGAGGGCCCGCTTCGGCGTCGCCCGGCTGGAAGCGCGCGCCGCCCTGACCGGCATGATCGCCCTGACGGCCTTGGGCGCCGTCGCCACCCTGGCGTTCTCGCTCAGCGCGGGCATGGTCGCCGTCGGCGTCGACATGGCCGCGCGGATGGTCTTCGTCCTGCTGCTGCTCGCCGCCGCCCTGCCCTGGATCGGCGCCGGCCCGGCCTTCGACCCGCGCGATCCGCCGGCGAACCTTCTGCCCTGACCGCAAGAAAACGCCCCGGCCAGAGACCGGGGCGTGCGCAGGTTTAGGAAACGAAGGGAAAACAGAAAGCGCGCGATCAGCGCGGCATCAGCACGCTGTCGATCACGTGGATCACGCCGTTGCTGGCGGCGACGTCGGTGGCGGTGACGGTGCTCTTGCCGCCCTTCTCGTCGGTGATCACGACCTTGCCGCCCTCGACCGCCGCCTTGAACGCGCAGCCGCCCACGGTCTTGATTGTGTAGCTGCCGCCGCCCGCCTTGATGGCGGAGAGCAGGGTCTTGGCCTCGACCTTCCCGGCCACGACGTGGCAGGTGAGGATCTTGGAGAGGGTCGCCTTGTTCTCCGGCTTGACCAGGGTCTCGACCGTGCCGGCCGGCAGCTTGCCGAAGGCGGCGTTGGTCGGGGCGAACACCGTGAACGGACCGGCCCCCGACAAGGTGTCGACGAGGCCGGCGGCCTTGACCGCCGTCACCAGGGTCGAGAAGTCCGCATTGCCGGCGGCGACGCCGACGATGTTGGGCTTGGCGCCGTGGTGATCGGCGAAGGCCGGGGTGGACACAGCCGCGGCGGCGAGCGCCAGCACCGCGGTGCGGCGCAGGATCGAACGCATCATCTTTTGAAACCTTCCATCGATTGGGGGGAGATGGGTGGGGGAGAAAGTCGACGGCGCGCGGTCACTGGTCATTACGGCCCATCCCTCTGATCGGACGCGCTCAGCGAACGTGACTTTTTCGTAATGGTTGTCGTGAAGGTGAAAACGACGTCATGACGCCACCTTCATTTGCATCCCGCCCCCGACGGCGCGATCCTTTGGGCCAACGACGATATTTCAAGGCTCAAGACGTTGTCAGACCCCACCCTGGACCCCGCCGTCCCGCCGCGGTTGCAGGACGACAAGACCCTGCCGGGCATCGGTTACGCCCTGCTGATCGCGGGCCCGCCGACCGGCGGCCTCACCTGCGTGATCGCCGCGATCCTGGCCTATGTCAGCCGCAAGGACGCGCCCGAATGGCTGGCCAGCCACTATGAGTTCCAGATCCGGACCTTCTGGCTGGCCGTGCTGTTCGCCGTGATCTCCGGCGTGCTCACCGTGATCGGCGTCGGCGTCGTGCTGATGGTGGCGGTGGGCCTGTGGATCATCGTCCGCGGGATCATCGGCCTGTCCAACCTGTTCAAGAACCAACCCTATCCCACGCCCAAGAGCTGGATGCTTTGATCATGACCGACACCCTCGTCATCGAACGCCCCGAAGAAGACAAGCTGCTGCCGGCCGTGGTCTACGGCCTGTACCTGCTGGGCTTCACCAATGGCCTGACCTTCATCGTCGGCCTGATCGTGGCCTATGTCAGCCGCGACACCGCCGGCCCGATCAATGGCAGCCATTTCACCTTCGCCATCCGCAGCTTCTGGCTGTCGATCGCCGGCTTCCTGCTGGGCCTGGCTATTTTCCTGGTTGGCCTGCCGCTGAGCCTCGTCCTGATCGGCATCCCGATGCTGGTGTTCGGCGGCCTGATCATGGGCAGCATCAGCCTGTGGTTCATCGCCCGCTGCATCGCCGGCATCTATTACCTGGCGCGCGGCGAGGCCTATCCCCGCCCGCAAAGCTGGCTGATTTAGAGGCGTCGCGGCCCGTCCGGCGCCCGCCCGGAGGTCACTGGCCTTCGAGGCGCGGCCAGACGGGCCCTGGCCTCTCGACCTTCGCCCGGCGTTTCCCGCATTTCCGGCTCCGGCGGACATCCGCGTCTGGGGAGGCGCGGCGGTCGGCGGACGGTTGGATCATCTGGGGGTGATCCGCGCGACATCGAGAAGGCGGCGGCGAGCCAGCTCGCCGAGGGGACGGACCGGCCTTATCGTCAACGACCGTCCGCATACGGCATGTCCGCCGATGCGGCGGCGGCGAGGATCTCGCCGCCGCTCGCACGCCATAGAGGCGCTCTATTCCGTCCAGAAGATTTATCAATTTGCTCGATCGTGAGCCGAGCCTTACAAGCGGCGCATCCTTTCAACGGAGCGCCTCATGTCGCTGATCAACACCGAGATCAAACCCTTCACCGCCCAGGCCTTCAAGGACGGCAAGTTCGTCACGGTCAGCGATGCGGACACCAAGGGCAAGTGGTCGGTCTTCTTCTTCTATCCGGCCGACTTCACCTTCGTCTGCCCGACCGAGCTGGAAGACCTGGCCGACAACTACGACACCTTCCAGAAGCTGGGCGTCGAGATCTACGCCGTGTCGACCGACACGCACTTCTCGCACAAGGCCTGGCACGACAGCTCGCCGGCCATCGGCAAGATCAAGTACACCATGATCGGCGACCCGTCGGGCCTGGTGACCAACAACTTCGACATCATGCGTCCGGGCGTCGGCCTGGCCGACCGCGGCACCTTCCTGGTCGACCCGCAAGGCGTCATCCAGTTCATGGAAGTCACCGCCGAAGGCATCGGCCGCAACGCCGCCGAACTGATCCGCAAGGTCAAGGCCGCCCAGTACGTGGCCTCGCACCCCGGCGAAGTCTGCCCGGCCAAGTGGGAAGAGGGTGAAAAGACCCTGGCCCCCTCGCTCGACCTCGTCGGCAAGATCTAAGACCTGAACTGCCCCGCGCCGCCACCGGTCAACAGGGCCGGCGGCGGCGCACCTCTCTCGATCGTACGCCGCGTTCGATCGTTCTCCCCGACAATCGAACGCCCCTTCCACTCTCCTAGCCCCTAGGGAGCCCATCATGCTGGACGCCGGTCTGAAGACCCAGCTGACCACCTATCTGCAGAACCTGCGCCAGCCGATCGAACTGGTCGCCTCGCTGGACGACTCCGCCGGCTCGGCCGAGATGAAGGCGCTGCTGGAAGACATCGTCGCCACCTCTGACAAGGTCAGCCTGAACCTGGCCGGCGACAACGAACGCAAGCCGTCCTTCGCCATCGCCCGCGCGGCCAATGATGCGGACGTCCGCTTCGCCGGCCTGCCGCTGGGCCACGAGTTCACCTCGCTGGTGCTCGCTTTGCTGCACGTCGGCGGCCACCCGCCGCGCCTCGACGCCGAGGTGATCGAGCGCATCAAGAGCCTGGACGGCGACTACCGCTTCGAGACCTATTTCTCGCAATCGTGCCAGAACTGCCCCGACGTGGTGCAGGCGCTGAACACGATGAGCGCCCTGAACCCGCGCATCCGCCACGTCGCCATCGACGGCGCCTTCTTCAAGGCCGAGGTCGAGGAACGCCAGGTCATGGCCGTCCCGACCATCCTGCTGAACGGCCAGCCGTTCGGCCAGGGCCGCATGGACGTCGAGCAGATCCTGGCCAAGCTGGACACCGGCGCGGCCGACCGCATGGCCGATAAGATCAAGGCCAAGGACGCCTTCGAGGTTCTGGTCATCGGCGGCGGCCCCGCCGGCGCGGCCGCGGCGATCTACGCCGCCCGCAAGGGCATCCGCACCGGCGTCGCCGCCGAGCGTTTCGGCGGCCAGGTGCTGGACACCATGGACATCGAGAACTTCATCTCGGTCCCGCACACCGAAGGCCCCAAGCTGGCCTCGGCGCTGGAGCAGCACGTCAAGGACTACGAGGTCGACGTGATGAACCTGCAGAAGGCCGTGGGCCTGGTTCCGGCCAAGACCCCGGGCGGCCTGATCGAGATCAAGCTCGAGAACGGCGCCAGCCTGAAGTCCAAGAGCGTGATCCTGTCGCCCGGCGCCCGCTGGCGGAACGTCAACGTGCCCGGCGAGGCCGAGTACAAGAACAAGGGCGTGGCCTACTGCCCGCACTGCGACGGCCCGCTGTTCAAGGGCAAGCGTGTGGCGGTGATCGGCGGCGGCAACAGCGGCGTCGAGGCGGCCATCGACCTGGCCGGCATCGTGGCCCACGTGACGCTGATCGAGTTCGACAGCCAGCTGCGCGCTGACGCCGTGCTCCAGCGCAAGCTGGCCAGCCTGCCGAACGTCAAGATCGTCACCTCGGCCATGACCACCGAGATCCACGGCGACGGCGCCCGGGTGAACGGCCTGACCTACAAGGACCGCAACAGCGACGCGTCCCACCGCGTCGACCTGGAAGGCGTGTTCGTGCAGATCGGCCTGGTGCCCAACACCGAGTGGTTGAAGGACTCCGGCGTGGCGCTCAGCAACCGCGGCGAGGTCGAGGTCGACTATCGCGGCGAGACCTCGATCCCGGGCGTGTTCGCCGCTGGCGACGCGACCACGACGCCGTACAAGCAGATCATCATCGCCATGGGCGAAGGCGCCAAGGCCTCGCTCAGCGCCTTCGACTACCTGATCCGCCTGCCGGCGGAGACGGCGCAGGTCGCGGCTTAGGCTGGTTTGCAGCCCGAACCCCGTGTCATCCCGGAAGCCTCGAAGAGGCTATCCGGGACCCAGGGGCCGGCGCACTGCGGTTGCCCCTAAGTCCCGGCTCTCCGCTTCGCTGCGGCCGGGATGACACGCGTATTTAAGCAAACAAAAAGGCCGCCCAGGATCGCCCCCGGGCGGCTTCTTCGTGTCTACGTCCAGTCCCTAGAACTGGATATTCGCCCCCACGAACACGGTGCGGCCGCTGGTGGTGAAGTTCCACAGGCGGCGGGCGCCGGTCTGGCCGAAGCCGTTGTTGAAGCTGTTGACCTGCTCTTCGCGCTCGTTGGTCAGGTTGATCGCGTCCATCGTCAGCCGGATGCGCGGGGTGACCTGGTAGAAGGCCGCCGCGTCGACATAGGTGGTGGCGTTGAAGGCGCCGTTGTCGATCAGGTAGTCCGAGCGGTAGTTGGCCGAGACGCGGCCGCCCCACTTGGCGGTCTCGTAGTACAGCGTGGCGTTGGCGTTGACGTCCGACAGGCCGAAGATGTCGGTCTTCTGCGGCTTGCCGTTGACCAGATTGATCGTCGAGGAGTCGATCAGGGTCAGGTTGGCCACGACGCCGAAGTGCTTCAGCGCGCCCGGCAGGAAGAAGAAGTCGCTCTGGGCCGACAGCTCCAGGCCGGTCAGCTTGGCCGAGGTGTTGTTCACCTGGCGGGTGTACTGGGCGACGATCGTCGAGCCGGTGACGCCCGGATAGAGGCCTTCGGCCAGGCCCGTGCTGGCGTAGCTGACATTGGTCGTCGTCTGGCTGGAGACCAGGCCGTCGATGTCCTTGTGGAACACGCCGGCGGTCAGCATGCCGACGCTGCCGAAGTACCACTCGGCCGACAGGTCGAACTCCTTGGAGGTGTAGGGGTCGAGGTTCGGGTTGCCGGTCGACACCGTGACGGTCGAGCCGTCGACGCTGATCGAGCCGTTCATGGCGTAGGCGCCCAGGGCCGGACGGTTGATGTTCTTGGCGGCGGCCATGCGGACCTGGAACTGGTCGGAAACCTCCAGCACCGCGTTGAGGGCCGGCAGCACGCCCGAGTACTTCTTCTTGGCCTCGGTCGGGGTGTTGACGCCCTTGACCGACATGACGCCGGTGGACGTCAGCTCGGTCTCATAGGCGCGCAGGCCGGTGTTGCCACGCAGCGGACGGCCCAGGACCTGCGTCTTCCAGTCCAGCTGCAGGTAGCCGGCGTTGGTGTCTTCCTTGACCGCGTAGATGCCCTTGGGCGCCAGCAGCGTGCGGGTCACGCCGTACTTCGACAGCGCCTTGTCCCAGTCGACGATGATCCACGACTGGTCGTGGTGCTGGCTGAACACCTTGGTGATCCCGTCGAGGCGATCGTCCAGCGTGCCCTTTTCCCAGGCCGTCTTGTTGACGTCGTCATTGGCCTGGGTGAAGCCCGAGTTCTCGAAGCCGCGATACGACACGCCGCCCTTCAGGGTGAAGTCGTCGTTGAAGGCGTAGGCGCCGTTCAGCTCGGCGTTCTTCAGCTCGGTGCTCTGATAGGTGGCCGAGAAGTCGATCTCGTGGGCCCGGTAGTTGTTCGGGTCGGTGGTGTCCCACTTGTAGGTGTTGTGGCCGGTGTCGCCGCGATAGTCGGTGATCAGGCCGCCGAACGCCTCGGTGTAGAACTTGTCCGAGATCGGAATGTCGTAGTCCGACTTCTCGCGGCCGATGTGGCCGTCGACCGTCAGCTTGTCGGTCAGCTTCCATTCGCCGGTCAGGACCAGCTGGTCGAAGGTGTTCTTGGTCTGCTGGCGACGGGTCTCGGTGGCGAAGACGGTGTTGTCGACGTCGGCGTAGATGATCGAGTTGTACTTGTCGTACTCGATCGCGTTCAGCACCGGCGGCGCGCTGACCAGGTTGCCCGAGTGCGGGGTGGCCGCGCCCAGGATGGTCGAGCCGACCGTGGCGCGGGTGGCCAGGTGCAGTTCCGAGCGGTCGTTGGTGAACTTGCCGTGCAGGGCGTCGAGCGTCAGGGTCAGGTTCTCGACCGGACGCCATTGCAGGGCGGCGGTCAGGCCCAGGCGCTCCTGGTTCGAATCCCAGACCGACAGGCGATTGCCGCGCTGGAAGATCAGCTCGCCGTTCGTCGCCTTGGCCGCGTCGGCGGCGCTCAGCTTGACGACGTTGGCGGCTAGCGCCTTCTGGGTGCCCGCGCCATAGGTGTTGTAGCCCTGCTCCTCGGTCTTGCGCTTGGAATAGGCCACCGAGACCAGGGCGCCGAACTTGTCGTCCCAGTTCTTGCTGATCATCGCCGCGCCGCGCGGCTGGAAGTCCTTGGTGGCGCTGTTGGTGCCGCCTTGCAGCGACAGGGCGGCCTTGGTCCCCGAATAGTCGAACGGCTTGGCGGTGTAGAGACCGACCGTGCCGGCCATGCCGCCTTCGTCCTGCTCGGCCGAGAACGACTTACGCACGTCGACCTTGGAGAACAGGTCCGAGGCGAAGATGTTGAAGTCGAACGCCCGGTCGCGCGAGGTCTGGCCGCGGCTGTCCATCGGCGAGTCGACATTGCCCAGCACTTCCATGCCGTTCAGCTGGACGCGGGTGAAGTCGGGACCGAGGCCCCGCAGCGAGACGCGACGGCCTTCGCCGCCTTCGCGGTTGATGGCCACGCCCGGCAGGCGCTGCAGCGACTCGGCCAGGTTCAGGTCAGGGAACTTGGCCATGTCCTCGGCCACGATCACGTCCGAGACGATGGCGCTGGTCCGCTTGGCCTCGCGGGCGGCGCCCAGCGACTTGCGGAAACCGGTAACCACGACGGCGTCGACGGCGTCCGCCGGCTCGGCGGCCGGCGCGGTGTCTTCGACGCGGGCGAACGCGGCCGGCGCGATCATGGCCATGACGAGTTGAGCCGCGCCCGCCAGGAGCGCGATCTTGGTGCGAGACATGAAAAGATCCCCAAACTGAGCCCGTCGTGGGAGGGTGCGCCACAATTTTGGCGCCGACGGTTGAGTGGGGGCGTTAGGGTCTCTCCATGACGAGAGCGTCTCGGTTTTTTAAAAGCTTGATGACGCACCGGGCCGTAGCGACGTCAAACCGTCATGGGCTAGCGGTATGGCGACGCTCTGTTTCGGAGTTCGCCCATGCTGACCCTGCTCGCCGCCCTGGCGGTCGCCGCCGCCCCCTGCCCCGCCTCCGACGAAAGCGCGCCGTGCGTGCGCCAGCGGATGGACGCCCTGCCGATGAACGACCTGATGGCCGTCGGCACGCACAATTCCTACAAGCAGGCCATTTCGGCGGACGAGATGGCGGCCATGGTCGCCGCGCGCGGCCAGGCCGCCCTGGGAGTCGACTACGGTCACCGGCGCCTGGCCGAGCAGCTGGACGCCGGCGCTCGCCAGATCGAGCTGGACGTCGTCGCCGACCCCGAGGGCGGCCGCTACGCCAAGCCGCTGACCGTGTTCGGCCATGGGACGGCCCTGCCGCCCGAGATGGCCGCCGCCCTGGCCAAGCCCGGCTTCAAGACCATGCACATGACGGACGTCGACTTCCGCGTCTCGTGCGTGACCTTCGTTTCGTGCCTGAAGGAGATCCGCGCCTGGTCGGACGCCCACCGCGACCACGCGCCGATCCTGATCATGATCAACGCCAAGGAAGGCGAGGCCACGGTGCCCGGCGGCGTCAAGCCGCTGGACTTCACGGAAAGCCTGTTCGACGCCTTCGACGCAGAGATCCGCTCGGTGTTCGGCGACGACCGCCTGATCACCCCCGACCAGGTGCAGGGCAAGGCCAAGACCCTGCGCGAGGCGGTGCTGGCGGGGGGCTGGCCCAAGATCGGCCAGGCGCGCGGCAAGGTGTTCTTCGCCCTCGACGAGGGGCCCAAGAAGGTCGCCATCTATCGCGGCAAGCGCGCCTCGCTGGAGGGCCGGGCGATGTTCGTCAACACCGACGAGGCCTCGCCCGCCGCCGCCTATCTCACGCTGAACGATCCGATCGCCCAGAAGGACCGCATCGCCGCGGCCGTGAAGGCCGGCTTCATCGTCCGCACCCGCGCCGACGCCGACACCTGGGAGGCGCGCCGCAACGACGCCTCGCGCCGCACCGCCGCCTTCACCAGCGGCGCCCAGTACGTGTCGACCGACTACATCTGGCCGGACCCGCGCTTCCCGGGCGGCTACACCGTGCGCCTGACGGGCGGCGACGTGGCCGTCTGCAATCCGGTGCGCCAGCCCAAGGCCTGCGACAACCTGCCGATCGAGGCCCTGCCCGGGACGCCGGAACGCGGCTACCTGCAGCCCGAGGCGCGGCCGGACCTGACCAAGATCCTCGCCCCGCCGCCGCAGCCCGGCTCGCCCCGCGCGATCGCCGACGCGGCCGTCTTCGACCAGAGCCGCGCGATCAAGGACAAGGACCCGGCGCGGTGGGCCGAAGCGACGGCCGACGTCAGCGGTCCGGCCTTCGGCCATTTCGAGAAAGCGCTGGGCGTGAAGCTGACCCCCCAGAACGCCCCGATCCTGTCGGCCCTGCTGGAGCGCGCGGGCGACGACCGCTCGCCGGTCAGCGTCGCCAAGCACTTCTGGGGGACCAAGCGCCCCTATATCGGCAAGGACGCCGCCCCCGTCTGCGAGCCCAAGCGCCCCGACCTGACCGCCAATCCGGACTATCCGTCGGGCCACTCGGCCTTCGGCGGCCATGTCGCCATGATCCTGGCCGAGGTCGTCCCCTCGCGCGCCGACGCCCTCTACGCGCGCGGCCGCGACTATGCCGACAGCCGCTGGATCTGCGGCAGCCACAGCCTCAGCGCCGCCGAGGCCGGCCTGCAGTCGGGCGAAGTGATCTACGCCGCCCAGCACCGCTCCGAGACCTTCCTGCGCGACATCGCCATGGCCCGGGCGGAGGTCGCGGCGGTGATGGCGGCGCAGGGGAAGTAAGCAACCCAAAAATCCGTGTCATCCCGGCCGCAGCGCAGCGAAGAGCCAGGACCCAGGGGCCGCCGCACTGCCGCTCGCCCCTGGGTCCCGGGTCGGCTTCGCCGCCCGGGATGACACGAGTTTAAGCGGGAATTTCCTGAAGCTACCTCCGCGCCGCCCGTCCCGCCTTCACCGCCGTCGCCAGGTCGTCGAGCATCTGCACCGAAGTTTCCCAATCCACGCAGGCGTCGGTGACCGACTGGCCGTAGGTCAGCGGCTGGCGGGGGACGATATCCTGGCGGCCAGCGACGAGGTGGCTTTCGATCATCACGCCCATGATCGGCGAGGCGCCGGTGGCCAGCTGGGCGCAGACGTCGGCGACCACCGCCGGCTGGTTCTCGTGGTTCTTGCCGCTGTTGGCGTGGCTGACGTCGACCATGATCCGCTCGGGCTGGCCGGCCTTCTTCAGGACCTCGGCGGCGGCCGCGACGCTGGCGGCGTCATAGTTCGGCGTCCTGCCGCCGCGCAGCACGACATGGCAGTCGCCGTTGCCGGTGGTCGTGGCGATGGCCGCGCGGCCCTCCTTGGTCACGGCCAGGAAATGGTGCGGCTGGCTGGCGGCCGTCACCGCGTCGACCGCGACCTTCACGTCGCCATTGGTGCCGTTCTTGAAGCCGACGGGGCAAGAGAGGCCCGAGGCCATCTCGCGGTGGATCTGGCTCTCGGTCGTGCGCGCGCCGATCGCGCCCCAGGCGACCAGGTCGGCGATGTATTGGGGCGTCGTGACGTCCAGGAACTCGCAGGCGGCCGGCAGCCCCTGGGCGCTGACGTCCAGCAGCACCCGCCGCGCCAGGCGCAGCCCCTCGTTGATGCGGAAGCCGCCATCCAGGTCCGGGTCGTTGATCAGGCCCTTCCAGCCCACCGTCGTGCGCGGCTTTTCGAAGTAGACCCGCATGATCACCTCGAGCTCGCCGGCGTGACGCGCGCGCTCGGCGGCCAGACGCTGGGCATATTCCAGGGCGGCCTTGGGGTCATGGATCGAGCAGGGCCCGATCACCACCACCAGGCGGTCATCGCGCCCGTGCAGGATGTCGTGGACCGCGCGGCGGCTCGCGCCGACGACCTCGGCGACGGACGAGGTGGCCGGCGCCTCGCCGATCACCTGGGCGGGCGGGCTGAGGGTCTGGAGTTTCTCGATCCGCAGGTCGTCGGTGGAGACGGGCAGCGAGACGATTTGGGCGGTGGAAGACGGCATGGATGGCTCCGGAAGATATCTGGGAGGGTCCGGCGGCCATCAAAAAAGCCGCCCGGGGATCCCCTGGCGGCTGGTGAAGGTGTTCTTTGATGGCCCTGATCTCAGGCCGAACGAAACCCTCCCGGCGCCAGAGGCGTCGGATAGCTAAAATACCAAAACAGCGTGTGGCTGGCGGCGAGGGTCATCGGAGCGAACGTAAGGCGAAGTTGGCCGGGTGTCACCCCTGGATTTCTGGGGGCGACAAAAGAGGCCCAAAAGCACGTGTTATCCCGGAAACGCCGGATAGCCTCTGCGAGGCTTCCGGGATGACACGAGGTTTGAGGCAGGATCTAACACTCCCATGCTCTGGCGCCGTCGCATCGAACCGTTCACGAGACCCCTGGTCTACGCCTTCTTCCGCTTCAAGCGGGGCCTGACCCTGGGCGTGCGGGCGGTGGTCACCGACGAGGCCGGCAAGGTCCTGCTGATCCAGCACACCTACATCAAGGGCTGGTACCTGCCCGGCGGCGGGGTGGAGCGCGGCGAGACGGCGGAGCTGGCCGTGGTCCGCGAGCTGCAGGAGGAGGCCGGGGTCCGCGCCCTGTCGCGCCCGCGCCTCGTCTCGGCCCACAGCAACGAGGTCCTGCACCCCGGCGACCACGTGCTGGTCTACCGCATCGAGGCCTGGGAGGCCTGCGCCAGCAACGCCGCCGGCGAGATCCACGCGGTGGGGTGGTTCGATCCCCACGACCTTCCCGAGGAGACGACCCGGGCGACGCGGCGACGCATCGCCGAGGCGCTGCATGGGGAGGAGCCGGACGCGATGTGGTGACGAATAATCCCTTTCTCTTTGAGAGAGGGCGGGGCCCACGCGCAGCGTGGGAGGGTGAGAGGTAAAGGTCTCTCCTGACAAGCCGAAGCCTCGGGGCGTTCGGGATTTCTTGGCGAGGGTGAAACCTCTCACCCTCCCACCGCCTGCGGCGGCGGGCCCCGCCCTCTCTCCAGGAGAGAGGGAATCATAATCGCCCCCTTCACACCTGATCGTCGATCACATTAAATGCTTGTTTGAAACCGTCCGCCGTCTCTCCCAACTAGAGCGGGCGATCCCAACGGGCAGGAGAACGTCATGCGCGAGTACACCAAGTTCTACATCGACGGCGCCTGGGTCGATCCGGCGGACGCCAAGACGCTGGACGTCATCAACCCGGCCACCGAAGAGGTCGCGGGCGTGATCTCGATGGGGTCGGCCGCCGACGTCGACAAGGCCGTGCGCGCCGCGCGCAAGGCGTTCGCGACCTTCTCCCAGACCAGCCGCGAGGAGCGCATCGACCTGCTCGAGCGGATCATCGCCGAGTACCAGAAGCGCTTCGAGGACATGGCGAAAGCCATCACCGAGGAGATGGGCGCCCCCGCCTGGCTGGCCCAGCGCGCCCAGGCGGCCATGGGCATCGGCCACGTCCAGACGGCCCTGGCCGTGCTCAAGGACTACAGGTTCGATGAAGATCGCGGCACGACCCGCATCGTCAAGGAGCCGATCGGCGTCTGCGCCTTCATCACCCCGTGGAACTGGCCGGTGAACCAAATCGCCTGCAAGGTCGGCCCGGCGCTCGCCACCGGCTGCACCATGGTGCTGAAGCCCTCGGAAATCGCCCCGTTCAGCGGCTATATCTGGACCGAGATCCTGCACGCCGCCGGCGTCCCGGCCGGGGTCTTCAACCTGGTCAACGGCGACGGCCCCACGGTCGGCGCGGCGCTCAGCAGCCATCCGGAAGTCGACATGGTCTCGTTCACCGGCTCGACCCGCGCCGGCATCGAGGTGGCCAAGAACGCCGCCCCGACCGTCAAGCGCGTCCACCAGGAGCTGGGCGGCAAGAGCCCCAACATCATTCTCGACGACGCCGACTTCCAGAAGGCCGTCGCCGGCGGCGTGGCCTCGGTGATGCTGAACTCGGGCCAGTCGTGCAACGCCCCGACCCGCATGCTGGTCCCCGGCCAGCGCATGGACGAGGTGATCGCCATCGCCAAGGCCGCCGCCGAGGCCCACACGGTGGGCGACCCGAACGGCAACCACAAGATGGGCCCGGTCGTCTCCGAGACCCAGTGGAACAAGATCCAGGGCCTGATCCAGAAGGGCATCGACGAGGGCGCCACCCTGGTCACCGGCGGCACGGGCCGTCCCGAGGGCCTGGACAAGGGCTACTATGTGAAGCCCACCGTCTTCGCCAACGTCACCAACGACATGACCATCGCCAAGGAGGAGATCTTCGGCCCGGTGGTCTCGATCCTGGGCTACGACACGGTCGAGGAAGCCGTCACGGTCGGCAACGACACCGAGTACGGCCTGGCGGCCTATGTCTCGGGCGGCGACCAGGGCGAGGTCCGCAAGATCGCCAGCCAGCTGCGCGCCGGACAGGTGAACCTCAACGGCGCCAGCCCCGACCTGATGGCCCCGTTCGGCGGCTACAAGATGAGCGGCAACGGCCGCGAGTGGGGCGACCACGCCTTCGGCGAATTCCTGGAGACCAAGGCGATCCTGGGTTACTCGGCGAAGGTGGCGGCGGAGTAGGGGGCTGCGGCTTCGGCTGAGTTAGACGGAGAGGGCGGGGCCGGGAGGCTCCGCCTTTTTTCATTATCTGCACCAAACCGCTCAGCACTCGATTGCCCATTGATCTATCTGAAGTCATACAATATGTATGATGTCGGTTGATCGATTGAGGTGTCTCAATGGCTATTTCCGCAGCGCAATGTCGTGCCGCCCGCGCTCTTCTCGATTGGAGCCAGGAGCAGCTTGCTCAGAGCGCTGGTGTCGCTCGTGCGACTATTGCTGACTTCGAGCGAGGTATTCGTCTCGACCTCATGAGGCAAAACATGATTTCACTCGTTGAAACGCTTGAATCAGCTGGCATCGAATTCCTGCCGGAGACCAGTGAGGGGGGCGGAGCCGGCGTACGCCGTCGAAAGCTCGAACTCGAATATAGCAAAGATGCACGAATGCTTGATGGTGGGCTCAGCCTAGCTCTGAGGTACAAAGGGCAAGCCCATCGCCTGCATGTCTCTCAAGAGGCGCTCGACGATTTAGGGCATCTTGGGGCAGCGGGAGATGGTGAGCGTGTCCGTGTAGCCCAAGAGCACATGGGACGGATTCTACGAACTGCGGAATTGAAGTTGGAAAAAGGCGACTACGCCCAGAACGGGACAGTTCTGCTCCAGAGTGCCGATTTTTCCTAGCCGTGGTCCTTGGACTCCTCCAGGGTCGGACCCAACCTTACATCTCTTGGAGGCAGCAGCGTGCCGGACTGACCAGGTCAGTCAAGGACCGCCCTCCGGGCGGCCGCTCCGCGGCGGCGAAGCCGTCCTTGAGTGACCTGGTCAGTCCGGCGATCGTCTCGCCGTGAGATGTAAGGCTTGCGCCCTTCCCGGGGCGGGAAGGGGCGCGCGAGAACCCTCTCCCACCGGAGAGGGGTTTCGATGCGGAACCTCCTCCGCCCCTCCCGGATTCGACTTGGCGAAAGGAGACCGCCATGTCGGACGACAAGACCAAGAGGACCCCGCAGGACGCCGCGCGGATCAATGTCCACGAGCCCTATGAGGTGCGCTATTGGACCGAGGCGCTGGGCGTCACCGAGGACGTGCTGAACGAAGCCGTCGAGCGCGCCGGGCCGGACGTGGAAGCCGTGCGGAAGTATATCGGCAGCAATAGCTGAGAGGGCAATTGCATTCTCCTCCCCCATTGGGGGAGGGGGACCAGCGAAGCTGGTGGAGGGGCCCTGTGCGGAGGGGCTACATCCTGTGGTTGGCCGTTGCGTCTTTCTGATCTTACGGGGACGTCGCCGGCTCGGCCGGCCCCTCCACCGCCGTTCGGCGGTCCCCCTCCCCCAGAGGGGGAGGAAAGGGAAAAGTAAGAGCGTTCGCGGCGCTCTATGATCCGCGTATCCGGAATCGAACTGAGCGATTTCAAACACTTCTCACTTTTACACGCCGCTCTGTGATCCGCGTTCAAACCCCGCCCATACTTGTCCTTACCCGATGGCTTGGAAGGGACGTCCGGCCGGCGATCGTGACGGCTGTCGGGGGTGGTCGAGCGGGAGATAGGTTCGGGCTGAAATCGCCCGGACGGTCCGGGGACCGGGTCGCCAGCCCGGCCCGCCCGCCGGGGGCCTCTTTCGGA
>NZ_QFQZ01000074.1 GCF_003243465.1 Caulobacter segnis
CTGCGACAGCGCCTTGCCGGTCTCCAGAGGGATCGACAGGGCGGCGACGGCCGCGCCGCCGAACACGGTCAGCAGACGGCGGCGGCTGAGGGCGTAGCGATCGAGGACGGACATGGCGAAACTCCGGAAACGAGAGTTTCGCGATAGCGTCGCTGTGTGACGGTTCTTAGAGCCTGCCGGCCTCGGCTAGGCGATCCAGCAGCCAAAGCCGCGCCGGCGGGATCGGCCTGTTCAGCGGGCCGAACACGAACTGCTCCAGGAAGTGGCCGGTAATGTCGAGCCCGGCTTTCACGTCGCCTTCCGAGAGGCCGCCTTGCGAGGACAGCATGAACGGCGGTAGGGGCAGCAGCTTGTCGTGATAGGGCCGTCCCGCCTCGCGGCTGACGGCGCGACCGGTGCGCGGGCTGACATAGACGAGATCGTCGAAAACGCCCGTCGCCGCGCACTTCGAGAGGTCCAGGCCGAAACCCAGCTCCTGCAGGAGTCCCGCCTCGTAGCGGACATAAACCGCCGGCCAGATTTCCGGCACTTCCAGCACCCGGATCAGGGCTTCCAGCGCGTGGAAAGCGCCAGGATGCGTCTCGCGCTCCGGCAGAGCCGCGGCGGCGACAGCGGCGGCGGCGGAAAGACCGGCTAGCGCCAGACGATCGTCGAACAGCACCGAGGGCCCCTCGCCGATCGGCTCCAGGCTCGCCGAGCCAAGCTGGTCCGACACGCGAGCCCGATATCGCGCGATGACCCGCGCGCCCGGCTGCAGGAACGGCTTCATCTTGCGCGAAGCCGCGCCGGCCACGTGAGCGGCGAACTTGCCGCGATCCTGGGTGAGCAGCTCGACGATCGCGCCGGTTTCGCCGTGCGCGCGGGCGGACAGGACGTAGGCTTCGTCCTCCCACTCCATCTAGGTCGGCGTCCCCCAGGCCACGACCTTTTCCAGCACCGGGCGCCAGTCTGGTTCCACTGGTAGGCCGATCACATCGCGCAGGGTCGCTTCCAGCTCATCGACGGAAAGATCGCGCTGCTCGACCACTGCGCCGGTCACGTCGCGATGGGTGAAGCGGTTGTTCTTCAGGGCGTAGCGCGCGGTCGGCGTGGTGCGCCCGACCGTCATGCTCCAGGTGAAATGCGAGCTGGGATGGGTGTAGGTGAAGTAGTTGGCCTGTTCGTAGTCGATGTCGGCCCAAGCGCCCTTGGCCACCTGATACAGCGGCGCCCACTTGCCCGACAGATTGGCCTGCACCTGCCGCTCGGCCACGCCCCCAAGCTCGACATCGACGATGCGGAACTGGCCGTGAGGCGTGTCCTGGTTCTCGTCGGAGAACAGCTTCAGGGGTCCGGTCAGCACGCAGCCGCCAAAGCCGTTATCGACCAGCCAGGTCTCGCCCTCGAGCTCGACGCCCAGCACCATGTGCGAGCGCGGGCGCGGCGACGCGCCTTCGGGAACCAGCCACTGGACTCGGGCCATCAGGCCCTCGACCTGGAAGCCCAGAGCCGTCAGGACGCGCTTCAGCAGGCCGTTCTGCTCGTAGCAATAGCCGCCCCGCCCCGCCGCGATCAGCTTGGCGTCGATATCCGCTGGGACGATGCTGACGCCCCGCCCTAGCAGGACGTCGAGGTTCTCGAACGGAATTGCGTCCGGGTGCTTCAGCGTCAGCGCGCGCAGCACCGCCAGGGTCGCCTCGCGCGGACCGTCATAGCCGATGCGCTTGAAGTAAGCGTCGAGATCGACGATCGGCGCGGGCGCGTCAAACATCGAAGTCGAGCCCGATGTCGCTGAACAGACCGCGCTCCTCGGCCCAGTTCTCCTTGACCTTCACGTGCAGGAACAGGTGCACCTTGCGATCGAGGATCTCGCAGAGCTCCTCGCGCGCGGCTTGGCCGATCCACTTCAAAGTCTGGCCGCCCTTGCCGATCACGATCACGCGCTGGCCGTCGCGCTCGACCAGGATGGTCTGCTCGATGCGGACGCTGCCGTCCTTGCGCTCCTCGAAGGCCGTCGTCTCGACCGTGGCGGCGTAGGGCAGCTCCTCGTGGACGCGGAGATAGACCTTCTCGCGGGTGATCTCGGCGGCCAGCAGGCGGGCCGGCAGATCGGCGGTCTGGTCTTCCGGATAGAGCCAGGGTCCTTCCGGCATCATGGTCACGAGCTTGGCGGTGAGGTCCTCGACGCCCGCGCCGGTCGCGGCGCTGATCATGAAAACGTCGGTATAGACGCCGGTGTCGAAGAAGTCCTTGGCGACGGCCAGCAGGGTGTCGCGCTTGACGCCGTCAATCTTGTTCAGCGCCAGGATCACCTTGCGATCGGCGGCCTTCAGGCCCTCGATGATGGTCTGAACGTCCTGGGCCGAGCGGTATTCGCCGGGCGTGGCCTTGTCGGCGCGGGCGGCCAGTTCAGCCTGCACGTCGACGAGATGGACGGTGGCTTCGGCCTCTTCCGAGCCAGCCCACGCGGCGCGGACCATGGCGCGGTCCAGGCGCCGGCGCGGGCTGAAGATGCCGGGGGTGTCGACCAGAACGATCTGGGTGTCGCCGGCGATGGCCACGCCGCGCACGGGGAAGCGGGTGGTCTGGACCTTCTGGGTGACGATCGAGACCTTGGCCCCGACCATGCGGTTGACCAGGGTGGACTTGCCGGCGTTCGGCGCGCCGATGATGGCCGCAAAGCCGGCGCGAGTTTGGGAGGTGGTTTCAGTCATTGCGCGTGCGTGTAGCACCAATGGATCGGAAAATCCCGCCCCGCCTGCCTTGTGATCGCCGCTAAGCTGGGCCTTGGTCTGGCTAATCGCCACGGCGAATACGGATTCGGGAGATCTCATGCCCTCGACGGACTCGGCCCTGCCCACGCCCAAGGTCCTTCGAAACCTGGGCCCCGGCCTGATCACCGGCGCGGCGGACGACGATCCCAGCGGCATCGCGACCTATTCCCAGGCCGGCGCCCAGTTCGGCCTGAACATGCTGTGGACGGTGGTGCTGACCTATCCGCTGATGGTCGCCATCCAGTCGATCAGCGCGCGGATCGGCCGGGTCACCGGACACGGCCTTTCCACCAACCTGGCGCGTGTTTTCCCGCGTTGGCTTGTGATGGGGCTGGTGGCCCTGCTGTTCATCGGCAACGCGATCAATATCGGCGCTGACCTTGCGGCCATGGGCGCGGCGGCGCGCCTTGTGACGGGCTGGAACGAGCACGCCCTGACCATAGGGTTCGCGGTCGTCAGCCTGACCCTGCAAGTTTTCGTGCCCTATCACCGCTATGTGAAGCTCTTGAAATGGCTGACCATGGCGCTGTTCGCCTATGTCGCCGTCGTCTTCACCGTGAAGATCGACTGGGCGCAGGTCGCGCTGCACACGATCGCGCCGCAACTGCCCAAGAGCGGCTGGATCGTCATGGTCGTCGCTGTATTTGGCACCACGATCAGCCCCTACCTTTTCTTCTGGCAGAGCTCGGAGGAAGTCGAGGAGGAGGAAGCCAAGGGCGAAGCCCCGCTGATCGAAAACCCGAGGAAGGCGCGCGCGGAGTTGGAACGGATCCGCTGGGACACCCTGGTCGGCATGGGCGTATCGAACCTCATCGCGTTCTTCATCATCCTCACAACGGCCGTGACCCTGCACGCCCGCGGCGTCACCGACATCCAGACCTCCGCCCAGGCGGCCGAGGCCTTGCGTCCGGTCGCCGGAGAGCTCGCCTTCTTCCTGTTCGCTTTGGGCATTGTGGGCACTGGACTGCTGGCGGTGCCGGTGCTCGCCGGCTCGGTCGGCTACGCCCTGGGTGAGCTACGAGGCTGGAAATGCGGGCTTGAGCATAAGCCGACCGAGGCCAAGGCCTTCTACATCGTGATCGCGACCGCGGTCGTGATGGGGCTGCTGGTTGACTATTCTGGCCTGGATCCGATCAAGGCGCTGTTCTGGAGCGCGGTGATCAATGGTGTCATCTCGGTGCCGATCATGGCCGCAATGATGGTTGTCGCCAGTCGCAAGGCGCAGATGGGAATCTTCGTGGCCACGCCGGCCCAGAAGATCTTTGGCTGGGTGGCCACCGCGGTGATGGCGGCGGCCGTCATCGGCATGTTCGTCGCCGCGTAGCCTCAGCCCGCCCGCTCACGCTCCAGCAGAGCCTTGGCGGCCGCCTTTTCGGCCTCCTGGCGCGACCTGCCCTTGGCGATGGCCGGATCGACGCCGCTCACCACGACCTCGACGGTGAAGACCGGCGCATGGTCGGGGCCCGTGCGATCGAGCACCCGGTAGGTCGGCAGCGGCCGCCCCTTGCCCTGCGCCCACTCCTGCAGCGCGGTCTTCGGATCGCGGGGACGCCCCTCGCCCGCCCGCTCGAACTCGTCGGCCCAGAGGCTGAGGAACACGCGACGCGCCGTATCGAGGCCACCGTCCTGATAGAGCGCGGCCATCAGGGCCTCGGTCGCGCCGGCCAAGATCGACTCCGTCTCGCGGCCGCCGATCTTGCTGGACGAGGCCGACAGCCGCAGGGCCGGCCCCAGCTCCGCGGCGCGAGCCACGCGGGCGCAGGTCTCCCGGCTGACGAGAGCATTCAGGCGCGGCGCGAGCTCGCCTTCCTTGGCCTTCGGGAACCGCTCGGCCAGGGCCTCGGCGGCGAGCAAGCCCAGAACGCGGTCGCCGATGAACTCCAGCACCTCGTTGTCACGCACCTTCTTGGCGCCGTCGCCGACGCTGGCGTGCGTGAGGGCGCGCTCAAGAAGCTCGCGGTCTTCGAACTGATGGCCGATCCGACGCTCCAGGTCGCCGACGGCGGCGGCCCGTCTATCCATGACGAAAGATCACTTCAGCACGTGGAAGAAGCGGCTGGGACGCGCGTCCAGGAACCAGGTCCAGGGCTTGAACAGGCTGGCCTCGGCGTTCCAGGACAGCAGGATGATCTGGGCGCGGCCGACTAGGTTCTCTTCCGGCACGAAGCCGACGCCGACCTCGTCGCCGATGTACTGGTCGAGCTCGTAGTCCCACTTGCAGGCGCTGGTCTTGAATGGCGAGACGCCCGGATCGAAGCGGCTGTCGGCCGAGTTGTCGCGGTTGTCGCCCATGAAGAAGTAGCAGCCGGCCGGAACGGTGTAGACGCCGGTATTGTCGCCGCGGCTGTCAGGGCCGAAGTCCTGGGTCTTGTACTGGCGGCCTTCGGGATTGGTTTCCTCGAAGCGCTGGACCTGCTGGGTGAAGCCGTAGCCGGTGTCGACCAGAGCCGGCGGCAGGGCTTTTCGCGGCAATTCCTTGCCGTTGATGAAGACGGCGCCGCCACGGATCTGGATCTTGTCGCCGGGCAGGCCGATCAGGCGCTTGATGTAGTCGGTGCGATTGTCGCGCGGCAGCTTGAAGACGATGATGTCTCCGCGATTGGGCGCGTGACCGAAGATGCGGCCCTTGATGATCGGCGGGCTGAACGGGATCGAGTGGCGGCTCCAGCCGTAGCTGAACTTCGACACGATAATGTAGTCGCCCTGATAGAGGTTGGGCTCCATCGAGGCCGACGGGATCGTGAACGGCTGGAACAGCAGGACCCGCAACACCAGGGCGATGCCCAGGGCGTAGGCGACGGTCTTGATGATCTCGATGAGCTCGGCGACGGCGCCCTTTTCTGCGGGCGGTGGCGTGTCGACGTCGGTCATGCGGGCGCTGAGCTCTTCGAAAAGGACGTTCCGGCGAACCGGATGTGGCCTTGCTAGACGGGCTTGCCGCGACGGGCAAGAGCGGCGCGTTAGCTTGGCTTTGCGGCGAGGATGCGGCGCAGGTCTAGTTGGTCTCGGGAAGTCGGCGGATCTCTACTGTTCCGCCGGTCTCGTAGACCGGATTGCCGACAAGGCAACTTGCCGCGTCCTCCAGGTCCTCGGCGCTGATCCTGAGAAAGCCCGTCAATCGATCCGATAGAGGCCCTGCAGGCGCCCCGCGCCGGAAGCAGGCTCCTTCACCTATGGCGCTGCCGCCACGCAGGCGCCCCGCAGCGACCAGCTGTTCGATATAGGGCGCCCATTCAGCGGCGCGTTCACCCGCGCCATCGCCGTGCATCAGCAGGATGTAGTCCGCCAAAAGGGGCCTCCGTCACACCTTGGGAAGCGCTTCGATGATCACGAAGGCCTGAGCGTAGGGGTGATCGTCAGTCAGGGACAGATGGATTACAGCCTCCATGCCCTCTGGCGTCATCTCCCTCAAGCGTTCCAACGCGCCGCCGGTCAGGGCCATGGTCGGCTTGCCCGAGGGAAGGTTCACCACGCCCATGCCGGCCAGATGCACGCCGCGCTTCAGGCCCGTGCCGAGCGCCTTGGAGCAGGCTTCCTTGGCGGCGAAACGCTTGGCGTAGCTGGAAGCGCGGTCGGGTTTTCGCTCGGACCGCTTGCGCTCGATCTCGGTGAAGACCTTGTTGGTGAAGCGCTCGCCGAAGCGCTCAAGGGACTTCTCGATCCGGCGGATGTCGCAGAGATCCGAGCCGATCCCGATGATCATGCGGCCAACTCCACCCGCGCCGCGTCCATCAGAGCGCGCATGCGCTGGATGGCCTGGGGCAACCCCACGAAGATCGCCTCGCCGATCAGGAAGTGGCCGATGTTCAGCTCGGCGATCTGCGGAATGGCGGCGATCGGCTTGACTGTGGCGTAATCGATGCCGTGGCCGGCGTGGACCTCCAGCCCCAGCTCGGCGGCCAGCGCTGCGCCCGCCTTGAGCCTTTGCAGGATCGCCTCGGCGCGTTCCGTTTCGCCCGCCCGCGCGGCGTCGCAATAGGCGCCGGTGTGCAGTTCGATGACCTGAGCGCCCGCCGCCACGGAGGCTCGGATCTGCTCGGGATCGGGCTCGATGAACAGCGAGACCCGCGCGCCGACCGTGCGTAGCCGCGCCGTGGCGGCGGCGATCCGGGCCTGGCCCTTGATCACGTCGAGGCCGCCTTCGGTGGTGACCTCCTCGCGCCGCTCAGGCACCAGGCAAGCGGCGTGCGGCTTGGCCCCGAGGGCGATCTCGACCATTTCGTCGGTCACGGCCATCTCGAAGTTCAGCGGCTTGCCGCGCTTGTGGCAGAGGTCGGTCAGCACCGCGATGTCGGCGTCGCTGATGTGCCTGCGGTCTTCCCGCAGGTGCGCGGTGATGCCGTCGGCCCCCGCGGCCAGCGCCAGCTCGGCGGCGCGCACAGGTTCGGGATAGTAGGAGCCACGCGCGTTCCGGATCGTCGCCACGTGATCGATGTTGACGCCCAGACGCAGCATGGAGATCAGCCCTTCAGTCGGCGGCTGCCGGGATCCTCGATCGGGATCGCGGCCAGCTCCGGCGGCAGGGCGTCGGCCGGATAGGCCGGGACTTCCAGGCTGGCCAGGGCGACCAGCGGCACGCCGACATCGGCCTTGCCGCCCGAGCGGTCGACGATGCAGGCCGCCGCGACGACGTCGCCGCCGGCGTCCTTGATGGCCTGGATGCATTCGCGCGACGACAGGCCCGTCGTGACGATGTCCTCGACCATCACGACCTTCTGGCCGGGCTCCAGGTGGAAGCCGCGACGGAATTTGAAGCTTCCGCCCTCGCGCTCGACATAGATCGACGGCACGTTCAGGTGACGCGCAGTCTCGTACCCGGGAATGATGCCGCCGACGGCCGGCGAGACGGCGACGTCCACCTGGCCCACCGTCGCGATGATCTTCTGCGCCAGGGCCTTGCAGAGACGCTCGCAGCGCTCGGGCCGCATGAACACCAGGTTCTTCTGCAGGAAGACCGGGCTGTGAAGGCCGCTGGACAGCACGAAGTGGCCTTCGCGCAGAGCGCCGGCGGCGCGGAATTCGTCGAGGACGTCGTCGTTGGTCATGGGCCGTGGATATAGCCCAGCCGGCCGAGTCTACAAACGGCCGCTTGCGGAGCCGCGCGGTTTAAGGCTCTACCGCCTGCATGACCGAAGAGATTCAACGCCCCCGCGTCGGATGCGGCGCCGCCATCCTCGACGACCAGGGCCGCCTGCTGCTGGTCAAGCGGGTCAAGAACCCCGAGGCCGATCACTGGGGCGTGCCCGGCGGCAAGCTCGACTGGGGCGAAGCGGCCCATGTCTGCGCCGAGCGCGAAACCCATGAGGAACTCGGCATAACGCTCAAGGCGGGCAAGGTCCTCGCGGTCACCGACATGGTCGCGCCGGACTACCACTGGGTGGCGATCACCTACGCGGTCGAGAGCTGGGAAGGCGAGCCTTCGATCCAGGAGGCTCACGCCCTCCATGAATGGGGCTGGTTCGCCTTGGACGCCCTGCCCTCGCCGATGACAGCCGGCGCGCTCGACGCCGTAGCGGCCTTTCGGAAGGCCTAGCCGCGCGTACGATCCACGGTCTCGACCGACGGGCAAGCCCGAAGCGCGGCCTGGATATTGGTCAGGTGCTTGGCGTCGCGGACTTCGACATCGATGTCGGTGTCGAAGAAGTCGCTCTGCCGGTGGTGCATCCGCAGATTGACGATGTTGCCGCCGGCCTCGCCGATGATCGTGCAGACTTGGCCCAGCACGCCTGGGGCGTTCTGGATCGTGGCGTGCAGGCGGGTCATCGAGATCGTCGAGCGCTCGGCTTCCGGGGTCCAGGTCAGGTCCCGCCACAGTTCCTCGCGGTCCTCGTATTCCGCCAGCCGCGGACAGTCGATCGTGTGGACGTCCAGCCCCTCGCCGTCTTCACGCAAGATGCCGACGATGCGGTCGCCAGGCACGGGGCTGCAGCAGTGAGCGAAGTGCAGGGAAACGCCCGGCGTCAGACCGCCGCCGCGCACATAGAGCCGCGCCGCCTCCTGACCGCCCTCGATCTTGCGGCGAGCCGTGGCGGCCTCGCGCTCGGAATCCTTCATGCCCGGATAGGCGGTTTCCAGGACCTGGCTGGGCGAGACCCGGCCGCGCCCGACAGCGTCGAACAGGGCCTCGTCGCCGTCCAGGACGAAGCGCTCCAGGATCGGCCGCAGCGACACGTCCTTCAGCTTCTTGCCGGCGCGCTCGAAGACCTGCTCCAGCGAGGCCCGCCCCAGACGCAGGAACTCTTCCTTCTCGGTCTGGCGGATATGGCGCCGAATGGCCGAGCGCGCCCGGCCCGTGACCGTCAACGAGCGCCAGTCCGGCGGCACCACCGGCTTGGAGCCCCGCACCACCTCGACCACGTCGCCATTGACCAGCGGCGTGCGCAGCGGCTTCAACTCGCCGTTGATCTTCACGCCGATGCAAGTGTCGCCGACGCTGGTGTGGACGGCATAGGCGAAGTCCAGCGGCATGGCCCCGCGCGGCAGGCTGACCAGCTTGCCCTTCGGGGTAAAGACGAACACCTGGTCGAGGAACATCTCGAGCTTGGCGTGCTCGACCAGTTCCTCGCTGTCGCCGCCGTGCTCCAGCACCTGGACCAGCTGGCGCAGGTTGGCCAGCGGATCGCGGCCGCCGGCGGCCTCCATGCCTTCCAGGTCGAGACCGTAGGAGGCGTCCTTGTAGCGGAAGTGGGCCGCGACGCCCTCTTCGTTGACGCGGTCCATGGCCTCGGTGCGGATCTGCATTTCGATGCGCATGCCGCGCGGGCCGACCACGGTGGTGTGCAGCGAGCGGTAGTTGTTCCGCTTCGGCGTCGAGATGTAGTCCTTGAAGCGGTCCGGCACGCTAGACCACGCGCGGTGCACCACGCCCAGGGCGCGGTAGCAGTCCTCCTCGCTGTCGACGATCACGCGGAAGGCGTAGATGTCCGACATCTGGGAGAAGCCGATCGACTTGCGCTGCAGCTTTCGCCAGATCGAATAAGGCGACTTTTCGCGACCGAAGACCCGCGACGGCAGGTTGGATGACTCCAGGCGCGCCGAGATCTCCTGGCTGACCAAGGCCACCGCCCCGCCCTGCTCCTCGCGCAGAGCGTCCAGGCGGCGCACGATGGCGTCACGGGCGACCGGGTTGGTATGCTGGAAGGACAGCTCCTCCAGCTCCACGCAGATGCGATGGCAGCCGATGTTGCGGGCCAGCGGGGCGTAGATGTCGCGCGTCTCACGCGCGATGCGCTCGCGCTTGGCCTGGTTCTTGATGAAGTGCAGCGTCCGCATGTTGTGCAGACGGTCGGCCAGCTTGACCAGCAGGACGCGGACGTCCTTGGAGATGGCCAGGATGAACTTGCGAAGGTTCTCGGCCTGACGCGTGTGCTCGGCCTGGAGCTCCAGCTTCGACAGCTTGGTGACACCCTCGACCAGTTCGGCGATCTCCTCGCCGAACAGCTGGGCGATCTCTTCCTTGGTGACCGGGGTGTCCTCGATCACGTCGTGCAGCAGCGCCGTGACGATGGTCGCGGTGTCGAGCCGGTATTCGGTGAGGATGCCCGCCACCTCGATCGGGTGGGCGTAGTAGGGATCGCCGCTGGCCCGGGTCTGCGACCCGTGCATGCGCATGGCGTAGACGTAGGCGCGGTTTAGCAGCGCCTCGTCCGCCGTCGGGTCATAGGCGTGGACCCGCTCGATCAGTTCGTACTGGCGAAGGAATTTGGGACGCGGCTTGGCGGGCGCGGCCGTCGGCTCGGCGGGGGCCACAGACGACGACGCGCCCGATTCGGAATCGGGCGCGCGTTGGGATGAAGCGGTGTCGGAGACCGCTTCCAGGGTCAGAGGGTCTGCGCCTTCGGGGCTCAGTACCGCTCCTCCTGGCCGCCGTCGCGGTCGCTCTGCAGAGCGCGGACCAGTTCCAGCTCGCTCATCTGCATGTGGCTCGGATCGGCCAGCAGGGCCAGGGTCTCGGCCTCTTCCTCGGCTTCGGTGTGCTCGTCGACGCGTTGCAGCGTGGTGATCAGGTGCTCCTTGAGCCCTTCGTGATCGATCACGTCGTCGGCGATCTCGCGCAGAGCCACGACCGGGTTCTTGTCGTTGTCGCGGTCGACCATCAGGGCCGCGCCGGCCGAGATGCCGCGCGCGCGGTGCGCCGACAGCAGGACGAGCGCGAAGCGGTTCGGAACCTTCTCGACGCAATCTTCGACGGTGACGCGGGCCATGAGTTCCTCGGGCTGCCGGTTATCGATCGCAAAATAGGCTTCCGTGCGGCGACACGCAACGCCGCGCACGATCATCAGCTTTCGCGAGCGGGCGCTTATGCCCGCTTCGAAGGGCGATGTCCAGACTTAGCGATGTTCGTAGGGTTGCGCGTCGCGGCCGACTGTCGCGGTCGCCGCCATCTGGCGGGCGGTCCGGCCGCTGGCCGGATGGGTCCAGTCGGGCGCCAACTCCGCCAGGGGCCCCATGACGAATAGCCGCTCGTGCGCCCTGGGATGCGGCACGACGAGGTCGCCAGCCAGCACGCTCCGGCCATGGGCTACAAGATCAAGGTCGAGGGTGCGGGCGGCGTTGGCCTCCCCCCTCGCCCGCCCGAAGCGCGCCTCGATCCGATGCAGGGCCGCCAGGGTTTCGGCGGGCGGCAGCGCCGTGCGCACCAGCGCGACGCCATTGAGGTATTCCGGCCCCTTCGGATCCGGCCAGGCGGCCGAGCGCCACCACCCGGACCGGGCGACCACCTCCAGCCCCTCTGCCGGCAGGGCGTTCAGGGCAGCTTCCAACAAGGCCGCGCGACTCGTATAGGCTCCAGCCAGATTGCAGCCGAGCGCCACGATCACGGCCTCGTCCAAGCCATTTTCAGCGACCTGATTTTTCAAGGATTACCGTGACCTTCTATCCGACCGACCGCATCGCCCTGTTCATCGACGGAGCCAATCTCTATTCCGCCGCCAAGGCGCTGGGCTTCGATATCGACTACCGCAAGCTGCTGGACGAGTTCAAAAAGCGCGGCGTCCTGATCCGGGCCTATTACTACACCGCTATCGCCGAGAACGACGACTATTCGCCGATCCGTCCTCTGGTGGACTGGCTGGACTATAACGGCTTCACCCTGGTGACGAAGCCGGCGCGCGAGTTCACCGACAGCCAGGGCCGCAAGCGTTGGCGCGGCGACATGGACATCGAGATCGCGGTCGACATGCTGCAGATGGCCGAGACCGCCGACCACCTTGTGCTGTTCTCGGGCGACGGCGACTTCCGCGCCCTGGTCGAGGCCGTGCAGCGCAAGGGCCGCCGCGTCACCGTCGTCTCGACGATGAAGAGCCAGCCGCCGATGACCAGCGACGACCTGCGTCGCCAGGCCGACAACTTCGTCGACCTGGCCGATCTGGGAAACATTATCGGCCGGCCCCAGCGCGTCCAGACCCGCCAGATGTCCGACAATCGCACCCCGGCCGAGCGTGAAGCCGAGGACGAATACTGAGATGTCCCAGCCGTCCAACATCGCCGGCGAGGTCGTGCCGAACCCGGCGGAGCCGCCGCGCGACTGCCCGCTGTGTCCGCGCCTCGTCGCCTATCGCCGCGAGAACCAGGAGCTCTATCCGGACTGGTTCAACGGCCCCGCCCCCTCGTTCGGCGACAGGGACGCGCGGCTGCTGGTCGTGGGCCTCGCCCCCGGTCGCAAGGGCGCCAACCGAACGGGCCGGCCGTTCACCGGCGACTATGCCGGGACCCTGCTCTACGACACCCTGATCAAGTTCGGCTTCGCCACCGGCAAGTTCGAGGCCCGGCCCGATGACAGCCTGAAACTGGTCGGCAGCGCCGTGACAAACGCTGTCCGCTGCGCCCCGCCCGGCAACAAGCCCGAGACCTCGGAAGAGAACAATTGCCGGCCGTTCCTGACGACGCGGCTGGAGATGTTCCCGAACCTGAAGGCCATCGTCACCCTGGGGGACGTCTCGCGCCGCAACGTGCTGAAGGCCCTGGGCCTGAAGGCCTCGGCCGGCGTTCCGGGGCACGGCTCGGAGTTCCAAGCCGGGCCGTATCGGATCTTCAACAGCTATCACTGCTCGCGGCTCAACACGAACACCGGCCGCCTGACGACGCCGATGTTCGAGGACCTGTTCGCGCGGGTGAAGGCCTACCTGGACGAAGCCGCCTAGCGCGGCTTCATCCAGCCGTTGTCGTTCAGCCAGTCGACCAGCAGGTTCGGCCAATGCTTGAACGAGGCCTGCTCCTTGCGCAGGCCCATATTGAAGGCGTGGCCCCCGGCCTGGAACAGGTGCAGCTCGACTGGAACCTTGGCGGCGCGGAACTTGGGCAACAGGTCGACCAGCGGCGCCGAGCAGCATTCGTCGTCATTGGCGGCGACCATGAACGCCGGCGGCGCATCGGCCGGAACCTTGTCGGGCACGCCCAAGGGGCCCGGATAGACCAGGACCTGGAAGTCCGGCCGCGCGCTGACGGCGTCGATCGTGTCGACCTTCGGATCGCCGGGCTTCGCGCCCTGGTAGATCTCCAGGTTCGCGGTCTCGCCGCCCGCCGAGAAGCCCATCAGCCCGATCCGCTTGGGATCGACACCGTACTCAGCGGCATGGGCGCGAACCCAGCGGACGCCGCGGACCGCATCCTGGCGCGCGTGCTCGATCGTGTAGGGCGAGCCCTCCTCGCGGAACAGCCGATACTTGACGACGAAGACCGCCACGCCGGCCGGGTTCAACACCTTGGCGACGTCCGAGCCTTCGGATCGGATCACCAGGATCCGGTGACCGCCTCCCGGCAGCACGACCAGCGCCGCGCCGGTGGCGACCTCCTTCGGCGGGAGATAGACCGTGACCGACGGGTTGTTGATGCTCCTCAGCCAGTAATCGCCGGGAACCTCGGGCATGTCCTTGCGGCTCTCGAACCCCGGCGCGCCGTTCGGCCAGAGCGGGATCTGCTGCTGGGCCAGGGCCGCGCTGGGCGCCAGCAGCGCCGCCGCCAGGATCAGTCCCTTCACAGCCTCACCGTGCGGCCTTCGCGAGCCGCGCGGTAGATGGCTTCGATGATGCGAACGTCCTTGAGCCCCTCCTCGCCACTGACGATTGGCTCGCGGTTGGTCAGGATGCACTCGGAGAGGTGGTCCAGCTGGGCCGAGAACTGGTTCTTCGGCTGCGGGGCCGGCTCGCGTTGCGTAGGAGGACCGCCTAGCGCGGTCCGCATCGTCTGGCCCTGATAGGGGGTGGCCGGATCGAGCTCGATGAAGCCCTTCGGTCCCGAGACCCGGTAGCGGTTGAAGTTGGCGGTGTAGGCCGAGCCGCATTGCGCCGTGGCGCCCGAGGGGAACAGGAGCTGGAAGTTGATGATGTCTTCCACCTCCTTGAACCGAGGGTTGGAACGGTCGGTCGACTCCATGGCGTTGACGGCCACCGGCTCCTCGCCGGTCAGGTAGCGCGCGGCGTTCAGGCTGTAGATGCCGATGTCCATCAGGCTGCCGCCGCCCGACAGCGCCTTCTTCAGCCGCCACTGGGTGGGGTCGCCGATCGTGAAGCCATGGTCGGTCGAGATGTGCCGCACCGGGCCGATGGCGCCATCGCGGATCAGCTTGATGGCCTCGATATTGTGGGCCTGGAAGCGGCTGCGATAGCCGATCATCAGCTTGCGACCCGCCCTCTTGCAAGCCGCGATCATCGCCTCGCAGTCGGCGGCCGAGGTCGCCATCGGCTTTTCGCACATGACGTGCTTGCCCGCCCTGGCCGCGCGCTCGGTGAAGGTGCGGTGCAGGCTGTTGGGCGTGATGACGTAGACGATGTCGACGTCGGGATTGTCGACGATCTTGTCGAAGGTTTCGTAGCTGTAGCGGTGGCTTTCCGGGATGCCGTATTGCTCGCCGAACGTCTTGAGCTTCTCAGGCGTCCCGCTGACCAGGGCGACGAGCTTGGAATGCTCGCACTCGGCGAAGCGCGGCATGATGATCTTGGTCGCGTAATAGCCGAGGCCCAGGATCGCGTAGCCGAGCTTGCGGTCGGATTGGCGGGCCATGGCGTTCAGAGGGCTGGCCGCGGCGGCCAGCGCCAGGCCCGAAGCGACAAAGGTTCGCTTGGTGATCGTGCTCATCGCTTGGCTCCCGTGAGGCCCGACGTCAGGGTGCGGACCCGCGCCAGGACGTGATTGGCGGTCAGGAACAGCGTGTGACCGTCCTCGCCGAACGTGCAGTTGGCGATCGGGAAGCCGGTCTCGATCACGCCCAGAAGCTTGGCCTCCGGCGTCAGGATCAGGACCCCGCCCGGCCCGGTCGCGAACAGACGGCCTTCGGCGTCCACCCGCATCCCGTCGGGCAGCCCAGGACCGCCCGCCTTCTGCAAATCGCTGGCGTCGAAGAAGACCTTCCGCGCGAGCGGCAGTCCATCGCGACCAAGGTCGTAGGCCATGATGACCGGGCCCTTGGGATCGGACACCGCCACATAGAGGCGTTTCTCGTCCGGCGACAGGGCGATACCGTTTGGAAAGGTCAGCTTGTCGTCGACCAGCGTCACCTCGCCATTCGGGCGACGCAGATAGACGCCGTTGAACGGCAGCTCCTTGACCGGCGAGGCGTCCAGGCCTTCCAGCCCGTAGGGCGGATCGGTGAAGTAGATCGAGCCCTTCAGCTCGCCCAGACGAGCGACGACCAGGTCGTTGGGGCTGTTGAACCGCTTGCCCTGATAGCGATCGGCCAACACGGTCTTGGCCTTGGTCTTCAGATCGACCTTCGAGACCGCGCGATTGCCGTGATCGCAGACCAGCAGTTCGCCGGCCAGCGACAGAGTCATGCCGTTGGTCCCAGGCTCGCGGAACGTCTTGGTCGGCGGACCGGCGTAGCCGGAGGGCTGAAGAAAGACGGTCTTCCCGTCCTTTTCGCTCCACCGGTACATGACGTTGCCCGGCACGTCCGAAAACAGAAGATAGCGACCATCGGCGATCCAGACCGGCCCTTCGGCCCACGTGATCCCGTCGGCGAGTTGCTCGATCGCCGCGTCGGGCGCGATCACCGCGTCCAGCTCCGGCGACAACCGCCGGATGCGTCCGATCTTAGGGTAGGCCGGCGTCGCGGCGTTGGCGGTCATTGATCCTCCTCCGGCGATCAGGGCGGCTCCGGTGGCGAGCACGGCGCGTCGGGTCGTCATGGTGGCGGTCTCCGCTTCTTGGTTCGGGGCTTACAGATCATGACAGCGATGTCACGGCAACGGCCAAACGTCATGACCTGACGCGCGGCACGGCGTCGAGCCAACGCGCATAGGCGGCTTCGCGTTGGTGCTCGTCCAGGGCGGGCGTGAGCGTCTCCGCGGCCGGGCTGATCTCGGCGGCTTCCTCGACGTTCGCATAGACGCCGGCGCCGACCCCGGCGAACAGCGCCGCCCCCAGGGCCGTCGTCTCCTGATAGCTCGACCGACGCACAGAGACCCCAGTCAGATCCGCCAGCCTCTGCGAGAACCAGGCGCTCTTGGACATGCCGCCGTCGATGCGCAGCTGCGCGGCTTCGCCAAACGCGCTCGGCGCGTCGGCCCGCATCGCTTCGATCAGGTCGCGGCTCTGCAGGGCGCAGGCGTCGAAGGTCGCGGCGGCGATTTCCGGGAGGCCCGCGTCCCGCGTCAGGCCGAAGATAGCGCCGCGCGCACCGGCGTCCCACCACGGCGCGCCAAGGCCGGTGAAGGCCGGCACCACGACGACGCCGTGATCGGTCCGGGCCGCGCGCGCCAGAGCCTCCGCCGCCCGTGGGCCTCCCGTGACGCCAAGGCCCTCGCCCAGCCATTGGATCGCCGCGCCGGCGGCGAAGATCGATCCCTCCAGCGCATAGGTGGTCTTGCCGCCCACCCGCGCCGCCACGGTCGTCAGCAGGCGCGAACGCGAGACGCACTGCGTCTCGCCCGTATTGAGCAGCATGAAACAGCCGGTGCCGTAGGTCGCCTTCATCTGGCCGGCCGACACGCATCCCTGCCCCATCAGCGACGCCTGCTGGTCGCCGGCCACGCCCCGGATGGCGATGGGCCTGCCCAGAAGCTGTGGATCGGTTGCGCCGTAGTCGTCGACGCAGTCCAGGACCTTCGGCAGCAAGCTCGCCGGCACGTCGAACATCGCCAGCATCTCGGCGGACCAATCCTGAGCGCCGATGTCGAACAGAAGGGTCCGCGAGGCGTTCGTCGCGTCGGTGGCGTGAACGGCGCCGCCCGTCAGCCGCCAGATCACCCAGCAGTCCATGGTTCCGCAAAGCAGGTCCCCGGCCTCGGCCCGAGCCCGGGCGCCGGGGACATGATCGAGCAGCCAAGCGATCTTCGTCGCCGAGAAGTACGGATCCAGCAGCAGGCCGGTGACCTCGGCCACCCGCGCCTCGCGCCCTTCCACCTTGAGCTTGGCGCAGACGTCGGCCGTTCGCCGATCTTGCCAGACGATCGCGGGATGAATGGGACGCCCGGTCCGCCGATCCCAGACCACAATCGTCTCACGCTGGTTGGTCAAGCCGATCGCCGCGATGTCCGCCGCTCGTCCCGAGGTTTCCGCCGCCTCTCGCAGCACGGCCACGCAAGCGGCGTAGATCTCTTCGGCGTCGTGCTCGACCCAGCCGTCCCTAGGATAGCTCTGCCGGAGCGGCCGCGAAGCCTCGGTCAGGGATCGTCCCTCACGGTCGAACAGGATGGCTCGCGTGCTCGTGGTGCCCTGGTCGAGAGCCAGGATCAGGTCTTGCGCCATCAAATTCCTCCGCCCGCGTTCGCTAGGACGCGTCGATCGTTTTTAAGCATGTTTTCATTTGCCGTTCGCAAGGTCATCCTTATCGCGTGTCGGATTCGAGGAGTCGGGCCATTTCAGCCGTCGAGATCTCCGCGCTCATGACGCTGGCTCGTAGCCGCGAGCCGGGAGATCGCGAGCGTCTGCTTAGCGGGATCATCGATCTGTGCGAGGCGGGACGCGCCCGCGGCGAGCCGACTCACCCCGACGTCCAGGCCCTGCTCAACTCCATCTTCATGACCCTGGTCGTCGAGGCCGAGCGCGACATCCGGCATCGCCTCTCCGAGCGCCTCGCCGACGCTGACTGGGCGCCGTCGGCGCTGATCAACATCATGGCGCTGGACGATATCGAGATCGCCCGGCCGATCATCGCCCGCAGCCCAGTTCTAAAAGACAACGATCTCGTTCGACTGCTCGTCCAGGCGACGCTGGAGCACCAGATCGAGATCGCTCGTCGCCCACGCCTGTCGCCACCGGTGATCGACGCGATTATCGAGCGCAACGAGCCGGCGGTTCTCACGGCCCTGGCGTCGAACCAAACGGCGGACATCTCCGACGGCGCGATGCAGCGGCTGATCGACCGCTCGCGCGACGTGGTGGCCCTGCGCTCACCGCTGGCCCGCCATCCCCGGATGTCCAGTGACCTGGCGGAACAGCTCTACCTGCTGGTCGGCCACGCATTGCGCGAGGCCCTGGCCACCCGGTTCAATCTCGACACGGCTCGCCTGCAGGCCGCGCTGGAAGAAACGCTGCGCGCCGTCCACCGCGGAGATCCGCAGGATGAGGGCGCCCTCGACGAAGAAGACGGCGACCGCGAGGAGATGGAGCGCTCGCTGATCGAGAAGCTGGACTCCGCCGGTCAGCTTCGTCCCGGTTATCTGCTGCGCGTGCTTCGCGAAGGGCGGCTGCAGCTGTTCGTCATGGCCCTGGCGCGTCTTGGCCAGTTCGAGCCGCCGCAGGTCCGCCGGGCCATCGACAGCGGCAAGCCCGAACTGCTGGCCCTGGCCTGCTCGGCCGTCGGTATCGACCGCAGCGTGTTCCCGACCATCCTGGACCATGTGCGTCAGTTGAACGGCGGCCGTCCGGGCGGCGGCGACGAAGGCCTTCGCCGCGCCGGCAGCGCCTTTGGCCCCTTCACGCCGGACATCGCCGGCATGGCCTTCCGCCAGGCCGTCGGCGCGGTTTGACAAGCGCGCGGGCTTGCCGCCTCTTGGCCGCATGTACCAGCCGCAACCCTTCGTGACTCGCCTGGCCTTCAAGTCCAGCGACCGGCCCGAAGCCCAGGAGGCGCGTGAACGGCTCGTCGCCCGTTATGGCGATGTCGGCGAAGAGAACGCCCAGGTCATCGTGGCCCTCGGCGGCGACGGCTTCATGCTGGAGACGCTGCACGAGGCGATCGCCTCGCAGACGCCGATCTACGGCATGAACCGCGGCTCGGTCGGGTTCCTGATGAACGAGTACAGCGAGGACGGCCTTCTCGAGCGGATCAACGCCGCCGAGCGCGCGGTCATCCATCCGCTGGCGATGGTCGCGATCGACGCCCGTCGGACGCAGCACCGGGCCCTGGCCATCAACGAAGTCTCGATGCTCCGCCAGACCCGCCAGACCGCCAAGCTGCGTATCTCGATCGACGGCAAGGTGCGCATGGGCGAGCTGGTTTGCGACGGCGCCCTGCTGGCGACCCCGGCCGGGTCGACCGCCTACAATCTTTCGGCGCACGGCCCGATCATTCCGATCGACGGCCATGTCCTGGCCTTGACCCCGATCAGCGCCTTTCGTCCGCGGCGCTGGCGCGGGGCCCTGCTGCCCCAGTCCGCCCGCGTGACCTTCGAGGTCCTCGAGGCCGACAAGCGGCCGGTCAGCGCCGTCGCCGACAACTTCGAAGTACGAGATGTCATGGAGGTCCACATCTCGGAGGACCGTGGCACGTCGCTGTCGATGCTTTTCGACGCCGGCCGCAGCCTTGAGGAGCGGGTTCTCGCCGAGCAGTTTTCCGCCTGAGACGTTGGGCCGCATGACCCGTGCGGTCTCACTCAATGTTAATGCCTGCTATTGTATCGATTCTGATCATACCGCCGCTGGGGAGGCGATCGTGACGAATAAGACCACCGCAGAGGTGATCCAGGTGCCGAACATGCTGAAGCTCAAGGTGGGCGGCCGTGGCGGCATCGACATGGCCGCGATCGCCAAGGCCGAGGCCGCGCTGAAAAGCCTGTCCGGCAACTTCGCCCAATGGCTGGACGACGAGATCGTCAAGCTGGAGGCCGCGCGCCAGGCCGTCCGCACCGAAGGCCTGAACGCCGAGACGGTCGAGACCCTGTACCTGCGGGCTCACGACCTGAAGGGCCTGGGCGCGACCTACGAGTTCCCGCTGATCACCCGCCTGGCCGCCTCGCTGTGCAAGCTGATCGACGACCCGGCCACGCGCCTGTCGGCGCCGATGTTCCTGGTCGACGCCCACATCGACGCCATCAAGGCCTGCGTTCGCGACGACATCCGCGTCGATACGCACCCGATCGGCCGCCCACTCGTCACCGAGCTGGAAGCCCGCGTCGCCGAGTACCTCGGAAACGCCGCCTAGCTCAGGCCGAACAGCCCCCGCAGGTACGGATTGAGCATCCGGCCCTCGGGGTCCAGCTCCTGGCGCACGGCCAGGAAGTCTTTCCAACGCGGATAAAGCGCCTGCAACTGCTGCCCCCGCAGCGTGTGCAGCTTGCCCCAGTGCGGGCGCCCCTCGTAGCGGCGGAAGATCGGCTCGACCAGACTGTAGAGGAAGCTGAAGTCGTCGCGGTAGTAGGCGTGCACCGCCACCGAACCGCGCGGCCCGCCCTGGAACGGCGAAAGCCAGGCGTCGTCGGGCGCGATGCGCCGGGCCTCGATCGGGAAGAAGACGTCGGGACGCTCCTTCTCGATCATGCGGACCACCTCTTCCAGCGCCTTCAGTTGGTTCTCGGCCGGCAGGTGGAATTCCATTTCGTTGAAGCGCACCGGCCGCTCGGTCGACAGCAGCTTCCAGCCCTCGTCCACGGCGGTCTCAGGCTTGGCGGTCGAGAGCAGAGCCTTGGCGGCGGCCTTGCGCACCGGCGTCGCGAAGCCCAGCAGGTTGCGCAGGCCCTTGAGCGCCTCCAGGAACTCGGTGTCCTGGTCGGGACCACGCGGCAGGGCCGGATCGTCGGTCTCGTCGTGGCTGATGTTCGCGGCAAGCCCCGTGAACGGCACGGCGTAGAACTCGAAGTTGCGATGCTGGGCCCAGCGCGCCTCGGCGTTGGCAAGGGCCTCTTCGAACGGCTCCAGCCAGACGCGGCGGCGCAGGCGGCGATTGGCGCTGGTCCGGATCCGCACCTGGCTGATCACGCCCAGAGAGCCCAGCGAGACACGCGCGGCCTGGAAAATCTCCGGGGTCTTCTCGGCGTCGGCGTCGATGACCTGGCCCGACGGCGTGACCAGCCGCAGGCCGGTGACGTCTCCGTGCAGGGCCGGGATCTTGGCCCCCGTGCCATGGGTCGCCGTTCCGAGCGCGCCGCCCAGCGACTGCTTGTTGATGTCTGGCAGGTTCGGCAGCGCCCGCCCCTTCTCCGCCAGCATCGGGCCCAGCGCGCCCAGCCGCGTGCCCGTGCGGACGATCGCGGCGTCGCCTTCCCAGCCGATGACGCCCGCCATGGCGTCCAGCGAGATCAGCGTGCCGGTCGTCGGCGCGAGCGCGGTGAAGGAGTGCCCTGCGCCCACCGGCCGGATCGGGCCCTGGGCGGTCTTCAGCGCCAGGGCCAGTTCGCCCTCGTCCTTGGGCGCCAGGCGGGCGGCGGGATAGGCGTTCTGGATGCCCGACCAGTTGCGCCAGAGCAGCTTGCCGTCGGCGTTGACCGAAGGCGGAGCCGGCGGCTCGGGCTTGTCTCCGGTGGCGACCTTGTAGGCCGCCGCGCCGCCGGCGACCACCGCCACGCCCGTTCCGCCCGCGATCAGGGCCCCACGCCGCGAGATCATTCCGCCTCCCGATTTTTATCCAGCGGAGTCTTCGCGCCCCGCCATGAACCGTATCAGGGCCTTGAAATCGTCCGGCGTGCAAGTGGCGCATTGGCCGGTCGCCGGCATGGCGTTGAAGCCCTGGATGGCGTGGTCCAGCAGCACGGCCTCGCCCTGCTTCCAGCGCGGATCCCAGGCGGCGCGGTCATGAACCAGCGGCGCGCCCGTCCCCGGAACGGCGTGGCAGGCGTGGCACGAGGTCTCGTACAGGCCGGCCAGTCGCGCCTCGGCCGGGCGCAGCGCCAGGGCCTGCTCGGGCGTGGGCGGCGGCGGGGTCTTGGCCCCGCATGCGGTCAGCATCAGGGCGGAGACGAGAAAAACGCCCGCCCGCGTCATCAAGCTATCCCCGACAGGCGCTTGGCGGCCGTCAGCGTATTGGCCAGCAGGCAGGCGATGGTCATCGGCCCGACTCCCCCCGGCACCGGCGTGATCGCGCCGGCGACCTCGCGCACCTCGTCGAAGGCGACGTCGCCGACAAGGCGAGTCTTGCCCGCCGCCGCCGCGGCCGGATCGCGGGCCGGATAGCGGGTGATGCCGACGTCGATCACCGTGGCGCCCGGCTTGACCCAGTCGGCCTTGACCATCTCGGCTCGGCCCACGGCGGCCACGACGATGTCGGCCTGGCGCACGATGCCCGGCAGGTCCTTGGACCGCGAGTGGGCGATGGTGACGGTGCAGTCGGCGGCCAGCAGCATCTGGGCCATCGGCTTGCCCATCAGGTTCGATCGGCCGATGACGACCGCGCTCTTGCCCGACAGATCACCGAGAGTGTCCTTCAGCAGCATCATGCAGCCCAGCGGCGTGCAGGGCGTCAGGGCCGGCAGCCCGCTGGCCAGGCGACCGGCGTTGGTAACGGTCAGGCCGTCGACGTCCTTGTCCGGCGACAGGGCCGCCACGACGTCCATCTGGCTGATGTGCGGCGGCACCGGGAACTGGACCAGAACGCCATGGATCTTCGGATCGGCGTTCAGCTTGGCGACGACCGCCAGCAGCTCGTCCTGGGTCGTGTCGGCCGGCAGGCGGTGGGTCTCGGAATACATGCCGGCCGCTTCGGTCTGCTCGCCCTTGTTGCGGACATAGACCTGGCTGGCCGGATCCTCGCCGACCAGCACGACCGCCAGACCCGGCGTCACGCCATGCTTGGCCTTCAGCTCGGCCACTTCCTCGGCGATCTTGGCCCGCAGATCGGCCGCGAAGGCCTTGCCGTCGATGAGTTTGCCCTGCGCCATGTCGGTTCTCCTGCTTCCCGCGTCCCTAGCCGCTCGACGCGCGCCGCGCAACGCCACCGCCCAGGACTTGACCCGAACTGCCGAGGAGCGTTTTCCAGGGCCATGACCCAGTCCTTCCCGACTCCCGCCGCCCACGTCCGCGACCTTCTCGACAAGCTGGGCGTTCCCGCGCGCCCCGCCGACGCCGGCCAGCCGGTGCGCAGCCCGATCGACGGCTCGGTCCTGACGCATGTCGTTTTCGACGACGCCCGCCAGATCGAGGCCAAGATCGCCGCCGCCCGCCGCGCCTTCGACGCCTGGCGCGTCGTCCCCGCCCCACGTCGCGGCGAACTCGTCCGCCTCTTCGGCGAAGCGCTGCGCGCGGCCAAGGCGGACCTGGCGGCTCTCGTCACCCTCGAGGCCGGCAAGATCGCCTCCGAGGCCGCCGGCGAGGTCCAGGAGATGATCGACATCTGCGACTTCGCCGTCGGCCTGTCGCGCCAGCTGCACGGCCTGACCATCGCGTCCGAGCGCCCCGGCCACGCCATGCGCGAGACCTGGCATCCTCTGGGTCCGGTCGCCGTGATCAGCGCGTTCAACTTCCCGGTCGCGGTCTGGGCGTGGAACGCGTGCCTGGCCCTCGTCTGCGGCGATCCGGTGATCTGGAAGCCGTCCGAGAAGACGCCGCTGACGGCGCTGGCGACCCACGCGATCCTCGAGCGCGCCCTGGCGCGCTTCGGCGACGCGCCCGAAGGGCTGGCGTCGGTCGTCCAGGGCGGCCGCGACGCCGGTGAGCGCCTGGCCCGCGATCCGCGCATTCCGCTGGTCAGCGCCACCGGCTCGACCCGCATGGGCAAGGCGCTCGCGCCCCTGGTCGCCGAGCGGTTTGGCCGCTCGATCCTGGAGCTGGGCGGCAACAACGCCATGATCGTCACGCCCTCGGCCGACCTCTCTTTGGCCTTGCGCGCCATCGTCTTCTCTGCCGCCGGCACCGCCGGCCAGCGCTGCACGTCCCTGCGTCGGCTGATCGTCCACGAGAGCCTGGTCGACAAGGTCTCCGACGCGGTCGAGACCGCCTTCCAGCGCCTGCCCGTCGGCGACCCGCGCGAGGCCAAGACGCTGCTGGGGCCGTTGATCGACCGAGCGGCCCATGAGGCCTTCGTCGCGGCCATGGACGCCGTGCGGTCCGAGGGCGGGACCGTCAGCGGCGGCGAGCGCCTTCTGGCCGATCAGTGGCCGGAAGCCTTCTATGTCCGCCCGGCCCTGGCGCGCCTGCCCGCCCCGGCGCCCTGCATGCAGCGCGAGACCTTTGCGCCGCTGCTGCACGTCGTCCCGTACGACAGCTTCGACATGGCGGTGGCGATCCAGAACGACGTCCCCCAGGGGCTTTCCTCCTGCGTGATGACCAACGACGTCCGCGAGGCCGAGGCCTTCCTGTCGGCCGCCGGCAGCGACTGCGGCATCGCCAACGTCAACATCGGCCCCTCGGGCGCCGAGATCGGCGGCGCGTTCGGCGGTGAGAAGGAGACCGGCGGCGGCCGCGAGAGCGGCTCCGACAGCTGGAAGCAGTACATGCGCCGCCAGACCGCGACCGTGAACTATTCGGGGGCGCTGCCGCTGGCCCAAGGCGTGCGGTTCGATCTGTAGAGTTCCTCCCCCGTGACACGGGGGAGGAGCTGACTGAAGCGGACATGACTTCTCGGCTTCACGCGATCGCTCGCTGAAGTTGATGGGGAGGCGACGGAGCGGCCGGGCGAACCCGGAGACCGTAAGGTTTGATTGCGTTTCGGCTCGAACGTCCGCTCCGCCAG
>NZ_QFQZ01000075.1 GCF_003243465.1 Caulobacter segnis
ACAGGTCGATGATGTGGATGTTCGAGCGCGAACCGAAGATGTAGCGGTCCATCTTCGGGTTCCAGCGGTGCGTCTGGTGACCGAAGTGGGCGCCGGCTTCAAGGAGCTGACGCATGGAGAATTCGGGAAGAGCCATCGGGCCTTTATCCTTTTTCCGGTTGAACCTCCGTGGACACCCCCGTTCCAGACCATTCTGGAGCGGGACCGGAACGGCGACGCCGGGATGTCTCCCCGGTGCGGCCGAACGTCCACGTGTGGAATGGCCGCGCAAATAGTCGCTACAGAACGAAAAAGCAAGCCTGGGCGTCGCCTCAGCCGCGGTAAAATATCGTCGCGGGCGCCTTGAGGCGGTCGCGCGCCGACGTCGTCCTGAGGACAAGAAGCCCGCGGCGTGGGCGTTCCTGTCCACAGGGACCTGGGACGCTGTCGCAAATCCACCATGTCGCCGTGGCTCAATACAGAAGAGTGAGACAGGGACATGGCCATGCTCGCGGTGTTCGATATGGACGGCACGCTGCTGAACGGCGACTCGACGGCGTTGTGGCTGTGGGAGCGCGCCAAGCGCTCGCCGCTGCGGATGTTGGCGACCCTGACCGTCGCGCCCTTGGCTGTCCCCATGGTCGCCCTTCCCTTCACCCGCCGCGCTGGCGCTTCGATCCTGCTATGGATCGCGACGGCCGGCCTCTCGGAACAGCAACTGCTGGAGTCGTGCGACGACTTCGCCCGGACTTTTGTCGACAAGCGCTGCAGCCTCTCCTGGAAATCGCAAGCCCTGGCGGCGCTGGATAACCACGTCGCCGCCGGCGACCGCGTCGTTGTGGTCACCGCCGCGCCCACCTGCCTGGCCAACGCCCTGCTTCGCACCCTGGGGCGAAATGTCGATGTGCTGGGCACCTCCCTGAAGCCCGGCCTCGGCGGCTGGATCGCCAACATCCACTGCCGCAACCAGCGCAAGTGCCAGGCCTTGGCGGAAGCCGGCCATGGCGCCCGCTGGGCCTATGCCTATACCGACAGCCTGGACGACCTGCCGATCCTGCGCGCCGCCGACAAGCCCGTGATCGTCAAGGGCGGCAAGGCGGCCGAGCGGCGGCTGTTCCGGGCGGGCTTGCTGAACGGTCGCGCCGCGGCCTGGTGAGAGCGACGGATATCAGCCGGGCCTACGCACGGTGATGGCGCCCCAGGGCCTCCGACCGCCTGCATAATCTCCGCCGACCTGGCGCTGCAGAGACAGGATCTCCCAGGCCGCCGACTGGCGATAAGCCGCCTGCAGCGCCTCCCCCGATAGAAAATTGAAATAGCGCCCCAGCTCATCGCGCCCCTCGCCCTCGCCAAGCTTGTAGCTGGCGGCGTGAAATCCGCCCGGTTTCAAGGCTCGGAATATGCGCTCAAGGACGCCCGGAAGCGCTGGGATTGGAGCGTGCAACAAGCTGGCGTTGGCCCAAACCCCGTCATAGGCCTGTTCCTCGTCCAGTTCGTCGAACCGCATGACCCGAACCGATCGCCCAAGCCTTGCCTCGGCCTGAGTTGCCATGGCCGCGACGCCGTCCGTCGCATCGACATCGAAGCCTTGCGCAAGCATCGCCTCGCTATCGCGCCCGTCGCCACATCCCAGTTCCAGAACCCGGGCTCCAGACGGCAAGCGCTTCAAAAACGCGTCCAGATTCCGGCTTGGCGCGCTGCGCGCGTTCGCCGCGTAGACCGAAGCTTGATCGGCGTAGAACCGCAAGGTCGGCCGGTCGTAGGCGATCTCTGCATCCGCGGAGGAGGTCGGTATCACGGTGATCTTGAGCCTCCGCGATAGAAACGTCATCGCTGACAGCTGTCGGCCACAAGCGCGACCGTCCGACAGCACCTTACACGTAACCGAACGCCCGACGCTGGTCTCCACGCACCGTGAGTCACCCGAGAATCGCGCTCAAGAATAGGAATGTATTCCTACACGCCCTCCAGCAGCGCCACGCCGGGCGCGGTCTTCAACGCCCCCCGCAGGGCCGCGTCGAGGCTGTAGCGCCCAGGCAGCCGCAGCTCGATCTCCCGCCCGCCGCCGATCGCGGCGACGAAGGTGACCTCGCCCCCCTTCGGGCTCTGTGCGGGATCAAGCCGGCGCTTGAGCGCATCGATCTCGGCCGCCGAGGGCGACAAGTGCACGCGCAGCCCTGCGACCACATTCTCGATGGCCTTCTCGATCGGCTCGGCGTCGTCGCCGAAGAAGCGCACCTCGCCGTCGCGGGCCTTGGCGCGGACCTTGATGGCCACCGCCTTGCCCGGCTCCAGCACGTCGCGGCACTTGCGCAGCGACTCCGGCGGGAACAATACCTCATATTCGCCGGTCGGGTCCGACAGCGAGACGAAGGCGAATTTTTCGCCGCTTTGCGAGGCGCGTTCCTGGCGGCGGCGGACCATGCCGCACATCCGAAAGGCCTCCATGCCGGCTTCCGCCTGGACCATGGCCTCGGCCAGCATGGCCGTGCGCCGCCGGCGCAGCATGCCGACCATGTCCTCCAGCGGGTGACCTGTGAGATAGAAGCCGACGGCCGAAAGCTCCTCGTCCAGCAGGTCGACCTGATTCCAGTTCTCGGTCTTGGCGAGACGCGGACGACCAGCCCCGGGATCCGAGCCGAACAGGCCGCCCTGCCCCCCTTGGCGGTCGGCGTGGCAGCTCTGGGCGTGGGCGATCAGCACGTCGGCCGAGGCCACGATCTGGGCGCGATTCTTGTGGAACGAGTCGAAGGCTCCGGCTCGCGCCAGGTTTTCGATCGCCCGCTTGTTCACTTGGCGCGGGTCGATCCGCTCGACGAAATCGAAGATGTCGCGGAACGGCCCGCCTTCGTCGCGCACCGCCACTAAATGCTTCATGGCGTCCAGGCCGACATTGCGGATGGCGCCTAAGGCATACAGCACCTCGCCGTTCTCGACTTCGAAGTCGGCGCCCGAGCGGTTCACGTCCGGCGCTCGCACCGTGATCCCGAAGCGGCGGGCGTCCTGGTGGAAGACGGCCAGCTTGTCGGTGTTGGACAGGTCGAGGCTCATCGACGCGGCGAAGAACTCGACCGGTGTGTTCGCCTTCAGCCACGCAGTCTGGTACGAGATGAAGGCGTAGGCGGCGGCGTGCGACTTGTTGAAACCGTAGCCGGCGAACTTGGCCACCAGTTCGAAGATCGAGCCCGATTGCTCTTCGGGAACGTTCTTTTCCTTGGCGCCCGAGACGAAACGGATCTTCTGGAGATCCATCTCCTCCTTCTTCTTCTTACCCATGGCGCGGCGCAGAAGATCGGCCTCGCCCAGGCTGTAGCCCGCCAGGATCTGGGCGATCTGCATCACCTGTTCCTGGTAGACGATGACGCCGTAGGTCTCTTTCAGCACCCCTTCCAGCGACGGGTGCAGGGTGTCGACAGGCTTGCGGCCGAACTTGCAGTCGACGAAGGTGTCGATGTTGTCCATCGGGCCGGGTCGATACAGCGAGATCAGCGCCGTGATCTCCTCGATCGAGCCGCAGCGCATCTTGCGCAGGGTGTCGCGCATGCCCTGGCTTTCAAGCTGGAACACGCCGACCGTCTGGCCGGAGGCGAGCAGCTCGTAGGTCTTGGCGTCGTCGAAGGGCAGCTTGCCCAGATCGATCTCGAAGCCACGCTTCTTCAGGTGCTTCACCGCGCGGTCCAGCACCGTCAGGGTCTTCAGGCCCAGGAAGTCGAACTTCACCAGGCCGGCGCTCTCGACCCACTTCATGTTGAACTGGGTGGCGGGCAGGTCCGAGCGCGGATCCTTGTAGAGCGGCGTCAGCTGGGTCAGCGGCCGGTCGCCGATCACCACGCCGGCGGCGTGGGTCGAGGCGTTGCGGAACAGGCCTTCCAGTTGCAACGCGACGTTCAGGCAGTTGGCGACGTTCGGATCCTCGTCGCGGGCTTGCTTGAGGCGCGGCTCGATGTCGATCGCCTGGGCCAGGGTCACCGGCGCGGCCGGGTTGTTGGGGACCATCTTGCAGAGGCGGTCGACCAGACCCAGGGGCAGCTGCATCACGCGGCCGACATCGCGCAGCACAGCGCGGGCCTGAAGCGAGCCGAAGGTGATGATCTGGGCCACGCGATCGCGACCGTACTTCTCCTGCACGTAGGAGATCACCTCTTCGCGTCGCTCCTGGCAGAAGTCGACGTCGAAGTCGGGCATCGAAACCCGTTCGGGATTGAGGAAGCGCTCGAACAGCAGGCCAAAGCGCAGCGGATCGAGGTCGGTGATGGTCAGCACCCAGGCGACCAGCGAGCCGGCGCCCGAGCCCCGCCCCGGACCGACCGGGATACCGTGGGCCTTACCCCACTTGATGAAGTCCGACACGATCAGGAAGTAGCCGGGGAAGCCCATCTTCTCGATGATGTCGAGCTCGAACTCGAGGCGCTTCCAGTAGTCCTCCTCGGGCGCCGACAGCGTCAGCCCGTCGAGGCGCATCTTCAGGCCCTCGCGCGCCTGGTGACGCAGCTCCTCGGCCTCGTTGCGGCCATCGCCGGTCGGGAAGCTAGGCAGGATGGGCGCGCGCTTGTGCACCATGAAGGCGCAGCGGCGGGCGATATCGAGGGTGTTGTCGCAGGCTTCCGGCAGGTCGGCGAACAGCTTGCGCATGTCAGCCGGCGGCTTGAACCAGTGTTCGGACGTCACGCGGCGGCGCTCGTCCTGACCGACGAAGGCGCCGTCGGCGATGCAAAGCAGCGCGTCGTGCGCTTCATAGAACTGCGGCTTGGCGAAATAGACGTCGTTGGTGGCGACCAGCGGCACGTCGTTCTCATAGGCCCAGTTCACTAGGCCGGGCTCAGCCGCCGCCTGTTTAGGCAAACCGTGGCGCTGCAACTCGACATAGAAGCGGTCGCCGAAGACCCGGTGCATCTCGGCCAGAGCCGCCGACGCCTCGGCGGTCTTGCCCGCAGCGAACAGGGCGTCGACGGGGCCATCCGTGCCGCCCGACAGCAGGATCAGGCCGTCGCTGTACTCAGCGACCTTGGCCCAGGGCACGATCGGCTCGGGCAGCTCGGCGCTGTCGAGATAGGCGATCGACGAAAGCTCGGAGAGATTGAGATAGCCCTGCTCGTTCTGGGCCAGCAGCATCACGGTCGGGGCCCGGGCCCAACGCTCGGTGGGCCCGCCGCCAATGCCGGTCACAGGAATGGCGCAACCGATGATCGGCTGGACGCCGGCGTCCTTGGCGTAGGATGAGTATTCGAGCGCCCCGAACAGGTTTGCGCGGTCGGCCAGGCCCGCCGCCGGCATGCCCGCCGCGGCCGCCAGCTTGCCGATCTGGTCAGCCTTGATCGCGCCTTCCAGCAGCGAGTAGGCCGAGCGGACCCGCAGGTGGACGAAACCGTCTGCCTCCCCGTCCGCCATGACCGATCCTCCGCCTACACGACTCAGGCCACCAGCTGGGCGACCAAGCACATCATCCAGACGAAGCCGGCGACGGAAACAAGGGCCAAAGACTCACGCGCCACACGGATCATCGGAACCTCCACAGATTTCTTGTTTTGTTCCATATTCCGGTTTTGTTCTGTTCACAAGATGTTCCTGAGGCGGCTGGCGGATTTTCTCGCGAACGACGTCTCAGCGCATGCGCTCTGGTCAACGCGCGCGGATCGCGCCAAACCGTCGCCATGCGCTTGATCATCGACACAGACACCGCCGGCGACGACGTGTTCTCGCTGATGCTCGCCCTGACGCGCCCCGGCGTGGAGGTCGAGGCCATCACCATCGCCCATGGCAATGTGGGCTTCGTCCAGCACGCCGAGAACGCCCTGGTGACGCTCGAACGCTGCGGCAAGGCCGGCGTACCGGTCTATCTGGGCGCCGAGCGCCCCTTCACCCGCGCGCCACTCGACGCGGCCTATGTCTTCGGCCACGACGGCATGAGCGACAGCGGCTTCCCCAAGACCGCGCAACGGCCGGCGGAGGGACACGCGGTCGACGAACTTGTCCGGCGGATCATGGACGCGCCTGGCGAGATCACTCTGATCGCCCAGGCGCCGCTGACCAACATCGCGCTGGCCTACCTGCGCGAACCTCGGATCGCCAAGGCGCTGAAGCACCTCTGGATCATGGGCGGCACGGACAACGGCGTCGGCAACGTCACCCCGGCGGCCGAGTACAATTTCTATGTCGATCCGGAGGCGGCGAAGATCGTCGTCAACGCCGGCTTCGCCATGTCGATCGTCACCTGGACCGAGACGCTGCGGGACGGTCTGTTCACAAGCGCTCAACTCGCCGAACTGGAAGCCCTGGGCACGCCAAAGGCCCAGTTCTTCACCGACGTGAACCGCGCCTCGCTCGCCTTCGCCCGTGAAACCGAAGGTTTGGACGGCAGTCTGCATCCCGACGCCCTGACCTGCGCCGTCGCTCTGGACGAGAGCCTGATCCTCGAGAGCGAAGACTGCGTGGTCGATGTCGAGACGATGGGCGAGCTGACGCGCGGCTATCTGAGCGTCTCGCACGCGATCCTGCCCGACATCGAGGTCGCCGATCCGGCGCTGAAGCGGCGCCCGCCAAACGCGAGGGTTATCAAGAGCATCGACCAGGCGGGTTTCTTCGCCGCGATGAAGCAGGCTCTGCTCTAGCGGCCTCGAAGGTCTGCGCCTCGAGGTGGCCGTCCTTCAACGCCAGCACCCGATCCATGTAGCGCGCCAGCTCCATGTTGTGCGTGGCGATCAGGGCGGCGACGCCTTCCTGGCGCGCGACCTCGTACAGGGACTGAAACACGGCGGCGGAGGTCGCCGGATCGAGATTGCCGGTCGGCTCGTCGGCCAGCAGCAGCTTGGGACGATTGGCCAGGGCGCGTGCGATCGCCACGCGCTGCTGCTCACCGCCCGACATCTGCGCTGGCTGGTGGTCGAGGCGATGGCCCAGGCCAAGGCCTTCCAGCAGTTCCTTCGCCCGCGCCTCGGCTTCGCGCTGGCTCTTGCCCGCGATCGAGAGCGGCAGGGCCACGTTCTCCAAGGCCGTGAACTCCGGCAGCAGGTGGTGGAACTGGTAGACGAAGCCCACCGTACCCAGGCGAACGCGCGTGCGGATCCGCTCCGAGAGCTTGGTGCAATCACGCCCCTCCAGCGTTACCGCGCCAGCGTCCGGATGCTCCAGCAGCCCGGCCGAGTGCAGTAGCGACGACTTGCCTGAGCCGGAGGGACCGATCAGTCCGACGACCTCGCCGGGATAGACATCGAGATCGACGCCGCGAAGCACCGGCAGCGCGCCGGCCTCGGTCTTGTAGACGCGCTCGACCCCGCGCAGCGATAGGATCGGATCACTCATAGCGAAGGGCCTCCACCGGATCGAGGCGCGAGGCGCGCCAGGCGGGCGGCAGGGTCGCCAGCAGGCTCATCAAGGCCGAGGCCGTAACGATGCCCGCGACCTCGACCCAGTCGATCTTCGCCGGGATGTGCGAGAGCATGTAGACATCGGCGCTGAACACCGCGGTGCCGGTGGCCCATTCGACGAAGTTCTGGATCGGCGTGATGTAGGTGCAGAACAAGGCGCCGAGGGCGAGGCCGCTGAGCGTGCCCGCGATGCCGATCGAGGCGCCGGCCATCAGGAAGATCCGCAGGATCGCGCCCTGCCCCGCGCCCATGGTCCGCAGGATGGCGATGTCCTTGCCCTTGTTCTTCACCAGCATGACGAGGCTGGAGATGATGTTCAGCGTGGCGATGGCGACGATGCAGAACAGGATCAGCCGCATCACCTTGCGCTCGACCTGCAGGGCGTTGAAGTAGCTCTGGTTCTTCTCGACCCAGTCCTGGACCAGCGCTCCGGGACCGCTGGCGACCTCGACGGCGTGCTTGTAGTCGATGGCCTTGTCGGGATCGTCGACCTTGATCTCGACATAGTCGACCGAGGTGTCGCGGCCGAAGAACAGCTGGGCCTGCTCCAGCGGCATATAGACGAACGCCTCGTCGAACTGGCTCATGCCGACGCTGAAAATCCCGCCGACGATGTAGTTCTTTTCGCGCGTCGAGCTGCCGAACGCCGTGGCGGGACCGGACGGCGAGATCAGCGTGATGGCGTCGCCGGGGCGCACGCCCAGGCTCTGGGCCATGCGGTCGCCGATCAGCACCGTGTCGCCGCCGTACTCGCCGTGGCCGAAACCGGCGAGCGAGCCCTGCTTGATGTTGCCCGCGATCAACGACATGTGCCGCAAGTCGGAGGTCGTCACGCCGCGCACGATGGCGCCGGTCACCTGGGTCGGGCCGATCACCATGGCCTGGGCCTCGACCATCGGCGCGGCCTGGATCACGCCCGGCGCGGCCTTGATGCGACGGATGATCGTGTCGCGGTCCGGACCGTTGATCAACGGCGACTGGGCGTAGAGATGCCCATTGAAGCCCAGGATTCGGCCCAGCAGTTCGGCCCGAAAGCCGTTCATGACGCTCATCACGGTGATGAGGGCGAAGACCGCCAGCATCACCGCGCAGAACGAGATGATCGAGATCAGCGCCACGCCGCCGTTCTTGCGCTTGGCGAACAGATACCGGCGAGCGACCGAGCGCTCCCAGCGGCTGAAGGGACCGGCGGCGCGGGCGTCTGGCATCAGGCGGTCTTGCTCTTGGTCAGGCCGTCAAGAACAGACTCCAGCGAGGCGGTGTGGCGCTCGCCGGTCTTGCGGTTCTTGATCTCGACCACGCCCTCGGCGATGCCCTTCGGACCGACGATCAGCTGCCAGGGCAGACCGATCAGGTCCATGGTCGCGAACTTGGCGCCGCCGCGGGCGTCGGTGTCGTCGTAGAGCACGTCGCGGCCGGCGGCCTTCAGCGCGTTGTAGGCGGTCTCGCAGGCCGCGTCGCAGGCGGCGTCGCCCTGGCGCATGTTGACGATGCCGACGTCGAACGGCGCGACGCTTTCCGGCCAGATGATGCCGCCCTCGTCGTGGCTGGCCTCGATGATCGCGCCCAGCAGACGCGAGACACCGACGCCGTAGCTGCCCATCTGCACCGGGACCTGCTGGCCGTCGGGGCCCTGGACCGTCGCCTTCATCGGCTCGGAGTACTTCGTGCCGAACGAGAAGATGTGGCCGACCTCGATTCCGCGTGCCGACAAACGGTCGCCCTCTGGGAGAGCGTTGAAGGCCGCCTCGTCGTGCATTTCCTCGGTCGCGGCGTAGAGCGCCGTGCGCTGGTTCACGATCGGCTGCAGGTCGCCGTTGATCCAGTCGAGGTCCGGACCGGGCGCGGGCATCTCCACGAGATCCTTGTGGCAGAACACGGCGCTTTCGCCGGTCTCGGCCAGGACGATGAACTCGTGAGATAGGTCGCCGCCGATCGGACCGGTGTCGGCGCGCATCGGCACGGCCTTCAGGCCCATCCGCGCGAACAGGTTCAGATAGGCCACGAACATGCGGTTGTAGGACTTGCGCGCGCCGTCGGCGTCGAGATCGAAGCTGTAGGCGTCCTTCATGAAGAACTCGCGGCCGCGCATCACGCCAAAGCGCGGACGACGCTCGTCCCGGAACTTCCACTGGATGTTGTAGAGGTTCTTCGGGAGATCCTTGTAGCTCTTGATCGAGGCGCGGAAGATGTCGGTGACGACTTCTTCGGCCGTGGGACCGAACAGCAGTTCGCGCTTGTGCCGGTCGGTGATGCGCAGCATCTCGTCGCCGTAGTCGTCATAGCGACCGCTTTCGCGCCACAGGTCGGCCAGCTGGATGGTCGGCATCAGGAGTTCGATGGCGCCGGCGCGATCCATTTCCTCGCGGACGATCTGCTCGATCTTGTTGAGGACGCGCAGGCCCAGCGGCAGCCAGGCGTAGATGCCCGCCGCCTCTTGGCGGATCATGCCGGCGCGGAGCATCAGCTGGTGCGAAACGATCTGGGCGTCGGACGGCGCTTCCTTCAGCACCGGCAGGAAATAGCGCGACAAGCGCATCAGCTTCGAAACTCCGGGAATTCGAGAAGCGCCCGAGATAGCCCCTCATGCGACAGCTTGGCAACGCGCGAGGCTAAACTATGGCTCCGCCGGGAAAAAAGAGAGGCCGCGCGGATCGCCGCGCGGCCTTTTCGAAGTCATCGTCGGGGAAGACGCCACAGAGCGAGACCGGCGAGGCCGATCTCCTGAAGTGACATTACCGCCCGAACATTTGTTGGGGCACAGCCATCCACGGGAAGCGCTCACATTGAGCCCATTCGCCCAAGGCTTGGGCGAATGGCGGCAAATTGCTCGCCGCTCGCCCAAGCCTTGTGCAACCGCACGTCACGCGGCGGCCGGCAGGTCCGGAAGCTTCACCAAATGAAAGTGCACGGTGAGGAAGAACAGGGTGAAGACGACCGCCGACACCCAGGTGGTGGTGATGAACTTGCGCTTCAGATTCGGGTTGATCGGCGCGCCGGGATCGACGCCCGGCGGCGGCGAGACGCCCGCCTCGTGGAAGCTGCGCGAGCCCAGCGGCAGGACGGCGAACAACACCGTCCACCAAATGGTCAGGTAGATCGCGAACCAAGTGATCGGGCTCATCAGTGATGCGCCTCCTTGGGAGTCTCCATGAGCTCGACCAGAAGGCCGCCCATGTCCTTGGGATGAACGAAGACGATCAGGGTGCCGTGGGCGCCGATGCGGGGTTCGCCCAGCACAGTCGCGCCCTTGGCGACCAGGGAGTCACGGGCTTCGTAGATGTTCTCCACCTCAAAGCAGATGTGGTGCTGGCCGCCCTTGGGGTTTTTGGCGAGGAAGCCGTGGATCGGCGACTTTTCGCCATAGGGCTCGATCAGCTCGATCTGGCTGTTCGGCAGGTTGACGAAGCAGACCCAGACCCCCTGCTCCGGCATCGCCCACTTGTCGGTGACCGAGGTGGCGCCGAGCAACTCGCGATACATCTTCACCGACTCGTCGATGGACGGGGTCGCGACGCCCACGTGGTTGAGCTTGCCGATCATCTTGAGAGAACTCCCGCTGCTTTTCTGGTTGTTGCCCAATGGCCTACCACCAGTGTTGCAGCGCGAAAAGAGCGCGCCGCCGCGGCGATTTCACGGCGGCGCTTCTCGTCAGATCCGCAGGACGGTGGTCTCGACGACCGGCTTGCGTTCCCAGATGCGGAACGCGGCCTTCTTGACCGCCCGGGAGATGGCGCCCTCGATCGTCTCGTCGATCTCGCGCGCGTCGCCGTCCAGCTTCTTGTAGGCGGTCTCGGCCTCTTCGCAGAGATCGTCCAGCGCGTCGTCCAGCGAGTATTCGTCGTCGCCGGTCAGGCCGATGCCGCGGACCTGCGGGCCCGAAACGATCTTGTTGCGACCATCCAGCACGATCGACACCGCCAGCATCCCGTTGAACGCGGCGTGACGGCGCTCGCGCAGCGCCTCGCCATTCTCTGGCGTCACGACGCCGCCATCGACGTAGAGCCGGCCAGCCGGCACCTCGTCGATGATCTCCGGCTTGCCGGGCGCCAGGCGGACCATGTCGCCATTACGCGGGCTGACCGCCTGCGGGACCTGCAAGTCCTTGGCGAAGGCGGCGTGCTCGATCAGGTGGCGGCGCTCGCCGTGGGTCGGCACGGCGATTTGCGGACGCACCCACTGGTACATCTGACGCAACTCTTCCCGGCACGGGTGGCCCGAGACGTGGATGCCCGGCGTATCGCGCTCGGTGTGCAGGCGCACGCCGCGATCGGCCAGCTTGTTCTGCAGGTTGCGGATCGGGATCTCATTGCCCGGGATCACCCGCGAGCTGAAGATCACATGATCGCCCGCGCCAAGCTTCACATGCGGGTGGCTGCCGTCGGCGATCCGCGACAAGGCCGCCCGGGCCTCGCCCTGGCTGCCGGTGCAGAGGAACAGGACCTGATCCTCCGGCAAGTGCTTGGCCTGGTCGTCATTGATGAACGGCTCGATACCCTCGAGCAGACCCACCGACCGCGCTGCGGCGGCCATGCGGTGCATCGAGCGGCCGGCCAGGCAGACCTTGCGGCCGCAAGCCTGGGCGGCGCGGATCACGGTGTCCATGCGCGCCACGTTCGAGGCGAAGCAGGCGACGGCGATCTTGCCCTTCAGGCTCCTGATCAGGTTCCCGAGCGCCTCGCGGACGTCGGCCTCCGAACCCGCCTCGCCTTCGACGAAGACGTTGGTGCTATCGCAGACCATGGCCAACACGCCCTCGTCGCCGAGGCGGCGAAGAGCAGCGTCATCGGTCGGCGCGCCCAGCTGAGGCTCCGGATCGATCTTCCAGTCGCCGGTGTGCAGGATCGTGCCCAGCGGCGTCTTGATCGCCAAGCCGTTCGGCTCGGGGATCGAGTGCGTCAGGGTGATCAGCTCCAGCGAGAACGGGCCGAGCTCGAAGGTTCCGCCCAGCGGGATCTCGGTGATCGGCACCTCATCGAGGATCCCCGCGTCGCGCAGCTTCTCGCGCAGCAGGAAGGCCGTGAACGGCGTGGCAAACACGGGCGCCTTCAGGCGAGGCCACAGCCAGTGCACGGCGCCCAGGTGATCTTCGTGCGCGTGGGTCAGGACGATGCCGAGGATATCGTCGGCATAGGGCTCGATGAACTCGGGATCGGGCAGGATGATCTCGACGCCGGGCGTCGTCTGGTCGCCGAACGTCACGCCCAGGTCGACCACGATCCATTTGCGATCGTGCGCCGGCCCAAAGCCGTACAGGTTGAAGTTCATACCGATCTCATTCGACCCGCCAAGCGGCAGGAAGACGAGTTCGTCGTCTTTGGATTTTTTCATCAGGTCTCGGAAATGGTGTTTCGGCGGTAGATTTCTAGGAGCCCCCGGATCGTCAGATCGGGGTCGAAGTGGTCGATGCTGTCGGTGGAGCCCTCGAAGAGCGAGGCGACGCCGCCGGTGGCGATTACGGTCATGGGTTCGCCGCGCTCGGCCTTGATGCGCGAGACGAGGCCCTCGATCAGCGAGATATAGCCCCAGAACACGCCCGATTGCATGGCCGACACGGTATCCGTGCCCACGATCCTGTTACCGGCGGGGCGCTGGATGGCGATCCGAGGCAGCTTGGCCGCTGCTTCGTGCAGCGCTTGCATCGAAAGATTGATGCCCGGCGAGATGATCCCGCCCTCGAAAGCGCCGTCCGCCGCCACGATGTCGAAGGTGGTCGCCGTGCCGCTGTCGATCACGATCAGCGGCCCCGGATAGACCATGGCCGCCCCGATGGCGTTGACCAGGCGGTCGGCGCCGGCCTCGGACGGCTTCTCGATCCGGATGTCGATGCCCAGCCTGGCGTTCTCGCCGATCACCAGCGGCTCGACGTTGAAATAGCGCCGCGACAGGTTGCGCAGGTTGAAGATCGACTGCGGCACGACGCTGGAGATGATCACCGCGTCGATGGCGCGGAAGCCCAGGCCCTGCATCGACAGCAACTGTGAGAGCCAGACCACGTACTCGTCGGCGGTACGTGTGCTCTCGGTCGCCGAGCGCCACTGGGCCACCCACGATTGGCCGTCGTGGATCGCGAACATGGTGTTGGTGTTGCCCTGTTCGATGGCCAGCAGCATCAAGCGCCTCCGAAAAACACGTCGCCGGCGGTGATCCGCCGCAACTCACCGTCGGGCAGAAGGAGCCTCAGCGCGCCATCGGCGTCCAGCCCTTCGGCGATCCCGTCGACCGTCTCGGTACCTAGCCGGGCGACGCAGGGCTCGCCGAGACCGTGGGCGCGGGCGGTCCACGCGTCTGCGATGGCGGGAAAGCCCAGCATGTTCCACACGCCGAACCAGCGGCAGAACGCCTCTGCCAGCACTGCGATGGCTTCAGTCGGCGCCGGTGGAAGGGTCTCGCTGTACGTGGCGATCGAGGTCGCCGGCCGCTCGGAGTCGATTGGCTTGCGCTTGAGGTTCACGCCGATCCCAACGGCGAGCCAAAGCCCGCCCAACGGCGAGGCCCCGGACTCGATCAGGATACCGCTGACCTTGAGACCGCCCAGCAAGGGGTCATTGGGCCACTTCAGGCTGACGAGGGACGCCGGCACGTACTTGGCCAGCATGTCAGCGACCGCCAAGGCGGCGACAAACGAGACCTGGGCGGCCTCGGCCGGTGGCTTGTCGGTGCGGAAGAGCAGCGTGGCGGCGAGATTGCCCTCGCCGGTCTCCCAGGGCCGACCGCGACGGCCTCGACCGGCGGTCTGGCGGAGGCCGACCAGCCACACGGGGCCGGCCTCGCCCGCCTCGGCCCGACGACGGGCCTCGGCGTTGGTGGAGTCGATCTCCCCTAGAACCACAATGGGCGGAACGATGACGGGCGCGGCGCCCGTCACGTCACGCGTGACCAAAGGCGGCCGCGGCGGCCTTGGCGGCCGGATCCAGCCACACCAGGGCCACCAGCACGATCGGGAACGAGAAGATCGCGGCGGCGTAGCCGACGGCGCGCGCCGAGGGCGACGGCGCGTCAACCGCGCCGGCCGGCGCGTCGAACCACATCGATTTGATCAGGCGCAGGTAATAGAACGCCGCGACGACCGAACCGACCAGGCCGAGGACGGCGGCCCACTGCAGCATCACGTCGCCCGTGCCCAGGGCAGCCTTGAACACATAGTACTTCGACCAGAAGCCCGAGAACGGCGGCAGGCCCAGGGCCGACAGCGAGAAGGCCGTCATGGCGATGGCGACGCCCGGGCGTTCCTTGATCAGGCCCGCCATGTCCTCGATCGTCTCCATGGGCTTGCCGTCACGATTCAGGGCCTGCAGGCAGGCGAAGAAGCCGGTGACGTCGACCATGTAGAGGGTCATGAACAGCAGCATCGACTGCAGGCCCACCTCGCCGCCCGCCGCGACGCCCAGCAGGGCGTAACCGACATTGGCGATCGAGGAATAGGCCCACAGGCGCTTGAGGTTGGTCTGGGCCAGGCCGGCGAAGGCGCCGACGAAGACCGAGGCCAGGGCCGCGATGACCAGGATCTGGCGCCACTTGTCGACCGAGCCCGGGAAGGCGTCCCCCAGCACGCGGGCGAACATCATCATGGCGGCCAGCTTCGGCGCGGCGGCGAAGAAGCCGACGACCGGCGTCGGGGCGCCTTCATAGACGTCTGGCGTCCACATGTGGAACGGCGCGGCCGAGACCTTGAACGCCAGACCGCAGATCAGGAACACGAGACCGAACAGCAGGCCCACGCCGTGCGTACCGCCATGGGCGGCGGCCAGGGCGATCTGGCTGAAGTGGGTCGAGCCGGTGAAGCCGTAGATCAGCGAGCTGCCGTACAGCAGCAGGCCCGACGACAGCGCGCCCAGCACGAAGTACTTCAGGCCCGCTTCCGACGACTTGGCGTCGTCGCGGCGCATGGCGGCCAGCACGTACAGGGCCAGCGACTGCAGCTCGACGCCGACATAGAGGCTGATCAGGTCGCCGGCCGAGGCGGTGACGCCCATGCCGACGGCGGCCAGGATCACCAGAACGGCGAACTCGAACTTCTGGTCGCCGCGCTGGGCCAGCCAGCGGTCGCCGAGCACGACGGCCACGGCGCTCGAGAGATAGATGGCCACCTTGGCGTAGGTCGCCGCGGCGTCGGCCGCGTAGACGCCGCCGAAGGCGCGGCCGTGCGGGCCGAGGACCGCCGTGGCGGCCGCCGCCACCAGCGCGGCGACGGCCGCGAGGGTGAAGATCGCGCCGACCTTGCCCCGGAAGGCGCCGGCGACCAGCAGGACGAGCGCCGCGATCGCGAGAACGATCTCAGGCAGCACGAGCGAGAAGTTGGCGAAAAACGTCATAGGCCCCTCACCCGCCCAGGGCGGCGCGCCAGGCGCCGACCAACGCGTCGACGGAAGACGCGGTCAGGTTGAACACAAGATTGGGATAGATGCCCAGCACCAGGGTCATGATGATGAGCGGGACGAACAGCAGGATCTCGCGAGCGTCCAGATCCGCGATGGTCTTCAGCTCGGGATTGGTGATCTCGCCGTACATGACCCGACGGTACAGCGTCAGGGCGTACATGGCCGACAGGATCACGCCGGTGGCCGCCACCAGCGCCGTCCAGGTCGAGGCCTTGTAGACACCGGTCATGGTCAGGATTTCACCGACGAAGCCCGAGGTGCCCGGCAGGCCCACATTGCCCATCGTGAACAGCAGGAACACGAAGGCGTAGTGCGGCATACGGTTGGTCAGGCCGCCGTAGAAGGCGATCTCGCGGGTGTGCATGCGGTCGTAGACGACGCCGACGCAGAGGAAGAGCGCGCCGGAGATCACCCCGTGGCTCAGCATCTGGAACAGGGCGCCCTGCTCGCCGGCGGCGTTGCCCGAGAAGATGCCCATGGTCACGAAGCCCATGTGGGCGACCGACGAATAGGCGATCAGCTTCTTGATGTCGGTCTGACGGAAGGCGACCAGCGAGGTGTAGACGATGGCGATGGCCGACATCGCGAACACCAGCGGCTGGAACAGCTCGGAGGCGTTCGGGAACATCGGCAGGCTGAAGCGCATGAAGCCGTAGCCGCCCATCTTCAGCAGGATGCCCGCCAGGATGACCGAACCGGCCGTCGGCGCTTCCACGTGGGCGTCCGGCAGCCAGGTGTGCACCGGCCACATCGGCATCTTCACCGCGAACGAGGCGAAGAAGGCCAGCCACAGCCAGGTCTGCAGCCACGGCGCGAACTTGAAGGTCATCAGCGCCGGGATCGACGAGGTGCCCGAGATGCTGATCATCGCCAGAATGGCGGCCAGCATCAGCACCGAGCCGAGCAGCGTATAGAGGAAGAACTTGTAGGCCGCGTACACCCGACGCTTGCCGCCCCAGATGCCGATGATCAGGAACATCGGGACCAGGCCGAACTCGAAGAACAGGTAGAACAGCACGAGATCCAGCGCGGCGAACACGCCGATCACCAGGGTCTCGAGGACCAGGAAGGCGATCAGGTACTCGACGACGCGCTTCTCGACCGACTTCCAGCTGGCGATGATGCAGATCGGCAGCAGGAACGCGGTCAGCAGGACGAACAGCACCGAGATGCCGTCGACGCCCATGCGGTAATGCAGGCCGGCGAACCAGGCGAAGTCTTCCACGAACTGGAAGCCGGGGTTCTTCGGGTCGAACTGGACGGTCAGGACGATCGACAGGCCGAACGTGACCAGGGTGGTCACGAGCGCGATCCACTTGGCCAGGGTGTCGGTCTTTTCACCGGCGCCATTCAGGGCGCGCGCGGCGAGGATCACCGCGACGCCGATGATGGGCGCGAAGGTCGTAAGGCTGAGAAGGCCGCTCATTAGCTCCGTCCCCCTCAACGGAAGGCGTACAGGGCGAAGGTCAGCAGGCCGGCGACGCCGAGCAGCATGACAAACGCGTAGTGGTAGAGATAGCCGGTCTGCAACTTGCCGGTGCGCTTGCCCACCTCATACGAGACGTGGCTGACGCCATCCGGGCCCAGGCCGTCGATGATCTTCTGGTCGCCGCCCTTCCAGAACATGTCGCCGAGGAACTTGGCCGCGCGCACGAAGGTGGCTTGGTACAGCTCGTCGAAGAACCACTTGTTGTAGAAGAAGACGTACAGCGGACCCTTGCGCTCGGCCAGCTTCAGGCCCAGGCGCTCGTCGCCCTTGATCAGGTAGACATAGACCGCGATCAGCAGGCCGATCAGCGAAGCGATCAGCGGGCTCCACTTCACCCACTCGGCCACCTCGTGCGCGTGGTGCAGCACCTGGTTGCTCGGAGCGGTGAAGATCGCGCCGCGCCAGAACTCTGCCTGCTCGTGGCCCACGAAGTAGCCGTTAAACACGAAGCCGGCGACGATCGCGCCGATCGACAGCACGACCAGCGGGAACAGCATGACCGCCGGGCTCTCGTGCGGCTTGTGGTCGTGGCCATGGCCATGATCGTCGTGCGCGTGGTCGTCATGAGCATGAGCGTCGTGGCCATGAGCATCGTGACCGTGCGCATCGTGGCCATGAGCGTCGTGCGCATGGTCGTCATGACCCCAGCGCGCCTTGCCGTTGAAGGTGAAGAAGGCCAGGCGCCACGAGTAGAACGAGGTCAGACCCGCCACCAGCACGCCGATAACCCAGGCGAACATGGCGATCGAATTGTGACCGCCGGCCGCGAAGGCCGCCTCGATGATGGTGTCCTTCGAATAGAAGCCGGCGAAGCCCAGGTGCAGCGGCGGGAAGCCGAGGCCCGTGATGGCGATCGTGCCGATGGTCATGGCGATGAAGGTGATCGGCAGCAGCTTGGCCAGGGCGCCGTAACGACGCATGTCCTGCTCGTGGTGCATGCCATGGATCACCGAACCGGCGCCCAGGAACAGCAGGGCCTTGAAGAAGGCGTGCGTGAACAGGTGGAACATGGCCGCCTGATAGGCGCCGACGCCGGCCGCGAAGAACATGTAGCCCAGCTGCGAGCAGGTCGAGTAGGCGATCACGCGCTTGATGTCGTTCTGGGTCAGGCCGACCGTGGCGGCGAACAGGGCCGTCACCGCGCCGATGACCGTGACGATGTTCTTGGCGACGGGCGCATATTCGAACATCGGCGACAGCAGGCACAGCATGTAGACGCCGGCGGTCACCATGGTGGCCGCGTGAATCAGGGCCGACACCGGGGTCGGGCCTTCCATGGCGTCCGGCAGCCAGGTGTGCAGGAAGAACTGCGCCGACTTGCCCATCGCGCCGATGAACAGCAGGAAGCAGGCGATATCCATCAGCGGCCAGGTGTGGCCGGCGAATTCCCAGGTCTTGCCGGCGTGGCTGGCGATCATCGGGAACAGCTCGGCGAACTGGATCGTGCCGAACGCCCAGTAGGTCGTCATGATGCCGAGAGCAAAGCCGAAGTCGCCGACGCGGTTGACCACGAAGGCCTTGATGGCGGCGGCGCTTGCCGACGGCTTCTTGTACCAGAAGCCGATCAGCAGGTACGAGGCCAGGCCCACGCCTTCCCAGCCGAAGAACAGCTGCATGAAGTCAGCGGCGGTGACCAGCGACAGCATGGCGAAGGTGAACAGCGACAGGTACGCGAAGAAGCGCGGCTTGCTGTCGTCCTCGGCCATGTAGCCCCATGAATAGATGTGCACGAGGGCCGAGACCGTCGTGACCACGATCAGCATGGTCGCCGACAGGGCGTCGATGCGGATCGACCAGTTGGCCTGGAAGTCGCCGATGTGGATGAACGGCAGCAGGTTGACCGTGAAGGCCTCCATGTGGCCCCAGGTCCACTGGCTGAACGTGTACCAGGACAGCGCGCAGGACAGGATCAGGGCGCCGGTCGTGACCGACTGCGAGGCGACGTCGCCAATGCGGCGGCCGAACAGGCCGGCGATGGCCGCGGCGATGATCGGCGCGAAAACGAGAATGGTGACAAGCGTCTGCATGACGTCGCTTAGCCCTTCATCATGCTGGCGTCGTCAACCGCGATGTCGCCGCGGTTGCGGAAGAAGGTGACGAGGATGGCCAGGCCCACGGCCGCCTCGGCGGCGGCCACGGTCAGCACGAACAGGGCGAAGATCTGGCCCGCCACATCGTGCAGATAGGCCGAGAACGCTACGAGGTTCACGTTCACCGCGAGCAGGATCAGCTCGATCGACATCAGGATGACGATGATGTTCTTGCGGTTCACGAAGATGCCGAAGACGCCGATCGTGAACAGGATCGCGGCGACGACGAGATAGTGCGGAAGGCCGATCATTCGGAGATCCCCTCACCCGGCTTGATCTGAACCAGCGTCATGCCGGTCTTGGGCGTTCGGGCGACCTGCTTGCCGATGTCCTGGCGCTTGACGCCCGGCTTGTGGCGCAGGGTCAGGACGATGGCGCCGATCATGGCGACCAGCAGCACCAGGCCCGCCAGTTGGAAGAAGAAGATGTAGTCAGTGTAGAGCACGCGACCGATCACCTCGGTGTTCGGGACGCCACCCGGCGAGGCGTTCGGCAGAGCGTTCTTGGCCGCCGCGCCGTTGCTCGCCACGGTCGCCGCGACGAAGATCATCTCCAGCGTCAGGATCCCGCCGACCAGACCGCCGATCGGCAGGTACTGGGCGAAGCCCTGGCGAAGCGCCGCAAAGTCTACGTCCAGCATCATGACGACGAACAGGAACAGCACCGCCACCGCGCCCACATAGACGACGATCAGCAGCATCGCGAGGAACTCCGCGCCCAGGAGGACGAAGAGTCCGGCGGCCGAGAAGAAGGCGGTGATCAGGAAGAGCACCGAGTGCACCGGGTTTCGGGCCGACACGACGAGAAGACCCGCCGCGATGGTCACGAAAGCCAGAAGATAGAATGCGATCGCCTGCAAGGGCATCGGCCCAGGGCTCCCCTGAAAACTTAAAGTCCAATGGCGCGACGCCTTACGGCGCAACGCCCCGTGGAATTTTCCGGCTCTAGGAGCCGGGAAATTCCGGTTTGTCTAGCTTGAGCTTGATGGCCGCCGAAACCGCAAACCACTTTCGGCTATCAAGCTCCCCCGGAATCGCCCCGTCTTTAGCGGTAGGGCGCGTCCAACTCCAGATTCTTCGCGATCAGGCGCTCCCAGCGGTCGCCGTTATCGAGAAGACGTTCCTTGTCGTAGTAGAGCTCTTCGCGGGTCTCGGTCGCGAACTCGATGTTCGGACCTTCCACGATGGCGTCCACCGGGCAGGCCTCCTGGCACAGACCGCAGTAGATGCACTTGACCATGTCGATGTCGTAACGGGTCGTGCGGCGGCTGCCGTCCTCGCGAGGCTCGGCCTCGATCGTGATGGCCTGGGCCGGGCAGACGGCTTCGCAAAGCTTGCAGGCGATGCAGCGCTCTTCACCCGACGGATAGCGACGCAGGGCGTGTTCGCCGCGGAAGCGGGGCGACTGCGGGCCACGCTCGTTCGGATAGATCACGGTCTTCTTTGGCGCGACCAGATACTTCATGGCGAGGCCGAAGGCGCCCGCGAAGTCCAGAAGGGCCGCGCCCTTGGCCGCCTGTGTGATGCGCTGGAACACCAGAGCTCTCCTAACACTTTTCCTTAGGGAAGGGACGGACGTCCCTGCCCTGTTCTTTCTGCTGCCTTCGCAGGGCCTGCTCGAGGACGCACTTGCTGGTCTTGGCGTCTTCCTTGCGGCGCGCCTCCACCTTGTCCTCCAGCGTCCGCTGCGGCGGTCGCGGAATATTCGGCCCCCAGGTCGAACAGCCGGCCAGCAGGCCGACCATCGCGATCCCGAGGACAGCCCGCCTCATTTCCCCGCCCGGGGAATGACGCAGGTGTAGTTCGACAACTGGGCCGGATCACCGCCGTCCTGCTTGGACTGGATGACCCCGCCGTCAGCCTTGCACTTCTCGCCCGCGCGCCGCAGATCGTCATAGCTGACGACCCCGTCGCCCAGGGAATAGGAGCGGTCCGGCGCCGAGACGGCCTGGCAGGCCGTCAAGGTCAGGCCGCTCAGACCCAGGGCGATCAGCGCGCTACGGCGCATCAGGCGCCCGGACCGAACACGCGCCAGGCGGCGACCGCGGCGACCAGCACCAGCGACGTCGGCAGGAACACCTTCCAGCCCAGGCGCATCAGCTGGTCGTAGCGGTAGCGGGGCACGATGGCCTTCGCCATGGCGAACATGAAGAACCAGAAGACGATCTTGGCGTAGAACACCAAGGCCAGCAGCAGGTTGACCAGGAAGGGCGGCCAGCCGGCGGTGAAGCCGATCGGGAAGCCCGGGTTCCAGCCGCCGAAGAACAGCACGCTGATCATGGCGCACATCAGGACGATGTTCGAATATTCGGCCACCATGAACAGCAGGTACGGGGTCGAGCTGTACTCGACCTGATAGCCGGCCACGAGTTCGGATTCGGCTTCCGGCAGGTCGAACGGCGGACGGTTCGTCTCGGCGAGACCAGAGATGTAGAACATGCCCATCGCCACGACCATGATCGGCAACAGGATGATGTTCTTGAGGCCGCCGCCGCCGAACACGTTCCAGTTCCAGATCCAGCCCGACTGCTTCTCGACGATGGTCGACAGGTTCATCGAACCCGCCAGCAGGATCACCGTGATGATGATCAGGCCGATCGAGACTTCATAAGACACCATCTGCGCCGCAGAGCGCAGCGCGCCCAGGAACGGATACTTCGAGTTCGAAGCCCAGCCGCCCATGATGATGCCGTAGACGCCCAGCGAGCTCATCGCCAGCAGGTAGAGAATGCCGACGTTGAGGTTGGAGACGACCCAGCCCGGCGCGAACGGCACCACAGCCCAACCGACAAAGCCAAGGATCAGGCTGATCAGCGGGGCCAGCAGGAACACGATCTTGTCGGCGCCGGCGGGGACCACGATTTCCTTCAGCACGAACTTGAAGAAGTCGGCGAAGGACTGCAGCAGGCCGAAGGGACCCACCACGTTGGGGCCCTTGCGCATCTGGACCCCGGCCCAGATCTTGCGGTCGGCCAGCAGCAGGAAGGCCAGGCTCAAGAGAACCCAGATCACGACCAGCAGGATGCCGCCGGTCGTCAGGCCAAACCAGAGAAGCGGATTGGTCGAGTCCACGATTTACTCCGCAGCGATCTTGGCGGCGCCGGACGCCACGGCCGCGCATTCGGCCATGGTCACGCTGGCGCGCGCGATGGGGTTGGTCAGGTGGAAGGCCTTGATCGGGCTCTCGAACGGCGCGTCCGAGACCTCGCCCGCGCCGCCCAGGGCCCCGACGTCGAACGACGTGGCGACCGAGCCCGGCGCGTAGTCGATCTGGCCGAAGGTCGGGTGGTCGGCGAACAGCTTGGCGCGCAGCTGGTCCAGGCTGTCATAAGGCAGCTTGTGGCCGAGCACTTCGGACAGCGCCCGCAGGATCGACCAGTCTTCCTTGGCCTCGCCCTTCGGGAACACGGCGCGCTTGCCTTGCTGCACGCGGCCTTCGAGGTTCACGTAGAGGCCGTTCTTCTCGGTGTAGGCCGCGCCCGGCAGGATCACGTCGGCCTTGTGCGCGCCGGCGTCGCCGTGCGTGCCGAGGTAGACCTTGAAGGCGCCCGTGGCGGCGGTCTCGCACTCGTCGGCGCCCAGCAGGAACAGGACGTCCAGAGCGCCAGGCTTCAGCATGTCGGCGGTCGACAGGCCGCCCTCGGCCGGGACGAAGCCCATGTCGAGGCCGGCCACACGAGCGGCGGCGGTGTGCAGGACGTTCCAGCCGTTCCAGCCGTCGCGAACGACCTTCATGGTCTTGGCGAGCCCGGCGGCGGCCTTGAGGATCGCCGCGCCGTCGACGCGGGCAAGGGCGCCCTGGCCGATGATGATGGCGGGACGCTCGGCGGCTTTCAGGGCGGCGACGAAGTCGTTCTTGCTCTTGGCCAGGCCCGACAACGTCTGGGCGCCGGCGCCCAGATAGTCGTAGCCGAAGGTCAGGTCGGCTTGTTCGCCGATCACGCCAAAGCGGGTCTTGCCGGCGATCCACTGCTTGCGGAAGCGGGCGTTCAGGACCGGGGCCTCGAGGCGCGGATTGGCGCCGACGAACAGCACGACGTCGGCGTTCTCGATGCCCGCGATCGTCGAATTGAACAGCCAGCCTTCCCGTGGGCCCACGCCCAGCGCCGAGCCGTCCTGGCGGCTGTCGAGGTTCTTCACGCCCAGGGCGGTGAAGAGGTCCTTGGTGGCCTTCAGGCTTTCGGCGTCCTGCAGGTCGCCGGCGATCACGCCGATGCGCTCTGGAGCAGCCGCCTTGATCTTGCTGGCGACGATCGCGAAGGCCTCGGCCCAGGTCGCCGGCTTCAGCTTGCCGTCGGCGCCGCGCACGTACGGACGGTCCAGGCGCTGACGCTGCAGGCCGTCGACCGCGTAGCGGGTCTTGTCCGAAATCCACTCTTCGTTGACGTCGTCGTTGACGCGCGGCAGCACGCGGAGCACCGCGTTGCCGCGGGCGTCGACGCGGATCGACGAGCCCAGAGCGTCCATCACGTCGACACTTTCGGTCTTCTTCAGCTCCCACGGGCGGGCTTCGAAGGCGTAGGGCTTGCTGGTCAGGGCGCCGACCGGGCACAGGTCGATAACGTTGGCGCTGAGCTCCGACGTCACCGCCGCGCCCAGATAGGTCGTGATTTCAACGTCTTCGCCGCGCGAGATCAGACCGATTTCCGGCGAGCCGGCGACCTCGGTGATGAAGCGGACGCAGCGCGTGCACTGGATGCAGCGCGTCATCACGGTCTTGATCAGCGGGCCCATGGCCTTTTCTTCGACCGCGCGCTTGTTCTCTTCGTAGCGGCTGTCGTCGCGGCCATAGCCCATGGCCTGGTCCTGCAGGTCGCACTCGCCGCCCTGGTCGCAGATCGGGCAGTCCAGCGGGTGGTTGATGAGCAGGAACTCCA
>NZ_QFQZ01000076.1 GCF_003243465.1 Caulobacter segnis
CAGCCATCCGATTCGGTTTCGGCGCGGGCGTCGACCGCATTCTCCAGGATCCCGACCTGCCGGACGTCCCCATCGCCCGGATGCGCGACGAGGGCCTGACCCAGGGCATGGTCGAGTTCGTGCTGGCCCGGACGCTGCACTATCACCGGCTGATGCCGGCCTACGAAGAGCAGCAGCGCCAAAGGGTGTGGCGGCCATTGATCGCGCCGCTGGCCCGTGATCGAACGGTCGGCGTGCTGGGGCTTGGGCAACTGGGCGCGGCCTGCGCCACGAACCTCGCCGCCAACGGCTTCAAGGTGCGCGGCTGGAGCCGGACACCCAAGGACCTGCCGGGCGTCGAAGCGTTCGACGGCCCGCTAGAGACGTTCCTCGCGCCGTGCGAGGTGGTCGTCTGCCTGTTGCCCCTGACGCCGGCGACGCGCGGGATCCTCAACGCCGGAACCCTGTCGCATCTGTCGGGGGCGAGTCTGATCAGTGTAGGCCGGGGCGCTCACCTGGTCGAGGCGGACCTCATCCCCGCGCTGGACGCCGGACATCTGGCCCACGCCACCCTGGACGTCTTCGCCATCGAGCCTCTCCCCGCCGCCCATCCGTTCTGGAGCGACCCGCGCATCACGGTGACGCCGCACGCCTCGGCGCTGACGCCGCCGCAGACGGCGGGTCCGACGATCGTCGCCAATATTCGCCGCCACCTGGCCGGGCAGGATCTTCAGGATCTCGTCGACCGCGCGGCGGGTTACTGAGGCTCAGACCAGGGCGGCGCCAGCCAAACGGAAGAGCAGGCCGACCTGGCCGTTGTCCTGCACCTGGAACCTGCCGCGCAGGCGGACCTGCTCGCTTTTCTGCTGGAGGACTGGCTGCTCGGCCAAGACCTCGACCAGCTCGTTAGGCTGGTTCTCCGGGCAGCAGTCGATCGCATATCGGGTGAGAAGGAACTGCCGGGCGTGGCGTTCCATGCTCAGGGGCGTGATGAAGCCGGAGATCTCGATCTCGCGGCCGTCCAGTCGTCGGACCTCGGTCGGGTACTGGGCCTGGTAGGCGTAGTCCGGCGGCGACTGGCTCAAGGTCGTGGCCGCCAGGACCGCCCACATCGGATCGCGCGAGATGTCCTGCTCGTCGCCGCCCGGATGGGCCCTGGCCCGCGACAGCGGCGCGAGGGCCGCGAGGGCCACCGCGCCCGTCAACAGTCGGCGACGAAGGATCATGGCCGGTCTCCGGGGCTAGAGAGGGTTCAGAACGCGGTCCAGGAACTCGCGGGTCCGCTCGACCTTCGGAGCGGTCAGGACCTCGCGGGCCGGACCGCTCTCGACGATGCGGCCGCCGTCCATGAACAGCACGCGGTCGGCCACTTCGCGGGCGAAGCCGATCTCGTGGGTGACGATGACCATGGTCATGCCCTCGTCGGCGAGGGCGCGCATCACCTTCAGCACCTCGCCGACCCGCTCGGGGTCGAGGGCCGAGGTCGGCTCGTCGAACAGGATCGCCTGCGGCTTCATGGCCAGGGCCCGCGCGATGCCGACGCGCTGCTGCTGGCCGCCGGAGAGCTTGGCGGGGAAGGCGTCGCACTTGTCGCCCAGGCCGACCCGCTCGAGGAGCGTCCGCGCCTCGCTCAGCGCCTCGGCGGCGGGCCGTCCCAGGGCGTGGATGGGCCCTTCGGCGACATTCTCCTGCGCTGTCCGGTGCGGGAAGAGGTTGAACCTCTGGAAGACCATGGCGACCTTGGCGCGGATGGACGGCAGCGACTTGTCGGTCAGCGGCGCGCCGTCGACCAGGATCTCGCCGCCGTCGTGCCGTTCCAGGCCGTTGATGCAGCGCAGGATGGTCGACTTGCCCGATCCAGAGGGGCCGATCAGGCAGACGACCTCGCCGCGCTGGATCTCGAAGCTGATGTCCTTGAGCACCTGGGTGTCGCCGAAGGACTTGCTGACGTTCTTTAGGCTGATCATTTGCGGGCGAACCTGCGTTCGAGGCGGCCGACGAGGTAGGTCAGGGGCAGGCTCATGGCCAGGTAGAGCAGGGCGATCAGGGTATAGACCGACATGTTCTTGAACGTGCTGACGGCCAGGAGCTGGCCGGCGCGGGTGAGCTCGGCCACCGTGATGGTGGAGGCGATCGAGGAGTCCTTGAGCAGCATCACGGCGGTGTTGCCGAACGGCGGCAGGGTCACGCGGATGGCCAGGGGCATGATCACGCGCAGCATGATCTTGCGCTCGCTCATGCCCAGCGACTGGGCGGCCTCGATCAGCATCGGATCGACCGACGAGAAGCCGGCGCGGAAGTTCTCGGCCTGATAGACCGAATAGGCCACGCCCAGGCCGATGGCGCCGGCGACGAAGGCGTCCAGTTGAACGCCGAGCTCCGGCAAGACGAAGTAGACATAGAACAGCTGAACGATGATCGGCACGCCGCGGACGGTGTTGATCACCACCCGGCTGACAGCGCGCAGCGCCGGAACCTTCGAGATCCCCATCAGCGTCCAGACCAGGCCCAGGGCGATACTGAGGACCAGGGCCGCCAGGGTGACGCCGATCGTCACCATCAGGCCCGACATCAGGATCGGCAGGAACTGGACGGCGTCGGCGAAGAACTGGTTGAGACCGCCCATCACAGCGACCACTTGGCCAGGATGGCGGCGATCTCGGTCGCCTTGATCTGGCCGATCGCTGTGTTCAGCTTGGCCAGCAGCGCCGGGTCGTCCTTGCGCACCAGCAGGCAGACGTCCTCGCGCGACGGCGGCTGGAAGTCCGCGACCAGGCGCAAGGTCGGTGTCGGCGTCGTGCGCAGGCGGTGGGCCAGGATCGGCGCGTCGCCATAGCCCGCCGCGATCCGGCCATTGCCGAGGTCCTGCAGGATGTCGCCGAGATTGTCGTAGGTCTTGACGTCCGTCACGCCGGCCTGGGCCAGCTGCTCGACGAAGCGGGTGCCGACCTGCGCGCCCACGGCGAGGCCCTTGAGGTCGCTCAGTGTGCGGATCGGTCGGGCCTGATCCTGGCGCGTCACGACGCCCCCGCCATAGGCGTAGACGGGATCGGTGAAGGCCACGACCTTCTCGCGCTCGGGCGTCCGCAGGATGCCGGCGGCGACGATGTCGATCTTGTGGGCGGTCAGCGAGGGAACCAGCGCCGCGAAGGTCGTGGTCTGCACGCGGATCGGCACGGCGGCCTTGGCGGCCACGGCGTGGGCGATGTCGATCATCGCGCCGGTCAACTGGTTGGTCTTGATGTCGAGAAAGCTGAACGGCGCGCCGGTGGCGGTGGAGCCGACGACCAGCGCGCCAGCGCCGGCGCCGGTCCGGCGTCCGCAAGCGCTCAGCGCCAGTCCCGCGCTCGTCATCGCCAGCAGGTTTCGGCGGGTAGGGTGGCCTTGGATATTCACTTAAGCCTCTTGGTGTCGCGCAGTCGACCAGGGCGCTGGACCGGGCCGGGGAGGAGGACTCCGGCCCAGCGCCCCGGCTCTCGCCTAGTAGCGGGCGATGGCCTGCAGGCCGATCGTGCGTGGGCGAAGCGTGGCGCCGGTCCAGAGCGGACCGTTCACATAGGTCGACGACTCGGAGATGTAGTCGACATTGTTCAGCACGTTCTCCCCGTAAATGGAGAGGCTGACGCGGCCCAGGTCAACGCCGGCCCGCAGGTCCAGCGTGGTGGGTTCGGAGGGCAGGGGCCGTCGTGGGTCGTAGGTCGTCGAAGTCGCCACCTGATACAGGAACGGCCCGTCATTGACGCTGCGATAGTTGTATTGCGCTCGTACGAAGCTCTCGCGATCCATGATCCGGAAGCGATACTCGGCGCTCAGATTGACCGTCCACGGCGTCTGGCCCAGCGTCTGGCCGGCCACCACGATCGGGGCCGTGCCGATCTGGATGGTCTTGTCATAGGTGGCGTCGTTGTAGCCGACCCCAAGGCCCAGCAGCAGGTTGTCGACGGGGCGGACGTTGAGGTTCAGGTCCATGCCCTTGCTGGTGGCGCTGGCGGTATTGGCCACCAGGCTGAACGCGCAGGTCAGGCGCAGCTGCTGCTGGATGTTCTTCCACTCGATGTAGTAGGCGCTGGCCTCGAACTGGACCTTGCCGCCGAACAGCCGGTTCTTCGAGCCGATCTCGTAGCTGTCGGTCGTGTCGGGGTCGTAGGTCGCGGCCTTGCCCAGGCCCAGACGTCCGGCCTCGGCGGAGCAGACGTCCGGCAGGGCCTTGTTGACGCCGCCCGACCGGTAGCCCCGGGCGTAGGAGGCGTAGTAGAGCGCTTCCGGCGTGGCCTGCCACGACAGGGCGACCTTCGGCGTGAAGGGCTTCTTGGACATTGAGCCCGAGGCCCGGGAGACGCCGCCGGCGTACGAGACGCCGCGCTCCAGCACGTCGAAGTCCAGGGTGTCCTTCGAATAGCGGCCGCCCAGCGTCAGGGTCAGGTTGTCGAGGATCTTGTAGTCGAGGTTGGCGAAGACGGCGGTGGTCTTTTCGACCGTCCACTCGTTGCCGTAGTAGCGCGCGATCCCATTGACGAGAGGGGAGACGCCCGCGGCCTGCGGCGTGCGGCCGTAGCGCACGAGATAGAGCGCGTTGTAGTGCGGCTCGTTGATCGGCAGGTCCGAACGCAGGGCGCTACGCGAGAAGTACGCCCCGACGCTCCACTTCAGCCGCGCGCCCGGATCGGTGTTGTTGATCCTGAATTCCTGGGTGAACAGGTTCTGGTAGATGTTCGGGTTCTGCCAGGTGATCGACTGCGGGAAGCCCGGCGTCACCGGATAGAGATAGGCGTTGCCGAACGAGGTGCGGTCGTTGCCGTGGGTGGCGTCGTTGGTCTCCATCACGTGGCGCTTGAAGAACGAGCTGACGCTGGTGAAGTCCACGCCGTCGCCATTGGCCACCATCTTCAGCGCCGGAACCGTGAAGTGGTCGCTGCTGGGCTGCGGGATCGAGGCGTAGCTGATGAACTTGCCGTTGTCGGGATCCGAGACGCCAAGCGGGCACGGGACGATGTTCGGATTGATCACCGAGCCCGTCGTGGCCGGGCAGCGGGTGGTCAGGGCCGTGCGATCGTTGAACTTGCTGTTCTGGTGATAGACGCTGGGTGTGATCGTCAGCCAATCGGTGGGTTGGATGGTCAGGGCGGCCCGGATCACGGTCGCGTCGCTGCTGTTGACGTCGTCGTCGCGCATGGAGCCGTTCTGCCAGCTCTGTCGGTCGATCCAGCCGGCGTCCTTGCGATGGAAGAAGCTGATCCGCGCGCCGATCTTGTCCTCGACGATCGGGCCGCCGACCGCGACGCCCAGCTCATAGCCTTCACCGCCGTTCTTGACGTGATTGACCGCCGCGCGGCCATAGCCGCTGTAGGTGGTCAGGCTGGGCGTGGGGGTGATGAAGCGGATCGCGCCGCCCTGCGAACTGGCGCCGAACAGCGTGCCTTGCGGGCCGCGCAGCACTTCGACCCGCTCGAGGTCGAAGATGTAGGGCAGGGTGCTGCCGTTGTAGTTCAGCGAGGCGTTGCGCGCCTGGATCGGCGTGTCGTCGATATAGATCGCCGAGGTGGCCGCGCCGGCCGAAGAGTCGATGCCGCGGATGGTCACGCGGGTCGCGCCGCTGCGGGTGATGTCGACGCCCGGCGTCTGGTTGATCACGTCGCGGATGTCGCGGACGCCGCGCTTGTCCAGCGCCTCCTGCGAATAGGCCGCGATCGAGATCGGGGTCTTGGACAGGGCGGTGCTTTGTTTGGTGGCGGTGACGATGATCTCCTCGATCGTCCCGTTATCCTGGGTCTGGGCCATGGCGTGACCGCCGCTGACGACGAAGGCGGCTACGCCGCAAAGCAGCATTCCCTTTGAATTTCTGTCGCGAAGCATCGCTATCCCCCTTGTCTTGCGCCGACCGTCATTCCCCTGGCGGGTGCTTGAGTGGTTGCGGCCATTAGCCGGAACAGACGTTTCGGCTCGCCTCTCAGTGCTCGTGAGAGTTCCAGCAAGATCGCTTGGCGTAAGGTGAGAAACGCGGTTGCAGTGGTGTCAAATCGACACCACTGTTCGCTCGGGCCGATGGTCGCCAGACGCGCTCGGTCGCGCCTGAATGTCAGAGATCCTTTTGCCGCGCGGCTATGATCTCGCTCAAAAAGTCCATCACGGCCCGAACGCGCGGAATCCGGGCCTGATCGGCGTGGACGCAAAGCCAGTAGCTGCGCCTCAGATCGAGGGCGTCCGGAAGCACCCTGACCAGACGGGGATCTTCCGATGCCGCGAATTTGTGCAGCACGCCGAACCCGAGGCCCGAGGCGACCGCCGCTTGCTGGGCGGCGATGGAGTTGGAGCGGAACATCGTCGGCGCGCCGTCCGCCACCTGGTCCAGGTAGCGAAGCTCGGGCACGTCGATCATCTCGTCGATGTACCATACCAGCGGGCGCCCAGGCAGGTCGGCGAGGCTGCGGAGCGGGCCATGGGCCTCCAGATAGGCCCGCGAGGCGTAGAGCCCCAGGGTGTAGTCGGCCAGCCGCCGAGCCACCAGCCGCCCGTGGGTCGGCCGGCTCAGGCTGATGGCGATGTCGGCCTCGCGGCGCGACAGGTTCACCGAGCGGGACTCCGGCACCAGCTCCAGCTGCAACCCGGGATACTTGTCGTGAAAGGCCTTGGCGGCGGGCGCGACCAGCCCGGCGCCGAAGGCCTCCGGCGTGGCCAGGCGGACGACGCCGGAGAGGGGCTGGCCCTCCACGCCCAGCCGCGCGGCCGCCGCGATGGTCTCGGCCTCGATGCGCTCGGCGTGCTCGACCAGGGCCATGCCCTGTCCCGTGAGGGTGACGCCGCGCGACGAACGGTCGATGAGGCGCGCGCCGATCGCCGCTTCCAACGCGGCCAGCCGCCGGGCGACGGTGGTTTGGTCGACCTCCAGCCGTCGCGCCGCCGCCATCAGGCCGCCTCCCCGCGCGACTGCCAGGAAGAAGCGCAGGTCGTTCCAGTTCAGTGTTTGCATTTTTGCAGCACGATATGCGAAATCGTTATCTATCGCTGCAGATCTACATGGCGCTAACGGGAGCTGCAAACTCCTGGGAGCCTTTCATGCGCAGCATTCCCCATTTCATCGGCGGCCAGGCCGTCGAGGGTCGGTCGGGCCGGTTCGGAGACGTCTTCGATCCGAACACCGGCAAGGTTCAGACGCGCGTGGCGCTGGCTTCCGCCCCGGAGCTGGACGCCGCCATCCAGAACGCCAAGGCGGCCCAGCCGGCCTGGGCGGCGACCAATCCGCAGCGCCGCGCGCGGGTGATGTTCGAGTTCAAGCGCCTGCTGGAAGTCCATATGGACGAGCTCGCCGAGCTCCTGTCGTCGGAGCATGGCAAGGTCATCGCCGACTCCAGGGGCGACATCCAACGCGGCCTGGAAGTCATCGAGTTCGCTTGCGGGATTCCGCACCTGCTGAAGGGCGAATACACCCAGGGCGCCGGTCCCGGCATCGACGTCTATTCGATGCGCCAGGCGCTGGGCGTGGTCGCGGGGATCACACCGTTCAACTTTCCAGCCATGATCCCGATGTGGATGATGGGGCCGGCCATCGCCTGCGGCAACGCCTTCATCCTCAAGCCCTCCGAGCGTGATCCCTCCGTGCCGGTCCGCCTGGCCGAGCTGATGATGGAGGCCGGTCTCCCCGCGGGGATCCTCAACGTCGTGCATGGCGACAAGGATTGCGTGGAGGCCATCCTCGACCATCCGGACATCAAGGCGGTCAGCTTCGTCGGCAGTTCGGACATCGCCCAGTCGGTGTTCCAGCGCGCCGGCGCGGCCGGCAAGCGCGTCCAGGCCATGGGCGGGGCCAAGAACCATGGCGTCGTCCTGCCCGACGCCGATCTCGACCAGGCTACGGCCGACATCATCGGCGCGGCCTACGGCTCGGCGGGCGAGCGCTGCATGGCCCTGCCGGTGGTCGTTCCGGTCGGCGAGAAGACCGCCGAGGCCCTGCGCGAGAAGCTGGTGGCCGCCATCGGCGCCTTGCGCGTCGGCGTCAGCACCGACAAGGACGCCCACTACGGGCCGGTGGTCAGCGCCGCTCACAAGGCGCGGATCGAAAGCTACATCCAGATGGGCGTCGAGGAAGGCGCCGAGCTGGTGGTCGACGGCCGCGGCTTCAGCCTGCAAGGCCATGAGGACGGCTTCTTCGTCGGCCCCACGCTGTTCGACCGCGTCCAGCCGACTAGCCGCTCGTACCAGGACGAGATCTTCGGCCCGGTGCTGCAGATGGTCCGCGCCGAGAGCCTGGCCGAGGGTGTTTCGCTGGCGTCCCGTCACCAGTATGGCAACGGCGTGGCCATCTTCACGCGCAATGGCGACGCCGCGCGCGAGTTCGCCGACCAGGTCGAGGTCGGCATGGTCGGGATCAATGTGCCGATCCCGGTGCCGGTCGCGTATCACAGCTTCGGCGGGTGGAAGCGGTCGGGTTTCGGCGACCTGAACCAGTACGGCATGGACGGCGTGAGGTTCTACACGCGGACCAAGACCGTGACCCAGCGCTGGCCCAAGGGTGGCGCGGTCCTGGACCAGAGCTTCGTCATCCCGACCATGCGGTGACGCCGCAAGGCCGAGGTGGTGTCGAAAGAACACCACCTCGGCTTGGAATTTCAACTCCGCCACGGATGCGGGGCGCGTCATCATCGACGTCTCAAGTTCAAAGGGAGCCTGTCATGCGTCGTCCTGCCCAATCCGCCTTGGTCGGGCTCGCCCTGCTGACGGCCTCGGGTTTTTGCTCGGCCGCGTTCGCCGCGCCGAAAGCCGACCTGGTGTTCGTCAACGGCAAGGTGATCACGGTCGACGACAAGAACACCGTGGCCGCGGGCGTGGCGGTCGTCGGCAACAGGATCGCGGCGGTGGGGAATGTTTCGGCCTGGCGCGGGCCGAAGACCAAGGTGATCGACCTGAAGGGGCGCGCCCTGCTGCCGGGCTTCATCGACGCCCACTCGCACGTCTCGGGCATGGCCAATGTCGAGGCGCACTACATCAATATCCAGGTTCCTCCGCTGAAGGACGGCGCGGCGGTCATCGCGCGCTTGAAGGAGGCCGCGGCCAAGTTGCCCCCCGGCGCCTGGCTGACCGGGCAGGGCACCTATAACCAGGTCATGCCCAGCCGGGCCGAGATCGACGCGGCGTTCCCCGACAATCCCGTCGATCTGCAATGGAGCGTCCACGACCACCTGATCAACCACAAGGCCGCGACCTTGATGGGCATGAGCAAGGACTTCCCCGATCCGCCGGCGGGCTCGACCGGCCGCTACGAGCGCACGGCCGAGGGCGAGGTCGCAATCATTCGGGATGCGCCCGCGCCCTGGCCCAAGAACAAGTCGCCCGAGTTCACCCCCGCCGAGCTCAAGGAAGCGCTGCGCTACATCCTGAGCGACTTCTATCTGAAGCGCGGCGTGACGACGGTGTCGGACATGTCGGACATGGCGTCCTACAGGGCCTACGCCGACCTGAAGGCCGAGGGGCGCCTGCCGACCCGCGTGCGCATGAACTACATGCTGCGCGCCAACCCCGCGCCCGGTGTCAACGTCGCGGCAGACCCCGCCGCCTCGCCGTTCGCGCCGCTGCGCGCGGCCGGGGTGACGCCCGGCAAGGGTGATGACTGGCTACGGTCCGGCGCGATCAAGTACATTCTGGATGGGGTCTGGGGAACGACGGCGGCCGTCTACAAGCCTGTCTGGGAAGGAGCGGGCACCACCTGGGCGCCGAACAACTACGGCGGGGCCAGCATGACCCAGGCTCAGCTGAACGATGCGGTGATCATGGCGGCCAAGGACGGCTGGCAAGTGCAGATCCACGCCAACGGCGACCGCGCCCAGGACATGGTGCTCACCGCCTACGAGGCCGCGCAGAAGGCCTATCCGCGCCCGGATCCCCGATATCGCATCGAGCACTTCGGCCATTTCCTGGTCCAGGATCCGCAGCGCACCGAGACGCGCCTGAAGCGCATGGCGGACGACCATGTCATTCCCTCGCCCCAGCCGGCGTTCCTGTGGCGCCTAACCGACGTCAACATCAAGGAGCCGGACGTCACGTTCTTCGCGCTGAAGACCCTGATCGGCCGCGGCTTCCACCCGGCGGGCGGGGTCGACACGGTCGGCACCCAGAATTTCGCGACCTACCCGATGTTCTCGATCGCCCGCGCCGTGAACCGGGACACCAAGTACGGCTCGGTGGTCCAGCCCGAGGAGGCGATCTCGGTCATGGACGGCATTCGGATGTTCACCACATGGGCGGCCTACGCCAACTTCCTGGAGAAGACCCAAGGCAGCATCGAGGTGGGCAAGCTGGCCGACTTCGTGGTCCTGGCCCAGGACCCGCTGAGCGCGCCGAAGGCCAAGCTGGCGGATATTCCTGTCGACATGACCATCATCGACGGCAAGGTGGCCTATCAGCGCCGCTAACGCACCTCGGCGACGTGGGCTCAGTGCGTCTCGGGAGGCGGTCTCGACGCTAGCGGCGGCGGCTTGCAGAACGGGGCCATGATCAGGGCCAGCACGAAGATGCCCGCCATCAGGCGGAAGACGTCGTTGAAGGCCAGGGTCAGGGCCTCGCGGCCGACGACCTTGGCCAGTTCACCCTGCAGCATCAGAGCGGCGTGAGCGGCGTCCGGCGTGCGCGCGGCGATGCGGTCGGCCAGGGTCGAAAGCGCCGCGTCGCCCGAGCGGCCGGCCTCGCCAAGGGCTTCGCCGAAGCGGGCCACATGGATGCGGGCGTTGTCGCCCAGCCAGGTGTTGACCACGGCGATGCCGATGGCGCCGCCCAGGTTGCGCATCAGGTTGAACAGGCCCGAGGCGTAGCGCAACTCGGCCATCTCGAAGCCGGACAGCGCCATGTTCACGCTCGGCACGATGCACAGCATGATCGCAAAGCCTCGCAGAGCCTGGGGCGCCAACAGGGCGGTGAACCCCCACGCGCTGGTCATGTGCGAGGTCAGCCACAGGGCGGCGGCGAAAAGCGACAGGCCCACCGTGACCACGATCCTCTGGTCGACTCGCGTCGACAGCCGCGCGGCGATCACGGTGGACGCGATCTGGGCGACGCCGGTGACGAACACCGTGGCGCCGATCTCCTGGCTGTCGTAGCCGCGCACGCGGCCCAGGAACACCGGGATCAGATACGTCGAGGAATAGAGCCCGAAGCCGATCACGAGGTTGAACACGCAGGCGAAGACGAAGGTCGGCTTGCGGAAGGGGCTGAGCTTGACGACCGGTCCGCCGGACCGGAACGAGCGCTCGATAAACAGGCCGAGCGCCACCAGCGTCACCCAGCCAGCGATGGCGATGGTCGGGTCCTCGAACCACTGTTGGCGGGGGCCTTCCTCCAGCACATACTCCAGGCCGCCCAGGAACACCGCCATGGCGACCAGGTGCGAATAGTCGATGGTCTTCAGCATCTCGGGCTTGGCCCGGTCGACCTTGATCACCGTGATCGCCAGGATCGTCACCATGGCGCCCGGCACGATGTTGATGTAGAAGATGGAGCGCCAGCCGACCGCTTCGGTCAGCCAGCCGCCGACGGTCGGGCCGAGGGTCGGAGCGAGCACCGAGACCATGCCCAGGATCGCCGGGATCATCGCGCGCTGCGGGCCTGAGAACAGCGCGAAACCGGTGGCGAAGACCGTCGGCACCATGGCCCCGCCGGTGAAGCCCTGCAGCACGCGAAACAGGATCATCGAGTCGATGTCCCACGCCATCCCGCAAAGCGCCGACGACAGGGTGAAGAGCCCGGCCGACAACGCGAAAAGCCACCGCGTCGAAAGGCTCTGCGCCAGGAAGGCGGCGAACGGGATCATCACCAGTTCAGCCATCAGGTAGCCGGTCTGCACCCAGCTTATCTCGTCGGGGCCGGCCGAGAGGCCCGCCTGTACGTCGTTCAGCGAAGCGGCGACGATCTGGATGTCGATCAGCGCCATGAACTGGCCGAACGCCATCACGCCGAAGATCAGGAACTTTGTCCGGGTGGGCAGGGCGCCCGGATCGATCGGCGGCTTGGCGGATGAGCTCACGAGGCGCCCCTTGAAAGTATGATGCTCATAATATTATATGGATCATGCAATCAAGGACGCAAGCATGCGGTACGACGCGGAGCACAAGCAGAAGACCCGCCTGCGGGTTCTGGACGAGGCGGCCAAGGCGATCCGCGAAGAGGGGCCGCATCGCGTGGGCGTCGCTGGCGTCATGGCCCGCGCCGGCCTGACGCACGGCGGCTTCTACGCCCACTTCCCCTCCAAGGAGGCGTTCGTGGCCGAGGCGATCGCCCACATGTTCGAGGGCGGGCCGATCACGATGCTGAAGAAGGTCCAGGACCTGCCGCCGCGCGAGGCGCTGGAGGGCTTCATCGACTTTTATCTCTCGGCCCGCCACCGGGACAGCCGCAGCGGCGGATGCCCGCTGCCCTATCTGGCCGGAGACGCGCCGCGACTGACGGACGCCTCCCGGGAGCGCTACGCGCAAGGCGCCAACACGCTGATCCAGGTCATCGCCGATCGCCTTCGCGAGCTGGGCCGCCCGCACGCTGAGGACGAGGCCAGCTCGATGCTGTCCGAGCTGGTGGGGGCCGTGACCCTGGCGCGGGCCGAGGGGAATCCCGATCGCTCCGACGCCATTCTCGAACGCTCGCGCGCGCACCTGAAGCGCCGCCTCGGCCTGGAGCCCGCCCAATGACCGACGCCACCTTCAAGGACGGGCTCGTCGAGGCGCCGGCCGCCGCGACCGCCAAGAAGGCTCCGTTCTCGCGCAAGACGGTGCTGGCGGTTGGCGCGGCCCTGACCGTCGCCGTGGCGGGCGGCGCCTTGATCGCCGCGCCGAAGGGCTCCGTGTCGACCGATGCCGCCTATGTCCAGGCGGACAGCTCGGTGATCGCGCCCCGAGTCCGGGGCTTGGTCGCCCAGGTCCTGGTGGAGCACAACCAGCCGGTCCGTCGCGGCGACGCCCTCCTGCGCATCGATCCCGAGGAGTTCGATGCGCGGGTCGCGTCGGCCGAAGCCGATGTCGGCAATGCCGAGGCCGCGGCGGCCAGCGCCCGCGCCGCCCTGATCTCTCTGGACGCCGAGCAGCGCCTGGCCGGCTCCAACATCCGCGCCGCCCAGACCGCCATCGCCGCCGCCGACGCCGAGAATCTTCGCGCCCAGGCCGATCGCAAGCGTTATGAGGACCTCGCCGACAGCGGCGCGGTGGCCAGGCGCGACGTCGAGCGCTTCCGGGCGGCCGCCGTCGGGGCCCAGTCGGCGGCCGATCGCAGCCGCGCCCAGCTGTCGGTCAGCCAGGACCAGGCCGCCGTCACCGCCGCCAAGCGGGCCACCCTGAACGCCAATCTCGCCCAGGCCGAGGCCGCCGTGGCCCGCGCCAAGGCCGCCCTGATCCTGGCCCGCCAGGACCAGGCCCATGCGGTGATCGTCTCGCCGATCGACGGCGTGGTCGGCGACCGTCAGGCCGAGCCGGGTGACTACGTCCAGCCCGGCACCCGCCTGATGACCATCGTCCCGATGAGGTCGCTCTATGTGGTCGCCAACTTCAAGGAGACCCAGGTCGAACGGATGCTTCCGGGCCAGGAAGCGACGATCAAGGTCGACGCCCTGGGTGGCAAGGCGCTGAAGGGCCATGTCGAGAGCTTCGCCCCCGGCTCCGGCTCGCAGTTCTCGCTGCTGCCCTTCGAACCGGGCACGGGCAATTTCACGAAGGTCGTCCAGCGCGTGCCGGTTCGCATCCGCATCGACCCCGGCCAGGCCGAGGTGGCGCGCCTAAGGCCAGGCTTGTCGACGACCGTGAAGGTGAAGTTGAAGGCCTAGGCGAGGGGCGGTTCGAGGGCGCCGCCTTTCTCTTCCCCCGCGCTCTTCCCCCGCGCGATATGGGCCGCTCAAGACGTGGCGACCGGGGCGATCGCGCGCTCCTTCGCCGTGGCGCGAACGCCGCGGGTCCTCGCGCAGTTTGCACGTCTCGCCTATATAGCGCCTCTTCCGAAGGATGATGGCGCGCCATGACCCCGAGGGCGGCGTCACGAAGTGTCGTGCGCGCCATGTTGACAGTGAGGCGTCGGTGCGTCGGGAAAGTTGCGGAAAGCGGCTCGATTCCGGCGATGTCGGCGCCACTATAACTGTATGAATATACGATAGAAGTTATGCAATTTCAGGCCCATAGATTCTCTATAGCTCCGATGATGGACTGGACCGACCGGCACTGCCGGTCGCTGCATCGCGTCCTGTCCAGCCGCGCGCTGCTCTACAGCGAGATGGTGACCAGCGGGGCGGTGGTCCATGGCGATCGTGACAAGCTGCTGGGCTTCGACGCCGGCCAGCATCCGGTCGCGCTGCAACTGGGCGGGTCCGATCCGGCCGAGTTGGCCCGGGCCGCACGGATCGGCGAGGACTGGGGCTATGACGAGATCAATCTGAACGTCGGCTGCCCCTCGGACCGCGTGCAGAGCGGCCGTTTCGGCGCCTGCCTGATGCGCGAGCCGGATCTGGTCTCCGAGTGCATGGCGGCGATCAAGGAGGCTGTGACGGTCCCGGCGACGGTGAAGTGCCGGATCGGCGTCGACGACCAGGACCCGGAGGAGAGTCTGTTCACGCTGGTGGACCGCTGCGCGGCGGCGGGGATCGACAGCTTCGTCGTCCATGCGCGCAAGGCCTGGCTGCAGGGGCTTTCGCCAAAGGAAAACCGGGATATCCCGCCGCTGGACTATGAGCTCGTCTATCGGCTCAAGCGCGAGCGGCCGAACCTGACGATCGCCATCAATGGCGGCGTCCCAAGCATCGACGCGGCGTTGGAGCACCTGGCGAACGGCGTCGACGGGGTGATGTTGGGGCGCGCGGCCTATCACGAGGCGGGCTTGCTCGGCGAAGTCGACCGGCGGGTCTTCGGCATGGACGTGGCGGACGTCGACAGTTTCGAGGCGGTCGAGCGCTATCGCCCCTATCTGGCGCGCGAGCTGGCGGCCGGGACCCACCTGGCGGCCATGACGCGGCACATGCTGGGTCTGTTCCACGGCCTGCCGGGCGCGCGGGCGTGGCGGCGGATCCTGACGGTCGAGGGCGTCAGGCCGGGCGCCGGCCTGGAGGTCGTGGATCGCGCACTGGACGCCGTGCGCGCAGCCCTGGCTTCTCGCGAGGAGCGCGCCGCGCCAGCGGCTTAAAGGCTCAGGGGTGCAGGATCAGGGCGTCGGGCGTCGCCTCGAACCGAGAAAGCCGGCCCAGGTAGCTCATGCCCAGCAGCGAGTTTTCGAGGCCCTTCTCGATGACCAGGGCGTCGACGTCACGGACCTTGGCGCCGGCGATGGCGACGCTGGCCAGCTTGACCGAGGCCGCGCGCGTGCGGCCGTCGGCGGTGATCACGTTGTAGTCGTAGTTGAGCTTGCTGGTGTCGATGCCCAGGCGCTGGGCGTCCGCCATGCTGAGCGACACCGCGGTCGCGCCGGTGTCCACCAGGAAACGCACGTCGTGGCCGTCGACGGCGGCCTTGGCCCAGAAGTGGCCATCGCTGTCCTTGTCGATCTGGGCCGCGCCGCCCTGGGCGTCGCCGAGGGTGGCCGAGGCGGCCGAGGGCGCGCGTAGTTCGGGATGGCGCAGGTCGTCCAGCGATACGACGGCCTTGGCCGCGCCCACCGCCGACAAAGCGCCCACCAGGGCGATCGCCGCAAACCTAAACATCGAACACATCCCGCCTTTTGGGCTCCCAAGACCGCTTCTGCGGCTCCCTTCAATCATTATGAGGCAGGCGTTTTCAAGGCGTGAATCCGGCGCGCAATTTTGCACCGGGCGAATGCCGTACTTGTTCCGTCCGGATTTGAAATTCTAACAGTAATGTAATGATGAGATTACATCCATGTAATGAAAATTCTGACTTCGTTTTAATTTCCGGAATACATGGCGAGGGGATAGTTTATCCGCATCGGTCAACTTGACTGAAGAGGGACTGTCGTCATGAAAAAACTTCTCATCGCGCTGACGTTTGCAAGCTTCGCGGCGAGCGCCCATGCGCAGACCGGCCTTAGCGACAAGCAGTTCATCGCGGCTTCGCGCTGCAGCGCCATGGCGGCCTCGGAGAACCTGGGCAAGCTGGACACGACGGCGCTGGAAGCGCTGCTGCAGGACCAGTCGGCCGGCCGGAAGGCCTCGGTCCGTATCTCCGCGACCAGCGAGATGATCGCCGCGCGCCGCAAGGCCGACACGGCGGACGGCGCCAAGAAGGAGAAGCTGATCGCCGAGCGCCAGAGCCTCTGCAGCGGCTTCCTGGCCTCCACCCACGTGGCGGCCCAGTAAGGGCCTAGCGGCCTGTGGCCGCCATCAGGGCGACCATCGGATCCGGACGATCCGGAAGCGCGGCGGTGATCGCCGCGCGCTCGGCGTCGCTCAGCCGCGCCCAGCCGGCGATCTCGGCCAGGGTGCGGCGGCAGCCCAAGCAATAGCCGCTCGCGCCGTCCACCGCGCAGACCTTGACGCAAGGCGTTGCGATCGGGCGAGGCGGTCTGGACGGCGGCGGTGTCGTCATGACGTCGAACATCGCCGTTCCCCCGGCCAGGCGCAAGCGTCGCCGATCTTCGCGCGGTGAGGGGTTGCTTTGGGCGCGGACGGGTTTAAGTCCGCGCTCATGACCGCTTCGCCCTTCGCCGACATCCGCCAACTCGCCGTCTCGCCGCCCGCGCCGGGGCCGTCTCCGACGCTGGAGCAGGGCGGCCGCCTGGCGGAGATCTCGGCCTGGCTCACCGCCTGGAGCGGCAAGACCCCGCCCGTCGTCAACCGCCCGGTCGTGGCCTTGTACGCCGGCGCGCGCCAGGGCGTCGGTCCGCGCGGCTACGCCCGCGATCGCCTGGAGGCCATCGCTTCGGGCGGCGCCACCGTTTCGCGCCTAGCCGGCGTGCAGGGCGCGGGGCTCGAGGCGTTCGATCTGGCCATCGACCGCCCGTCGCCGGACTCCGTCGAAAAGGCTTCGATGAGCGAGAAGGAGGCCGCCGCCACCATGGCCTTCGGCATGGAGGCCCTGGCCAAGCAGCCGGACCTGCTGATCCCTGGCGTCATCGTCGCCGAACCGGCCCGCACCGCCGCGGCGCTCTGCCTGGCGCTGTTCGGCGGCGAGGCCTCGGACTGGTCCGACGATCCGGAACCGGTCGCCGCCGCCGTCGCCCGCGCCAAGGTCGAGGGTATGAGCGACGATCCGCTCGACATCCTGCGCCAGCTGGGCGGCCGCGAGACCGCCGCCGTGCTTGGCGCGATCCTCGCCGCCCGGGTCCAGAAGGTGCCGGTGCTGCTGGACGGTTACGCCGCCTGCGCCGCCGCCGCCGTCCTGCGGGCGGTCGAGCCGACGGCGATCGACCATTGCCTCGCCGCGCACGTGAGTCCGGTGAAGGGGCACGGCCGCCTGCTCGACATCCTTGGAAAGCAGCCGCTTCTGGCGCTGGATACGCGCGACGAGGAAGGAGTGGGCGGCGTCTCGGCCCTGGCTCTCGTCAAGCTGGCCTGCGAGGTCCGCTAGCGGCTGGCGTCAACGCTCAAGTGAACGTGAATCATGTTTGCTTCCGTTGACGCTAACGTCATCTTTCCAAACGCCCGTTCGACCGATATCGTGGCTTCCGAAACGCCATAACGGTCTCCTTGAGAGAGGCCGATTGAACGGGAGCTGGCCATGAATCTCGACTTCTCGCCCGAGGACCTCGCCTTCCGCGACGAGGTGCGCGCCTTCATCGCCGAGAACTATCCGGCGGGCCTGCGTGAAAAGCAGGAGGAGGGCGAGGAAATGGCCAAGCACGATTTCCTCGCGTGGCACCGCATCCTGGCCCAGAAGGGCTGGGTGGCCCCGGCTTGGCCGACCCAGTACGGCGGTCCGGGCTGGACGTCGGTGCAGCGCTACATCTGGTCGGAAGAGACCGCCCGCGCCGACTGCGTGCCGATCCTGCCGTTTGGCATCAACATGGTTGGCCCGGTGATCTACACCTTCGGCACGCCCGAGCAGAAGGAACGCTTCCTGCCGCCGACCCTGTCGGGCGACATCTGGTGGTCGCAGGGCTACAGCGAGCCGGGCGCGGGCTCGGACCTCGCCAGCCTGAAGACCAAGGCCGAGCGTTTCACCGCCGACGACGGCAAGGAATATTACCTGGTCAACGGTCAGAAGACCTGGACCACCCTGGCCCAGCACGGCGACTGGATCTTCTGCCTGGTCCGCACCGACCCGAACGCCAAGATCCAGGAAGGCATCTCGTTCCTGCTGATCGACATGAAGTCGCCGGGCGTTACCGTCCGTCCGATCATCACCCTGGGCGGCGAGCACGAGGTCAACGAGGTCTGGTTCGAGAACGTCAAGGTGCCGGTCGAGAACCGCATCTACGAGGAGAACAAGGGCTGGACCTGCGCCAAGTTCCTGCTGGCCCACGAACGCTCGGGTATCGCCGGCGTGGCGCGCTCCAAGCGCGGCATCGAGCGCATCCGCCAGATCGCCTCGACCGAACTCGGCGACGACGGCTCGGCGCTGATCAAGGACCCGATGTTCAAGCGCAAGGTCGCCGAACTCGAGATCGACCTGACGGCGCTGGAATACACCGAGCTGCGCACCCTGGCCGGTGAAGCGGCCGGCAAGGGGCCCGGTCCGGAGTCCAGCTTGCTCAAGATCAAGGGCACCGAGATCCAGCAGCGGATCACCGAGCTGGTGCTCGAGGCGGCCGGCCATTACGGCGCGCCGTACTTCCGGGGCTTCCCGACCGACGGCGACAACGCCCACCCGATCGGCCCCGACTTCGCCCACCGCGCCGCCCCGACCTATTTCAACGTCCGCAAGACGTCGATCTACGGCGGCTCCAACGAGATCCAGCGCAACATCATCGCCAAGATGGTGCTGGGGCTCTAGCGTCAATCAAGCACCCCTCCCCCTTGCGGGGAGGGGATGGCTTCACCGGACATGCTCCTGGACGGCCGCTCGATGCGCCTCGGAGCCTAAAGAACAAAGGGACAAGGGATGGATTTCAACTTCACCGAAGAACAGTCGATGCTCCGCGACACGATCGCGAGCTTCCTGCAGGACAAGTACGACTTCGACACCCGCCGCAAGATCGTCAGCTCGGACAGCGGCTGGCGCGCCGACTATTGGAAGGCCTTCGCCGAGGAGCTGGGCATCCTCGGCGCGCCGTTCTCGGAAGAGCTGGGCGGCCTGGGCGGCGGCGCGGTCGACAACATGATCGTCATGGAGGAGTTCGGTAAGGCGCTGGTCATCGAGCCCTACCTCGGCACCGTGGTGATCGGCGGCGGCTTCCTGAAGCACTCTGGCCACGCCAGCGCCGCCTCGGTGATCGAGGGGATCATCGGCGGGACCACCACCATCGCCTTCGCCTATGGCGAGCCGCAGGCCCGCTACACCTGGCGCGACCTGAAGACGACCGCCAAGAAGGACGGCGCGGGCTGGGTCCTGAACGGCCACAAGGCCGTGGTGATCGGCGCGCCGTTCGCCACCCACCTGATCGTCACCGCCCGCACCGGCGGCGCCCAGCGCGACGCCGGCGGCGTCGGCGTGTTCCTGGTCGACAAGAGCCTGCCGGGCATCGTCACCCGCGACTATCCGACCGTCGATGGCAACCGGGCCTCGGAAGTCTATTTCGAGAACGTCTCTATCCCCGCCGAGGCCCTGCTGGCCGAGGACGGCCTGGCCCTGGTCGACAAGGTGATCGACGAGGCCACCGCCGCCGTCGGCGCCGAGGCCGTGGGCGTGCTGCGCAAGCTGCACGAGGGCACGCTGGACTACGCCAAGCAGCGCAAGCAGTTCGGCACGGCCATCGCCAACTTCCAGGTGCTGCAGCACCGGATGGTCGACATGTTCATCGAGGTCGAGCAGTCGGTGTCGATGACCTACATGGCCACCATCAAGCTCGAGGAAGACGCCGCCGAGCGCGCCAAGGCTGTGTCGGCCATGAAGGTCCGCATCGGTCGCGCCTGCAAGTTCGTGGGCCAGAACGCCATCCAGATCCACGGCGGCATGGGCATGACCGACGAACTGGCCATCGGCCACTACTTCAAGCGCGCCACGATGATCGAGGGCCTGTTCGGCTCGGTCGATCACCACCTGAAGCGCTACGAGTCTCTGTCGTTCGACGCGGCGGCCTAAACAGGTCGTCCTCGTCGGCTTCAAGGAAAAGGCCTCCGTCGCTTGCGGCGGAGGCCTTTGTCTTCTTCGGCTCTAGCCCTTGGGTTTGGCGGCCGTGTTGCACTCGGCGATGGCCGCGTCGTCCAGCGGCTCGCCGCGGTAGTTGAAGGCGGTCAGTTCGCCCAGCTGGCCGGCCAGCTTGCGGCAGGCGCGGGCCACGGGCAGGGCCCGGACCTTCGTCGTCGTGCAGGTGTCTTCCTTGCAGCGCCAGACCGAACCGTCCTGGATGAACTGGGCGCTGGCCGGCGGCGTCTTCAGCTTGAGCCAGGCGCCTTCGCTGTCGGCGGCGAAGGCGGAGCCGGCCGACAGGCCAGCGAGAAGGGCGCAGGCCATCAGGCCCGCGCGAGAGGCGGTACGCATTCCTTGAGTCTCCTATCCCCGCGCCGGATGGGAGTTCCGGCGCACGAGCGCACGCGGTCCATGATGACCGTCGGGCTCGGCGGCATAGTTCGTCTCTTTTGAAAACTAAGTCAACTGGCGAAGCGTCGCCGGCGCGCCCGCCACGTCGATTTCCGCGTCCCAACTGAGAAGGGCGGGGGTGACGTCCTGGGCCTTTTCGACGGCCCGCCAAGCGTCCAACAGGCTGGGCGGGGTCAGGCCCAGGTCGACGGTGTGGCGGATGAGCGTGAACAGCGGCTCCCAGAAACCGTCGGGGTTATGGAACACGATCGGCTTCTGGTGAAGATCTAAACGACGCCAAGATAGCAATTCGATGATCTCTTCCAAGGTGCCGATGCCGCCGGGCAGCACGACGAAGGCGTCGGACCGTTCGAACATCAGCATCTTGCGCTCGTGCATCGTCTCGACGACCACCGTCTCGACGTCGTCGAACGGTTGCTCGCGCCCGCGCAGGAAGCTGGGGATGATACCCAGCACCGCGCCGCCCGCCGCGTGGGCGCCCCGCGCCGCCGCGCCCATCAACCCGACGCCGCCGCCGCCATAGACCAGCTTGAGGCCCGCCTCGGCGAAGCTCTTACCAATCGCCTGCGCGTCGGTCAGGTAGCTGGGGTCGACGGTGTTGGACGATCCGCAATAGACGCAGACCGAGCCTAGACGGCTGGACTCGTTGGGCATCGTCGTCCACTCCACGCAAAAGGCGAAAGGCGCGCGAGCTCTCGCGCGCCTTCGAACCATTCCTATCTGAGGGCGCATGATCAGGATTCGCTTCCGGGGTTGCAAGCCGCCGATCGTCGCTGGCGCATTGGCCGCGGCGGTGCTGGCGGCCTGTGGACCGGGCGCGCCTCCGCCTGCCGATCCGGCCGAAAAGGTCGACAGCGCCGAGGCCGGCTATGTCGCGCCGCCCAGCGTCGAGGGCGTCCAGCGCGCCGGGGCGGGGATCAGGCTGGTGGGGGTTGGCGCGGCCGACGCGGACATCCGGCTCCGCTCGCCCGCCGGCGAGATCGTGTCGGGCCGCACCGATCACGAGGGCCGTTGGAGCCTCGGCGTCTCGAACGCGCCCGGCGTGCGCCTATTTGGCCTGTCGACGACGCGGGCGGGGCGCACGGTCCAGGCCGAAGGCTACGTGATGGTCGCTGAGGGCGGCGATGTGGCGCTGCTGCGGGGAGGCGCGGGCGCCCGGCGCCTGGCTGCGGCCTCGGCGTCGCCGCGCATCTTGGCGATCGACGTCGACCGCGAGGGCGGGGCGGTGGTCTCCGGCGTCGCCGCGCCCGGCGCGGGGCTGAACGTCCGCGTCGATCGCGTCACGCGCGGCGGGGCCCGGACCGATGATGACGGGCGGTTCTTCATCTCGCTGGACCGGCCCCTGGCCCCCGGCGCGCACGACGTGCAGGTGGCGGGCGACGGCGGCGAAACGGCGGTGTCGATCATCACCTCGCCGCCTCAGCCCCTGGTCTCCGGACCGGTGCGCGCCGAGCGCGTGACGACCGGCTGGCGCATCGATTGGATGACGCCCGGCGGCGGGGTCCAGACCACCCTGCTGATCGGCGGTCCGCGATGAGGGGCATGGGCGGGCCGCCATCGCGCGGACGCGAGGCGACGACCGGCGCGATTGCCAAGGCCGACCAGCCCGTGCGCTTCTGGAGCGCCATGGGCGATCTCGTTCGCGTGGTCATGCGCTCCGACGCGCCGGGCCTGCGCTGGCGGGTGACCGTCGCCCTGGTCCTGACGTTGGCCGGCAAGATGCTGGGCGTCCTCGCCCCGCTGATGCTGGGCAAGGCGGTCAACCAGCTGTCGGCGGGGCAGAGCGCGGCCGTGGCCGTCACCTGGGCTTTCGCGGGCCTCGCCCTAGGCTGGGCGTTTGTGCGTTTCGTCTCGGCCGCCGCCCCCCAGGCCCGCGACACCATCTTCACGCCCGTCGCCCAGGCCGCCCAGAACCGGGCCGCGGTCGAGACCTTCGCCCACGCCCTGTCGCTGTCGATCGATTTCCACCAGTCCAAGCGGACGGGCTCGCTGTCGCGAGTCATCGATCGCGGTGCGCGGTCGATGGACTTCCTGCTGCGCAGCCTGGCCTTCAACCTGGCGCCCACCGGCGTCGAGCTGATCATGGCCGCCGTCGTGCTGGCCAAGGCCTATGACTGGCGCTTCGCGGCCATCGCGCTGGGCACCGTGGCGGTCTACGGCTACCTGACCTTCGCCATCTCGGACTGGCGGATCGGGCATCGCCGCGCGCTGAACGAGGCCGACGCCGAGGCCGCCGGCCGGGCTGTCGACGCCCTCCTGAACTACGAAACGGTCAAGTCGTTCGGCGCCGAGCAGCGGGCGGTGGCGGGCTATGGCGGGGCTCTCGACCGTTATGGCGAGGCGCAGATCAAGGCGACCAACTCGCTGAACCTGCTGAACATGGTGCAGGCGGCGGTGATGAGCGTGGGCCTGGGCGGCATGGCGGTCCTGGCGGGCGCGGAAGCCGCCGCCGGCCGCATCGGGCCCGGCGACGTCACGGCGGCCATCCTGATCCTGATCAACCTTTACGCCCCGCTGAACATTCTCGGCTTCGCCTATCGCGAGATCCGGCAGTCGCTGATCGACATGGAGGCGATGATGGACCTGCGTCGCCAGAGCGCCGACGTGGCCGATGCGCCAGATGCGATCGACCTTCCGCCGAGCGCGGATCGCCGGGGCGGGGCGGTGGCGTTCGAGGCGGTCTCCTTCCGCCACGGCGCGCGGTCCGAGGGCTTGGCGGACGTGTCCCTGGACGTCGCGCCGGGAACCACAGTGGCGATCGTCGGGCCGTCAGGCGCGGGCAAGACGACCCTGGTGCGGCTGGCGCTGCGGATGATCGACCCGCAGGCGGGGCGCATCACGCTGGACGGCCACGATCTGCGCGCCTTGACCCAGGCCTCGCTGCGCCGCGCCGTGGCGCTGGTTCCGCAGGACGTGGCGCTGTTCAACGACACCCTGGCCGCCAACATCGCCTTCGCGCGGCCCGAAGCCACCGAGGCCGAGGTCTGGGCGGCGGCCGAGGCGGCCGAACTCGGCGAATTCATCCGCAACCTGCCCGACGGCATGGCGACCAAGGTCGGCGAGCGCGGCCTGAAGCTGTCCGGCGGCGAACGCCAGAGAGTCGGCATCGCTCGCGCCCTGCTGGCCGATCCGCGCGTCCTGATCCTGGACGAGGCGACCAGCGCCCTGGACAGCCGCACCGAAGCGGCCATCCAGGCGACGCTGCGCAAGGCGAGGGCGGGCCGGACGACGCTGGTGGTGGCGCACCGGCTCTCGACCATCGCCGACGCCGACGAAATCATGGTGCTGCGGCGGGGCAGGGTGGTCGAGCGCGGCCGCCACGAGGCGCTGCTGGAGGCCGGTGGCGAGTACGCCGCCCTGTGGCGCCGCCAGACCCGCGAGCGCGAGCCGGTTTAGGTCTTCGCCGTCTCTGCGACGGCCACTATATCGACGACGTATCGAGAGGAGCTTCGCCTTGCGCTATCTGCACACCATGGTCCGCGTTCGCGATCTGGAGGTCTCGCTGCGGTTCTATTGCCAGGGCCTGGGTCTCCAGGAGATGTACCGGACCGAGAACGAGCGCGGTCGCTTCACGCTGGTCTTCCTGGCCGCGCCGGAAGACGTCGAGCTGGCTAAGGAGCGAAAAGCTCCGTTGGTCGAGC
>NZ_QFQZ01000077.1 GCF_003243465.1 Caulobacter segnis
CCGAGAAGACTGCGATCGAGACCGGCCTGACCGACCTGAAGTCGGCCCTGGAAGGCGAGGACGTCGAGGCCATCCAGGCCAAGACCCAAGCCCTGATCCAGGCCTCGATGAAGCTGGGCGAAGCCATGTACGCCGCCCAGCAAGGTTCGGCCGAGGGCGGTGAGTCCGCGGCCGCGGACGACGGCGTCGTCGACGCCGAGTTCGAAGAAGTCGACGACAACAAGCCGGCGGCCTAAGCTGGCCATGAGCGCGCCGCGGAACATTCGCCTAACGATCGTTCCGCGGCCGCGACCTTCTGTCTCGGGCCCTGACAGCGCCTTGCGCCGGGTCCCGGGTCATCCCACCTCTTCCTTCATCAACGCCACTTTCGTGGGCCTTTTGGGCGCCAGACGCTGACGATGCGCGACTATTACGAAATTCTCGGCGTGACCCGGACCATCGACGAGGCTGGTCTGAAGTCCGCGTTCCGCAAGCTGGCGATGGAACACCACCCGGACCGCAACGGCGGCTGCGAGAACGCGGCCGGGCGGTTCAAGGAAATCAACGAAGCCTATTCGGTCCTGTCGGACCCCCAGAAGCGTGCGGCCTATGACCGCTTCGGCCATGCCGGCGTCAATGGTCCGCAGGGCGGTCCGGGCGGGTTCGGCGGCCAGGGCTTCGACGCCAGCGACATTTTCAACGACGTCTTCGGCGACGTGTTCGGCGAGATGTTCGGCGGCGGCCGTCGCCAGTCGAACGGTCCCCAGCGCGGCCAGGACCTGCGCTACGATCTGGAGATCTCCCTCGAGCAGGCCTATGCGGGCGCCGAGGTCGAGATCAAGGTTCCGGCCGCCATGACCTGCGAGGTCTGCGAAGGCTCGGGCGCCAAGCCGGGCACCAATCCCACCGTCTGCGGCACCTGCGGCGGCGCCGGCCGGGTCCGCGCCACCCAGGGCTTCTTCGCCGTCGAGCGCGGCTGCCCGCGCTGCGGCGGATCGGGTCGTCTGGTGCTGGATCCCTGCCAGAACTGCAACGGCCACGGGCAGGTGCGCCGCGAGCGCATCCTGTCGGTCCGCATCCCGGCCGGTGTCGACGACGGCGCCCGGATCCGCCTGGCGGGCGAGGGCGACGCGGGCGCGCGCGGCGGTCCGCGCGGCGACCTCTACATTTTCCTGTCGGTGACGCCGCACGAGCTGTTCGAGCGCGACGGTCTGGACCTGCTCTGCACCGTCCCCGTGCCGATGACCACCGCGGCCCTGGGCGGCGAGATCGAGGCGCCCTGCCTTCTGGGCGGCGAGGCCTGCGACGGCGAGTGCAAGGTCAAGGTCCAGGTGCCCGAGGGCGCCCAGACCGGCAAGACCGTCCGCCTGAAGGGCAAGGGCATGCCGTCCCTGCGCAGCCGCCAGCGCGGCGACCTGGTGGTCGAGCTGTTCGTCGAAACTCCGACCCACCTCTCGGCGCGCCAGAAGGAGCTAATGCGCGAGCTGGCGGGCCCTTGCGGCGAAAAGCAGAACCCCAAGTCGGCCAACTTCGTCGGCAAGGCCAAGCGCTTCTGGGAAGAGGTCACGGGGAATTAACGCTTCCCCGTCGGCGTCCCTGGCTTTTGGGCCTTTCGTCCCCGGAAAACCTTAACGCCGCCCCTTAACGGGAGTCGCGACGCTCTATAGTTTCCGGGCGTCATGAACGCCCACGCCTCGCCCACAGCCGCTTCCGAGATCGACCCCACCGGCGCGACGCCGGTGATGGCCCAGTTCTTCGAGATGAAGGCGCGCCAGCCCGATGCGCTGATCTTCTTTCGCATGGGCGACTTCTACGAGCTGTTCTTCGACGACGCCTACAAGGCCGCCGCGGCCCTCGGGATCAGCCAGACGTTCCGGGGCACGCATAACGGCCAGCCGATCCCGATGGCCGGTGTGCCGCAACACGCGGCCGAGGCCTATCTCTCTAAGCTGATCCGCATGGGCTTCAAGGTCGCCGTCTGCGAGCAGATGGAGGATCCTGCCGAGGCCAAGAAGCGCGGCTCCAAGTCCGTCGTCCGCCGCGACATCGTCCGCGTGGTGACGCCTGGCACCCTGACCGAAGACGGCCTGCTGGACGCCCGGGGCGCCAACCGCCTGGCCGCCGTCGCCATGCGGGCGGGCCAGGCCGCGGTGGCCTCGGTCGAGCTCTCGACCGGCGAGGTCGAGGTCTTCGCCCTGGCCAAGGAGGCCGTCGCGCCGATCCTGGCGGCCCTGGCCCCGTCCGAGACCCTGGTCGCCGACCGCCTGCTGTCCGACGACAGCCTGTCCCAGACCCTGAAGATCTGCGGCGGCCTGGTGCAGCCGATGCCCTCGGCCCTGTCCGAGCCGCAGGCGTCGGAGACCCGCGTCAAACGCCTCTATGGCGTCGAGACCCTGGACGGCTTCGGGGGGCTGACGCCCGCCGAGGTCGGGGCCCTGGGCCTGATCGCCGCCCACCTGGAGATGACCCAGGCCGGCAAGCTGCCGGCGCTGCGGGCGCCGCGCCGAGCCGCCGACGCGGATGTGATGGCGATCGACCCCGCCACGCGCGGCAGCCTCGAGATCGACCGCACCCAGACCGGCGACCGCAACGGCTCGCTGCTGGCCGCCATCGACCGCACGGTCACCGCCGGCGGGGCGCGCATGCTGGCCTCGCGCCTGGCCCGGCCGCTGCTGGACCCCGCCGCCATCGACCAGCGCCTGGACGCCGTCGAATGGTTCGTCGAGCACCGCCAGCTGCGCCAGCGCCTCCGGGAAGTGCTGAAGGGGGCCGGCGACATGGCCCGCGCCCTGTCGCGTCTCGCCCTGGGCCGCGGCGGTCCGCGCGACCTCGGCTGCATCCGCGACACTCTGAAGGTCGGCGAGCGCTTGGCCGGCATGGCGGGCGGCTCGCCCGACCCGCTGTCGCCGCCGCCGTTCGAGCTGGAGCATGCGTTCAAGGCCCTGACGCCCGCGTTGCACGAGGGGCTGTCGCAGTTCCTGAACACGCTGGAGCAAGGCCTCGGCCCCGACCTGCCGGCGCTGGCGCGCGACGGCGGCTTCGTGGCGGCCGGCGTCCGGCCCGAGCTCGACCAGGCCCGCACCCTGCGCGACGACAGCCGCAAGGTCATCGTCGCCATGGAGGCCCAGCTGACCGCCGAGAGCGGCGTGCCGCTGAAGATCCGCCACAACGGCGTGCTCGGCTATTTCGTCGAGGCCACGGCCGGCAAGGCCGACCCGCTCTTTCAGCCCCCGCTGAACGCCACCTTCATCCACCGCCAGACCTTGGCCAACCAGGTGCGCTTCACCACGGTGGAGCTGGCCGATCTGGACGCCCGCATCGCCCAGGCCGCCGAGCGGGCGCTGGCCATGGAGGTCGCCGCCTTCGAGGACTGGCGCGAGCAGGCCCGCCTGCACGCCGACGCCATCCAGATCGCCGCCGAGGCCCTGGCCCGGATCGACGTGGCCTCGGCCCTGGCCGAATGGGCCGAGGACGCCGGCGCCGTGCGGCCGATCGTCGATGCGTCCTACGCCTTCGACGCCAAGGGCGCCCGCCACCCGGTGGTCGAGGCCGCCGTCAAGCGGGCCGGCGATCCCTATACCCCCAACGACTGCTGCCTGGACGCGTCGGGCGAGGGCGGGCCGCGCCTGTCGATCGTCACCGGTCCGAACATGGCCGGTAAGTCGACCTTCCTGCGCCAGAACGCCCTGCTGGCGATCCTGGCCCAGTCCGGTTGCTATGTGCCCGCCGCCAGCTTCCGGCTGGGCGTCGTCGACCGTCTGTTCAGCCGCGTCGGGGCCGGCGACGACCTGGCGCGCGGCCGCTCCACCTTCATGATGGAGATGGTCGAGACCGCCGCCATCCTCACGCAAGCCGGACCGCGCAGCCTGGTCATCCTGGACGAGATCGGCCGGGGCACGGCGACCTACGACGGTCTCGCCATCGCCTGGGCCTGCGCCGAGGCCCTGCACGACGTCAATCGGTGCCGCGCCCTGTTCGCCACGCATTATCACGAGCTGGCGACGCTGGAGGAGCGGATGAGCTTCGTCTCCAACCTCTCCCTGCGCGCCAAGGAGTGGAACGGCGACCTCGTCTTCCTGCACGAGGCGGTGTCGGGTCCGGCCGACCGCTCATACGGCGTGCAGGTCGCCAAGCTGGCGGGTGTGCCCATGCCGGTCGTCGCCCGCGCCCGCGAGGTGCTGGACCGCCTGGAGACCAAGGACCAGTCGCCGGCCAAGCTGGACGACCTGCCGCTGTTCGCCATGAGCCAGGCGGCGGTGCAGGCGCCCGCCAAGGCGGCGCCGAGCGCGGTCGAGACCACGCTGGAAGATCTCGATGTCGACGGCATGAGCCCGCGCGAGGCCCTGGAAGCACTTTATCGTCTTAAGGGACTGCTCAAGGCTTAAGGGCTACACCACATACCCATCATGCCCCGTCGCCTTCGCCCCACCCGCCTGGAACACGTCGTCGACGGTCACGCCCTGCGGGCGCGCCTCTCGGCCGCCGCCCTCGACTCGATCGGCAACGAGGCCGAGCAGCGGGCGCGCGCCATCGAGATCCTCAAGCAGGCCCTGTTCCGCGGCCGGATGATCGCCAAGGAGCGGCTGGAGAACGGCGCCAGCGGCGTCGAGACGGCGCGGCTGCTTTCGGGTGTCACCGACGAGGTGATCACCGCGCTGTACGACTTCACGACGGTCCACATCTTCCGGGCGCGCAACCCGACCGAGGGCGAGCGCCTGTGCCTGATGGCGGTCGGCGGCTATGGGCGCGCCACCCTGGCGCCCTTCAGCGACATCGATCTGCTGTTCCTGCGGCCCTACAAGCAGACGCCGCACGCCGAGAGCGTGATCGAGTACATGCTGTATGCGCTGTGGGACCTGGGCTTCAAGGTCGGCCACGCCTCGCGCTCGATCGAGGAATGCGTGCGGCTGTCCAAGGAAGACTACACGATCCGCACGTCGATCCTGGAGGCCCGCCGCCTGACCGGCGACGAGCGCCTGGCCGAGGATCTCAAGCGCCGGTTCCGCGACGAGGTCATGAAGGGCACCGGCGCCCAGTTCGTCGCCGCCAAGCTGAAGGAGCGCGACGACCGCCAGGCCCGGGCCGGCGCCAGCCGCTACATGGTCGAGCCCAACGTCAAGGAAGGCAAGGGCGGCCTGCGCGACCTGCACACCCTGATGTGGATCGCCGAGTACCTGCACCCGGTCGACAAGCCCGAGGACGTGTTCAAGCTTGACGTCTTCTCGGGCCGCGAGACCAAGGCCTTCATCCGCGCCTTCGACTTCCTGCACGCGGTGCGGGCCCATCTGCACTTCACGACGGGCCGGCCCGAAGAGCGGCTGACCTTCGACCTGCAGCCCGAGATCGCCCGCCGCATGGGCTATGGCGACCGGGGCGACGCGCCGGCGGTCGAGCGGTTCATGCGCCGCTACTTCCTGATCGCCAAGGAGGTCGGAGCCCTGACGCGGGCCTTCTCGGCCAAGCTGGAGGCCGAGCACTTCAAGAACGAGCCCAAGGGGATTTCGCGGTTCCTGCCGGGCGGCAAGCCCAAGCGCAAGGCGCTGGAGGTCAAGGGCTTCTTCGAGGACAACGGCCGCCTGAACATTGAGGGGCCGGAGATCTTCGAGGCCGATCCGGTCAATCTGATCCGCCTGTTCAAGATCGCCGACGAGCGCGACCTTGACCTGCACCCCGACGCCTTCACGGCCGTGACCCGCAGCCTGGCGCTGATCACCTCCAAGGTGCGCCGCGATCCCGAGGCTTGCCGGGCGTTCCTGGATCTGCTGGCGCGCGGCAAGCGCAGCTACCGCACCCTGACCCTGATGAACGACGCCGGGGTGCTGGGCCGCTTCATCCCGGAGTTCGGCCGGGTCGTCGCCCAGATGCAGTTCAACATGTACCATTCGTACACAGTGGACGAGCACACCCTGCGTGCGGTCGGCGTCATCGGCGATATCGCGGCCGGCCGCTTGGTCGCCGAGAACCCCCTGGCGGTGTCGATCATGCCGCTGATCGAGGACCGCGAGGCGCTGTTCCTGGCCATGCTGCTGCACGACACCGGCAAGGGCGGGGTCGGCGGGCAGGAGAAGGCCGGCGCGCGCTCGGCCCGCAGCGCCTGCGAGCGCCTGGGCCTGGAGCGTAGCAAGGTCGAGCTCGTCGCCTGGCTGGTCGAGAACCATCTCGTGATGAGCGACTTCGCCCAGAAGCGCGACGTCTCCGATCCCGGCACGGTGGCCGCCTTCGCGCGGATCGTCGAGAACCCCGAGCGCCTGCGCCTCTTGCTCGTCATCACCGTCGCCGATATCCGCGCCGTCGGCCCGGGTGTCTGGAACGGCTGGAAGGGCCAGCTGCTGCGCGAGCTCTACAACGCCACCGAGGCGGTGTTCCGGGGCGGGCGCGGAAGCGACGCCGCCGCCAACGTCCAGCGTCACCAGGAGGCCACGGCCGAGGCGGCGCGCGCGGCCCTGCTCGAGACTGATCCCGACGCGGGCGCCTGGGTATCGGCCATGGAGAACGCCTATTTCAGCGCCTTCTCCCAGGAGGACCTGCTGGAGCACGCCGTGCTGGCCCGGCGGGCGGCGGCCCAGGGCGGGGCTGCCGCCGAGGGGCGGGTGCGGTCAGGCCAGAATGCGGCCGAGATCGTCGTCGCGGCCAAGGACCGCCAGGGCCTGTTCGCCGATCTGGCCCTGACGATTTCGTCGCTGGGCGGCAATGTGGTCGGCGCGCGCGTCTTCACCTCGCGCCACGGCCAGGCCCTCGACGTGTTCTATGTGCAGGACGTGACCGGGGCGCCGCTGGGCTGCGAGAACGCCCGCGCCCTGCGCCGCCTGGCCGACGCCCTGGAGGCGGCCGGCAAGGGCGAGCCTCTGGTGGTCGAGCCGCGGCGGGGCGCCGAGCAGGCCCGCGCGGCGGCCTTCGCCATCGCGCCCAGCGTCACCGTCGACAACGACGCCTCGGACGACGCCACGGTGGTCGAGGCCTCGGGCCGTGACCGTCCTGGCCTGCTGCACGCCCTGGCCAAGAGCCTGGCCGACAGCGGCCTGTCGATCCAGTCGGCCCATATCGACGGCTATGGCGAGCGGGCGGTCGACGCCTTCTACGTCCAGACCGCGCAGGGCGAGAAGATCACCGAGACGCGCAAGATCAACGCCCTGAAGGCCGATCTGCTGGACGCCCTGGAGCAGAATGAGGCCAGTGCGCCTGCGGCTCGCCCGGGCCTCCGGCGAGCCCGGGCCAGCGTCGCGCGGTAGGGCCTTACTTGCCCGCCGCCTCGATGGCGGCGTCGATCTCGGCCAGCGAGTGATAACCCGGCTGCATCTTGCGGCCGTTGATCTCGAAGGTCGGAGTGGCGGTGACGTCGTGTTCGCGGGCGTTGCGTTCGACGCGCTCGTTCAGCGCCTTGAGCTGGGTCTCGTCGGTCACGCACTTGGTGAACTGGTCCTCGCTCATGCCCGAGGACTTGGCGATTTCCAGCAGGCTCTCGCGCGGGGTGTCGAACACGCCCGGCTGGCTGGCGAAGACGGCGTCGACGACCGGGAAATACTTGTCCTTGCCGGCGCAGCGCGCCAGCAGGAAGCCCGCGGAGGCGACCGTGACCTCCGCGCCTTGGCCGACCAGCATCTCGCGGAACACGTAACGCACCTTGCCGGTGTCGATATATTTGGCCTTGAAGGCCGGATAGACCTCCTTCTGCCAGGCCGCGCAGACCGGGCAGCCGACCGAGGCGTACTCGATCACGGTGATCTTGGCGTCCTTGTTCCCCAGGCTCATGTCGTCGGCCACCGCGCCGGGCGCGGAGGGCTTGTTGCAGGCCGCCAGCGAAAGACTGGCCAGGGCGGCGACGGCGAGGGCGAGACGACGCATGGGGGTTTGGACCTCTTGGTGTTGAACGGCGCCATGTGAGGGAGGATCGCGGGCGGGGTCAACTCGCCAGGTGGCCCGGACCCTTGACGCCTTGGCCCCGAACGCCCAGAAGCCGCTCGTGACCGACACCGCCGCGCCCGCCCCGCCAGAACAGTCCCAAGCGCCCAAGAAGGGCGGCCTGCTGAAGTCTTCGGCGATCTATTCGGGCCTGACCCTGGTCAGCCGGTTCATGGGCTTCGCGCGCGATCTCGCGGTCTCGTACCGCATGGGGGCCAGCGCCACGCCGGCGGCCGACGCCTACAACGCCGCCCTGGCCTTTCCGAACCTATTCCGCCGCTTCTTCGCCGAGGGCGCCTTCGCCGCGGCCTTCGTGCCGGCCTACGCCAAGTCCCTGCAGCGCGACGGCGAGGAGAAGGCCGACATCTTGGCGGCCGACGCCATGGCGACCCTGGCGGCCTCGACCATCATCATCACCGTGATCTGCCAGCTGGCGATGCCATGGCTGATGATGCTGATCAGCCCGGGCTTCGGCTGGGGCACCGAGAAGTACAAGCTGGCGGTGTTGCTGACCCAGATCACCATGCCCTATCTGCCCTGCATGGCGATCGTGGCGCACCTGTCGGGCGTGCTGAACGCCCGCGACCGCTTCATCCTGTCGGCCGGAGCGCCGATCCTGCTGAACCTCTTTACCCTGGCCTTCATCCTGCCGCAGACCACGGCGATCGGCGCGGCCCGCTGGGGCTCGATCGGGGTGGTCGTCGCCGGCGTGGCCCAAGCTTCCCTGCTGACCTGGGGCGTCAACAAGTCGGGGGCCAAGGTCCACTGGCGGCTGCCGCGCCTGACGCCGGAGGTCCGCGATCTGATCGGCAAGGCCATTCCGGGGGCGCTGGCGGCCAGCGCCACCCAGGTCAACATCTTCATCTCCGGCAACCTCGCCAGCCACGTGCCCGGCGGGCGGACCTGGCTGGCCACGGCGGACCGCCTGTACCAGTTGCCGCTGGGTCTGGTGGGCGTGGCCATTGGCGTGGCCCTGTTGCCGCGCCTGTCGCGCGCCGTGCATTCGGGCGATCGCCAGGACGCCCAGAGCGCCATGGACCAGGCCATCACCCTGGCCATGGCCCTGACCCTGCCGGCCGCGGCGGCCCTGGTCGCCATGCCGGGCTTCCTGTCGGACGGCCTCTATACGCGCGGCCAGTTCACGGCCTTCGACGCCAGCCAGACGGCCTCGGCCCTGTTCTTCTATGGCCTCGGCACCCCGGCCTTCGTGCTGCAGCAGCTCTATTCGCGGGCCTTCTTCGCCCGCGGCGACACCAAGAGCCCGATGCGTTTCGCCCTGATCTCGGTGGCGGTGAACATCGGCCTGGGCGTCATCCTGTTCAAGCTGATCGGGGTGAAGGGCATCGCCGCGGCCACCGCCGTCGCCTCGTGGACCAATGTCGGCCAGATGGCGGTCGTCCTGGCCCGCAAGGGCGAGTACGGCCCATCGGCGCAAAGCTGGTCGCGCCTGTCGCGCATCCTGCTGGCCAGCCTGGGCATGGGCGCCCTGATGGCCGCGGCCTCGCACTATCGCGACCTGATCGAGGCGCCGCTGCGCGCCCTCGGCCTGACCGGGCACGCCATCGGCGCCAAGGAGTTCGCCCTGGCCCTGACCTGCCTGGCCGGCGTGGCGGTCTATCCGCCGCTGCTGTTCCTGTTCGGCGGGGTCAAGCCGGCCGAGCTGAAGGCGGTCCTGCGGCGGGGCAAGGCTTGATCCGTGCGGGCGAGGGGGGTAACCAGCGGGCCATGGCTCCGATCGGTCTCCTCGCGCCGCGATGGCGCGGCTCCAACTGACCCTGATCTCCGCGCGCCTGTCCTCGGATTTGGCGCGCGGTCCGCGCGTTTTCGCGCTCGCCATCCTTCTCGCATTCGACAGCAAGGCTTAGAGCCATGACCGACCAAGCTCCCGTCACCTATACGGGTCCGTCCCGCGTGCTTTCGGGCGTCCAGCCCTCGGGCGCCCTGCATCTTGGCAACTATCTCGGCGCGCTGGTGAAGTTCACCCGCCTGCAGCACGAGATCGACACCTTCATCTTCGTGGCCGACCTGCACGCCATCACCGTCTGGCAGGACCCGGCGGCCCTGGCCCAGCAGACCCGCGAGATCGCGGCGGCCTACATCGCCTCGGGCCTGGATCCCGACAAGGCGACGATCTTCCCGCAATCGGCGGTGCGCGAGCACGCCGAGCTCTCCTGGATCTTCAACTGCGTCGCCCGCCTCGGCTGGCTGGACCGCATGACCCAGTTCAAGGAGAAGAGCGGCAAGCACAAGGAGCGCAGCTCGGTGGGCCTCTACACCTACCCGGTGCTGCAGGCGGCCGACATCCTGGTCTACAAGGCCACCCACGTGCCGGTGGGCGAGGACCAGAAGCAGCACCTGGAGCTGACCCGCGACATCGCCCAGAAGTTCAACCACGACTTCAACGCGCCGGGCTTCTTCCCGCTGCCCGATCCGCTGATCCAGGGCCCGGGCGCGCGGGTCATGAGCCTGCGCGATGGTTCGGCCAAGATGAGCAAGTCCGACCCGTCGGACTATTCTCGCATCAACCTGACCGACGACGCCGACGCGATCGCCGCCAAGATCAAGAAGGCCCGCACCGACCCGGAACCGCTGCCGGAAACGATCGAGGAACTGGCGGCCCGCGCCGAGGCCGACAACCTGGTCGGCATCTTCGCGGCGCTCTCCGGCAAGACCAAGGCCGAGGTGCTGGCCGACTACGCCGGCAAGGGCTTCGGGACCTTCAAGCCGGCCCTGGCCGAGCTGGCGGTCGAGAAGCTGGCGCCGGTCGGCGAGAAGATGCGCGGCCTCCTGGGCGATCCGGCGGTGCTGGACGCCATCCTGGCCAAGGGCGCGGAAAAGGCCCGCGAAGCCGCCGCCCCGACCCTGGCCGAGGTCAAGAAGCTGGTCGGCTTCTGGGGGGCGTGAGCCACCCGCCTCCAAAGCCTCAGACCCATGTCATCCCGGAAGCCTCGCAGAGGCTATCCGGGACCCAGGGGCCGGCGCACAGCGGTCGCCCCGGGGTCCCGGCTCGGCGCGCTTCGCGCTTGGCCGGGATGACAGTTTTTAAAGTCGCTCCGGAATCCGCACCATCATCCGCTCGTAGCCCTTCACGAAGGTCGAGTAGACGCGCTTGGGCTCCTCCAGCACCTCGATCTTGGGGAAGCGCTTGAGGATCTCCTCCCAGACGATGCGCAGCTGCATCTCGGCCAGGCGGTTGCCGACGCAGCGGTGGATGCCGAAGCCGAACGACAGGTGCCGACGGGCGCCGGGCCGGTCGATCAGGAACTTGTCGGCGTCCTCGATCACGGTGTCGTCGCGATTGCCCGAGACGTACCACATGACGACCTTGTCGCCCTTCTTGATGGTCTGGCCCGAGAGCTCGTAGTCCTCCAGGGCCGTGCGGCGCATGTGGGCCAGCGGGGTCTGCCAGCGGATGATCTCCGAGACCATGTTCGGGATCAGGCTGGGATCGGCGCGCAGCTTGGCCTCTTCCTGCGGGTTCTTGGACAGGGCGTAGAGGCCGCCGGTCAACGAGTTGCGGGTCGTGTCATTGCCGCCGACGATCAGCAGGATGACATTGCCCAGATACTCCATCGGCGGCATGTCACGGGTGGCCTCGCCGTGGGCCAGCATCGAGATCAGGTCGCTGCCCGGCTCGGTCTGGTTGACCCGCTCGTTCCACAGGTTGGTGAAGTAGCCGAGACACTCCAGCAGCTCGGCCCGGCGGGCCTCCTCGCTCTCGACGATGCCGCTCTCGGGCGAGGCGGTGGCGACGTCGGACCAGCGGGTCAGCTTGCGGCGCTCCTCCCAGGGGAAGTCGAACAGGGTGGCCAGCATCTGGGTGGTCAGCTCGATCGAGACCCTGTCGACCCAGTCGAACGGCTCGTCGATCGGCAGGCTGTCGAGGATGCCCTGCACCCGTTCGCGGATGATGCCTTCCAACCGGGCCAGGTTCTGCGGCGAGACGATCGGGCTGACCGTCTTGCGCTGGATGTCGTGCTTGGGCGGGTCCATGGCGATGAACATCGGCAGGACGAAGTCCTCGTCGAAGTTCCGGATGGTGATGCCGCCAAGGTGCGCGTCGGACGAGAACACCTGATGGGTCGTGTCCACCGTCATGATGTCGTTGTAGCGGGTGATCGACCAGTAGGGGCCGGTCTCCTCGTCGCCCTTGGAGTAGTGGACGGGCGCTTCCTTCCGAAGGCGCTCGAAATAGGGCCACATGGCGTCGGCCTGGAACAGGGCCGGGTCGGCCACATGGATCTCGTCCAGCGGCGTGGCGTAGGCCTTCGCTCGCGCGGCTTCTTTCAGGTCCACCGAACCGTCACTCATCGGATCCTCCCGCGGATCATTGTTTTCTGTATGACGCCAGAAAATGACGCAGGTGTCACTTTCTTTGTTGAGGCGCGCGACGGTCTTGCGTCACGAGGTCGCGAGGTCCATTTCAGGCCCATGTTCATCCAGACCGAAACCACGCCCAATCCCGAGGTGCTGAAGTTCCTGCCCGGCCGCGAAGTGTTGGGTGAGGGCGCGCGCGAGTTCCGCACGGCCGAGGAGGGCGACGCCTCGCCCCTGGCCAAGGCGCTGTTCGACCTCGGCGACGTGACGCGGGTGTTCTTCGGGCCGGATTTCCTGACGGTGACCAAGGGCGAGGAGGCCCAGTGGCCGCACCTGAAGGCGCCGATCCTGGCGGCGATCATGGACCACTTCACCAGCGGCCGGCCGCTGCTGCTGGACGCCGAGGCCCAGGGCGGCCACGACGAAGGCGATTATGACGAGGAGACCTCGCAGATCGTCGCCGAGATCAAGGAGCTGCTCGACACCCGCATCCGTCCGGCCGTGGCCCAGGACGGCGGCGACATCGTCTTCTCGCGCTTCGAGCCCCAGACGGGCGTTGTCTGGTTGCACATGCGCGGCGCCTGCTCGGGCTGCCCGTCCTCGTCGGCGACCCTGAAGTCGGGCGTCGAGAACATGCTCAAGCACTATGTGCCGGAAGTGACCCGCGTCGAGCAGACGCTTGGCTAAAAAGAAACGGCGGCGTCCCGGAAGACGCCGCCGTCGAAGGCTTTCAAGGTTTGAGAGGCCCTAGAAGGACGCCGTCACCCGGGCGAGGACGCGGCGCTCGGCCTTGACCCCGCTGGTGTACCAGACCGGGCCGGCCAGGTTTTCGCCGGTGACGCCGACGGTCAGGTGTTGGTTGATCTTGTAGGCGGCGCGGCCGTAGACCTGCTGGCGGGCCTCGAGACGCTCCCAGCGCGCGTTGGTGACGTCGTAATAGTCGCGAGCGGACAGGTAGCTCCAGTTGGCCGATAGTTCCCACGGGCCCTTGGCCCAGCCGCCGCCCACCGAGGTCTGGTGCTTGGCGTTGTTGCGCTCGTAGCGGATGATGTTGGTGTTGGCGCTGAGCAGCGGCGTGTTGTCCGAATTGATGTCCTGGAAGGCGTATTCGGCCTTCCACCACCAGGCGTCCTTGCCGCCCTTGAACGACACGTCGAAGCCCTTGGCGTCCGCGTCGCCGGCGTTACAGGCGATCGCATAGCCGGCGGGCGCCTTGGCGCAGCCCAGCTTCTTGATGTCCTTGGTCTTCTGCGCCCAGGCGGTGGTGGTCAGCGACGAGTGAAGCTTGGGCAGGCTGAGCGAATAGCCGAGCTCGACATTGTCGACGACCGTCGGCTGGATCGCGGGATTGCCCAGGTTGCCGCTTTGCGAGCCCCATTCCAGCAGGGTCGGCGATTGCAGGCCGCGGCTGGCGGCCAGGCGCAGGCTGGAGACCGGCGTCAGCTGATAGACGGCGCCGGCGTTGTAGCTGACCTTGGTGATGCGCTTGGAATAGGCGCTGTTGCCTTCCGGGAACGGCGCCGGGGAGACGCCGGGCGCGCCTTTGCGGGTGGAGTGGGCGTCGTCGACGCGCGCGGCGACGGTCAGGGCGAGCTTTGAGGTCGCCTGCCAGTTCCACATGCCCGACACCGCGTAGTTGTCGTAGTAGAAGCGCCCCGGCGCCGGCGGCGTCACCAGCTCGTTTCGCCGCCACTCGAAGGCGGCCCGCACCGTGGTGGTGGCGTTCAGCTTGCGGGTGTGGTCGACGCCAAAGACGGTGACCTGGTTGTTGCGGTAGTTGGTCGGGATCTTGTGGCGCTGCTGCATGTCGGACTTGTTCCGATACAGGCTGGCCTTGGTGAAGCCGTTCTCGCCGCTGTCCAGCGACCAGGCCGCCTTCCAGCTGGTGTCCTTCTGCACGGTCCAGCCCACCGGATCGCTGGCGTAGCGTTCGATGTCCTCGAGGTTCACGTGCGTGGCCTCGAACAGCAGCTCCTGGTGGGGCGTCAGCTGATAGCGCGCCTCGGCGGCGATCGACTGGCGCTCGGTGTCCGGCAGGTGTCCGGCGTTCTTGACGGCCTGCAGCTTCAGGGCGGTCGCTTCGACCGACGAGAACTCGTCGATCTTAGTGTCGCCCGCCGACAGGCGCATCGAGAACTTCTCGCCGATGCGGTAGTTGGCCGAGACCGAGACCTGACGATGGTTCTGCGTGCCGGCGACGATGTCGACGGTCGTCCCGGGTTCGGCGTAGCGCGCGTTCTTGGTGATGATGTTGATCACGCCCGCGGCGGCGTTGAAGCCGAACAGCGCGGTGTTCGGCCCCTTGACGACTTCCAGCTGCTGGATTTCCGACAGCTCGACGGGGATGGCGGCCCAGTTCGCGAAGCCGAAGTAGTCCATGTAGACTTGGCGGCCGTTCACCAGAACCAGAAGGCGCGGCGAGCGGCCTTCATTGAAGCCGCGCACGGCGACGTCCGCCGACATCACCGAGTTGTAGTCGGCCGTGACGCCGATCATCTGGTTCAGCAGTCCCGGCAGGTCCGAGGCGCCCGAGCGGCGGATGTCGTCGGCGCTGAGGATCGTGATGTTGACCGGCGCCTGCGAGGCGCGCTGCGGCGATCCGGTGGCCGAGGTGGTGACGGGTTCTTCGAACATCGCGGCCAGGGCGCCGTAGTCCATGGACTGGGCGAAGGCGGCGGTCGTGGTCAGGGCGGCCGCTGTCGAGACCGCCGCGAAAAGGATGTGTTTCTTCATGAAGGCGTTCCTCGCTTCGGTCTCAGACTTCGCGGATGAGCATGCGGAACGCGGCCTTGAACGCCGCGCCGACGGCCGCGGCCGTGCTCCGGTTCACGAGGATCTCGACCTTGGGATCGGCCGAGACGCTCATCGCGCAGGCGCCTGAGGTGGCGCAGGCGGGGTCCGAGCCTATCGTGATCAGCTTCTTGCCCTTGGCGGCCGCGCCGACCGCCGCGTAGGGCGCGCCGGTGGTCACATAGAGCGCGGTGACGCCCGACGCCCCGGCCACGGCCGACGCCTCGATCGGCTTGCCGGTCAGGGTCAGCTTGCCGACCGCATAGCCGCCGCCGAGCACGGCCATCACGGCGTTCTTCTCGGCGACCGAAGCGGGCTTGGACGGATCGAACACCACGCCCATCACCGCCGTTCCTTCCGGCGCGTTCTCCAGGAAAGTCAGGGCGCGCCCGGCGACCTGGACGTCCTTGGCGGGATCGGCCAGCGCCAGGCCGGGAGAGAGCAAGGCTGTTACGCAAATACAGACACGCAGAGTCTTACGCACGAAAGCCGACCTCCATTATTATACTGCAACTCTTGCAATAATGGAGCGTTCATCAAAGGTGACACGTTGTCGCGACAAGTAAATCGATCGCTGATCGCCTGAATACTATTTAAATATGTTAAGATTTATTGCTGATTTATAAATGAGCATGATCTGGATATCCCTGGATCACGCCTTGCGCCGGAGCGGTCAGCGCCTCATCTTCCGCGAACGAATTCCGTTGAGGTTTCCATGTCGCAATCCCTCCCCTCCGCCGCTCTGTCGCAACTGTTCACCGAGGCCCGAACGCGTAACGGCTGGAAGGCCGACCCGCTTCCCGAGAGCCTGCTGCGCGAACTCTATGACCTGGTGAAGTTCGGCCCGACGGCGGTGAATTCGACGCCGGCGCGTTTCGTGTTCGTGACCAGCCCGGAGGCGAAGGCCAAGCTGGCGGCGCTGTCCTCCGGCTCGAACGGCAAGAAGATCCTCCAGGCGCCCGCGACCGTGATCGTCGGCTACGACCTCGATTTCCCTGAGACCCTCGACACCCTGTTCCCGCACGCGCCGGGGGCCAAGGACTGGTTCGGCGACGCGGCGGGCCGCGAGGCGACCGCGTTCCGCAACAGCTCGCTGCAAGGCGGCTACTTCCTCCTCGCCGCCCGGGCGCTGGGCCTGGACACCGGTCCGATGTCGGGCTTCGACAACGCCGCCGTCGACGCCGAGTTCTTCGCGGGCACGAACATCAAGAGCAATTTCATCGTCTCGATCGGCTACGGCACGGATGAGGGCCTGTTCCCGCGCGGTCCGCGCCTGAGCTTCGAGCAGGCGGCGAAGATCGTCTAGCCGCAGATGCGGCGTCATCCCGGTCATACCCGGCCTTGAGCGGCGGTATGGCCGGGATGACACGCTTGTTTTGTGCATGTGACGCACATTGGCTAGAAGGAGGGTCATGACCCTCCGTGCTGTTTATCTCGCCCTGCCCCTCGTGCTGCTGGCCGCCTGCGGGCCCGCCAAGAAGAGCCAGGACGCTCCGGCGTCCGAAGTCCAGGGGCCGGTGGCGGTCGCGGTCGCCCCCTATGCCGGCGGGCCCTTGAGTATGACCAAGGACGGTGTGGGGCCGATCAGCCAGGCGACCGCCTTCGACCTGCCGACGCTGAAGGCCCTGTTTCCCAAGGCCAAGGTCGAGCAGGCCTTCCTGCATTTCGGCGAGGGGCCGGCCCAGCCGATCATCAATGTCGAGCAGGACAACACCCCGTTACTCGAGATCGGCAAGACCGATGAAGCCCAGATCGCCTATGTGGCGGCCTCGGGAGGCGATATCCGCGGGCCGAAGGGCGAGCAATTGCTGGCCAAGTGGGCCGATCTCGGCTTCACGGTCGACCAATGCCGCGCCGGCGAAGGTCGCGAGGTCAACCAGGTGATCTGTGTTCGTCCCGAGGCGACGACCGTCTCCTACGTGTTCGGCGTTCCCGGCTGGACCAAGGGCGGCGTGCCGCCCGAGGCCGTGCTGAAGGCCAAGGGCCAGCTGAACGCCCTGGTCTGGCGGCCCGCCGAGGGCGCGGCGGTCGGCGCGGCCTGAGCCATGATCCTCTCGATCGACACCTGCCTTGGCGCCAGTTCGGTCGCCATCGTTGCGGGCGACCATGTGCTGGCCGCCCGCAGCGAGCCCATGACGCGTGGCCACCAGGAACGGATCGGCGTGATCGCGCGCGAGGCCGCCGCTGAAGCGGGCGTGGCGTTCACCGCCTTGGAACGGATCGGCGTCACCGTCGGTCCGGGCTCGTTCACCGGCCTGCGGGTGGGCCTCGCCTTCGCCAAGGGCCTGGCGACGGCGCTGTCCATCCCCTGCGTCGGCGTCACCACGCTGGAGGCGATGGCCCATGGCGTCGAAGGCTTCGTCGCCGCCGTGCTCGATGCGCGGATGGAGCAGGTCTACATCCAGGTCTTCGCGGGCGGCGTGGCCCTCATGGCGCCCGATGCGCTCAGCGTCGGCGAAGCGGCCGCGCGACTGGCCGAGCTCTATTCGGGCGGCCCGGCGACGTTGATCGGCTCGGGCGCGCCCTTGCTCGCCGATGCGCTGAGCGGGGCAAAGGTGCTGACCCCGGCCGCGCCGGATCCCGTCGCTATCGCCAGGCTGGCGGCCTCGCGGCCCGCGCCGACCCATTCGCCCCGGCCGCTCTATCTGCGCGCGCCCTACGCCACCCTGCCGGCAGCCTGAGCGATGAACCTGCGTCCTGTCGGGGCCGAGGCCTCGTTCGATCTCGCCGACCTGCACGACAAGGCCTTCGACCGGCCCTGGACGGCGCTGGAGTTCGAAGAGCTGCTGAAATCGCCGGGCGTCTTCGCGGTGCTGGGCGAGGCGGGCGAACCGGCGGAGGCCAAGGGCTTCATCCTGTGCCGCTCGATCGCCGGCGAGGCGGAGATCCTGACCATCGCGGTCGACCCCGCCGCGCGCCGTCGCGGCTGGGGCGCGGCCCTGGTCGAGGTCGCCGCCGGCGTCGCCGCTGAAACGGGCGCCGAGGCTGTTTTCCTGGAGGTGGCGGTCGACAACGCCGCCGCCATCGCTCTCTATCAGAGCACCCGTTTCGCCAAGGTCGGGCTGCGGAAGGGCTATTATCCCCATCCCGATGGCGCCAAGGACGCGGTGGTCATGCGGCGAGCGCTTAACACTTAAGGGCTGATTGCCTATCTTGCGCCGACTCAGACGGAGGCTCCGCCTTGGATCGACTTGAAAAGGCCTGCATCGAAAAGGGCATGCGCATGACGGACCAGCGCCGCGTGATCGCGCGCGTGCTGTCGTCGGCCGAGGATCATCCGGATGTCGAGGAGCTGCACCGCCGCGCCCACGCCATCGATCCGCACATCTCGATCGCCACGGTCTATCGCACCGTGCGCCTGTTCGAGGAGAGCGGCATCATCGAGCGCCACGACTTCCGTGACGGCCGTTCGCGCTACGAAGAGACCCCGACCCACCACCACGACCATCTGATCGACATGAAGACCGGCAAGGTCGTCGAGTTCGTGGACGAGGAGATCGAGGCCCTGCAGAACGCCATCGCCCGCAAGCTCGGCTACAAGCTGGTGGATCACCGGCTCGAGCTCTACGGGGTGCCGCTGGAGGAGTAAGGGGGCTACTGGCCCCCACCTGACCGCTACGCGGTCGTCTGCCCCCAAAGGTAGCGGAAGGTGGTCCTTCTTCCCCCTCTGGGGGAGGAGCGCGTAGCGCGGAGGGGGCAAGTGTGACCTTGCCGCCCTTGCACAGGGGCGTACTCGACCCCATAACCTCGCCGGATGAGCGAGACCCCGCAAAAGCGCCTCTTTATCAAGACGTACGGCTGTCAGATGAACGTCTATGACAGCGAGCGTATGGCCGACGTCCTGCGCCCGCTGGGCTATGGCGTCGTGGACGATCCCGAAGGCGCGGACCTGGTGGTGCTGAACACCTGCCACATCCGCGAGAAGGCCACCGAGAAGGTCTATTCCGAACTCGGCTACATCAAGCAGATGAAGGACCGGAAGGCGCAGGCCGGGGGTCGCATGACCATCGCCGTGGCCGGCTGTGTCGCCCAGGCCGAGGGCAAGGAGATCATGCATCGCCAGAAGGCGGTCGATCTGGTCGTCGGTCCCCAGGCCTATCACCAGCTGCCCGAGCTGATCGCCCGCGCCCACCGCGCGACCGGCGAGCGCCTGGCCGCCGACTTCGCCGCCGACGAAAAGTTCGACGCCTTGCCGGCCGAACGCCACGTGACCGGCGTCACGGCGTTCCTGACCGTGCAGGAAGGCTGCGACAAGTTCTGCACCTTTTGCGTGGTGCCCTACACCCGCGGCGGCGAGTGGTCGCGGCCGGTGAACGACATCGTGGAAGAAGCCAAGCGCCTGGCCGGCGCCGGCGTGCGCGAGGTCACCCTGCTGGGCCAGAACGTCAACGCCTATGACGGCGATGGCTCCACCTTGGCCAAGCTGGTTCGCCAGCTGGCCAAGATCGATGGCCTGGACCGCATCCGCTACACGACCAGCCACCCGCGCGACATGGGGGAGGACCTGATCGAGGCTCACGGCGAGCTGCCGGAGCTGATGCCCTATCTGCACCTGCCGGTGCAGGCGGGCAGCGACAAGATTCTCAAGGCCATGAACCGCGACCACACGGCTGAGAGCTATGTCCGGCTGATCGAGCGGATCCGCGCCGCGCGTCCCGACATCGCCATGAGCGGCGACTTCATCGTCGGCTTCCCCGGGGAGCGGGACGGCGACTTCGAGAAGACCCTGGACCTGGTCCGCGAGGTCGGCTTCGCCAGCGCCTTCTCGTTCAAATATTCGCGCCGTCCGGGCACGCCGGCCTCGGCCATGCCCGGCCAGGTCGAGGAAGAGGTCAAGGCCGAGCGCCTGGAGCGCCTGAACCAGCTGCTGGACGAGCAGCAGCGCGCCTTCAACGCCGCCCAGGTCGGCAAGGTGCTGCCGGTGCTGTTCGAAAAACCCGGCCGCCACGCCGGCCAGGTCGTGGGCCGCAGCCCCTATCTGCAGGCCGTCCATTGCGAGGGCGGCGAACAATTGATCGGGAAGATCGTTCCCGTCCGTATCGAGAGCGCCGCCAAGATGAGCTTGGGCGGGGCGCTCGAACCTGTCCTGGAGACCGCTTGAGCCGCACGCCTGAGTTCCTGCCGCTTTCGGATGACGCCGTCCACGCCGTCTCCGGTCCTTCCGGCCGTCACGCCGCCCTGATCGAGGACGCCTTCAAGGTGTTGATCGAGACGCCCGGCGGCGGCGTCACCATCACCGGCGACGCGCGCGGCCGCACCGGCGCGAAGCGGGTGCTTGAGGCCCTGGCCCAGCGCGCCGACGCGGGCGAGGAAGTGGTCGAGGCGGACGTTCGGATCGCGCTGGGCGCGGCGCACCACGCGGGCGGCCAGGCCTCTCCGCGGCAGGTCCGCAAGGGCAATGTCTCGCCCAAGACCAAGGGTCAGGCCCGCTACATGGAGGCCATGGCCAGCCATCCGCTGAGCTTTGGCCTGGGCCCCGCCGGCACCGGCAAGACCTTCCTGGCCGTCGCCCATGGCGCGGGCATGCTGCTGCGCGGCGAGGTCGACCGGCTGATCGTCACCCGCCCCGCCGTCGAGGCCGGCGAAAAGCTGGGCTTCCTGCCCGGCGACCTGAACGAGAAGGTCGATCCCTACATGGCCCCGGTCTGGGAGGCCCTGACCGATATCATGGGCGCGGACCAGCTGCGCCGCCGTCGGGAAAAGCTGGAGATCGAGGTCGCCCCGATCGCCTTCATGCGCGGCCGCACGCTGAGCCACGCCTTCGTCATCGTCGACGAGGCGCAGAACTGCTCGCGGCTGCAGATGAAGATGGTGCTGACGCGTCTGGGCGAAGGCGCGCGGATGGTGGTCACCGGCGACCCGACCCAGGTTGATTTGCTGAACCCTCGGGATTCGGGCCTCGCGCACGCCGTCTCGATCCTGGAAGGGGTCGAGGGCGTCGCGGTTTCGCGCTTCACCTCGGCCGACGTCGTGCGCCACCCGCTCGTCGAGCGGATCGTAAAGGCCTATGACGCGGACGCGGCCCAAAACACTCCGAGATGATACACCGCGCTAAATGACCATCACCGTAGATATCGAGATCGAGGACGAGGCCTGGACCAAGTCGGCGGAGGACGCCGAGGCCCTGGTCTGGCGCGCCGCCCAGGCCGTGCTGGACGCGCACGAGGACATCGACGGGCAGGGCATCGTGATCCTGCTGACCGACGACGACAGCGTGCAGGCCCTGAACCGCGACTTCCGCCACAAGGACTATGCGACCAACGTCCTGTCCTTCCCGTCTCCGCCCAACCCCGAAGGCCAGATCGGCGACATCGCCCTGGCCTATGGCGTTTGCGCCCGTGAGGCGGCCGAGCAGGGCAAGCCGCTGGCCCACCACCTGCAACATCTGGTGGCGCATGGCGTGCTACATCTCCTAGGATACGATCACGAGAGCGACGACGAGGCGGAAGCCATGGAGGCGCTCGAACGCGAGATCCTGGCGGGGCTGGATGTTCCCGACCCCTACGCCAGTGACGAAGAGGGACGCTGACCAGGGCCATGCCCAGCGACGAGCCTAGTCAACAGCCCGCCGCGCCGGCGCGAAGAAGCCGGGGCGTGCGGGCGTTCCTGAGACGTATGCGCAGGCGGTTGACCGCTGGCGGCGCCGAGCCGCCGCGTCCGCCCGAGCCGCCGCCCCAGAGCGGCGAGGTCGATATCGTCGACCAGGCGACGGCTTTCCAGACCCTGCGCGTAGCCGATGTGATGACCCCGCGCGCCGACATCGTGGCCGTCGAGCTTTCCACGCCGTTCGATGCGCTGGTCGCCCAGTTCGTCGAGGCGGGGCACTCGCGAATGCCGATCTATCGCGAGACGCTGGACGATCCCGTCGGCGTCATCCACGTCAAGGACGTGTTCCGGCTGATGGCCGAGGACCAGAAGCGTCCGAACGCCGGCGACTTCGTCCTGAACAAGCTGCGCCGTGAGGCGTTGTACGTACCCGCCTCGATGAAGGCCGCCGATCTCCTGCTGCGCATGCGCACCAGCCGGATCCACATGGCCCTGGTCATCGACGAGTTCGGCGGGACGGACGGCGTGGTGACGATGGAAGACCTGATCGAGGCTGTGGTCGGCGACATTGACGATGAGCATGACGACGCCGCGGCGGCGTCGATCGTGGCGCGTCCGGGTGGCGTCTACGACGCAGACGCCCGCGCGCCGCTCGAGGAATTGGAAGCCGCCCTCGGCCGCGAATTGGCGCCCGAGGACATGGAAGAGGACATCGACACGGTCGCGGGGCTCGTCGTCGCCCTGGCCGGTCGCGTACCGCAACGCGGCGAGGTGATCGCCCATCCCGACGGCTACGAGTTCGAGGTGGTCGAGGCCGACCCGCGCCGGGTGCGCCGGGTGCGGGTGCGCGGCGGCCCCACGCCGCCTGCCGAGACCGCGCGGACAGTCGCCGAGGACGTCGGCGCCTCGTGATCGGCTGGAGCCGCTTGCGCCAGCGCGCCTGGAGCGGGCCGCTGCTGGCCCTGGCCGCCGGTCTCGCCGCGGCCCTGGCCCATCCGCCCTTCGGCGTGCTGCCCGGCCTGCTGGGCTACGCCCTGCTGCTGCATCTGCTGGACACGGCGGTCGAGGCAAGGCCTCTGCGGTCGGCCTTCTGGCGGGGCTGGCTGGCCGGCGTCGGCTATTTCGGGCTGGGCACCTGGTGGATCGGCGAGGCCTTCATGGTCGACGCCGCCAACCAGGGCTGGATGGCGCCGTTCGCCGTCGCCGCCATGGCCGCTGGCCTGGCGCTGTTCTGGGGCCTGGCGGGACTCGTCTACCGCCTCGCGCGTCCGGCCGGCGCCTGGCGGGTGCTGACCTTCGCCGGCGCCTTCGCGGCGCTGGAATGGGCGCGGGGCCATGTCCTGACCGGTTTTCCCTGGAACCTGCCGGGCGAGACCTGGCGCGCCGGTTCGGCGCCGTCCCAGGCGGCGGCGCTGGTGGGGGCTTACGGCCTGACGTGGATCACCCTGGCCATCGCCGCCGCGCCGGCGGTCTGGCGCGAGGGGCGTGGCGGGCGGCTCGCCCTGGCCTGCGCGGCGGTGGGACTGGGGGGGCTTTACGGCTACGGCGCCTGGGCCCTGCACAGGCCTGTGCTCCAGGAGCCGCCGATCTCGGTGCGCATCGTCCAGGCCGACATCCAGCAGGACGCCAAGTGGGACGCCGCCCGCTTCGCCCAGATCTTGCGGGCCTATACCTCCCTGACCGCCAAGCCCTATGCGGGCCGACCTACGGACTTGGTGATCTGGCCGGAGGGCGCGCTGCCCGCCGCGATCAACGACTATCTGGCCCCGGGGACCTGGGTGCGCCAGGCGATCCTCGACAGCGTCCAGCCGGGCCAGACCCTGCTGATCGGCGGCTATCGCTACGAAGGACCGATCGACAGGCCGGTCTACTACAACAGCCTGATCGCCCTGCGCCGCACGGCGACCGACCTCGAGCTCGTCGGCGTCTACGACAAGCACCGCCTCGTCCCCTTCGGCGAATATCTGCCCGCCGAGGCTTTCCTGACCCGGATCGGGTTCAAGAGTCTGGCCCATCTGGGCGACGGCTTCGCCACCGGCCCCCGCCCGGCGCCCCTGCGGGTGACGCCGACCCTGCTGGTCCAGCCGCTGATCTGCTACGAGAGCCTGTTTCCCGGCCTGGCCCGGTCAGATCGTGACGTTCGGGCGCTGATCAACATCTCCAACGACGCGTGGTTCGGCGTCACGTCCGGCCCGCTTCAGCACCTGAATCTGGCCAGCTATCGCGCGATCGAGCGCTCCACGCCTCTT
>NZ_QFQZ01000152.1 GCF_003243465.1 Caulobacter segnis
CGTTCGCTCTACGGCGCCAAGCGTCCGAAGTAAGGAAGAAGAAGAATGTCCCGCCGCCGTCGCGCCGAGAAACGCCAAGTCCTGCCGGATCCGAAGTTCGGGGACCTGGTTGTCACGAAGTTCATGAACTACGTGATGTACGAAGGTAAGAAAGCTGTCGCCGAGAACATCATCTACGGCGCTTTCGACATCCTGGAAGCCAAGCGCAAGGACCAAGGTCCGCTTGAAACCTTCCACTCCGCCCTGGACAACGTCGCTCCGGCGATCGAAGTCCGGTCGCGTCGCGTTGGCGGCGCCACCTACCAAGTGCCGGTTGAAGTCCGTCCGGACCGTCGCCGCGCCCTGGCCATCCGTTGGCTGGTGACCGCCGCTCGCAAGCGTGGCGAAAACACCATGACCGAGAAGCTGGCCGGTGAGCTGCTCGACGCCTCGAACAACCGCGGCACCGCCGTGAAGAAGCGCGAAGACACCCACAAGATGGCGGAAGCCAACCGGGCGTTCTCGCACTATCGCTGGTAAGCTTTTCGCTTCCAGCACTCTTTCAGGCGCGGGCGGTTTGCGATAAACCGCCCGCGCCGCACGTTTAATCCCGGTCGTGTCCGTCCTGGGCCGTCCCGTTTCGCAGAGCGATCGCTATGCCCCGCACGCATAAAATCGAAGACTACCGCAACTTCGGCATCATGGCGCACATCGACGCCGGTAAGACGACCACGACCGAGCGGATCCTGTATTACACCGGTAAGTCGCACAAGATCGGCGAGGTCCACGACGGCGCCGCGACCATGGACTGGATGGAGCAGGAGCAAGAGCGCGGCATCACGATCACGTCGGCCGCGACGACCGCCTTCTGGAACGGCAAGCGCCTGAACATCATCGACACCCCCGGGCACGTCGACTTCACCATCGAAGTGGAACGCTCGCTGCGCGTCCTCGACGGCGCCGTGACGGTGCTGGACGGTAACGCCGGCGTCGAGCCGCAGACCGAGACCGTCTGGCGTCAGGCCGACAAGTACAAGGTTCCGCGGATCGTGTTCGTCAACAAGATGGACAAGATCGGCGCCGACTTCGACAAGTCGGTCGAGTCGATCCGCGACCGCCTGGGCGCCAAGGCCGTGCCGATCCAGTTCCCGATCGGCGCCGAGTCCTCGCTGAAGGGCCTGGTCGACCTGGTCCGCATGAAGGCCGTGGTCTGGGACAACGACGGCCTGGGCGCGTCCTACAAGGACGAAGAGATCCCGGCCGACCTGATGGACAAGGCCCTCGAGGCCCGCAACTACCTGATCGAGAACGCCGTCGAGCTCGACGACGAGGCCATGGAAGCCTATCTGGGCGGCGAAGAGCCCTCGGAAGAGACGATCAAGAAGTGCATCCGTAAGGCCGTTCTGACCGGCGCCTTCTATCCGATCCTCTGCGGCTCGGCCTTCAAGAACAAGGGCGTCCAGCCCCTGCTCGACGCCGTCGTCGACTACCTGCCCTCGCCGGTGGATATCCCGCCGACCAAGGGCATCGACTTCAAGACCGAAGCCGAAGTCGAGCGTAAGGCCTCGGACGACGAGCCGCTGTCGGTCCTGGCGTTCAAGATCATGGACGACCCCTTCGTCGGTTCGCTGACCTTCTGCCGCATCTACTCGGGCAAGCTGGAAACCGGCATGTCCCTGATGAACTCGACCCGCGACAAGCGCGAGCGCGTCGGCCGCATGCTGCTGATGCACTCGAACAACCGCGAAGACATCAAGGAAGCCTACGCCGGCGACATCGTCGCCCTGGCCGGCCTGAAGGAAACCCGCACGGGCGACACCCTGTGCGATCCGCTGAAGTCGCCGGTCATCCTGGAACGCATGGAGTTCCCGGCCCCGGTTATCGAAATCGCCGTCGAGCCCAAGTCGAAGGCTGACCAGGAAAAGCTGGGCGTCGCCCTGCAGAAGCTGGCCGCCGAAGACCCCTCCTTCACCGTCTCGACCGACCACGAGTCGGGCCAGACGATCCTGAAGGGCATGGGCGAACTGCACCTCGACATCAAGATCGACATCCTGAAGCGCACCTACAAGGTCGAAGCCAACATCGGCGCGCCGCAGGTGGCCTACCGCGAGAGCCTCTCGAAGAAGGCCGAGATCGACTACACCCACAAGAAGCAGACCGGCGGTACGGGCCAGTTCGCCCGCGTCAAGCTGGTGTTCGAGCCGGGCGAAGCCGGTTCGGGCTTCGTGTTCGAAAGCGCCATCGTCGGCGGCGCGGTGCCGAAGGAATACATCCCCGGCGTCGTGAAGGGTCTGGAATCGGTGAAGGACAACGGTCTGCTGGCCGGCTTCCCGGTCATCGACTTCAAGGCCACCCTGATCGACGGCGCCTACCACGACGTCGACTCCTCGGTCCTGGCCTTCGAAATCGCCTCGCGCGCCGCCTTCAAGGAACTGCGTGAAAAGGGTGCCCCGAAGCTCCTCGAGCCGATCATGGCCGTGGAAGTCGTGACGCCGGAAGAATACCTGGGCTCGGTCATCGGCGACCTGAACAGCCGCCGTGGCATGATCCAGGGCCAGGACATGCGTGGCAACGCCACGGTGGTGAACGCCTTCGTGCCGCTCGCCAACATGTTCGGCTACGTGAACACCCTGCGTGGCATGTCGCAAGGCCGCGCCCAGTTCACGATGCAATACGATCACTACGAGCAAGTGCCGCAGCACGTCGCCGACGAAGTGATCAAGAAGTACGCCTAAGCCGCGTCCCTCGGGACAAAGCCTAGTCGCCGGATGGGAGGGGCCTCCTTGGAGACCCCTCCAGCCCACCTCAGAAGTAGTCCAATCAACTGAAGGCCCCTCTGGGGTCCTGGAGCTAAGAAGATGGCCAAGGAAAAGTTCGAACGTACTAAGCCGCACTGCAACATCGGCACCATCGGTCACGTTGACCATGGCAAGACC
>NZ_QFQZ01000078.1 GCF_003243465.1 Caulobacter segnis
GGCCTTCTTGACGTAGATGTAGAGCGAGCGCGACACGGGGTACTGGCCGCTGGCGATCGTCTGGGCGGTCGGTTTGACGCCGTTGACGGCGGCGGCCTTGATGCGGTTGCCGTTCTCCTCGAGGAAGGAGTAGCCGAAGACGCCCAGCGCCCCGGGGGTCTTGGTGATGGTGCCGACGATGGCGTTGTCGTTTTCGCCGGCGTCGATCCAGCCGCCGTCCGTGCGCATAGGATCGACCTTGGCTTTGAAGGCCTTGTCGTCCTTGTCGTGCAGAGCCTTGATGGTCGGGAACTTCTTGGCGCCGGCCTCGACGCCCAGCTCTATCCAGGCGTCGCGGGTGCCCGAGGTCGGCGGCGGGCCGTAGACCAGGATGCGGTTGCTGGGGAGGTTTGAGCCGACCTCTTTCCAGTTCTTGTAGGGGTTGGCGACGAACTGGCCGCCCCGCAAGGCGTTCTGCGCCAAGCCCAGATAGAGGTGCTCGAGCTTGAAATTGTAGTCGGGCGCCTTCTTGTCCATGGCGATGACGATGCCGTCGAACCCGATCTTGATCTCGACGATGTCCTTGACGCCCTTGGCCTTGCAGGCCTCGAACTCGGACTTCTTCATCGGACGCGAGGCGTTGGCGACGTCGGGGAAGCCCTCGCCCAGGCCGCCGCAGAACATCTTGAAACCGCCGCCGGTGCCCAGGCTCTCGACCTTGGGCGACTTCTTGCCGGTCTTCTTGGCGAAGTTCTCGGCCACGCGGGTGGTGAACGGGAAGACGGTGGACGAGCCGGCGGCCCAGACGTAGTCGCGGGCGGCGTGCGCGGCCGAGGCGCACGTCAGCAAAGCCGTCGCCGCAGCGACGCCGAGGAGCTTTTTCATCTTGCTGTTCCTGAGCGGTCGGGTGGTTAGGTCAGGGAAACGACTTCACCGTCTTCTTTGGTGAAGCTGGCCGGCTTGCGATCAAGCAGATCCAGGACAACTTCAGACGGCCGGCAGAGCTTCACGCCCTTCGGCGTGACGACAATAGGCCGGTTTACAAGGATGGGTTGCTCGACCATGGCGTCGAGAATTTGGTTCTCCCCGACGCCGTCATCCAGGAGGCCCAGCTCGGCGGCAGGCGTGCCCTTCTCGCGCATCAGCTGGCGGAAGGTCAGGCCTGCTTCGGCGGCTAGCTCGCGCAACTGGTCATGGGTCCAGCCCGCGACGAGATACTCCACGACCTTGGGCTCGTAGCCGGCCGCCCGCACTATCGCCACGGTGTTGCGCGAGGTGCCGCAGTTGGGGTTGTGGAAGATCACGATCGGAAAGTCGGCGTCAGCCATGGGTCACCAGGAAGCAAATGAAGGGTCGAAGCAGGATCAGGCGGCGGACTCGTCGGGTGCCTTGGACTTGCCGATGTCGTCCAGTCGGCGCTGCAACGACAGCCGGTCGAGCGAGGCCATCGGCAAGGCGCAGAAGAGCGTGATGCGGCTATTGAGCTGGCGATAGGCTTCGGCGAAGGCCAGAGCGATTTCGGCCTCCGTCCCTGTGGCCAGCGACGGATCGGGAATGCCCCAATGGGCGGTCATCGGCTGACCCGGCCAGATCGGGCAGGCCTCGCCGGCGGCGTTGTCGCAGACGGTGAACACGAAATCGAGGTCGGGCGCATCGGGATTGTTGAGGATCGCGAACTCATCCCAGGCCTTGGAGCGCAGGTCATCGGTCTTGTAATTCAGGTGCTGCAACAGGCTGACGGCCTGCGGGTCTAGGACGCCGCTGGGCGTGGAGCCGGCCGAATAGGCCTTGAAGCGTCCGGCGCCGACCCGGTTCATGATGCACTCGGCCATGACCGAGCGCGCCGAATTGTGGGTGCAGAGGAACAGGACGTTGAGCGGGCGTTGGCGGGTTTCGTCGGTCATGCCGTCTCCAGTTCCGTAAGGCAGGTTCCATCGCAGTCGGCGGCCTTGGCGACGATGTCGCCCAGCGGCGCGCAGATCTGCGGATTGCCGTTGCAGCAGTCTTCCATCAGGAAACCGAGCAGGCCGCTCATCGCGGCGTAATCGGCCGAATAGATGATCGAGCGCCCGTCCCGCCGGGAGACGATCAGGCCGGCGTGGGACAGGACGTTGAGATTGGCCGACAACGTGTTGGGGATCATCTCCAGCCGGCGCGCGATCTCGCCGGCCGCGATCCCGACCGGACCGGCCTTCACCAGCAGGCGGAAGATGGCCAGGCGGCTCTCGTGACCGAGGGCGGAGAGGCTGGCGACGGCGGCTTTCGATTCCATATTTCCAATATGCTGGAAATATGAGACGGATCAATGACGATGTTGGAGTCGCTTGCATGACCGAGTTTCCCGCCCTGCAACCGCAGTTCCTGGCCCCGATCGATCCGCAAAGGCTGGAGCCAGCGACGCGGGCGACCCATCCGCCCCGCATCCTCCTGCTCTACGGCTCGCTGCGCGAACGCTCGTTCAGCCGGCTGCTGACCCAGGAGGCGGCCCGCATCCTTGAGCGCCTGGGCTGCGAGACCAGGATCTTCGACCCCCGCGACCTGCCGCTGCCCGACGCCACCGGCCCCGACCATCCCAAGGTCCAGGAACTGCGGGCGCTGTCGCTTTGGTCCGAGGGTCAGGTCTGGTGCAGCCCCGAACGTCACGGCGCGATCAGCGGGATCATGAAGGCCCAGATCGACTGGATTCCGTTGGAGATCGGCAGCGTGCGCCCGACGCAAGGGCGAACCCTGGCGGTGATGCAGGTCAGCGGCGGCTCGCAATCGTTCAACGCGGTCAACACCCTGCGCCTGCTGGGCCGCTGGATGCGGATGATCACCATCCCCAACCAGTCCTCGGTGGCCATGGCCTACAAGGAGTTTGACGAGCAGGACCGCATGAAACCCTCGGCCTATTACGACCGCGTCGTCGACGTCATGGAGGAGCTGATGAAGTTCACGCTGCTGACGCGCGATCGGGCCGACTACCTGGTCGATCGCTATAGTGAGCGAAAGGTCAACGGACGTATTGCCGAGCATGTCGAGCTCAGCGCGGCGGCGATGAGCCACGAAACCCTGAAGGCTCAAACCGCATGACCCGTTCGGACCTGACCACGAGGGCGGCTACGGCCGCCGATGCGCCCGCGATCGTCGAAATCTATAACGAGGGGATCGCCGACCGCATCGCCACGTTCGAGACGTCCCCGCGCTCCGCCGATCAGATCCTTGGATGGTTCGATGATCGCCACCCCGTCATCGTGGTGACCGAGGAGGCCGGCCAGATCGCAGGCTACGCCGCCACATTTTCTTACGCCGATCGTTGTTGCTACGCCGGCATCGCTGAGTTCTCGGTCTATGTCCGGCGCGCTAGCCGCGGCCGAGGCGTCGGCGCCGTCGCCATGAACGCCTTGATCGACGCGGCCGTTCGAGCTGGGTTCTGGAAGCTGCTCTCGCGGGTCTTCGTTGAGAACAAGGCTAGCCTGGCCCTCCTGAAGTCCGTCGGCTTCCGAGAGGTGGGTGTCCATGAAAAGCACGGCAAGCTGGACGGCGTCTGGCGCGACGTGGTGGCGGTCGAGCGTCTGTTGGAGGACAACCTCGATTAAGGCGACGGCCCGGTTAGTGGCGCGCGGCGGCTTGTTGCGCCGCAATCTGGGCGAAGACGGCGGCCGCCGCGGCGTTTGCGGTTTCGACGACAACCGCGGCTTCGCCTGGCCTGCGCTCTAGTCAATTGGGAGCGAGCGGTTCAGACACCTGCGACAAAAAATATTTGAATCCCCGCAAGCCCTTACGCCTTCGAATGAATCGTCAAGCTTGGGCGACAAACCCGGTCGCACCCACCGTTGACTCCGCAAGCCGCAAGAGAACAAAGATAGAACCTACTCGTTAGGTGTTCATGTCCCTTCACCGCTCACCCGCCGCGCTCGATGCGCTCAGACGTCAGGTCCGCTTGATCGAGCTGGCCGACAGCGCCAGCGGCCGGGTCCTGCCGTTCGGTGTGGAGGCGATCGATGTGCGGCTACCCGGTCAAGGTTTGGCGATGGGCGCGTTGCATGAGGTCGCCGGCGGGGCCGAGGGGGCGCTGCATGGCGCCGCCGCAGCAAGCTTCGCGGCCGGGATCCTCGCGCGGGCGGATGGCCCCGTGCTCTGGTGTCTTCGACAGCGCGATCTTTTCGCCCCGGCGTTGGCGCAGGCGGGTCTGCCGCCCAAGCGTGTGATCTTCGCCGAGGCCGGCGATGAGGCGGCGATCCTGGGGGCCATGGAAGAGGGTCTGAAGTATCGCGGTCTGGCCGGCGTGGTCGGTGAGGTCGCCAAGCTCTCGATGACCGCCTCTCGTCGATTGCAACTGGCGGCCGAGAAAAGCGGCCAGATGGCGATCGCCATCCGAAGATGGCGGCGGATCGCCGATGCAGCCGATCTTGGTCAGCCGACGGCGGCCACCACGCGGTGGAGAGTATCGGCCCTCCCCTCCTCTCCCCTGCCAACCGCCGGTGTCGGCCGCGCCCGCTGGCTCCTTGAACTCATGCGTTGCCGCGCCGGTGAAGCTTTCGACATCGAGATTGAAGCCTGTGACGCCAAGGGTCATCTCCGTCTTCCTACCGCAGTGGCCGACCGATCGGTTGCGCCGCAGCCTGGGCAAGAGCGCGCCGCCGCCTGACGTTCCCGTCGTCATGGTCGGACGGGTGGGGCGTCGCCGCGCCGTGGCGAGCCTCAACACCGCAGCGGCGGAAGCCGGCGTTCGACTTGGCCAGGCCGTTGCCCATGCCACCGCCATGGTCCCAGGCTTGGTGCTCCACGACCTGGACGCGGACGGTGACGCGGCCGCGCTCCATCGCTTGGCGCTCTGGGCCCAGCGTCTCTACTCGCCCGTCGCGTCTCCCGATGCACCCGATGGATTGGTCATTGACGCCACCGGCGCTGCGCACCTGCGCGGCGGCGAGGAGAAGATGCTGATCGACATCCGCAGTCGGCTCGAGAAGGTGGGGCTGCAGTCTCACGTCGCCATCGCCGACACCTGGGGCGCGGCCCATGCCGTGGCGCGCTATAGCCGCCGTGCCATCTACGTTGTCGATCCTAGCGTTATCGGAAGGGTGATCTCGGACCTGCCAGTCGCGGCGCTGCGTCTTCCGGCCTCCACGGTCGAGGCGCTCGGGCGATTGGGGTTCGACACCATCGGTGAGCTGGAGGCCACGCCCAAAGGGCCCCTGGCCCACCGTGTCGGCTACGCCCCGGTGCGGCGTCTGGACCAGGCCTTCGGTCGCCACGCCGAGCCGATCGAGCCGGTCATGGCGCCAGAAACTCTGACCGCGCGCCGGGCTTTCGCCGAGCCGATCGGCGCGCCCGAAACGATGGCGCGATACGTCACCCAATTGGTCGCCGAGCTTTGCGCCGCGTTGGAGGCTGTCAGCCTCGGGGCCCGGCGTCTGGACGCCTATTTCGTGCGGGTCGACAATCGGACCGAGACGGCAAGGATCGCCATGGCCTCTCCGACCCGGGACGCCAGGCGCTTGGCGCGACTGCTCTGCGAGAGGCTCGAGTACGTCGATCCCGGCTTTGGCGTGGAGAAGATCATCCTCGCCGCGCCTGGCGCGGAGTCTCTGGTTTTCAAGCAAACCGACAGCCTGGGCGACAGCGACGCGCCCACCGACCTGTCGGCCCTGGTGGACACCCTGACCAATCGCCTGGGCGCTGGCCAAGTCTATCGCTTGGCGTCGGCCGAAAGCGATCTGCCCGAGCGATCAGTGCGCGCCGCGCCCGCGCTAGACGCGGTGGAGGAGTTTTCCTGGCCTCTGGATTGGCCCCGGCCCACCCGGCTCTTCGCCCGGCCAGAACCGGTGGAGACCGTGGCTCTGTTGCCCGACGCGCCGCCGGCCGCCTTCACCTGGCGCGGCGTTCGCCGGCGCGTTCGTTGCGCCGATGGCCCTGAGCGGGTGTTTGGCGAATGGTGGAAGGCCGACGCCGAATTGGCCCGCTCGCGCGACTACTACCAGGTCGAGGACGACTCTGGAGAACGCTTCTGGCTCTATCGTGACGGTGACGGCGAGGATCCGGCGACCGGCACGCAGCGCTGGTTTATCGCGAGGATCTTCGCATGAGCGCGACTTACGTCGAGCTGCAATGCGCTTCGCATTTCTCGCTCTTGCGCGGAGCGTCCTCGCCGGGCGAGCTTTTCGACCAGGCCGCGGCCCTGGGCTACGAGGCGCTGGCGGTCTGCGATCGCAACAGCCTGGCCGGCATCGTTCGCGCGCATATCGCGGCCAAGGCCACGGGGGTTCGGCTGATCGTCGGCTGCGAGCTGGCGCTTCGCGACGGCATGACCCTGGTGGTGCTGCCGACCGACCGGCCCGCCTATTCGCGGCTCTGCAGATTGCTGTCCCTGGGCAAGCACCGCGCCGGCAAGGGCGAGTGCGACCTGGACCTGCACGACGTGGCCGCCCATGCCGAGGGTCTGATCGCCATTCTCATCCCCGACAAGGCCGACGATCTTTGCGCCCTGCAGCTGAAGAAGGTGGCCGCAGTCTTCGGGGCCAACGCCCACTTGGCCCTGACCCTGCGCCGGCGTCCCGGCGACGCCTTGCGGCTTCATCGTCTCGACCAGATCGCCCGGGCCGCCGGTGTGACGCCGGTTGTCACCAACCGAGTGCTCTTCCATGAGCCCTCGCGCCGGATGCTGCAGGACGTCGTCACGTGCATTCGTGAGGGCACGACGATCGACGATGTTGGCTTCAAGCGTGACCGCCACGCCGATCGCTATCTGAAGGCGCCGGCCGAGATCGAGCGCCTGTTCGCCAAGCACCTGGACGCGGTGGCGGCAACGACTTCGATCGCCGCTCGCTGCCGGTTCAATCTCGACGAGCTGAGCTACCAGTATCCCAGCGAGGTCAACGAGGGGCGCTCGCCCCAGGAGACCCTAGAGCGTCAAACCTGGGAGGGCGCGGCCGAGCGCTATCCGGACGGGGTGCCGCCCGAGGTTCGCGCGACCTTGAACCATGAGCTGAAGCTGATCGGGATCATGGGCTATGCGCCCTATTTCCTGACGGTCAATTCGATCGTCCGCTTCGCGCGGTCCCAGGACATCCTCTGCCAAGGTCGCGGCTCGGCCGCCAATTCGGCGGTCTGCTATGTGCTGGGCATTACCTCGATCGACCCTGAGCGCAACGACCTGCTGTTCGAGCGCTTCGTCAGCCAGGAGCGTAACGAGCCGCCGGACATCGACGTGGATTTCGAGCATGCGCGCCGCGAGACGGTGATGCAGTGGATCTTCGACACCTACGGGCGCCATCGCTGCGCGCTGGTCGCCGTCGTCCAGCGCTTTCGCCCGCGCGGGGCGGTGCGCGACGTGGGCAAGGTGTTGGGCTTGCCCGAGGACATGACCAAGGCCCTGTCGAGCCAGGTGTGGAGCTTCTCGCGCGAGGAGATCGAGGAAAAGCACGCCGCCGACCTTGGCATGGACCTGTCCGACCGTCGGCTGCGCCTGACTCTGGAGCTGGCTCAGCAGCTGCTCAACACCCCGCGCCACTTTAGCCAGCATCCCGGCGGCTTCGTCCTGACCGAGGACCGCCTAGACGAGCTGGTGCCGATCGAGCCGGCGGCCATGGAAAACCGCCAGATCATCGAGTGGGATAAGGACGACATCGACGAGCTGAAGTTCATGAAGGTCGATGTACTGGCCTTGGGCATGCTGACCTGCCTGCAGAAGGGTTTGGCGCTGATCGCGCAGCACAAGGGCGTCCATCTCCAGCTGGCCACCATTCCGCCGGAGGATCCGCGCACCTACGCGATGATCCGCAAGGCCGACACCCTGGGCGTCTTCCAGATTGAAAGCCGGGCCCAGATGGCGATGTTGCCGCGCATCAAGCCGCGCAGCTTCTACGACCTGGTGATCGAGGTGGCGATCGTGCGGCCCGGCCCGATCCAGGGCGACATGGTCCACCCCTATCTTCGGCGGCGCGAGGGCCTAGAGCCGGTCAGCTATCCCACCCCCGAGCTGGAGAAGGTGCTGGGCAAGACCCTGGGCGTGCCGCTCTTCCAGGAGCAGGCCATGCGCGTGGCGATCGAATGCGCCGGGTTCACGCCGGGCGAAGCCGATCAGCTGCGCCGCGCGATGGCGACTTTCAAAATGACCGGCGGGGTCACGCACTTTCGCGACAAGCTGGTCGGCGGCATGGTCGAGCGAGGCTACGATCTGGAGTACGCCGAAAAGACCTTCTCCCAGCTTGAAGGGTTCGGATCCTACGGCTTTCCGGAAAGCCATGCGGCCAGCTTCGCGCTGCTGGCCTACGCCTCCTCCTGGCTCAAGTGCCACCACCCCGACGCCTTTTGCGCGGCGCTCCTGAACTCCCAGCCGATGGGCTTCTACGGGGTCTCGCAGATCGTGCGCGACGCAGTCGAGCATGGCGTCGAGATTAGGCCCGTGTGCGTCAATCGCTCGCGATGGGACTGCACCCTTGAGCCGGCCAGCCGGGACGGTCGCCTAGCCGTTCGCCTGGGCCTGAGGATGATCAAGGGCGTGGTGGACGAGGAGGCCGCGACCCTGGTGGCCGCGCGCGGTGACCAGCCCTACACCTCGATCGACGACCTCTGGCGCCGGTCAGGGCTGAAGCCGGGGATGCTTGGGAAGCTCGCCGAAGCCGACGCCTTTCTGCCAAGCCTACGCCTACACCGCCGTGAAGCGATGTGGGCGATCAAGGCGCTGCGTGACACCGCCCTGCCCTTGTTCGATCAGCCGGAGGCCAGCGAACTCAACGAGCCAGCGCCGCAGCTGAAGGCCATGACCGAGGGGCGCGAGATCGTCGAGGACTACGGCAATCTTGGCCTGTCGCTTCGCCGGCATCCCTTGGCGCTGCTTCGGTCGGATCTCACCCGCCAGCGCCGCGCGCCCTGCCGATCGGTCAGCGCGGGCCGCGATGGTCACTTCATCCAGACCGCCGGCCTGGTGCTGGTGCGCCAGCGGCCGGGATCGGCCAAGGGCGTGATGTTCATCACCATCGAAGACGAGAGCGGCGTGGCCAATCTGGTCATTTGGCCAACGCTCTACGAGAAGCAGCGCCGGGTGATCTTGGGCGCCAGCCTGCTTGGCGTCGATGGGCGGATCCAGCGCGAAGGCGATGTGGTCCACCTTGTCGCATATAAGGTCCATGACCTGGGCGACATCCTGGCGACCCTGCAGTCGCAATCGGGTGATCAAGGCGGCATGCAATGGGCCCGCAAGAGCCGGAATTTCTGCTGATCGCGACTGCCGGGGAGCTACTCGTCGCGCGCCGGCATCGGCGGCCGCAGCTTTTCGAAGAGATCCTGGTGCTCCTCGCCCCGGGTCGAGCGGGCCACGTTCAGGCGCACGTAGAGACCTTCGGCGCCGTGAGCACGGACGGCCAAATCCCAGTCGCGCATCGCATCGAGCAGGCTGTTGACCGCCCCGCAGCCCATCACCTGGGGCGCAGACCCGCGCCAGCGGACATAAGCGAAGTTGCCCGCCGCCGAGGGCAGCTCGGCGGGGTCTTCGACCAGCTTAAAGCGGTAGGTCGCGCCAGAGGCGCCGGCAAGATCGAGGGTTTGCTTCACGGGGTGATAATAGGCGCCGGCTTGAAAAAACTCACGCCTTCTACCGCACTGACGTCGCGTTAAGCGTTGCTTTGTAAGCGAGACGCCGTGCAGCCCAACCTCTCGACCTTTTTGCAGGCGGCCATGGACGTCGGCCTTGCCGACCGCCTGGCGGTGCTGCGTGATGACGTCGAGCGCGCGATCGACGACTTCCCGCCGGGCGGCGGCGGTTGGCGCGTTCGACTAGAGGGCCAACGCGCGCGCCTGCGAAGCCCCGATCTTGATCTGGTCGTGCGCCTGGTCGGCGTTCTTTGCGATGAGGACCCGTCGCGACGGGCCCGGATCATCCCGGTGGCCCGGTCTCTGAAAGCGCAATTTCCCGTGCTGGCGAAGTTGGCCAGCTAGCGGGCGCTCTTCTTCAAGAGCGCCATGGCCTCCAGCCGTGCGCAGGCGGCGTTGTGGGCCAGGGCGCTGTCACGCGAGCGCAGATACTCGACCGCGAAGGCGGCCACGGCTGCGTCTAGCGCTTTGGTGAAGGCGATGCGGTGGCGCGAGGCGCAGTGCGCCGCCTCCACCGAAAGGTCCTGGAAAAGAAACCGCGCTTGGGCCAGCGAGCCGCCGACGAGAGCGGCGATCTTCAGGACCTGGGCTTCGAAGCGGGCTTGGGTCACTGGGCTGGTCCTTTGCAGGGCCTCATCGTGGCCCATCGCATGTGCGCATGCTGCGACCTTAGCGGCTCTCGCGGCGGCGGCAAAGATCGCGCGAGGTTTGCGTCCTTGAGCCAAAGCGCTGCTGCAGCGTTCAGCTCCGATGACCTTCCGCGACCATCCCTTTTGTGATCAGCAAGCCGTTGGACCGGCGCGGCGATGAAGATCGCGACCTTCAACATCAACAACGTCGTTGGCCGGCTGGACAACCTCATCGACTGGCTGGCCCAGGAAGAGCCCGATGTGGTCTGCCTTCAGGAGCTGAAGGCCGAGCAAGGCGCGTTCCCGGCCCAGCCGTTGGAGCAGATGGGCTACCACGCCGCCTGGTCTGGCGAGCGGACTTGGAACGGCGTGGCCATCTTGGCCCGGGGCGCCGAGCCGGTGGTGACCCGCACGCGGCTTCCGGGCGACACGGGCGACCGCCAGGCCCGTTATATCGAGGCGGCCGTAGGCGGGGTGCTGATCGCCAGCCTCTATCTGCCCAACGGCAATCCAGCGCCAGGCCCCAAGTTCGACTACAAGCTGGCCTGGTTCGAGCGCTTTATCGAGCACGCCGCCGAGCTGATGGCCAGCGGGGCCCCGGTGGTGCTGGCCGGCGACTACAACGTCATCCCCACCGACGCCGACATCTACCCAAAGCACTCCTACGCCGGCAACGCGCTGCTTCGGCCCGAGAGCCGCGCGGCCTTTCAGCGCCTGCTGGGCCAAGGGTGGACCGACGCCTTGCGGGCGATGCACCCGGCGGGGCCGCTGTGGACCTTCTGGTCCTATCTTCGCAATCGCTGGGAGACCGACCACGGGATGCGGCTGGACCATCTGCTGGTGTCGACGAGCTTGGTCGATGACTTGGTGGCCGCCGGCGTGGATCGCTGGGTGCGGGGCGAGGAGAACGCCAGTGATCATGCTCCGACTTGGATCGTGCTCGACCGGTGAGCCAGATTCCCAAGATCCCAAGCGCCTATCCAACCACGCCCGATGGTCGCTACTTCGTGGTCAAGGGACGGCTGTGGCGGCTTTCCAATCCAGAGCTGGATCCGCAGGTTCGCGAAAGCCTGGTCAAGGCGCTGATGGACGCTCGACGCGAAGTCGGAGCGGCGGGGCGGCGCGGTGATGAAGAGGGCAAGGCGCTGGCGCGCTCTAGGGTGGATGAGGCCAAGCGAGGGCTCGGCGAGCGAGGGACTGTCTGGTGGTCGGACGGCGCACCTGATTTCAATCGTCGGCTTGTGAAGAACACGCCCTATGCGCAGTGGTTCGAGGCCTTGAGACGGATGGGGGAAGCCTCCCCGTGAGCTTGAGCCGCGAGGCTCAATCTACCCCCTCTGCGGGGACGCCCCCAGGCTGTGCTAAAAGTCGCAGCCGCCACGATCATATCGCAGCCGCTCAGGCGGCGCGGAGCGCCTCGATCAGCGGACAGCCTGGATCCTGCCCCGCGTCGCAAGCCCGCACCGAGTCGGCCAGCACCCGCTCCATCCGCTTCAGGTCGGCGATGCGCGTGCGCACGTCTTTCAGATGCGATGCGGCGAGGTTGCGCACCTCGGCGCAGGACGCGTGCCCGCCGCCTGCAAGGCCCAGCAGGGCGCGCACCTCGTCCAGCGTGAAGCCCAGCTCGCGGGCCCGTCGCACGAAGCCGAGGCGGCCCACGTCGTCCGCGCCATAGCTCCGGTAGCGGCCCCGCCGGGGCGGGGCCGGCATCAGGCCGATCCGCTCGTAGTAGCGGATCGTTTCGATGTTGCAGCCCGTGCGCCGGGACAGTTCGCCAATCGGAATCGCGGTATCCGCCATGCTGTTCGCGCCTCTCAATTTTGGGCTTGAGTCTGTAGTCGCTACAGATCGTATGTAGTGATCCTCAGCCCCCACGGGCAAGCTGCAGTCCTGATTGTAGCGTAGCTCTGACGGTTCCACGAAGTCGCCGAGGCTATTGCGATGCCCATCCAGAATCCCCTCACCCGCGCGGCCGACAAGGCGGGCGTCATCGGCTCGATCGTCACCGCCATGGGCTGCGCGGCGTGCTTCCCGGCTCTTGCGAGCCTTGGCGCCGCGCTGGGCCTTGGGTTTCTGAGCCAGTACGAAGGCGTCTTTATTCGTTACCTCCTGCCGCTGTTCGCCGTGATCGCCCTCGTCGCCAACGTGGTCGGCGGACTTCGCCATCGCCGGTGGCCGCGAATGGCGCTGAGCGTCATCGGGCCGATCTTGGTGCTGGCGGCGGCTTTGCTCATGGCCACCCGCGGTTGGCCGACGGCGTGGCTCCTCTATCCCGGACTGACCTTGATGGTGGTCGTCGCGATCTGGGATCTCGCTGCACCGCCTCGCAATGCGCCCGCGCCACCCCGCGAAAGGGCTGTTTCCTAACGTGATGGCGGAGTTGATCGGAAGGAGAGTCGACTTGTCAGAACCCAAAAGCGGCCGCAGTGCGTTGGCGCTAGGAGGCGTAGCCGCCATTCTGGCATCGACCTGTTGCCTCGGCCCGCTCGTCTTGGTCGCCCTCGGGTTCAGCGGCGCCTGGATCGGCAACCTGACCGCGCTGGAACCGTATCGTCCGTTGTTCATCGGCGCAGCGCTGATCGCCATGGTCTTCGCCTACCGCCGAATCTTTCGCCCGGCCCGCGCCTGCGAGCCCGGCGAAGTCTGCGCCGTGCCCAAGGTCAGGACCACCTACAAGGTCATCTTCTGGGCGGTCGCAGCGCTCGTCCTTGTCGCGCTGGCGTTCCCCTACGTCCTGCCCCTGTTCTACTGAAAGGAAGTCCCCATGAAGACGCTCGTCTCCCTGATCGCCCTGATGGGCGCGCTCAGCTCGCCCGCGTGGGCCGCGACGAAGACGGTCACCCTGGCGGTGCCCGGCATGACCTGCGCGGCCTGCCCGATAACCGTCAAGACGGCGCTTGCCAAGGTCGACGGCGTCGAGAAAACCGAGGTCAGCTTCGAAAAGCGCGAGGCCGTCGTCTCCTACGATGACGCCAAGACCACGGTCGCCGCCCTGACCAAGGCGACGGCGGGCGCGGGCTACCCGTCCACCGTGAAGCGCTGAGGAGCCTGCCCCGTGACCGCCGCGATCGCCCTGCGCATTGACGGAATGACCTGCGACTCGTGCGCCACGCACGTGAGGGAGGCGTTGGAGCGCGTCCCAGGCGTGCGCTCGGCCGCCGTCTCCTATCTGAAGGCGCGCGCGGAGATCGCGGCCGATGCGGGGGTTAGCTCCGAGGCCCTTGCGGCCACGGTCGCGACGCTCGGCTATCGCGCCTCGGTCGCCGACGCGGGCGGCGCGCAACGCGGCGCCGGCGGCGTCCCGCTGCACATCGCCGTCATCGGCAGCGGCGGCGCGGCGATGGCGGCGGCGCTGAAAGCCGTCGAGCAGGGCGCGAAGGTCACCCTTGTCGAGCGCGGCGTCATTGGCGGAACCTGCGTCAACGTCGGCTGCGTGCCGTCCAAGATCATGATCCGCGCGGCGCATATCGCCCATCTACGTCGCGAAAGCCCGTTCGATGACGGGATCGGGGCCTGTACGCCAGCGATCCTGCGCGAGCAGCTGCTGGCCCAGCAGCAGGCGCGCGTCGATGAGCTGCGGCAGGCGAAATACGAGACCATCCTGGCCGACACCCCGTCCATCACGGTGCTGCGCGGCGAGGCCCGCTTCGCGGACGCCCACAGCCTGCTCGTGCGCCAGTCCGACGGGGTCGAGCAACATGTGACCTTCGAACGCTGCCTAATCGCCACCGGCGCCAGCCCGGCCGAGCCGCCCATTCTGGGGTTGTCGGATACGCCGTACTGGACCTCGACGGAGGCCCTTGAGAGCGAGACCCTCCCATCGCGCCTAGCGGTGATCGGCTCATCGGTCGTCGCTGTCGAACTGGCCCAGGCCTTCGCTCGGCTCGGCAGCAAGGTGACGATCCTGGCGCGCCATACCCTGTTCTTCCGTGAGGACCCGGCCATCGGCGAGGCGGTCACGGCCGCCTTCCGCGCCGAGGGCATCGAGGTGCTGGAGCACACCCAGGCGAGCAAGGTCGCCTACGCCGATGGCGAGTTCGTCCTCGCCACCGGCCAGGGCGAACTGCGCGTGGACAAGCTGCTCGTCGCGACGGGCCGGGCGCCCAACACCCGGACGCTTGTCCTGGAGGCGGCCGGCGTCGCCGTCAACGCGCAGGGCGGCGTCGTGATCGACACGGCCATGCGCAGCAGCACGCCGCACATCTACGCCGCCGGCGACTGCACAGACCAGCCTCAGTTCGTCTATGTCGCGGCGGCGGCCGGAACCCGGGCGGCGATCAACATGACCGGCGGTGAGGCCGCCTTGGACCTGGCCACGATGCCGGCGGTCGTGTTCAGCGATCCGCAGGTCGCCACGGTCGGGCTCAGCGAGGCGGAGGCCCACCGCGCCGGGATCGAGACCGACAGCCGGCTCCTGACCTTGGACAACGTCCCGCGCGCGCTCGCCAACTTTGACACCCGCGGCTTCATCAAGCTGGTCGCCGAAGCTGGTAGCGGCCGGCTCATTGGCGTCCAGGCGGTGACGCCGGAGGCGGGCGAGATCATCCAGACGGCCGCGCTCGCCATCCGGGCGCGCATGACCGTCGGCGAGCTGGGCGACCAGCTGTTCCCCTATCTGACCATGGTGGAAGGCCTGAAGCTCGCGGCCCAGACCTTCTCCAAGGATGTGAAACAGCTTTCCTGCTGCGCCGGTTGAAGGTTCAGTTTGGGTGGCGAGCGGAGCGCGCGTGATGACGACGCCCACCTCACACGCTGAAGCCACCGGATGGCCCGTCGTCGAGTTTCGAGGCGGCGTGATCATCCCAGACTGGGGAGCGGTCACGACACCACAGGCCCAAAACGCCCTGAGGGCCGTCGTCGAGGCCTTCATCGGCCCCAAGTGGGATGGGCTGGATGAGACCGAGAGCCGAATCCACGGCATCGTCCTGAGCGCCTACGCCATGAGCGGGCACGCTCCGGAGGCCGCGGACGTCGCCGCCGGGGCCGGACTCGCCATCGCTGAGACCGACAGCGTGCTGCGGCGTCTGGCCGGGCGCGACCTCCTCATTCTCAACGTTGCCGGCCGGATAGGCGGCGCCTATCCGTTCACCGATGGTCCGACTGAGCATCACGTCGAGACCGGCGGGCTCTCCGTGGGCGCCATGTGCGCCATCGACGCGCTCGGCGTCGGGGCGATGCTGGAGCGCGACATCACCGTCCGCTCGGCGTGCCGTCAGTGCGCCCGTGCGCTCGCCATCCACACACGGAGCCACGGCCGCCAACTGGATCAGGTCGAGCCTTCGGGGATCGTCGTCTGGTCCGGCCATCGCTACGCCGCCGGTTGCGCGGCGTCTTCGCTCTGCACCCTGCAGGCCTTCTTCTGCGATGACGCTCACCTGGAGACCTGGCGCACGAACAGCCTGGCCGCCGGTCAGGACGGGGTGCGCCTGAGCCTGTCCGAAGCGCTGGAGGTCGGCCGCGCGATCTTCGCGCCGATGCGGATGGAGTTGCGGCCATGGCCTACGACCTGATCGTCATCGGCAGCGGCACGGCGGCCCAGGTTGCCGTTGCGAAGGTCCGCGCCGCCGGCTGGTCCGTCGCCGTGATCGATCACCGGCCGTTCGGCGGCACGTGCGCGCTCCGCGGCTGCGATCCCAAGAAGATGCTGGTAAGCGGCGAGGAAGCGATCGACGCGGCCAGGCGCATGGCCGGGCATGGCGTCGAAGGCGCCCTAGCGATCGACTGGCCCGGCCTGATGGGGTTCAAGCGGACCTTCACCGATCCCATCCCCGCCAAACAAGAACATCGCTACGCCGAGTTGGGCGTCGACGCCGTCCACGGGCTCGCCCGCTTCGCCGCCCCAGACACGATCGAGGTGGACGGCCGGACCTTGCAGGCCCGCCACGTGCTGATCGCTACCGGGGCGCGGCCGATCCCGCTTGGCATCCCGGGCGAGGGACTGGTCGTCACGAGCGACACCTTCATGGAGCTTGAACGCCTCCCGCGCCGGATCGTGCTGATCGGCGGCGGCTACGTCGCCGCCGAATTCTCGCACCTGGCGGCGCGCGCCGGGGCCGAGGTCACCATCCTGCAACGGCCTGCGCGGCTGCTGCCGAATTTCGATCCCGACCTGGTCGGCTGGCTCATGCCGCGCTTCCATGAACTCCGCATCGCCGTCGAGACCGGCGCTACGGTCACCCGTGTCGAGCCGGTCCAGGGCGGCCTGCTAGTCCATGCCAGCCGTCCGGGCGCGCCGGACCTCGCTGTCCCGGCCGAACTGGTGGTGCACGCCGCAGGCCGCGGGCCCGACCTCGACGCATTGGACCTCGCGGCGGGCCAGGTCACCGTGCGCGACGGCCGCATGCAGCTAAACGACCATCTGCAAAGCGTCTCCAACCCGCGGGTCTATGCCGCTGGCGACGCGGCCGGCGTCGGGCCGCCCCTGACGCCGGTCTCCAGCCACGACGCCAGGGTGGTGGCCGCCAACCTGTTGGACGGCACGTCGCGCAAGCCGGACTATCGCGGGGTCCCGAGCGTTGCCTTCACCGTGCCGCCGATCGCCGCAGTCGGACTCTCGGAGGCGGAGGCCCGTCGCCGCGGGCTGGTGTTCCGCATCAACGCCGCCTCGACGCCGGACTGGTTCACCGCCCGCCGCTTGGCCGAGCGGGTCTACGGCCACAAGGTGCTGATCGAGGAGCACAGTGACCTGGTCCTCGGCGCGCATCTTGTGGGGCCGGGCGCCGACGAGGTGATCAACCTCTTCGGCCTGGCGATCCGCCACGGCCTGACCGCCGCCGACCTTCGCTCCACCATGTTCGCCTATCCGACCGGCGCATCGGACCTGGGTTACATGCTGTAGCGCTCGCCAATGCCTTAGACTGAAGGCCCTCGGCCGATGTAGGAAAATCTCAGTGTACGAACGCAAGACTGTGACTACGTCTGTCCGAGAGGCGCGAACACTACTAGAATCTACACCTGATTCAGGCCTGCCCTGAGGTGTTCGTGAGCTTTATCGAAGGAACAGAACGCGGTCAGGCCAGCCTGCTTCCGCCTTGCCTCGACGATTATGTCGCCCCGGACGCGCTCGTGCGCATCGTCGATGCGTTCGTCGCCAGTCTCGACCTGACTGAACTGGGTTTTGGCCGCACCGTCGCCGCGTCCACCGGCCGTCCTGGTTACCGCCCGGGCGACATGCTCAGGCTCTATATCTGGGGCTATCTCAACCAGCTCCGATCCTCGCGCCATCTGGAACGCGCATGCACTCGCGACCTTGAAGCGCTCTGGTTGCTCCGCCGATTGGCCCCAGACTACCGCACGATCGCCGCCTTCCGGCACGACAACCCGGAAGCCATCATCGCTTCGAGCGCCGCCTTTATTCAGTTCTGCAGGGAAGCCGGCCTGATCAGCGGCCGTCTCGTCGCGCTGGATGGGACCAAGATGCGCGCGGTCGCCAGCTCCAAGAATATCGCCGGCGCAGATCGGCTTGCGCGCGACCTGGCGCACACGGAAAAGGAGATCGGCTACTACCTGGACCGGCTCGACATCATGGACGAGGCGTCGGCCAAGGGCTTCGACGATCAGCCGAAGCACCGCCAGGCATTTACGGATGCAATCGCCGCTCTGCGCCGCCGAAAGGATCGTCTTGTGCGCCGCCAGCAGGTTTTGGCGGATCGCGATGAGAAGGTGCTCGTTTTCGGCGAGCCTGACGCCAAGCCTATGGGCTACGGCCGCGCGCCCAAGTTCCCTGCGTACAACATGCAAAGCGTCGTCGATGTCGACAGCGGACTGATCATTCATCACGACGTCGCCAACGAGGCGAACGACAGCCAACTCCTTCACCCCATGTCGCTGGCGGCGATGGAGGTGTTGGAGATCGACCGGCTCAAAATCCTGGCCGATGGCGGCTACTCGAACGCCCAGGCTGTCGCCGAATGTGAGCGTGACAACATCGAGGTGGCTGCGCCGATCAAGCGTGGCGCGATGAGCTCCGACTTCTTCCGGCCGATCCAGTTTACCTACGATGAAGTGTCCGACACCATCCGATGTCCGGCCGGCGAGACCCTGAGGCCGTCGGGCAAGCACACGCGCAACCGCGCCATCCGATACCGAACGTCCACGTGCAAGGACTGTCGACTGAAATCCCGATGCACGCCCGGCGCCCAGAGGACGATCCATCGACTTTTCGATCAGGCGGCCCTCGATCGGATGGAGGCTAGGATCTACGCCGATCCGAGCTTGATGGTGACGCGCCGATGTACTGTTGAGCACCCGTTCGGCACGATTAAGCGAATGTCGGGCGGCGGCAGATTCCTCACACGAGGGCTCAGAGCGGTGAAAGCGGAGGCCGCGCTCTCGATCTTGGCTTTCAACATCCTCCACGCGGTGAACGCCTTCGGTGCGGAGCGTCTAACGCCAGCGGCCTGAGCCGCACGGCGCTTCGCTGCAGTCGCCGGTGCTCTGTGCCGCCGAGTTTTGGCACAGCCTGCCCCGCAACGCCCCGTCCGTGAATGCAGCGACGCCTAGTCGCCGTCCGGCGCCCCAAACAGCCTCACGACCAGGATGGCCTTGGGGTCACCGTCGTCGGCCAGTTCGAGCAGCTGGGGATAGCGGCGCTGCGGCGAGAAGATATCCAGGTGCGCCTCGTAGACGTCCGACCAGTCTTCGATATCGCCGGGCATGATTACCCGCATGTCTGGATCAAACCGTTGCAGCTGGCCGATCAGCGCGCCGACGGTCAGCGGGCCGTACGGCGAGCCGGCCCCCTCCCCTCTCGTCGAGCGACGCAGGTAGGCGACCAGGCGCCGCAGCCGGCCAAGGATGGGGCGCCTAGCCTTGCTCGGCGCGCCAGCCCGTAGGGCAATAGTGGTCATCGTGAGCTGCACAGGGGGGCTCCCGCGCCCGGCCGTGTCCCATCGCCCAGGGCCTCTACGGCCGTGGCGCTAAAGAGCGTCACCGCCGCCAGCGAGATCATCAAGGCGCGGTGCGGGCGGCCCGGCCGCGGGCGTGGAGCGGACCGCCCGGGCATGGTCAGTGCGCGCCGCGTTGGAGGTAGGCCTGCACGGCGTCAGCGGCATTGCCGGCCGCCTTGACCGCCCGCTCGAGGTCTTCGCGCGAGACGCCGAACTTGTCGCTCCAATAGCGGACCTCATAGTCCTCGCTCAGGCTGATCTTGGAGGCGTCTTGCGGGCCGGTCTTGGTCTTGTCGTCGGACATGGAAATCTCCTTTCCACCCCAACCGGCGCCAGCGACTCCGGGTTCCCCTCGCGGGCGTCAGGTCAGGCTTTCAGCCGCAGCCCTGGTCCACCCTGTTCGCCGGCTTCCAGGAAGACGACGCCGGCGACGTCCAACGCCGCGCGAACAGCTTCGACGTTGGCGGCCGCCCGCTGGGCGGTTCCGATCTTCGGGTCTTCCATGCGCCGAATGCTCATCAACGACAGGCCGGCAGCCTCCGCCAACTGGGGCTGGCTCCAGTCCAGCAGCGCCCGCGCCGCCCTGATCTGCCCGGCGGTCAGCAGCATGAGGAGAACATAAAATGTTCAGAATAGAGCATTTAAAGTTGTCCTGGCTATCGCGAGCGTGGTAGCAATCTGTTCTTAAGTGAACAGATGAGTTGAAGCCATGGCCTCACGTCGCAAGGCGGGAGACGCGGTCGCGCGCCTGCCTGCCCTCTCCCGCCGCGCCATCCTCGTCGGCGTCTCCGCCACTCCCGTTCTCGCCGCAGCGCCGAGCGGCGGTCCGGTCGACCCGATCATCGCGATCAGCCAGCACTGGCTGAAGGTCGACGCGGAACGAAACCGTCTGATGCTGGCCTGGGGCCAGTTGGAAGGCCGGTTCATGAAGTCCGATGGCTGGGGCGAGCTGTCGACGCAGGAGCGCACGGCAATCCGTGAGGGCGGACGGCTTGGCGAAATCAGCGCTCGGCTAGACCAGCTTGAGGCCGAGAGCGAAACGATCCTGGACACCTTGCCGACGGCGGCGGCCACCAGCGTCGAGGGCGTCGTCGCCAATCTGATGATCGTGATGACCCTGCTCTATCCGGACGATCACGAGATGACCCACGGAATGGTCAAACGGGCGATCGCCGACATCAAGGCGCTGGCGGGTCTTGATTGATGGACGCGCGTCCCTCCCGACCGAGCCCCGATCGCGAGTTGGCGCGGGTCTTCCTTCGCAATGCCGGCGGCTTCTTCCGCAGCGGTGACGCGACCGGCGCGCTCTATCCCGAACATGCGCTCTACGACTTCGCGATCGCCATCGAGCTGTCGCTCAAGGCCTTCTTGCTGTGGCGGGGTCTGACCGACGACTGGAACCGTCGTCACATCCGCCACGACCTGCGCAAGGCGCTCCGCTGCGCCCGGCGCGCGGGCTTGCGCGACATCCCTTCCGACCTGGAGGCGCTCGCCCAGGTTCTCAGCCCGGCTTATCAGCGCCACGCGATCCAGAGCCAGGCCGAGCAGCTCTTGGCGCTCATCAACGTCCCGACCGCCTGCGAGACCGTGCGCCAGCTGCTCGATCTGGTCGGAACCATCGTCGTGACGGAGGCCTCGTCGGCCACGGATCCTCATTGAGGCGTGGCTAAGGGGCCTTGGCCCCTCGCGCGCGGAAGACCGGCCTTGGGGTGTCCCCCACCTTCCGCCGGTGGCGTGCAGGTCGGGCGATCCCCCTCCCCTCCCCCGGTCGTCCCCTTGCTACCCCCGCCTCGCCGGCGGGCAGGGGTTGATGCGCAAGGCATCCAACCCTTGGAGACCCAGATGACCCAGCTCTTTTCCACCGACGCCGAACGCACCGCCGAGACCGCCCGTCTCAACGATCTGGCCCGCAAGGCGCCGCGCACGGTCAATGCCTCGTGGCTGGCGACGGGGGGCGCGGCGGCGCTGCTGGCCGAGGGCGGGGTCGAAGAGGATCGCGGCAAAACCCTGGCCTTGGCCCTGGCCCAGTACGCATCGTTCGACGAGGGCGACGACCCCTATGGCGAGCGCGACTTTGGGGTGCTGGAGCTATGGGGCGAGCGACTGTTTTGGAAGATCGACTACTATCACCCCGACCGTGACGAGCACTCGCCGGTCAAGTGGAGCACGGAGCTGACTCGGCGCGTTGTGACCATCATGCTGGCCAGCGAATACTGACCCGGCCGGGCCAGTCCCCTGGACTGGCCCCCTCCCCTCCCCGGTGCTATATTGGAGGGCGTTCGAAGGAGTTTCGCCATGGGCCGTTGGTCCTCATCCGATCCCGCAGACGTGGCTTGGCGCCGCGAGCAGATGAGCGCGAGCAACGACATCGAAGGCGTGCGCCGCGATCCCCAGGCCGACCAGCTGATGGCGCGCCTGGACGCGGAGGGCAAAACCCCAGCCCAGAAGCGTGACGCCCTGCGCGGTTACTTCGCCCAGAAGGCCTAGTGAGCGACCGCAAGGCGGCCGAGCGCGCCGCGTTCGAGCGCGTCTTCTACCCTGACAGCCGCGTTCTGGTGAACGAGCTTGGCTTGCGTGACGCAGCCTCGCTCGACGCCGCCGAGCGCCTCTTCACCGATACGCGGATCGAAGAAGGCATGCCCGCGCGGGCGGCCGAGCCGACCTATGCCGGGTTCAAGGCGATCCATCATCATCTCTTTCAGGACCTCTATGCGTGGGCCGGGCAGGAGCGGACCTATACGACGGGGCGCGGCCCCACCCCGTTCGCACCGCCCGAGCAGATCGGCCCGTGGATGGAAAAGCAATTCGCCGCCTTTCGCGCGGCGGGGGAGCTGAAGGGCTTGGGCGCCGGAGCCTTTGCGGCCAAGTCGGCGGAGTTCATCACCGAGATCAACGCCGCCCATCCGTTCATCGAAGGCAATGGCCGCGTGCAGCGGGTGTGGCTCGGCGGCGTGGCCGAACGTGCCGGCTTTGAATTTGCGATCCGGCCCGAGGACCAGGCGGCCTGGTACGAGGCCTCGCGGATCGGCTTTGAGGCGGCCAACACCGCGCCGATGGCGCAGTTGATCCTGGCGCGGATCCAGACCCTGCAGCTGGCCGAAAACGGTCGCGGACCTGAGCGGGCCGCGCAGTTCTTGGCCATGAGCCGCGAGGCGGCGCTAGCCAGTGGCGACGGGAGCTTCCAGGCGGCCTGGGCGAATCTGGACAAGATCGCCGCCGTCGTCGGATCAGCCATGGCCCATGACGCCGAGGCTCAGGCGCGGTTGCTGGACAAGGCCCGTCACCAGGTCGCCGAGCACCTGCGGGCCGGCCGCACGATCGTCGAGGTCTCCAAGGAGCAGGCCTGGCGAAATGCCGCCCACGACCAGGCCCCCTCCCCTACCGGCCCCACTCTTGCCGACAGGGACCGCTAGGCTCGGTCTGGCCAGAAATCCACGGGGATGGCGGGTCGAGCGGCTCCCCCACAGAGCAAGCGAGGACCGCCAAGGCGGCAGCGACTTAAGCTGTCGCCGTGCGCGGTGGAGTTCTGGCTGCCCCGGACGTGGTGAGTTTGCACGTGCAAACCGCTGGGCGTGAGGTCCGGGACCGCGCTCAGCGCGTCGCCAAAACCTTGGCTTAGCCGCCTTTGGCGGCTGGTCCCTGACCGGGCAGGTCCGCGCGGTTGATTTTGGTGAGAAGAGCGGCTCCGCGCCACAACTCCACCAGCTCACCGGACCCATGCTCGCGCAGCAGCACCTCGCAGTGCCGGCGGGCGACGCTACCCGTGCTGCATAATGCACGGGGTCGGCGTCGAACTTCGCCTTACAGCCGGCCGAGCAGAAGGCGTAACGCTCGCCTTCATACTCAGCCTTGTGAGCGG
>NZ_QFQZ01000079.1 GCF_003243465.1 Caulobacter segnis
GCCGGCTCCGCGCAGGCGGGCCCCGCGAGCGCCAGAACAAGGGTGGTGGCCAGTCCGGCCCAAAGGCGGGCGGCCGAGTGACGAAGATCACGAAGCATGAAAAATCCCCGATGAGTTTGAGCGAAAGGTCGACGCGCCAACCGGCGAAAGCAAGCGCGCCACGGAAAAGCGCTATTTCAGGAAGGTCTCGACCGCCTCGGCGAAGGCCTTGGGCTGGTCCAGCATGATGAAGTGCCGGCTGTCGTCGACACGCTTGAGGGTGACGCCCGGCAGGCCGGCATAGGCGTCGGTGTAGATCTTCTCGATCATCGTCACCGGCGCGCCGATGGACGGATCATAGGGATACAGCAGGGTCGTCGGCGCCTTGACGGCCGCGAGGCCAGGCCGGGCGTCGGTGGTCAGCAGGTCGTACATCGCGCGGCCGACGACCGACTGCGACGAGGCCTTCGACCAGGCCAGCATCAGCGCCTGGCCTTCGGGCGACTTGACATAGCGCGGCGCGGCCATGGCCTGTTGGCTGGCGAAAGCTTCGGCGCTCATGGCGATGGTGGCGTCGCGCATGGCGACGGCCTGCGGCTTGACGCTGTCGGGCGTGGCGGTCGGCGAGAACAGCAGCGAGAAGAACGGCAGGCTGTCGACGATCATCAAGCGGCCGACGTCCTCGGGATGGCGCTGCGCCAGCAGAAGACCTGTGAAGCCGCCCATCGAGTGGCCGATCACGGCCGGCGATTTGAGCTTGTTGGCCTTGATGTATCCGTCGAGCGCCTCGACCAGCGGCTCGACCACGGGGCCCTCGGCGTTGCCGCCAACCGGCGCGCCGGCGAATCCAGCCACCTGGACGACGTGGACACGGTGCGAGGTCGACAGTTGCTTCACGGTTGCGTCCCAGACGGCGCTGGACGAGGCCAGCCCAGGGATCAGCACGACGTCCGGGCCCTTGCCCGTGACTGTGACGGTCATCCGGTCGGCGGCGTGGGCGCGTCCGCCGAAGACGCCGAGGGCGGTCAGGATCGCCATGATGACGGCGAACATATGAGCGCGAGGCATCAGCTTTTGCATCGTGTTCTCCTTGGGAACGAGGCGCGTGGAAGGGTTCGGCGACGGAACGCCGATTGCTGCAGGCGAAGGCGAAGCCACGCCTTAGATCGAAAGGAAGCTGGGCTTAGGTGGTCAGGCCGCGACGCCAGCTGATCAAACCGTTCACCAGCAGGTAGACCGCCATCATGACGCTGACGGCGTCCCAGAGGGCCAACCTCGCGACGAGGCCGAGCTTCTCCGCCGCCGCCCACAGGAACAGCGCGCCCTGAAGGATGAAGAAGCTGACGGCGGCTATCTCGCCCAAAGCCCTACGCATGAACTCGTCGGCCCGCATCCAGATCGACAGATTCAGAACGGTCTGCAGTAGGAACAGCGCCACAAGGGCGATCATCGCGGCCGAGGCGACTGCGGTCGGAACCGGATCAAGGCCTGCGGGGACCAAGACCGGTGTCGCGATCATGACGCCCGCCAGAGCCAGAACCGCGCCGCTTTGAGCGTAGAAGGCGGCCTGCGCGGCGGTGGCGAGGCGGGTCTCATCGGGATTGATCTGCCGCCCTAGCATCCGACGGCTGGCGCTGACAGCCAGCGTTACGAAGCCGACGAGAACCATCAGAGCGGCGAGGAATAGCGCCAGGCTATCCGACCACTCCAGCTTTGGGACGACGAAGGCGCCAGCCTTCTCGAAGGTCGCGATCAACCAGCCGAAGGCGAAGCCGAGGGAGGCTCCAACGACCAGGCCGATCAGGACACGGCGGGTCCGGGTGGAAAGCTTGGTGAGTTTTGACGTCAGCGACATGACGAAATCCTCAGAAAGGCGGGCCCTCAGGCCTCGTCCTGGAAGATGGCCTCGATCGGTTGCCCGAACAGGCGGGCGATCTTGAAGGCCAGCGGCAGGCTGGGGTCGTATTTGCCCGTCTCAAGGGCGTTGATGGTCTGGCGGGACACCTCGAGCCGGTCGGCGAGATCGGCCTGGCTCCAGTCCCGCTCGGCGCGGAGGACCTTCAGGCGGTTCTTCATTGGTACCGCCTCCGAATGAAGGGCTGGCTCAGTCCCCACGACACGCAGAACAACGGGAACACCAGGAACAGCGGCGGCGCGGGAACGACGTTGGCGTTGCTGAGGAAGCCCCACACGGTGGTCACCGCCAGCACGACGCCCAGACCCCAGATCATCGCCTCGACATGCACCGCCCGCTCGAACTCGTCGGGCTCTTCCTTCAGGTAGAGGCCCATCACGACCAGCACCCCGAGGATGGGAATGGCCGGCGCGGCGGCGACCAGCCAGAGCAGCGGCCCCGACAAATCCACGCGGTGCAGCAGATAGATCGAGCCCATCAGCACGACGCAGTAGGTCATCAGGGCGATCGCCAGCCGTCGCCGATAACGCTGCATCACCGGGCCGATCCGCCCCGCCTTCAGCCGGGCCGTACCGAAGAAGACATAGGCCAGATAGACGACGAACCAGACGAACAGCGCGATCGGAAGGGCCACGCCCCTCACCGCATGGGAGAAAGCCAGCCAGAACGGAATGGCCGATAGGGCGACCGCGCCGGCGGCGAACAGGGCCCACTTGGGCCAAGTCGGCTTTTCCTCGGTCATGGGAAATCTCCTTTGCTGTCGGATTAGCGCTGACGCAGCCACCAGGCGGCCCAGACCAGGCCGTAGCCGACCATCTGCACGACGATCAGGCCGACGACGCCGATGGCGAGCCATTCGGTGGGCGAGCGCTGCCCGAACAGGGCGATCAGGCGCTGGTCACCGATCAGAAACGGCAGGGGCAGCGCCAGAAGGATGGAGTTCGAGCCGCCCCAGAACCAGGCGAACTTGTGAGCTTCGCGAGCGGCTTCATCGATGTTCCGCCAATAGACGACCGCGCCGACAAACGCCGCCAGGGCGATGATCGCGCCACCGATCGTGAGCAGGCCGCGCGGCAGGACGACCGCGGTGTCCTCGAGCAAGGCGTGTCCGGCGCCAATCGCAAAGCCGATCGCGGTCGCCGCGATCCAATACCCCCGAACAATCTTCTGGCGGCGCGCCTGACGTCCGATGTGCTCTGTCATCGATGACCCCCTTCCCCAATCCCGATGTGGTCTAAAGCGCGGCCAGCGCCTCGACGGCGCCATCCTCTTCCGCAGGCGTCTCAGCCTCGGGCGCAGGCGAGCGGTCCCGGAAAACGAACAACAGGATCGCGGCGAGCGCCGCGAGGCCGACGCCGACCCCGGCCGCCAGGATGGGCCCGCCCATCTCGCGCGCGGCGCAGACCGCCGTGACCAAAGACGCCGAGCTCGCGGACAGGCCGATGGCGAGCTTATCCGTCCGGCTGACGGAAACGTGGCGGGGGTTCTTTTTCATGACAAGCCTCCTCGTCGAAATGACAAGGAACGTTGTCATGCATCAGCGGCCCCATGTCAAGCGATCTTGTCATTATGTCATGTGATCACGACCAAATGACAGACAGGCTTGATGTTTTCAGGCTGCGCGCTGGTCCAGGAAGGGATCGCCGCGCCCCGGCTCGCCCATCACGCCGCGCCAGTGTATCGCCTCAAGCCGCTTGCCCGTCAGGGTCTTGCCCCAGACCCCCGGCCGTTGGCGGACGACCACCTCCCAGCCATAGCGCGAGAAGCGATCGCGGAAGTCGGACCAGCGGATCACCCGCCCCTCGGCGTCCTGTCGCCAGACCGCCTTGTCGCAGCCCGGGATGCGCGCGCAGCGCTCCCAGGCGTCAACGCGCCCTTGCAGGATCAGGAACGGGTCTTGAGCTAGACGGGCCAAGCTGGCCTCCGTGATCTTCCGCCGCCCTCTCCGCCCGGCGACTCAGAAGATCACCGCCCGCGAGGACGAGACCAGGATTTGTGCAACGGCACACACTGTCCACCAGATGTAGTGCGGCGCGTTGCCGCGCTACAGCTTCGTCCGGAACGTCAGGACCAGACCTTGAAGTGCTTCGACAGCTTCAGACCCTGGCGCTGGTAGTGGGAACCGCCCTCGCCATAAAGCCGAGCTGGACGCGCCGTCAGGGGCTCGTAGACCAGGCGCGCAACCGTCTGGCCGTCCTCCAACAGGAACGGAGTCTCGTGGCTGCGAACTTCCAGCACGCCCTTGGAACCACGCGCGAGCGCCTCCTCGGTGCCGAACCCCGGATCGAAGAAGCCGGCATAGTGGACGCGGAACTCACCGACCGACGGATCGATCGGGGTCATCTCGGCGGCCTCCAGCACCGGGATCTCGATGTCGTCCTTGCTGGCCAGGATATAGAACTCGCCCGGATCCAGCAGCAGCTCGCCATGGCGCGCCTCCAGCGGCTCCCAGAAGTCGCGCGGATCGTGGCCATCCTCGTGATCGAGATCGACGACACCCGCGTGGCGACGCCCCCGGAAGCCGACGACGCCCGCGGTCAGGTCGACGCCGACGCTGCGGATCGACAGCTTGGCCGGCTCGCCGCGCTTCAGGCGCAGCTGGTTAAGCCGCGTGCCGGCGCGCACCAGCACTGAGAAGGTCTGCGGCGCGATCTCGAGATACAGCGGCCCCTCATAGCCGGCGTCGACGTCGTCGAAGGCGCGGCTGTGGTCGGTCAGCAGGCGCACGAACACGTCCACGCGTCCGGTCGAGCTCTTCGGATTGCCGCGCGCCGAAATATTGGCCGGCAGGGCCAAACGCTCCTGGACCTCGGCGATATAGACGCAGCCCTTCTCCAGCACCGCGCCCTTGGTTAGGTCCAGCTCGTGCATGGCCACGTCCTTCAGACGCTCGGGCACGCGACGATGCAGGCCGGGTAGGAACGAGGCGCGGATTCGCCAGGCGCGCGCGCCCAGGCGCAGGTCCAGGCTGGCGGGCTGCACCTGGTCGGCATCGAACGGCGTGGCGGAGGTGATCGCCTCCTCGGCGATCAGGTCCTCGATCGTTTGGCAGGGAAGAATCCCCGCGGCGTGTGCGTCGGTCATCGGCGCGACACTCGCCAAACACGGCTGCAAAGGCAAGGCTCGCCGCACTTCAGGCCGGTCGAGACAATCGACAGGCGAAGCGTGACAATTCTTCCGCCGCCAGAGCGGTGTTGTGGCTTGACCCAGCGTCCCCTCCCCCTCCTTATGCCCGCGTTTTTACGCGTAGGAGGCAAGGCGGTGGCCGAAGATCCGAAAGACTGGGATGTCGCGACGAAATTGATCCGCGGTGGGATCGCGCGCTCGCAGTTCATGGAGACGGCCGAGGCGCTCTACCTGACGCAGGGCTTCACCTATGACAGCGCCGAGGGCGCGGACCGGCGCTTCGCCGGCGACGAGCCGGGCTTCGTCTATTCGCGGTTCAACAATCCGACCGTGAAGATGTTCGAGGATCGCCTGGCCCTGCTGGAAGGCGCCGAGGTGTGCCGCGCCCAGGCGACCGGCATGGCCTCGATCCACTCGGCCCTGATGGGCCTGGTCAAGGCCGGCGATCACGTCGTGGCCGGTCGCGCCCTGTTCGGCTCGTGCCGCTGGATCGTGGCCGAGTGGCTGCCGCGCTTCGGCGTCGAGACGACCTTCGTGGACGCCACGGACCTCGCGGCCTGGGAAGCGGCGATGCGTCCCAACACCAAGGCCGTGTTGATCGAGACGCCCTCGAACCCGGTTCTCGAGATTACCGACATTCGCGCCGTGTCGGCGATGGCCCACGCCGTTGGGGCCAAGGTCATCGTCGACAATGTCTTCGCCACCCCGATCTTCCAGCAGCCACTGGCTCTGGGCGCAGACGTGGTCGTCTATTCCGCCACCAAGCATATCGACGGCCAGGGCCGGGTGCTGGGCGGGGCGATCCTGACCAGCGAGGCGATCAACGAAGAATTCTATCGCGACAGCCTGCGCCACACCGGCCCGGCGATGTCGCCGTTCAACGCCTGGGTGATGCTCAAGGGCCTTGAGACCCTGGACCTGCGCGTCCGCCGCCAGGCCGACACCGCCGCGGCCCTGGCCGACGTGATGGCCGAGCACAAGAAGGTCCAGACCGTCCTCTACCCGTTCCGCAAGGACCATCCGGGCTATGAGGTCGCCACGAAGCAGATGACCGGCGGCGGCACGGTCATCGCGCTGGACCTGGGCTCGCGCGAGGCGGCCTTCAGGTTCCTGAACGCGCTGGAGATCGTCGACATCTCGAACAACCTTGGCGACGCCAAATCGATGGCGACCCACCCGCCGACCACCACCCACCGCTCGGTGCCCGAAGAGGAGCGCCCGTTGCTGGGCGTGACCGAAGGCGGCGTGCGCCTGTCCGTGGGCCTCGAAAGCCTGGCCGACCTGACCCGAGACGTGACGCGTGCGCTCGATCAGGCGTGAGACCTCGCCCTCGCTGCAGCGGATGCGCCGCCGGCGCGGCCACGACGCGGCGAGCTATGAAGCGCGCACCCGCGACATCGTCGTGCGCGTGTTTCCCGCCTTCTCGGTCGAGGAGTCCTCGCCGGAAGACGGGGTCTTCCTGTGGTCCTACACGGTGGAGATCGAGAACCACGGCGGCGAGACCGTCACCCTGGTCTCGCGCCGCTGGACCATCACCGACGGCCTCAATCGCGTGAACGAGGTCGAAGGCTCTGGTGTGGTCGGCGAGCAGCCGGAGCTGAAGCCCCGTGAAGCGTTCCGCTACGTCTCCAGCTGCCCTCTACCCACGCCCTCGGGCGCGATGCGCGGCAGCTACCAGATGGTGACGGCCGACGGCGAACTGTTCGACGCCGAGATCCCGGAGTTCTCGCTGCACCTGCCGGGCGCGTCACTGAAGGTGAACTGAGGCGGGGCCCCAAAGCGGCGCCCCCGCCCTTCGCCTCACGCCGCCGCCGGCGGATCCAGCTTGTAGACGCGCGAGCAGTACTCGCAGGTCACGTGGATCTTGCCGTCCGGCTCGACCATCTCCTCGACCTCTTCGGCCGAGAACGAGTCCATCACCACGCCGATCCGGTCTTCCGAGCAGCGGCAGAAGGCGCGCAGCGGCTTTTCGTCCAGCAGGCGCACCCCGTCCTCGTTGAACAGGCGCCACAGCAGGGTCGGGGTCGAGATCGTCGGGTCGATCAGCTCGTCCTCGCCGGTGGTCTCGAACAGCGCCGTGACATGCTGCCAGGCGTCCTGGGTGTCGCCCCGGGCTTGGTCGCCCGCGATGACCTGGATCAGGATGCCGCCGGCGCGCCACTGGGCACCCTCGCCGGTGTCGACCTGGCCGACGGCCAGGCGGATACGGGTCGGGGTCTGTTCGGACTGGGCGAAGTACTGCTCGGCGCAAAGCGCCAGGGTCTCGCCCTCGATCGGGGTGACGCCCTGGTAGCGGTCCATGTCCGGCCCCTGGTCCAGGGTCATGATGAAGACGCCGCCGCCCAACAGGGTCTTGGCCCCTGGCCGGGCAAAGCCTTCCGAAACCGCCGCGACCTCTTCGGGGTCGAACCGGCAGTAGCCGCGCAGGCCGCCGGAGGTGTCGTAGTCGACCACGACGTAGCGCACCGGACCGTCACCCTGGGCCTGGATGATCAGCCGGCCTTCGAACTTCAGGCTGGAGCCGACCAGGGCCGCCAGGGCGCAGGCCTCGCCCAGCAGATTGGCCACGGGCTCGGGATAGGCGTGACGAGTCAGCACCTCGTCGACGGCCTGGCCCAGCCGCACGACGCGGCCGCGCACGGGCAGGCCCTCGATCTGGAACGCGGAAACGACGTCGTCGAGGACGCCCGGATTGGATGCGATGTCGGTCATGGGGCGGTTAAATAAGGGGTCTTCTGGAAATTGCGAGCCCGGCAAGGCGCGACAGCTCCCCGCCAGGCGGAAAGCGACGTCCTGCCGCATTGCAGAGCTTGCGGAGTCGGCCCACCAATAAGGAGCCGTCGCTCCTTGCCCATACGCGCCGGCGCAGTCGGCCAGCGCAGTCCAACCGGGCGCTGGCCGGCGCCCTACTCTAAATCAGCCGATCGCGCCGAACGCCCAGGCCAGCACGGACTTCTGCGCGTGGATGCGGTTCTCCGCCTCGTCCCAGACCAGCGAGCGCGGGCCGTCCAGGACCGCGTCCGTGACCTCCTCGCCCCGGTGCGCGGGCAGGCAGTGCAGGAAGACGCCATCGGCCTTGGCGAGCTCCATCAGCGCGTCGTCGACCTGGTAGGGCTCCAGCGCCGCCAGGCGCTCGTCGTGATCGGTGTCGCCCATCGAGACCCAGGTGTCGGCCACGACGACGTCGGCGCCGCGCACGGCCTCCTTGGGGTCGGTGGTCATGCTCACCTTGCCCTGCAGGCTCTCGGCGCGGGCGAGGTCGTGCAGGTCGGCGTGGTAGACGGCCGGGCAGGCGATCTTCAGCTCGAAGCCCAGCAGCGGCGCGGCGTGGATGAAGCTGGAGCAGACATTGTTGCCGTCGCCGACCCAGGCGATCGTCTTGCCCGCGATAGCCCCGCGATGCTCCTCGATGGTGAGGATGTCGGCCATGATCTGGCAGGGGTGGCTCTTGTCGGTCAGGCCGTTGATCACCGGCACGGTCGAGACCTGAGCGAAGCGCTCGACGTCGGCGTGGCTGTTGGCGCGGATCATCACCGCGTCGACCATGCGCGAGAGCACCTTGGCGGTGTCCTCGATCGTCTCGCCGCGCCCCAGCTGCATGTCGTTGGACGTGGAGATGATCGCCGAACCTCCCAGCTGACGCATGGCGGCGTCGAACGAGAAGCGGGTGCGGGTCGAATTCTTCTGGAAGATCATCGACAGCACGCGGTCCTTGGCAGGAGCGTCGGCGTCGACCTTGCCTTGCGTCCAGCCCTTGCGGGCCGCCTTGCGGGCATGAGCGTCGTCCAGCATCAGGCGCAGGGTCGCGCCGTCCAGCTTCCACAGGTCGATGAAGTGGCGGGGGGCGGTCATGGGCCAAATCCCTCACGCCCGCTCCGGCAAGCCGAAGCGGGCGATTTCAAAGGTTCAGATTGCTAGGCGGAAGCCTTGGCGCGCGCGGCCTCGCAAGCCTTTTCCAGCTTGCTGATCGCTTCGCGGGCTTCCTCGATGGTCAGGTTCAGGGGCGGCAGCAGGCGCACGCAGTTGTCGCCGCCGCCGGCGACCAGCAGATGCTGATCACGGGCCAGGACCATGAACTCGCGGTTGTTCGGGATCAGCTTGATCCCGATCAGCAGGCCCTTGCCGCGGATATCGACGATGACGTCCGGAAAGCGGTCCTTCAGGCCGTTCAGCTGCTGGGTCAGGAAGCCGGCGACGGCGTTGACGTTGTCGAGCGTCTCGGGCGAGTTGATCAGGTCGAAAGCCGCCTTGCCGACCGCCATGGCCAGCGGGTTGCCGCCGAAGGTCGAGCCGTGGGCGGCCACGGTCATGCCCTTGGCCGCCTCGGTGGTGGCCAGGCAGGCGCCGATCGGGAAGCCGCCCCCCAGGGCCTTGGCCACCGCCATGATGTGCGGTTCGCCGCCCTCGGCCCACTCATAGGCGAAGAGCTTGCCCGTGCGGCCCATGCCGCATTGGACTTCGTCATAGATCAGCAGCACGCCGTGCTCGTCGCACAGCTGGCGCAGGCCCTTCAGGCACTGGGTCGGGATCGAGCGCGCGCCGCCCTCCCCCTGCACCGGCTCGACGATGATCGCCGCCGTGGTCGGGCCGGCGATCGCGGCCTTGATGGCCTCGTGGTCGCCGAAGGTCAGTTGGCTGTAGCCCGGCAGGCGCGGGCCGAAGCCGTCGACATAGCTCGGATTGCCCGAGGCGTTGACGGCCGCATAGGTCCGGCCGTGGAACGAGCCGTCAAAGCCGTAGATGTCGATCCGCTCGGGCTGGCCGTTGGCCGAATGATACTTGCGCGCCGTCTTCAGCGCGCACTCGACGGCCTCAGTGCCCGAGTTGGTGAAGAACACCACGTCGGCGAAGGTCGACGCGCACATGGCGTCAGCCAGGGCTTCCTGCTCCGGGATCCGATAGATGTTCGAGACGTGCCAGAGCTTCTCGGCCTGTTCCTTCAGGACCTCGACCAGCACCGGGTGGGCGTGGCCCAGGCCGTTGGTGGCGATACCCGCCACGCAGTCCAGGTACTCGCCGCCGTCGGTCGAGAACAGGCGCGCGCCTCGGCCTCGCTCGAACGCCAGCGGGGCGCGGTTGTAGACGCCCATGATGTGCTGTTGCGAGGCGTTGGACGAAGACGCGGTGCTCAAGAGACCGACCTCCCTAAAAGGAAAGAAGCCCCCGCGCCTTGAGCACGGGGACCGGAAGGCCGCAGGTTGTCGCCGTGGAACGGCGTCGTGTCAATCAACGGACGATGAAAGCGCCTGAAAAGCCGGCGAAAATCACGGACTTTGTCGCCTTCGCCACAGCGGCCTCAGCTCTTCAGCCGGTAGCCGGTGACGAACAGCCGCCAGCACCACAGGAACAGCGCCACGGTCAGCAGGCCCGTCGCGACCACGCCGATCGCGATCGAGCCGTCGGCATGGCCGATGAAGCCGTAGCGGAAGCCGTCGATCAGATAGAAGAACGGGTTGAAATGGCTGGCCGAACGGAAGGGCTCGGGCAGCTTGTCGACCAGGTAGAAGGTGCCCGACAGGAAGGTCATCGGCATGATCACGAAATTGGTCACCGCCGCCAGCTGATCGAACTTCTCCGACCACAGACCCGCGGCCACCCCCGCAAGGCCAAGGCTCAGTGAAGCCATCGCGCCGAAATAGACCACCGCCCAGAGGTGCGCGATCGACAGGCCCGCGCCCGGCAGCACGCCGACCACCAGCGCCGTCACGGCGCCGACGACGATCCCACGCGTCGCCGCGCCCAAGGTGAAGGCCGTGACCTGCTCCAGCGCCGACAGCGGCGGCGTCAGGAAGTCAGGCGTCAGCCCCATCATCTTGGCCTGGATCAGCGACGACGAGGAATTGGCGAAGGCGTTGTTCAGGATCGCCATCATGATCAGGCCCGGCGCCACGAAATGGCCGAAGGTCACCCCGCCCACCGCCGGCCGGCTGGCGCCCACCGCGACCACGAAGACCAGCATGTAGAGCAGCGTCGTGACGACCGGCGCGGCGACCGTCTGGGTGCCGACTTTCCAGAACCGGCGGATTTCGCGCTGATACAGGGTGAAGAAGCCGCTCCAGTTCCAGCCGTGATAGTCGCGCGGCTGCGGCGGAATGACGCTCTCGGCGGTGTCTCTCATGCGCTCAACCCGTTGTTCTGCTTGGCCATGTGCGCCCTTGCCCCCCTTTTCGCAAGCTTAGGCTTGCCTGAATCAACATCTTGTTTCTGTGGACAGAGTCGATGGCGCCCATTGTGCGTTTTAATGCATTCTTTACGATTAGTAGTAGGACGACCGCCGGCGGGGCGGTTCGATCACCATATATGGGGTGACGGGCGTGGGGACGCCCTCTCCCCATTCGGATGGCGGAGACGGGTTATGAGCTGGACCGACGAACGGGTCTCGACCTTGAAGAAGCTTTGGCTGGACGGGCTGTCGGCTAGTCAGATCGCCAAGCAGTTGGGCGGTGTCACGCGCAACGCCGTGATCGGCAAGGTCCACAGGCTCGGCCTCTCTGGCCGCGCGGCCCCCTCGCAGCCTGCGCGTCCGGCCTTCAAGGCCCCACGTCCGGCGCGTCCCGCCGCCCAGGCCATGCCGTCGGCGCCGCGCCGCGTCGCGCCGATCGAGCCCCCGTCGGTCCCGGTGGCCGCCGCGCCGGCGCCGCTGCCGACCTTCCGCCATGAAGAGCCCGGCTCGGCCACCGTGCTGACCCTCGGCGCGCACATGTGCAAGTGGCCGATCGGCGACCCCTCGTCGGAAGGCTTCACCTTCTGCGGCCGTCGCTCGTCGGAAGGCCCGTACTGCGTCGAGCACGCCCGCGTGGCCTACCAGCCGCAGCAGACCAAGAAAAAGGGCGGCGCCACCGAGCTCGCCCGCTCGCTTCGCCGCTACATCTAAGAAGAATAACAGTCTCTCAGAGCGGCGGATCCCGGGCGGCCCTGGGCGCGTGCTTCACGCCCCATTCCTCCAAGAGGCGCTGATTGTCTGGCCAGCCAGACAATCAGTGGGGTCGTCCGGGATTTTCCGTTTCGGGGGAAGCCTCTAGATAAGGCGCATGACGGACCTCGCGCCGAACGATTCCAACGCCCCACCCTACTCGGTCTCCGAACTGGCCTTTGCGCTGAAGCGCACGCTGGAGGACCGCTACGGCTTCGTGCGGCTGCGCGGCGAGCTTTCCAAGGTCACCCACCACTCAAACGGCCACGTCTACCTGACCATCAAGGACGACAAGGCCGCGATCGACGGCGTCGTCTGGAAAGGCAATGTCCGCGGCCTCGGCGTGCGGCCCGAGCACGGGCTCGAGGTCATCGTCACCGGCAAGATCACCACCTATCCAGCAGGCTCGCGCTACCAGATCGTCATCGACAGCATGGAGGCCGCCGGTGTCGGCGCCTTGCTGGCCCAGCTCGAACGACTGAAGGCCAAGCTGGCGGCCGAGGGCCTGTTCGCCCCGGAGCGCAAGCGCCCCCTGCCCTCCATGCCCGCCGTGGTCGGCGTCATCACCAGCCCCACCGGCGCGGTGATCCGCGACATCCTGCATCGCATCCGCGATCGCTGGCCGTGCCGGGTCCTGGTCTGGCCCGTGGTCGTGCAAGGCGACGCGGCGGCGGCGCAGGTCAGCGCGGCGATCCGCGGCTTCAACGCCATTCAGCCCGGCGGCCCCGTGCCGCGTCCGGACATCCTGATCGTCGCACGCGGCGGCGGCTCGGTCGAAGACCTTTGGGCCTTCAACGACGAGAGCCTGGCGCGCACGGTCGCCGAGAGCACGATCCCGCTGATCTCGGCCGTCGGCCACGAGACCGACACCACCTTGATCGACTTCGTCTCCGACCGCCGCGCCCCCACGCCCACGGCGGCCGCCGAGATGGCGACGCCCGTGCTGGCCGAGTTGCGGGCGCTGATCTCGGACTTCGACCGTCGCATCAGCCGCTGCGGCGCGCGGACGATCGAGGAGCGCCGCACGCGCCTGACCAGCGCCGCGCGCGGCCTGCCTCGCCCGAACGACCTCTTGGCCCTGGCCCAGCAGCGCTTCGACATCGCCTCGGGCCGCCTGGACGCGGCCCTGCATCGCAACACAACGGTCCACGCTCAGGACCTGCTGAAGATCACCGCGCGCCTGACGCCGGACGCCCTGCGCCGCCAGCACGCGGCCAAGGCCGAGCGGTTCACCGACCTGGAACGGCGGCTGCACGCCTGTGGCGGCAGGGCGCCCGATCGTCATCGCGAGAAGGTCTCCAGCCTGGGACAACGCCTCAACGCCTGCGGGACCCGAAGCATAGAGCGCGTCGAGCGGCATGCCCGCCTGCCGCTGCTTTGGGGAAGGATCGAGTCGGCCGCCCAGCGCCGCCTGAGCCGAGCCGAAGACCAGCTGGCCAATCTCGACAAATTGCGGCTGTCACTGAACCCGCGCCGGCCGCTGGAGCTAGGCTTCGCCCTGGTGCGCAAGGCCGATGGCACGATTGTCCGCTCGGCCGGCATCCTGGCGCACGGCGATCATGTCGCGCTGCAGTTCGCCGATGGGGAGCGCGAGGCGGTTATTGGCAACGAAGGCCCGCCGCCGACCTCGACGCCACCCCGTCCAGTGCCTCCGTCTCGCGCCAAACCCGCCTCGCCCAAGACCGAACAGGGCGATCTGTTCTGAACCGCCGCTCTGGCGTAGAGTATCGACCATGAACGCTTTCGATCGTGATCTCGGCAAGTCCGACGGCCTGGCCGTCCTGCACTATGGCGACGGCGAATACGCCGTGCTCTCGCCCGGGCGCTTCGTGCTGTGCGCCGTCACCAATGCGAAGATCCCGCTGGACGCGCTGCGCTACTGGAGCCCCGAGCACCAGGAAGCCTATGCGGGGGCCGCCGAAGCCCTCAAGCGCTGGCAGGGCTAGGTTTTCGGCAGCTTTGGGGGACCCGCGCACGCCGCGGCGCGCCGGCCTTGTAAGCCTTACGCGCATCTCGCCGGTTTCGCGTTATTCGTGTCTAGCTTGACGATGGATCATTCGATAGCAATGCCGCCCCATTCCGGCCCGTCGGGTTGTCGAGCAACCAGCGTCCGGCCTTTCCCGCGAGTGGCTTGAGGAGGCGGGTCCAGCATGCCGGCGGCGTACGAAAAACTGCGGTTTCTGCTGGTCGACGACAATCAGCACATGCGCGCCATCGTCGCCGCGATCCTGAAGGGCGTGGGCGTTCGGCAGATTCGCGACGCCGCCGACGGGGCCGAGGCGCTACAGGTCCTTCGCGACTGGCGGCCGGACATCGCGATCGTCGATTTCAAGATGAGCCCGCTGGACGGCGTGCGGTTCACGCATCTGGTTCGCAATGCGCCCGATAGCGTCGATCCCTACCTGCCGATCATCATGCTGACCGGCTTCGCCGAGCGCCATCGCGTGTTCGAGGCTCGCGACGCCGGGGTGACCGAGGTGGTGGTCAAGCCGGTCACCGTCCGGTCGCTGTTGGACCGGATCAACACGGTGGTCTACCACCCGCGGCCGTTCATCCGCTCCTCGACCTATTTCGGCCCCTGCCGGCGACGCCGGAACGACCCGTCGCACAAGGGCCCCTTCCGACGTTCCGGAGAGGCGCACGCGCTGGTGGATACGATCGAAATCTAGCTGGCGGAAGCCACGCGCTCCCGCTCGGCCAAGGCGGCGTAGACCTCGTTCGGCCAGCGGCGATGCACCCAGAACCACTCCGCCGGGCGCTCGCGGATGCGGTCTTCCATGAAGGCGTTGATCATCCGCACGCCCGCCTCGATATCGGCCGTGCGGTCGCCGGTCTTGAGCGGCACGATCGGATCATGCACGATCGCCCGGAAACGCGCGCCCTTTAGGCGCTGGACGGACATCGGCTGCAGCACCGTGCCGAAACGGATCGCCAGCCGCGTCGGGCCCGGCGCGGTGCGGGCGTCATGGCCGAAGAACGGGGCGGCCACGCCGCTGTTGAACTTCTGGTCGTTCATCAGGGCGACCGACCGGCCTTCCTTCATGCCCTCCAGCAGCTCGCGCGCGCCGTCGCCCCCCTTGGGCGCAAACAGCCGCACGCCATAGCGGAAGCGGCTGTCCTTGATGCGCTTGTCGACATAGGGGTTGTTGGCCGCGCGATAGGTCATCTCGCAGACCACGCCGCTGTCCACGATGGCCGCCGGCATGACCTCCCAGTTGGACAGGTGCCCCGACACGAAGACGACCGGGATCCTTTCCCGGGCGATCTGCTCCAGACGCGCCTTGCCCACGACCTCGACCCGGCCGGTGGAGGGCAGGATCTTGTCCATCAACGGAAACTCTGCGAACGAACGGCCTAGGCCCTCCCACTGCTCAGCCAGGATCCGCGCATGCCAAGCCGGCTCCTTATCAGGAAAGGCCAGCTTCAGATTGCGCGCGGCCACCTTGTGCGCGCCGCTCATCGGCCCGAACGTCTTGCCCAGCCAGCCGCCGAAGTCGGACGCGCGATCGACGCCCATCAGGCGAACCGCCCCGATGAAAAGGTCGAAGCCGAAGGCCTCCAACCGCCACAGCAGATCCTGCACCCAGGGCTGACGCTTCTCAGACATGGACCCTTAGTAGGCTTGGCCGGCCGCTTCGCGCAACGGCACGCGACTTGCGGACTGCCTGTCAGCGCGTTCTGTTTCGGGACGCCCTAGAGTTAAAGGGGCGAGAACTTCATGGGTAACGATATAGACGTCCACCTGGGCAAGCACCTGCGTCGGCGGCGCCGCTTGCTGGGCCTGACGCAGCAGCAGTTGGCCGAAACGGTCGGGGTGCGGTTCCAGCAGATCCAGAAGTACGAGTGCGGCGCCAATCGCATCTCGGCCGCGCGCCTGTGGCAGCTGGCCGAAGCTCTCGAGGTGCCGGTCAGCTATTTCTACGACGGCCTGTCGACGGCGCGCCGCGATGCGCAGGGCGACACCGCCGAGAGCGGCGAGATGTTCGCGCGCAAGGAGACGATGGACCTCGTCCGCGCCTACTACCTGCTGGGCGAACGCCCGCGTCGTCGGCTGCTTGACCTGGCCAAATCGTTGCATGGCGGCGAACTGGCGGACGCTTGAGCCCCGCGCGCAACCGGTGCGCGCGGAAAGGCGTGGCGCGGCGGCGGCTGGAAAGCTAAACCCCCGCGCATGACTCTCTCCGCTGATCGGCTCGCGTCGCTCGACGCCTTCGTCATCGACCTGAACAAGGCCTCCGCGGCCGCCATCTTGCCGCTGTTCCGGGCCGATCACGGCCTCGAGGACAAGGGAGCGGGCAAGAACCTGCCGCGCGAGTCGCACGCCGCGTTCGATCCAGTGACCGAGGCCGACCGCGGCGCCGAGGCGGCGATCCGCAAGCTGATCGCCGAGCGCTATCCCGAACACGGGGTGATCGGCGAGGAGTATGGCGAGGACCGGCCCGATGCTGAGTTCGTCTGGGTGCTGGACCCGATCGACGGCACGCGGGCCTTCATCTCGGGCCTGCCGCTTTGGACCACCCTGATCGGCCTGCGCCACAACGGCCGCCCGGTCCTGGGCTCGATCGGCCAGCCTTTCACGGATGAGCTGTTCATCGGCCACGCCGGCGGCGCCCGCCTGATCGCCAAGGGCCAGACCGCGCCGATCCGCGTGCGCGAATGCGCCAATCTGAACGACGCGGTGATCGCCACCACCGATCCCGACGCCTGCTTCGACGGGGCCGAGCGCGGCGCCTGGCTGCAGGTGCGGGCGGCGGCCAAGCTGGCCCGCCTGGGCTGTGACGCCTATGCCTACGCCATGGTCGCCATGGGCAAGATGGACATGGTCATCGAGGCGGGCCTGAAGTCCTGGGACATCGAGGCCGCCATCCCGCTGGTCGAAGCCGCCGGCGGCGTCGTCACCAACTGGCGCGGCGACACGATAGGCCCGAACGGCGGCCAGATGGTGATTTCCGGCGACCGTCGCCCACTGGACGAGGCCCTGGTCAGCCTCAAGCGCTCGGCGAAATAGGCGCGACGGGGTCGACCGTCTCGTCGAAGGCCTTCCAGAAGATCGCCCGCCGCGGGTCCGTCTCGATCAGGATCTCGTGGAAGGCCCCCGGAACCTCGAAATAACGCCCGCCCGGCAGCCGCTCGGCGATGGCCTTCAGGGCGGGGTTCAGCACGCGGTCGTCCAGTTCGGCGGCCACGATGGTGACCGGAATGCGGAGCCCTTCGACGGAACCGCGTCGCGCCAGCCAGGCGCAGGCCGACACCGCGAAATCCAGCCAGCCCCAGGTCACGCCGCCCAGAGCGATCCGGGCGTCGGCCGTCAGCTGCGCCCGATAGCGATCGTGCCGCGCGCGGTCGTGGGTGAGTTTGTCGGCCTCGAAGGTCGTCGTCAGCGGATCATAGGCGGCGCTCACGTAGCGACCGGCGAGACCGAACCGGGATAGGGTCCAGGACAAGGCGGCCGCGACCAGGGGCGGAACCCCGCCCGTATTGATCCCCAGCATCGGCGCCGAGAGCACGCAGGCCGAAAAGCGGTCCTCGCCCTTGGCCAAGGCCAACAGGGTCAGGCAGCCGCCCATCGAGTGGCCCATGGCGACCCAGGGCTTGGGCAGCCGCGCCTCGAACGTGTCGAGCAGGGCCCGGTAGTCGTCCAGAAAGGGTTGGTAGCCGCGGGCGTGCCCCTTGAGCCGGTCCGGCAGGGCGCGGGCCGACAGCCCCTGCCCTCGCCAGTCGTGCGTAAGAACCGCGAAGCCGCGCGCCAGCAGCTCCTCGACGACCTCGAAATACTTCTCGATCGGCTCGGTGCGGCCGGGGCTGAGCACCACGGTCCCGCGCGCCGGGCCATCCGGAAAAAACGTTGCGGCGCGGAGGGTCGCCCCCTCCGCGCCGCGGAACCATTCGGCCTTGCCTTTAGCCGGAACCGGGGCCTCGGGGACCGAGACCAGATAGGCCGGTTCCGCCATCCGGCTTAGCGCATCTTCGAGAACAGGGCGCCCATCTTGGGCTGCAGGGCCATGGCCACGCCCATGTCCGACAGCTTCAGCTTGCCGGTCATCACGGCCATGGTCGGGTCCAGCTTGCCTTCGCCGATCGCCAGCAGGTCGTCGAGCGACAGGGTCATGACCAGATCGGCCGGCTTGTCTTCGTTGGTGACCGAGCCGCCGTCGATGTGGATGACGCCGGCGTCCTTCAGATCGAACTTCAGGCTCTTGCCCAGGCCGCTGTCGTCGCCGACGGCGGTTTTGATGCGATCGGTGATTTCCTGGATGGTGGCCATAAGCGCGATCTCCCTTTGCGCGAAAGAATGTTGCGGTTAGCTAGACCAGCGCGACCGAACAAGTAAACACCGTTCAGACGACGCAGGCCCTTATTTCTTCCCGCTGTAGAAGGCGACCTTAGTCGGGCTTTTTGTCAACTTTACCCGTACGGCGCCCTGGAAGTCGCCGGGACGAAAGTAAGGCCCCGAAGCGATGGTCGGCAGCGGCGCGGTGCGGCCATCGCCAAACACCACGAGACCGCCGCTGGCCTTCTCGAACAGGATCCCGCTCATCTTCGGCGCGGCGAAGGCGAGGATGCCGCCGGCCTTGCCCATGACCGTATTGGCCTCGTTCACGGTGGCTGACAATTCGCCGACGTCGTACTCGCCGGCCGGCTTGAGCTGTGGGGCGAAGTCGATCGCGCTGCCCATCTTCCAGTCGGCGGGCACGTCGAACACGATCTGGGGGTCGCCCTGCAGTTGGGCCAGGGTCGGCAACCGCTCGAAATAGCCGTCGGCGTTGATCGGCAACGGCGTCCGCGCGCCATTCTTCTCGACTAGCGTGGCCTTGAGATTCCCCGCCGGCTTGTCGTCATGGCGGATGGCGTAGCTCAGCCGCACGCGAGATCGTTCGGCCGGCGGAACCTTGAGGAACTTGTCCAGGAACATCATGACGCGACCGGCCGGCGCGGACTTCTCGGCCAAGGCGGGCGTGGCGGCGGTCACCAGGGCGACGCCGAGCATCAGGGCGAGCGCGCGCTTCATTTCGGCTTCACGAACTTCAAGGTCATGCGGTCGCTCTCCCCGATCGCGTCGTACTTGGCATGGTCGAAGCCCGGCTCGGCGGGCTCGCCGCGCGGGGCCGACAGGCGCGTGGGCGGCAGGGTCCAGACGCCGAACGGATGGTCCTTGGTGTCCTTGGGATTGGCGTTGATCTCGCTGGTCGCGGCCAGTTGGAAGCCTGCCTCCTTGGCCATCTGGATCACATAGTCCTGCTGAACATAGCCGTCGGCGGCCAGCACGTCCTGCACGCGCCCCGGCTCGGCGCGGTGCTCTTCGATTCCCAGCACCCCGCCCGGCTTCAAGGCCGCCAGGGCGTCCCGGAAGGCCTTCTCGGCGATGCCCGCGGCCATCCAGTTGTGCAGGTTGCGCAGGAAGAGCACGAGGTCGGCCTGGCCCGCCGGCGCCACCGGGCCGCTGGTCGGGCCAAAGGCGGTGAAAGTCACCTCGCCATAGATCTTCTTCGCGCCGGTGATCTTGCGCCGATAGGCCTCGACGATCTCGGCGGCGGCCGGGTCAGCGGGGTTGTTGGTCTCCAGCAGCGCCTCGTAGAGCCGCCCTTTGGTGTCGGCCAGATAGGGCGCGAGGATGTCGGTGTACCAGCCCGCGCCGGGCCAGAACTCCACGACGGTCTGGCCCGGCGCGAGACCCCAGAACTTCAGGGTCTCGACCGGGTGACGCCAACGGTCGCGAGCGCGGTCGGCGGGCAAGCGCCAATCGCCCGCGACCACCGCCTCGACACTCTCGGGCCGCGCCTTTTGCGCGGGCGCGGCCTTGTCCTTGGACTTGCCGCAGCCGGCCAGACCAAGCGCGCTCGCGCCCGCCAGGACGCCGCGTCGCGACCACTGCTGGTTAGCCCCCATCATGCCCCCGTGTACGCTTACCCAAGACACGCCGACCCTGGCGGTCGACCTTGACCAAAGTCAGGCGGGCTTGCGGAAGCGCAGGGTCATGCGGTCGCTTTCGCCGATGGCGTCGTATTTGGTCCGGTCGAAGTTTGGATCCGCCGGCTGGCCGCCTGGGGCCGTGCGCCTCACCGGCGGAAGCGTCCAGACGCCGAACGGATGATCCTTGGTGTCCTTGGGGTTGGCGTTGATCTCGGACTGGGCGTCCAGCTTGAACCCGGCCTTCTCGGCCAGGGCCACCACGGTGGCGGTGTTCAGGTAGCCGTCCGCGCCCGCGGCCTTTTCCGACCGCGGATCGGCCCGGTGGTCCTCGACGGCCAGGACGCCGCCCGGCTTCAGCACTGCGAAGAAGTCGGCGAACACCTTGTCGGCCATCCCCGGCTGGACCGTCCAGTTGTGGACGTTGCGGGCGGTCAGCACGAGGTCGGCCGAGCCCGGCGCGCCCAGCGGCCCCGACGTCGCCCCGAAGTTGACGAACTGCGGCTTGCCGTACTTGGCGGTGTCGGCGAAGCGGGCCTCGAAGTCGGCGCGGCCCTTGCGCGCGCCCTCCGACAGCTTGGGGTTCGACAGGTCGGCGACGCCGGCGACATAGGTCCCGCCGGTGGCCTTGGCGTAAGGCGCCAGGATCTCGGTCCAGTAGCCGCCGCCCGGCGAAATCTCGATCACCGTCTGCTTCGGCTTGAGGCCCCAAAAGGTCAGGCTCTCGTACGGATGCCGCGCGCCGTCGCGCGCGACGTCCCCGGCGGGTCGGGTTGGCGAGGCGATCGCGGCCTTCAGGGCCGGGTCGGTCGCGGCGAAGGCGGCGGGCGCGGAGAGGCTGACGGCGGCGGCCAGCAGCAGGACGTGACGACGAAGCGGCATGGGGGAAGTGTCCTTCGGCGAGAGTTGCGCGGCGACCTTAACCGGGGCGCGCGAGGCGTCAAAAGGATTCGCACGTGTTGAGCGGGCGCCCTTGAACCGCAAAAACGGCTCACCAACTAGATTGGCGAAGGCGCTGGAAAGCCGGGCCTTCCGGACCGCTGGCGACGCCGATTTCGGGTCGCCGAAGGGACGCACATTCATAGACCTTGCTTGATGAGAAGGATCTAACCCTATGCGTACGATCGACCTTTCGCCCCTGTACCGCTCGCTCGTCGGTTTTGACCGCCTGGCCGCCCAGTTGGACGCCGCGGCCCGCACGGAAGCCAGCTCGGGCTATCCCCCCTACAACATCGAACGCACCGGCGAGAACGACTACCGCATCGAGATCGCGGTGGCGGGCTTCAAGCCGGAAGAGCTGAATGTCGAGGTGAAGGAAAACCTGCTGACCGTCACCGGCCGCAAGGCGGCCAACGACGACGCCAAGCAGTACCTGCACCGCGGGCTCGCCGAACGGAATTTCGAGCGCAAGTTCCAGCTGACCGACTACCTGGTGGTGGTCGTCGCCGAGGTGTCGAACGGCCTGCTGTCCGTCTCGCTGTAGCGCGAGCTGCCCGAAGCTCTCAAGCCCCGGACCGTGGAGATCAAGTCGGCCGCCTCGCCGCTGATC
>NZ_QFQZ01000153.1 GCF_003243465.1 Caulobacter segnis
TGTTGAGGGTTTCGGATGCTGGCCCGTGCACGGGGTCTGCGGCCGGCGCTGAGGGCCGGCTTCCGAAAGCCTTCAGGGGAGGAAGCCGCGCTCAGCGGCCCGGGCGTGTCAGGCTATGGCGATAGCGCTTGTCGCTGCGGTGCTGACGATGGCCCAAGAGGTCTGGACGGTGGCCACTAGGAGCCCAAAACGTCCAACATGTTGGGCCCCTAGCGGTGCGAGGCGCCGACATTGGGGGTGGCAGGACGGCGCTTGAGGCGGGGCTGGACGCGAGGCGCAGCGGGTCTTGCGCCAAGGCCGGGGGCAATGGCGGGAATAGGCGCGGACGATCGTCGCAGCCGGGCTCATGAGCTGTCGCACCACAGCGGCGCGAGTGGGCGGGCGCACCAGGCGCCGCTGCGGCCGATGACCTCGATGATCCGCACGACGCCGCCGCATGGGCAGACCAGAGCCGAGGGGGCCTTGGGCTCGGGGGGCTCGGGAGTGGCCTCGTGGACGGCGGCCGGATGCGGTGTTCGCTTCAGGATCAAGGCGCGCAGGGTCTCCAGGGGCACGGTGTTGGGGCCCTTGGCCAGCAGGCCATAGTGGCGGATGCGGTGGAAGCCGGACGGCAGCACGTGGATCAGGAACCGCCGGATGAACTCGGCCGGCGCCAGGGTCATGGTCGCCATCTTCACCGCGCCGGTGGCGGGGTTGGCGCGGCGATAGTCCTTCCAGCGGAAACGGACGACGCGGTCGTCCAAGCTGACCAGACGGTTGCTGGAGATGGCGACGCGGTGGGTGTAGCGGGCGAGGTAGGCCAGCACGGCGGCCGGCCCACCGAACGGCGGCTTGGCGTAGACCACCCATTCGGCGCGACGCAGCGGCGCCATGTATGCGGCGAAGGCCTGGGCCTTGGTCAGAGCGGCGAGGTCGCCGAAGAAGCGCAGACGCCCTTGCGCGTGGAGGGCCGTGAGCTTCTCCAGGAACAGCCGCCGGAAGAACCGCGACAGCACCCTCACGGGCAGGAAGAAGCCCTTGCGACAGGCGATCCAGCGCCGGCCGTCGGGGGAGAGCCCGCCGCCAGGAACAATGCAGTGGACATGGGGGTGATGAGTCAGGGCCGAGCCCCAGGTGTGGAGCACGGCGATCAGACCCAGCCGCGCGCCCAAGCGCTTGGGATCGGCGGCGATGGTCCGCAGGGTCTCGGCGGCGGCCTTGAACAGCAGATCATAGACCACGGCCTTGTTGTGGAAGGCGATGGCGGCGATCTCTCCTGGCAGGGTGAAGACGACATGGAAATAGGGCGCGGGCAGCAGATCGGCCTGACGCTCGGCCAGCCAAACCTTGGCCGCCGAACCCTGACACTTGGGGCAATGGCGGTTGCGGCAGGAGTTGTAGCTCACCGCCAGGCGCTGGCAGTCGTCGCAGCGCGCGACATGACCGCCCAACTCGGCGGTGCGACAGGCCTCAATGGCCGACATGGCCTTGAGCTGACCAAGGCTCAGGTGTCCGGCATGGTCACGGCGATAGGCCGGCCCATGGGCGCGGAAGATGTCGGCCACCTCCAGGGATGGCCGGGACATGGCGACTAGCTCAGGCGGGCGGCGGCCGCAGCAGCGACAGCGGACTCTTCACCGCGCCCAGGGTCTTGATCGCCACGCGGGTGTAGCGGGCGGTCGTATCCAGCTTCTTGTGACCCAGCAGCGCCTGGATCACTCGCACGTCGGTCTTGCGCTCCAAGAGGTGGGTGGCGAACGAATGGCGCAGGGTGTGCATCGACACCCGCTTGCCCAGGGCCGCCGTCGCCGCGGCGGCCTTACAGGCCCGGTCGAGCTGGCGGGCGGTGACGGGCTGTCCGGGGTCACGCCCTGGGAACAGCCACCCCTTGGGCCTGGCTGACAGCCACCAATCGCGCAGCAGGGCCAGGAGGTCTGGCGATAGCATCACATAGCGATCCTTGCGGCCTTTGCCCTGCTCGACGCGGATCAGCATGCGGGCGCTGTCTATATCGCTGACCTTCAGGTGGGTGATCTCCGAGACCCGCAGGCCACAGCCATAGGCGATGCTGAGGGCGGCCTTGTGCTTGAGGCTGGGCGCGCAGTGCAGGAGCAGCGCCACTTCCTCGGGGCTGAGCACTTCGGGCAGACGGTCTTCCTTGCGGACCGTGGCCAGCCGTTCGCCATAGCCCTGGCGACCCAGTGTGATCTTGAAGAAGAACCGCAGGGCCGAGACGCTGGCGTTCATCTTGGCCGGCGAGGCGCCGGCGGAGGCCAGGTGCAGCTGGTATCGTCGCAAGTCCTCGGGCTCGGCCTGATCGGGCGAGCGACCGAGGAACCGGGCGAAGTCGGCGACGACGCGCACGTAGTCGCTCTGGGTCTTCTCGCCGAACTGGCGGATCGACATGTCTTCAATCATCCGCTGACGCAGCGGGGTCGTGGGTGCAGAGCTCATCAGGGGTCTCCTGTCTGCAGGGTTGACCCCTGATCTTCAGACAGGACGGGCAAGGCGCCGCCACTTCAGGTTCAACTACGGCGCCAGCGCCGGTCACCCATGCCGCGCGAGCGGCTTAGTCC
>NZ_QFQZ01000080.1 GCF_003243465.1 Caulobacter segnis
CGATCCTGGCTGAGCCGCCCGTGGCGCTGGTCGACAAGAACGTCGACCGTCACAGGACCCGGACCGTCGCCGAGGGCTATCTCAATTTCCTCTACAGCCCGCTGGCCCAGGACCTGATCGGCAAGAACCACTATCGCCCGCGCAATGCGGCCGTGGCTGCCAAGTACGCCAGCAAGTTCAAGTCGATCCCGCTGGTGACGATCGACGACACCTTCGGTGGCTGGAAGAAGGCCCAGGCCACGCACTTCGCCGACGGCGGCCTCTTCGACAGGATCTACCAGCCAAAATAGGCCGAGCTCAAGATCCGTCCGCACCGGGAAGCGCGGGCGGGTCTTTCATGCGCGGCGGCGGCGAAAGCCCTCCTCCCCGATCGCGCCTGACGGCGGGAGTTTGACGACTCCCGCCGTTCCTTTTTGGATTGACCTATGCTTGGAACTCGACAGGATCGAGTACGTTGAGCGTCCACGGGGCGGTGGAGCTGATTGCAGGCATGGAAGACTATTCGGAATCGCGACGCGCCGGCGACCGCCTGGCCGCCGGACATGGCATCGACGACCCTTTCGCGGCGGCGATCCGCGCGACCCGGATGGCGATGATCGTCACCGACGCCTCCCAGGCCGACAATCCGATCATCTTCGCCAACGACGCCTTCCTCAAGCTGAGCGGTTACGAGCGCGAGGAGCTGATCGGCCGCAATTGCCGCCTGCTCCAGGGCCCCAAGACCGAACGGGCCGCCATCGAGACCCTGAGCCGCGCCGTCGCCGCCGGCGAGGACGCCAAGGTCGAACTGCTGAACTATCGCAAGGACGGCTCGACCTTCTGGAACGCCCTCTACATCTCGCCCGTACGCAACGACGCTGGCGAGATCGTCTACTTCTTCGGCTCGCAGCTGGACGTCACCGACAAGAAGGTCGCCGAGGCCAAGGTGCTCGAACACCGCGACGGCCTGGAGCAGGTCGTCGAAGACCGGACGCGCGAACTGACCGACGCCCTGGAGCAGAAGACCGCCCTGCTCCACGAGGTCGACCACCGCGTGAAGAACAACCTGCAGCTCATCTCCAGCCTGCTGCTGCTGCAAACGCGCCGGGTGCCCGATCCCGCGCTGAAGGCCTCGCTCAAGGGCATGCTGGGCCGCGTCAACGCCATCGCCACGGTGCACCGCCGCCTGTTCCAGAGCGAGGATGTCGAGCGGTTCGACGTCTCGGCCTTCATCCGCGACATGGTCGCCGACCTTATGGGCTCGGCGGGCCGTGACGACATCGAGATGCAGTTGGACCTGGAGCGCGTCGACATCCCCGCCGCCAAGGCCGCCCCGTTCGCCCTGGTGGTCAACGAACTGCTGACCAACGCGCTCAAGCACGGCTTCCCGGAAGGCCATGGCGGGCGAATCTTCGTCGGGGTCAGCCGCCTGAACGGCGATTTCCGGATCGAAATCGCCGACAACGGCGTTGGTATGGAGAAGCAGGCCACCGGCTTTGGTCTGACTATCGTTCAACTGCTCTGTCAGCAGCTGAAGGCCAAGTGCGAGACCACCAACGCGGAACCTGGGACCCGCGTGGTCGTTCTGCTGCCTGTGAATGGCGCGCACTGAATTGAAGGATAAGGCTTGTATGAGCGGTCGTGCGCTCGAAGTGCTGATCGTCGAAGATGAGATGCTGCTGGCCATCGAGCTGGAGCATTTGATCCAAGAGGTCGGCTGCCTCCCGCTCGGCTGCGCCATGAGCTCGGAAGAGGCGGTGGCGCTCGCCCAAAAACTGCACCCGGACCTGGCCCTCGTCGACGTCCACCTCAGCGACGGCCCGACCGGCGTCGACGTGGCGCGCAAGATCTCGCAGGATTGCGGCGGCGTGGCGCTGTTCATGACCGCCAACGTCAAGCGGCTGCCCGAGGACTTCGCCGGGGCCTGCGGGGTGATCGGCAAGCCCTATTCTGAGCACGGGGTGAAGACGGCGCTCTCCTATCTGGCCCACTGCCTGCGGGAGGGTAGAGCGCCCGGCCCCACGCCGGTCGGCCTGACCCTGGCGCCGTCCTATGCGACCCTGTGGGGCCTGGACCAGTCCTTGGACCAGACCGCCTAGATGGCCGTCACGCCCGTCGCCGCGACCGTCGGAACGATCGCGGCCCTGCTGTCGATCACCAGCTTCGCGCCGCAGATCCTCAAGATCTGGAAGGAAAAGGACGCCTCGGCCGTCTCGCTGCGGACCTATGTGGTCACCGTCACGGGCTTCGCCTGCTGGATCGCCTACGGGATCATGATCGGCGCCTGGCCGGTCATCGCCTCCAACATCGCCTGCCTGCTGATGTCCGGCGCGGTCCTGGTCATGAAGTGGCGGTTCGAGCGCCGCGGCTAGACGCAGCGTTTTTGATGACAGGGGGGGCGGGGTCCGCTATCGAGGCGCGCCTAATTTCCCTTCGAGGACAAGCCGCCTTGACCGACGTCGCCGCCGAGGAAGCCGGCTGGGCCACCGCCAAGACCCTGGCCGAGGCCCTGCCCTACATCCAGATCTACGACCGCGAGACGGTGGTGATCAAATACGGCGGCCACGCCATGGGCCAGGAAGAGGTGGCCAAGGTCTTCGCCGCCGACGCCGTGCTGCTGAAGCTCCTGGGCGTGCACCCGGTGGTCGTCCACGGCGGCGGTCCGCAGATCAGCCGCATGCTCGACAAGGCGGGCGTGAAATCGACCTTCGTCGACGGCCTGCGCGTCACCGACGAAGCCACGATGGAAGTCGCCGAGATGGTCCTGTCGGGCGCGATCAACAAGGAGATCGCCAACTGGATCACCCAGGCCGGCGCCGAGGCCGACGTGCGCGGCGTGGGCCTGTCGGGCAAGGACGCTCGGCTGATCACCGCCGAGAAGGTGACCCGCACCCGCAAGGATCCGGACAGCAATATCGAGCAGGTCGTCGACCTGGGCTTCGTGGGCGAGCCGACCAAGGTCGATCCGCACCTGATCCAGGCGCTGCTGACCTCCGAGACCGACTACATCCCGGTGATCGCCCCGATCGGCGTCTCCGAAGCGGGCGAGACCTTCAACATCAACGCCGATACGGTGGCCGGCGCGCTCGCGGGCGCCCTGAAGGCCAAGCGGATGCTGATGCTGACCGACATCAAGGGCGTGCTCGACGCCAATGGCGAACTGATCCGCCAGATGACCCTCGACGAGGCCCGCGCGCTGATCACCTCGGGCGTCGCCACCGGCGGCATGATCCCCAAGCTGGAGAACGCCATCCACGCCGTGGAATCGGGCGTCGAGGCCGTGGTCATTCTCGATGGCCGGCGTCCGCACGCCATGCTGGTCGAGCTGTTCAGCGAGCACGGCGCGGGCACGCTCATCTCGAAATGAGCGCCGACCTAACCCACGTCGACACCTGGCTCTTCGACCTCGACAACACCCTGTATCCGCTGGAAAGCGAGTTCATGGGGCTGATCGAGGCCAAGATGACCGACTTCGTCCAGCGCGAGACCGGTCTGCCCCGCGACGAGGCCCGGGCGCTGCAGCACAGCTACTTCACCGAGCACGGCACCACCCTGGCCGGGCTGATGATCAACCACGGCCTGGAGCCCAAGCGCTTCCTGGACGAGGTCCACGATGTCGAGCTGGACCGGCTGGCGCCGAACCCGGCCCTGCGCGCGGCCATCGCCCGCCTGCCGGGCCGCCGGTTGATCTTCACCAATGGTTCGCTAGGCCACGCCGAGCGGGTGCTGACGCACCTTGAGCTGCGCGACCTCTTCTCGGAAGTCTTCGCGATCGAGACGGCGGACTATGTGCCAAAGCCCGCCCTGGCGACCTTCGACAAGATCACCAAGCTGCACGCCATCGACCCGCCGATGACCGCCTTCTTCGAGGACAGCGAGAAGAACCTTGTCCCCGCCGCGCGCCTGGGCATGACCACGGTGCTGGTCGGCCCGCACGCCGCGGCCTCGACCTCGGAACACGTCCATTTCCGCACTCCCGACCTCGCCGAGTTCCTGAGCTCGGCCCGCCTGCAAGGAAGCCCGCAATGACCGCCGTGAGCCTTTCGGATCTTCAGACCGAGATCGAAGCCGCCTGGGAAGCCCGCGCCGACGTCTCGGCCGCCACCACCGGCCCGGTCCGCACGGCGGTGGACGAAGCCCTGCTTCTGCTCGACAGCGGCAAGGCCCGGGTTTCGGAAAAGATCGATGGCGAATGGGTCACCCACCAGTGGCTGAAGAAGGCCGTGCTGCTGTCGTTCCGCCTGAACCCCAACACCGTCATGCGCGCCGGGACCCTGGGCGGCGGCGTCGGTCCCTGGTGGGACAAGGTGCCGAACAAGTTCGACGGCTGGGACGCGCCTCAGTTCGAAGCCGGCGGCTTCCGCGCCGTGCCCGGCGCGATCGTCCGCCGCGGCGCCCACATCGGCAAGAACGTGATCCTGATGCCCTCGTTCGTGAACATCGGCGGCTATGTCGACGAAGGCACGATGGTCGACACCTGGGTCACGGTCGGCTCGTGCGCCCAGATCGGCAAGAACGTCCACCTGTCGGGCGGCGTCGGCATCGGCGGCGTCCTGGAGCCCCTGCAGGCCAACCCGACCATCATCGAGGACAACTGCTTCATCGGCGCCCGCTCGGAAGTCGTCGAGGGCGTGGTGGTCGGCGAAGGTAGCGTGCTGTCGATGGGCGTGTTCATCAGCGCCTCGACCAAGATCGTCGACCGCAAGACCGGCCAGGTCCACATCGGCAAGGTCCCGCCCTACAGCGTCGTCGTTCCCGGCAGCCTGCCCGACCCGAACGGCGGCCCCAGCCTCTACTGCGCGGTGATCGTCAAGACCGTGGACGCGCAGACGCGGTCGAAGACCAGCATCAACGACCTGCTGCGGGATTAAAGCCCTCCCCCTAGCGGGGGAGGTGTCGGCGAAGCCGACGGAGGGGGAAGAAACCGGATAGCCCGAACTTCCCCCTCCGGCCTTCGGCCTCCTCCCCCACGGGGGGAGGATTTTACTTCGTCGCCTCGTTCAGCTGCTTCTTGCTCTCCGCCGCGCCTTCCTTGGCGTCCTGCTTAAGGTCCTTGCCGGCTTCCTTGAGCTCCTGGCCGGCCTCGCCGGCGGCTTGCTTCAGTTCCGCGCCGGTTTCCTTAGCGCTTTGCTTGATCGCGGTCCCGGCTTCCTTGACGTCCGGATCATTGGCGATGTTGTGCGCCGCGTCCTTGACGTCGGCGGCGGCGGCCTTGGCGCCTTCCTTCACCTCGGTGGCGTGCTCCTGCGAGCAGGCGGCGAGCGAGAGGGCGGCGGCCCCGGCGGCTATCAGCATCAGCTTGGAACGCATGGGTTTGGCTCCTTCTTGGTCGGCTGGATAACGGAGCGCCAAGGCCCAGGTTCCGAGTCCGGCTTTCCCGAAGGCCCCGAGACGTCTAAACCCCCGCCATGCGCATCGCCTTCCTCGGCACTCCCGACTTCGCCGTCACCTGCCTGGCCGAACTCGTCGCTTCCGGCCACGAGATCGTCGCCGTCTACTCCCAGCCCCCCGCGCCGCGCGGGCGAGGCCAGGAACTGAAGCCCTCGCCCGTGCACGCCTTCGCCGAAGGCCTGGGCCTGCCGGTCCGCACGCCGGTCTCGATGAAAACTCCGGAAGAGATCGAGGCCTTCAAGGCGCTGGACCTCGACGCCGCCGTCGTCGTCGCCTTCGGTCAGATCCTGGTCAAGGACGTCCTGGAGGCCCCGCGCCACGGCTGCTTCAACCTGCACGCCAGCCTGCTGCCGCGCTGGCGCGGCGCCGCGCCGATCCAGCGGGCGATCATGGCCGGCGATCCGGTCACCGGCGTCCAGGTCATGCGGATGAGCGAGGGGCTCGACGAGGGGCCGATCCTGATGTCCGAGCAGGTCGCCATCGCCGCCGGCGACACCGCCGCCACCCTGCACGACAAGCTGGCCGCCACGGGCGCGCGTCTGCTGCCCGTCGCCCTGGCCGCGATCGAGCGTCAGGTCGTCCACGAGACGCCGCAGAGCGAGGACGGCGTCACCTACGCCAAGAAGATCAAGTCGGCCGAGGCCCGCATCGACTGGACCCGCCCGGCCGCCGAGGTCGACCGCCGCATCCGCGGCCTCTCGCCCTTCCCCGGCGCCTGGTTCGAGGCCCCGTCGGAGAAGGGCCCGGTGCGGGTGAAGGCCTTGCTGTCGCGCGTCGAGGCGGCTTCCGGCGCGGCCGGAACAGCGCTGGACGACGCCTTGCTGATCGCCTGCGGGGAAGGCTCCATCCGCCTGCTCAAAGCCCAGCGCGAGGGCAAGGGCGTGCAAGACGCCGAGAGCTTCACGCGCGGCTTCCCGGTTCCGGCGGGGACCGTCCTAGCTTAGGCTTTAAAGCCGAACTCGCGCCCGAGAATGGTCCAAAGCGCCTTTGCGCTATCTTCCGAAAGCTGAATTGTCTGGCTGACCTTGCCAGGTATTTCGCGACTCTCTGAACCGAGCGTATCGATCTGGAGAACCTTGCTCTGGCCATCGTGGCTGAAAACTTTGTAGTGGCCGACAACCTGTGTGCGTTGGAGTTGGCCGTTGGATTGGCTCTTGCGCTGAAAAGCAGTGATGAGTGCCATTTTTTCCTGCCCTAGGTGACCGTTCTTAGATGCCCCGCTACCGCCTCCTCGTCGAGTATGACGGCCGCCCCTATGCGGGGTTCCAGGCCCAGGCGACTCTGCCCAGCGTGCAGGGCGCGATCGAGGCGGCGGTGAAGGCCTTCTGCGGCGAGGACGTGCGCATCGCCGCCGCCGGCCGCACCGACACCGGCGTCCACGCCACCGGCCAGGTGGTCCATGTCGACCTTGAGAAGGACTGGCCGGCCCAGACGGTGTTCAACGCCCTCAACGCCCACCTGACCCGCGAGGCGGTCTCGATCCTGTCGGCCGAGGTCGCCGAGGAGGGCTGGCACGCGCGGTTCTCGGCCAATGAGCGACGCTATCTCTACCGGATCCTGAACCGCCGCGCGCCGCCCGCCCTGGACAAGGGCCGGGTCTGGCACATGAAGAAGGATCTCGACCACGAGGCCATGCACGCCGCCGCCCAGCATCTGATCGGCCTGCACGACTTCACGACGTTCCGCGACATGCACTGCCAGTCCAAGAGCCCTGTGAAGACCCTCGACGTCGCCCGCGTGCGCCGGGTCGGCGAGGAAATCCATCTCGACTTCGAGGCGCGCTCGTTCCTGCATCGACAGGTCCGCTCGATGACGGGGACGTTGGTCGAGGTCGGCGCGGGGCGTTGGACGGTCAATGACGTGAAGGCCGCGCTGGAGGCGAGGGACCGGCGCGAGTGCGGTCCGGTGGCGCCGGCGGATGGGCTGTATCTGGTGGGCGTTGGGTACGGAGAGACTCCCCCCACCTGACCTGCTTCGCAGGTCGTCCGCCCCCAAAGGCGGGCGGAAGGAGTCTCCTTCTTCCCCCTCCGGGGGAGGAGCGCCGTAGGCGCGGAGGGGGCGAGTGACCTGCCCTAAAGCACCGAGCAATTGGTGATCTGGCTGAACGCCTCTAGCGCCGCAGTCCCCACCACGCTGGTGCCGAAGCGATCCAGCTCCGGCGACCAGACCGCCACCGTCGCCGTGCCGGGGACCACGGCGACGACGCCGCCGCCGACGCCGCTCTTGGCCGGCAGGCCGACGCGGTAGGCGAAGTTGCCGACGCTGTCATAGATGCCGCAGGTCAGCAGCAGGGCGTTCAGCCGGCGGGTCAGGCGATCCGGGAAAATCGTCTCCTCGGCCACCGGCGAGAAGCCGCCCGCCGCCAGCGGCAGGAAGGCCCGCGCCAGCTGGCGGCAGGTCATGGTGAGGGCGCACTGGCGGCTATAGGCGGCGACCACCGCCTCGGGCTCGTGCTCGATCGTGCCCTGGCCGCGCATCAGGCTGGCGATGGCGCGGTTCTGCCAAGCGTGCGCCAGCTCGGAGGCCGCCACGGCGGGATCGATCTCCAGCCGCTCGCCGCACAGGAAGCCGGCGAAGTCGCGGACCAGGGCGGCCGGATCGCGAGTGACGTTCATCAGCACGTCCGTCACCGCCAGGGCGCCGGCGTTGATGAACGGATTGCGCGGCACGCCCCGTTCGGCCTCGAGCAGCGACAGGTGGTTGAACGGCGTGCCCGAGGGCTCCTTGCCGACGCGGGTCCAGATCTCGTCGCCGATCCGGTTCAGGGCCAGGCCCAGGGCCAGGACCTTGGTGATGCTCTGCAGCGAGAAGGCCTCGTCGGCGTCGCCAATCACGTGCTCGCCGCCGTCGACCGTGCGCACGGCCATGCCGAACTTGGTCCCCGGCACGCAGGCCAGCTGCGGGATGTAGTCTGCGGGCCTGCCCTTGCCGAAGTGCGGCTTCACCAGCACGGCGACCTCGGCCAATACGTCGGGGATCGAGAGCGCCTTCATCCTCTTCCCCGCCCGGCTCAGGCGAAGGCCGCGAAGTAGCGGTTGATCAGGGCCTGGTAGGCGCCGGCCAGCTGGCGGACCTCCTCGACCGGGACCCGCTCGTCGACTTGGTGCATGGTCGAGCCGACCAGGCCGAACTCGACGACCGGGCACAGCGCGCGGATGAAGCGGGCGTCGCTGGTGCCGCCGGTGGTCGACAGCTCCGGCGCGCGGCCCGTGGCCTCTCGAACGGCCTCGACGATCACGTCGGTGAAGGCGCCGGGCTCGGTCAGGAAGGCCTCGCCGCTGATCTTGCACAGCACCTCGACGCGGCCCGAGAAGCCCTCGGCCGCCTCGCGGCACTCGGCCTCGATCCAGGCGGCCAGGTCCCTGCCCTTATGGGCCGGGTTGAAGCGGATGTTTACCCGCGCCTTGGCCGAGGCCGGGATGACGTTGGTGGCGGTGTTGCCGACGTCGACCGTGGTCACTTCCAGGTTCGAGGGCTGGAAGCCGGTATAGCCCTCGTCCAGCACTCGGCTCTGCAGGCGCGAGAGGATGTCGACCATGACCGGGATCGGGTTGGCGGCGCGATGTGGATAGGCCACATGGCCCTGCTTGCCGTCCACGGCGATCCAGGCGTTGATGCTGCCGCGCCGGCCGATCTTGACCATGTCGCCCAGCACGTTGGCGCTCGTCGGCTCGCCGACGATGCAATGGTCGATGATCTCGCCCTCGGCGGCCAGGGCCTCGACGACCTTGACCGTGCCGTCCTCGGCCACGCCCTCCTCGTCGCCGGTGATCAGGAAGCTGATCGAACCGGGATGGTCAGGGACGTTCGCGACCGCGGCGACAAAGGCGGCGATGGCGGACTTCATGTCGACCGCGCCACGGCCGTACAGCACCCCGTCCTTGATCTCGGCCTCGAAGGGCCCCGCGGTCCAGGCCGCGTCGTCGCCGACCGGCACCACGTCGGTGTGGCCGGCGAAGCAGAGGTTCGGCCGCGCCGTCCCGCGCCGGGCGTAGAGGTTCTCGATCTCGCCGAACTTCATCCGGCGGCAGGCAAAGCCCAGGGCCTCCAGCTGGCGCTGCAGCGTGTCCATCGCGCCTTCGTCGGCCGGCGTCACGGACGGACGGCGGATCAGGGCCTGGGCGAGCTCCACAGGGTCGATGCTGACGGAAACGGGCGCGGGGCTGTTCATGGTCTTGCCTTTAGGCTTCCCTCCGTCGCGACGCAAACCCGGCAAGCCTCTTCCACGGACCGCCCATGCCCAAGATCGATCTCGCCTCGGCGCCCACCCGTATCGGCACGGCCTATCCGCCGCCGTTCAACGAACCTTGCCTGGGCCGTCATCGCACCAAGCTGGGCGACGCCCTCGGGCTCACCCAGTTCGGCGTCAACCTGCTGCGCCTGCCGCCGGGCCAGTGGTCCAGCCAGCGCCACTGGCACACGGCCGAGGACGAGTTCACCTTCGTGGTCGAGGGCGAGGTCGTTCTGGTCGAGGATGACGGCGAGACGGTGCTGCGGGCCGGCGACTGCGCAGGCTTCAAGGCCGGCGTCGCCAACGGTCACCACTTCCAGAACCGCTCCGACCGCGACGTGCTGCTGCTGGAGATCGGTTCGCGGCGTCCCGACGCGGACGGCTGCGACTATCCCGACATCGACCTCGTCCTGCGCGACGGCGAGGACATCTACCGCCACCGCGACGGGACGCCCTACGACACCGAGACCGGGCGCAAGCGCTAGCCGGCCGACGCGGCCTCGAACACCGCCCACTGGTCGGCGAACGCGCGCTGGAACGCCGGCCGCGCCTCGGCCCGGGCCACGTAGGCGGCGAGGTTCGGATAGTCGCTCAGCAGGGTCGCGCCCGCCGGGCGACGCAGCACCGTGGCCATCATCAGGTCGCCGGCGCTGAAGGCGCCGTCCAGCCAGTCGGCGTCGCCCAGCCGCGCGGAGAGATCCTCTAGACGCCGCCGCACCTCTTGCTCAAGGTCCGGCTGCCGGGCCTCGAACCAGGGCTTGTCGCGCTCCAGCAGGATCGAGCGCTCGCGTTCGACGATCGGCGGCTGGACGGTGCCGACGGCGGCGAACATCCAGGCGATCGCCCGGGCGCGGGCAGCGGGCTCGATGGGCAGCAGCCCCGGATGACGCTCGGCGATGTGGAGAACGATCGCGCCGGACTCGAACAGCACCAGCCCGTCCTCCTCATAGGTCGGGATCTGGCCGAACGGCTGCAGGGCCTTGTGGGCGGGCGCCTTCATCTCGGCGAAGGTCACCAGCCGCACGTCATAGGGCTGGCCGACCTCCTCCAGCGCCCAGCGGACCTGCATGTCGCGGGCGAGGCCCCGGCCGCGGTCCGGCGAGGCCTTGAAGGCGGTGAGGATCGGTTTCATCGCGCGTCTCCCGGGCTGGTGATAAGCCAAGGACGCGCCAGCGGCGAGAAGGCCGACAGGGCTTAGGCCGCGCGCCGGGCCTTCTTGACCTTGGCGATGGCGCGGTCGCGGCGCAGGCGCGAGAGGTGATCGATGAACAGGACGCCTTCCAGGTGGTCCATCTCGTGCTGGATGCAGACGGCGAACAGGCCCTCGGCCTCCTCGACGATCGTCTCGCCCTGGTAGTTCATGTAGCGCAGGGTCACCTTGGCCGGGCGCTCGACCTCGTCGAAATACTCCGGCACCGACAGGCAGCCTTCCTCGTAGACGAACATGTCTTCGGAGCTGGCCAGGATCTCGGGATTGACGAAGTAGCGCGGAGCCTTCTCCTCGCCCTCGCGAGAGAGATCCATGGTGATGACCCGCACCGGCTCGCCGATCTGCACGGCGGCCAGGCCGATGCCCGGGGCGTCGTACATGGTCTCCAGCATGTCATCCATCAGGGCGCGCAGCGCGTCGGTGACGGCCTCCACCGGGGTGGAAACCTTCTTCAGGACCGCCAGGTCGGCGGCGTTATCGACGGTGAGGATGCGACGGATAGCCATGATGATCGTCAGGTAGGCGTGTCATTTCCGAGCGTCAAGGTGGGAGATTGACCGACCTCGAGCTTGGTGACCGGGCGAACGGCCGTGTCGATGGCGTCCAATTCGTCCATCGGCTTGCCCCCATGCTCCACCTTGAGCTTCTCGAACTCGCGCGCCTTGGGCAGGACGCGGCTCTCGAGCGAGCCGACGAACGCGTTGTACTTGTCGACGGCCGCCGACAGCGAGCGTCCGACGCCGGCCACGTGCCCGCCCATGTCGGCGATGCGTTTGTAGAGCTCGCGGCCCAGGGCGGCGACTTCGACAGCGTTCTTGGCCTGGTCCTCGACGCGCCAGCCATAGGCGACCGCCTTGCACAGCGCGAATAGGGTCGACGGCGTGGTGATGATCACCCGCTTCTCCATCGCCTCGGTCATCAGTTCGGGCGCGCGCTCCAGGGCGGCCGCCAGGATGCCGTCGCCCGGCACGAACATCGTCACGAAGTCGGGGGACACGTCCAAAGCGTCCCAATAGGCCTTGGCGGAGAGCTGCTGAATGTGTGTCCGCAGGCTGGCGGCGTGGCGGACATAGGCCGCCTCGCGGGCGATCTCGTCGCCGGCGTCCTGCGCCTCGAGATAGGCGGTCAGCGAGCACTTGGCGTCGATCACGAACGCGGCGTTGCGGGGCATGCGCACGATCACGTCGGGGCGCAGACGTCCGGAGTCGAGCTGAACCTGCTCGGTGAAATCGACCCCGTGCTTGAGCCCGGCCATCTCCAGCACGTTGCGCAGCATCTGCTCGCCCCAGCGCCCCTGCACGCCGGCCCCGCGGCGCAGGGCGGCCGACAGCTTGCGGGCCTCGGCCTGGGTGGCGGTCGAGGCTTCCAGCAGGGCGGTGATCTGGGCCTTGAGGCCGCCGGTTTCCTCGGCGCGGGCTTTCTCGACGGCGGTGACCTGGGCCTCGAACTTGGCGAGCGTGTCGGCGACCGGCTTCAGCTGGGCCTCCAGCCGCGCCTCGGCCAGGCGCTCACGGCTCTTGGCGTTCTCGTCGGCGCGCTTGATCAGCTGCTCGGCGATGGCGTTGGCGCTCTGGGCGGCCTGGGCCTTGATCAGCTCGATCTGGGTGGCGCTCTGGTCTTCCAGCAGCCGATGGCGTTCCTCGGCCTGGGCCAGGCGTTCGTTCAGCAGCCAGCTCTCGGCCTCGGCCTTCGCGGCGCGCCGCTGGGCGGTCACGGCCCAAAGCCCCAGCGCGAGGGCGGCCAGGGCGAAGACGAGGGCGAGGATCGGATAAGGATCGGCGAAGTTCATGCTCCGTTCCTACCGGGAGTCGGCGGCGGCATAAAGGCCGCCGCCGCTCTGGGCTTGGAGCATTTTCGATCCGATAACCGCTTCACGCTTATCGGAAAATGCTCGTGCTCAGTCGTCGCCGTCGGCGAGGTCGGCGATCATGCCGCTGATCGGCTCGCCGCCGAAGCCGGTGACGTTGTGGCCGCGATCGACCACGCCGACCTTGGCGGGGTGCGGGGCTTCGGTTTCGGCCTCGGGAGCCTTGTCTTCGGGCGTGCTCATGAAATCAGTCCCTCCACTGTCGCAACGGCGGTCCGTGCGATGCGGCGGAGCTTGGCCCGAGAAAGCGGGGCTGTCAGCCGGATTCCCGACGTTCGCCGGCGAATTCGTCAGGCGGGTCGCCGGGCGCGCAGGGCCTGGGCGATGGTGCCGTCGTCCAGCCAGTCGAGGTCGCCGCCAACGGGAACGCCGCGCGCCAGCATCGTGACTGGCACGTTGGTCTGGGCCAGGCGATCGGCGATGTAGTGAGCGGTCGTCTGGCCGTCGACCGTGGCCGGCAAGGCCAGGATCACCTCGGCCACCTCGCCGCCCCCGACGCGCGCGACCAACTCGCCGATGCGCAGGGACTCAGGGCCCACGCCGTCCAGGGCCGACAGCAGGCCGCCCAGCACATGGTAGCGCCCCTTGAACGACCCGCCGCGCTCCATGGCCCACACCGAGCCGACCTCCTCGACCACGCAAAGCAGACGACCATCACGGGTGGCGTCGGCGCAAACGGCGCAAGGGTCGGTGACGTCCAGCGAGCCGCAGACCGAGCAGGTGCGGACCTTGGCCTGCGCCTCGGCCATAGCCAGGGCCAGCGGCGCCAGCAGCGTGTCGCGCTTCTTCAGCAGCGCCAGCGCCGCCCGCCGGCCCGAGCGCGGTCCCAACCCCGGCAGCTTGGACAGCAGGGCGATCAGGCGCTCGATCTCGGGTCCGGCGGAAGCGGCCAAGCTTTTAGAACTTCATCCCGGGCAGGCCGCCCATCAGCCCGGCCATCGGACCGGCGGCTTCCTGCATCAGCTGGGCCTGCTTGGCGTCGAGCTTCTTCTTGGCGTCGGCGTGGGCGGCGACGATCAGGTCGGCGATCACCTCGCCCTCGCCGGGCTCGATCAGGCTTTCGTCCAGGGTCACCTTGGCCAGTTCGCCCGTGCCCTTCAGCACCACGGTCACCATGCCGCCGCCCGAGGTCCCTTCGACGGTGCTCTCGGCCAGGCGCGCCTGGGCGTCCTGGAGCTTCTGTTGCATGGCCTGGGCCTGCTTCATCAGGCCGCCGAGGTCTTTCATGGTCTTGGTCTCCAATTTCGAATTCCCCTCCCCTCGATGGGGAGGGGTAGGGGTGGGGTGATGCGGCGGTGGAGCCGGGCTCCGTCCCAAAACGCTGTCACCCCCATCCCCGCCCTTCCCCCATCAAAGGGGGAAGGGAGATTCTGCGACTATCCCTCTTCCTCGTCCGGCTCCAGGGGCGCCGCCTCGGGGGTGAGGACCTTGCGGATCTCGACGATCTCGGCGCCGGGGAAGGCCGACAGCACCGAGGCCACGAACGGGTCCTTCTTGATGGCCTCCAGCGCCTCGCGCTCCTCGCGCTTCTGGCGCTCCATCATGCTCTCGGCGCCGCCGCCGCCCTCGGCGGCGACCAGCCAGGGCTGGCCGGTGTGTTCCTTCAGGAAGCGGACGAGACGACCGGCCAGGTTCCCAGGCGCGCCCGGGGCGGCCTCGAAGGTGATGGCGCCGGGCCGGAAGTTGATCGGGCGGACATACTGCTCGACGTCCAGCCGCAGACCGATGTCGCGCTTGGCGGCGATCAGGGCCATGACGTCGTCGAACGAGGCCAGCACCGGCATGGCCTGGGCGCCCGGCGCGGCCATGGTCATCGGGGCGTGGGCCGAAGCCGTGCCACCGGACGAACCGCCGCCGCCCACGGAAACCCCGCCGCCGGGACCGCCGCCGCCCATAGGCGCGCCATCGCGCAGGGCCTTCAGCGCTTCCTCCGGGCCCGGCAGGTCGGCGGCGTAGCAAAGGCGGATCAGGGCCATCTCGGCCGCGGCCATGGCGTCGGGCGCGCGGCGCACCTCCTCATGAGCCTTCAGCAGCATCTGCCACAGGCGCGACAATGTGCCGGCCGAGGTGTGGGCGCCGATGGCGGCCAGGCGCGCGGCCTGCTCCTTGGGCATGGAGAGGGCGTCGGGCCCCAGCGCCTTGGACACCGCCGAGGCGTGGCAGTGGTCGAGGACGTCCAGCATCACCACCGCCGGATCGGCGCCGAAACCCCACAGGGCGCGGAAGCCTTCCAGCGCCTCCTTGGTCTTGCCCGCCATCACGTGCTCGTAGAGCGCGATGGTCTGGCCGCGGTCGGCCAGGCCCAGCATGTCGCGAACCACCGTGGCGGTGACGGTCGCGCCGCGCTCGGTCTGGACGATGGCCTGGTCCAGCAGCGAGAGGCCATCGCGCACCGAGCCTTCGGCCGCGCGGGCGATCAGGGCCAGGGCGTCGGTCTCGATCCGCGCGCCTTCCTTGGCCGAGATGCGGTCGAAGTGCTTGACCAGAACGTCCGGCTCGACCCGGCGCAGGTCGAAGCGCTGGCAGCGCGACAGGATCGTCACCGGCACCTTGCGGATCTCGGTGGTGGCGAAGATGAACTTGGCGTGCGGCGGCGGCTCTTCCAGCGTCTTCAGCAGCGCGTTGAACGCCGCTGTCGACAGCATGTGCACTTCGTCGATGATGTAGACCTTGTAGCGCGCCTCGACCGGGGCGTAGCGCACCCCGTCCAGCAGCTCGCGCATCTCGTCGACCTTGGTGCGCGAGGCGGCGTCCAGCTCCAGCACGTCCATGTGCCGGCCCTCGATGATGGCGCGGCAGTGGTAGCCCTCGGTGGTCAGGTCGACCGACGGGCCCTTGACCGTGTCGGTCTCGTAGTTGAGCGCGCGGGCCAAGAGGCGGGCGGTCGTGGTCTTGCCGACGCCGCGGACGCCGGTGAGCATGAAGGCGTGGGCGATGCGGCCGGTTGAAAAGGCGTTGGCCAGCGTCCTGACCATGGCCTCTTGGCCGATCAGGTCCTCGAAGGTGCGCGGGCGGTACTTCCGAGCCAGCACGGTGTAGGCGTCGCCGCTCTCGGCGGGCGGATCCTGCACGACAGGGCGCGCCTCTTCGACCGCCGGCGCGGCCGGGGCCTCGCCGAAGATGTCGGCGGTGTTCTCGTCGCGTTCAGCGGGCGCTTCGTCCCACGGCGGCGCGGAATCGGTCGAGAGGTCGTCGTGGTCGGCCATGGCCCTCAGTGTAGTGGGGCGAAGGGCGCAGCAAAAGCCTCGCGCCCGTCGCGACGCGCATCTGCTGACAGATTTGTCCGCCGTCTAAGGAAAGATGTAGGGGAAGGTGGAGACCGGACAGCGACCCGAAGGGGATCTCGTTGTGGCTGCTGCCTTCCGGCCCTGACCAGGTTGGCGAGGACTCCGTCCGCGCCGATCTCCGAGGCCTATATCGCGACTCCTCGCGAAGGATGCAAGGCTGACGATTCTCAAAGGCCGCGCTAGAGAGACTTCATGGCCCTCTCGATCATCACCAACACCTTCGCCGGCAACCCCCTGAACCGCGACAGCGAGCGGCGGGGCGACGAGGCCTTTCTCGCCGAGAAGCTGGCGGATCCGGACTCGCTGGCCGTGGCGCTGTGGAACGGCAAGCCGCTGGTCGAGGACATCCTGGACGCCGAAGGCAAGCCGAAAGGCGTGCAGATCGCCTATCTCCGCGCCGACATGGCCCAGGACCTGGCCGGGGGGAACGAGAAGCTGCTCTATATGGGCCTCTGGAAGGACATCGCGGTTTTTGCGGTGGACATCGAGGGCGCCGCCGATCCTGCCGAGGGGCCGCTGCAGGGCCTGGGTCGCTTCGAGGAGCTGCGCGGGGCGGCCGCCACCATGCCGCCCGCCGACGCTGGCATCCTGGCCACGGCCAAGTCGATGTTCGAGTGGCGTCGCCGTCATCGCTGGTGCAGCGCCTGCGGCCAGAAGACCGAGGTCGCCGACGGCGGCTGGAAGCGCGTCTGCGCCGCCTGCGGCGCCGAGCACTTCCCGCGCACCGACCCGGTGGCCATCATGCTGGCCGTCCATGACGACAAGTGCCTGCTCGGCCGCCAGGCCGCCTGGCCGCCCGGGATGTTCTCGGCCCTGGCCGGCTTCATCGAGCCTGGCGAGACCATCGAGGAGGCCTGCGCTCGCGAGCTTTTCGAAGAGGCGGGCCTGAAGGCCACGGCCGTCCGCTACCATTCCAGCCAGCCCTGGCCTTGGCCGTCCTCGCTGATGATCGGCATGATCGCCGACGTCGACAGCAACGAGGCCGCGCCGGACCAGACCGAGCTCGAGGAAGTCCGCTGGTTCACCAAGGAAGAGGCGATCCGCCTGATGAAGGGCGAGTTTGAAGGCGGCCTTTTCGCCCCGCCGGCCCTGGCGATCGCCCATCAGCTGATCAAGGCCTGGGCGAAGGGTTAGGTCAGCGTATTCTGCTCCCCTTTGAGGGAGCTGTCGCGGAGCGACTGAGGGGGCTAGTGCGGCGTATGCCGAGCCGCCCCCTCCGGCCCTCTGGGCCACCTTCCCCAGAGGGGGAGGAGATTACCCCAGGCTCGCCTCACCGGAACGGCGGCTCGTCGAACGCCCGCAGCTTGCGCGAATGCAGGTTCGGGCCCTCCGCATACAGCAGCTTGCAGGCCATGATGCCGATCTGCAGGTGCTGGCTGATCGCCCGCTCATAGAAGGCGTTGGCCTGGCCGGGCAGCTTGATCTCGCCGTGCAGCGGCTTGTCAGACACGCACAGCAGCGTCCCGTACGGCACCCGGAAGCGGTAGCCCTGGGCCGAGATGGTCGCGCTCTCCATGTCGATCGCCACGGCCCGGCTCTGGTTGAAGCGCAGGGCCGAGAGGCTGTGGCGCAGTTCCCAGTTGCGGTCGTCGGTGGTGACGACGGTGCCGGTGCGCAGGCGCTTCTTCAGCTGGTCGCCGCTGTCGCCGCTGATCGCCTTGGCCGCGTCGTAAAGGGCGCGCTGCACCTCGGCGATCGACGGGACCGGGATCTCCGGCGGCAGCACGGCGTCCAGCACATGGTCGTCGCGCAGATAGGCGTGGGCCAGGACGTAGTCGCCGATGGTCTGGGTGTCGCGCAGCCCGCCGCAGTGGCCGATCATCAGCCAGGCCTGCGGACGCAGCACCGCCAGGTGGTCGCAGATCGTCTTGGCGTTCGAAGGACCGACTCCGATATTGACCAGGGTCACGCCCGACCCGCCGGGGGCCATCAGGTGGTAGGCCGGCATCTGGTGCTTGCGCCAGGTCGACTCCGCGACCGCCAGCTCCGGATTGACCGTGTTGGCGGTGATGGTCAGGCCGCCCGAGCACGACAGGGCCGTGTAGGGGCTGTCCGGGGCCTTCAGCTGCTCGATGCCCCAGCGCACGAACTCGTCGACATAGCGGTGATAGTTCGTGAACAGGATGAACTGCTGCACGTCCTCGGCCGGCGCGCCGGTGTAATGCTTCAGGCGGGCCAGCGAGAAGTCGGTGCGCAGACCGTCGAACAGCGACAGCGGCCGGGTCTCCTCCAGCGCCGGGCTCCAGACGCCGTCGGCGATCTCGTCGCCGATGAAGGCCAGGTCCGTGGTCGGGAAGAAGCGAGCGATGTCCTCGCTGCGGACGTCGGCCTGGTTCAGGTCGATGGTGGCGTCCAGCACGTAGGGATAGGGGATCTCCTGGCGGGAGCGGTCGACCTCGATCTCGACGTCGAAGTCGTCCATCAAGAGGGTCAGCTGCTCGACCAGATAGTCCTTGAACTGGGCCGGCTTGGTCACCGTGGTCGCATAGACGCCCGGACGGCTGACGCGGGCGTAGGAGCGGGCCAGCTTGGGCGGCAGCGCCTCGGGATCATAGGTCAGCCGTAGCTCGGGATAGGCGAAGCTGCCGTCGAACCGCGTCTGCGGGTCGGGCCGGGTTCCATTTTCGAGATAGGCGCGGAGGGCGTCGCGGAGAGCGCCGACGGCGCGTTCGTATTCGTCATTGAGCCGTTCGACGACGGCGATTGCTTTTTCTTGGTTTGACATGACGCCTTATAGCGGCGTTCCGCGACATTGGCGAGACACCCGCGCCCGCTCCGGGGAATGATTTATTACTTAGCCCAGGATTCAGGCGCCTCGGAGCCTTCCACTGCTGAGGACATGAGCCCGTTTATGCCGCTCGACGCGAGACAAGCCTCGCCTCGCAAGCGCAAGAGCATGGACGAACCCGCGCGGGTCGGCCACAAGGGCGGAATTGCTCGGGAGGGGCGCGGATGGCGGCGAGGGCGTTCTCGCGCGTCGGTCCCTTCGCAAACAGACATACCGTCGACGCCCGCCGAGGACTTGGTGGGGGCGCCAGGGGGACCGAATGAACAAACGCTTCGCCTTACTGATCGTGGCGGCCATGGTGCTCGGCGTCGCCACGGGCTGGGTCATCAACCAGACGATGGACCCGACCCAGGCCAAGGCCGCCGCCAACAGCCTGTCGCTGATCACCGACATCTTCCTGCGCCTGATCAAGATGATCATCGCGCCGCTGGTCCTGACCACCCTGGTCGCCGGCATCGCCCACATGGAGGACGCCGCCGCCGTTGGCCGGATCGGCGCCAAGACCATGGCCTGGTTCATCAGCGCCTCGGCCGTGTCCCTGCTGCTGGGCCTCTTGATGGTCCACCTGCTGGACCCGGGCGCCAACCTGAACCTGGCGCACATGGACATCGAGGGCGCCAAGACCACGGCGACCACCGACGCCTTCACCCTGAAGGGCTTCATCACCCACCTGGTGCCGACATCGATCTTCGACGCCATGGCCAAGAACGAGATCCTGCAGATCGTCGTCTTCGCCCTGTTCGTCGGCACCGCCGTCGCCTCGCTGGACAACAAGGCCCCGCAGATCCTGGAACTGGCCGAGCAGGCCGCCCAGGTGATGCTGAAGGTCACGGGCTTCGTCATGAAGCTGGCCCCGCTGGCCATCTTCGCGGCCCTAGCCTCGACGATCGCCACCCAGGGCGTCTCGATGCTAGCCGTCTACGGCAAGTTCGTGCTGGGCTTCTACGCCACCATGGGGGTGCTCTGGGGCCTGTTGTTCCTGGCCGGGCTCCTGGTGCTGGGCAAGCGCGTCCTGCCGCTGTTCGGCGTGATCCGCGACCCTGCCCTCTTGGCCTTCTCGACCGCCAGCTCGGAAGCGGCCTATCCGCGCATCCTCGACAGCCTGCCCAAGGTGGGCGTGCGCCGCCGCATCGTCTCGTTCGTCCTGCCGCTGGGCTACTCGTTCAACCTTGACGGCTCGATGCTGTACTGCACCTTCGCCACCATGTTCATCATGCAGGCGCACGGCGTGCACCTGACGGTCCAGCAGCAGATCTTCATGCTGCTGCTCCTGATGGTGACCTCGAAGGGCATCGCCGGCGTGCCGCGCGCCTCGCTGGTCGTGATCATGGCCACCCTCACCTATTTCGGCCTGCCGGAAGCCTGGATCGCCCTCGTCCTGGGCGTCGACCACCTGCTGGACATGGGCCGCAGCGCCACCAACGTCGTCGGCAACAGCGTCGCCGCAGCGGTGGTCGCCAAGTGGGAGGGCGAGCTGGACGAGATCGACCCGGAGGCAGAAGGGGCGACGATCTAAACCCCTCTTTTGAGCCCGCTTTGAACGGCCCGCCCCGAGCCCGGGGCGGGCCGTTTTCATGTCCAGTAGATACTGTACAGTAAAAACTTGACACGGCCCGCCCGAGGTCCAATCTCAAGCGTGAGGGACTATGAGGACGACGTCATGAGCAAGATCGCTCACATCACGCGCGCGGCCCTGGTCGGGCTCGCGCTTTGCGCG
>NZ_QFQZ01000081.1 GCF_003243465.1 Caulobacter segnis
GCCTGGATGATGGCTTCCGCCAGCTTCGGGTCCAGCTTGCCGAGCTTGGTGTTGGTCTCGGCGGCGGCGCGCTTGACGATACCCAGGGCCCGGACGACGGGGAGAGGCTGCTTCTCCCAGCCGATCTTGAAGTTGCCGAGGCTGCGCTGGGCTTGCGCGCCCCAGTAGCGGTCGGCGGCGACTTCGATGGGGCCGAAGGTGTCGGTCTCGGTGCGCGTGGCGGTCATGCGGCGGTCTCCGGAAAAACGGTCGAGCGCGGTCTAGACCTTGAGCGCGGGGAGGGCAATGTTCGCCCACGCGAAGGAGACCCGCATGAGCCCTTATTTGGCGCTGCCGCGCTCGATCAACACCGGCAAGCGCAAGGTGCTGAAGGAGGACCTGCTCGGGATCGCGCACGATCTGGGTTTCAAGGAGGCCAGGACCTACCTGGCGAGCGGCAATCTCGTGCTGTGGGGCGAGCACGCGGGCGGCGCCGTGCTCGAGCGGGCGCTGGAGGATGCGCTGGAGGCGCGCATGGGACTTCGGACCGACTTCATGGTCCGATCGCCGGCTCAAATTCGGGCCATCGTCGACGGCAACCCGTTCACGGCCGAGGCCGCCGATCACCCGAGCCATGTGATCGTCAATTTCCTGAAAGCCCCGCTGCCGGCCGAGGACGAGGCGATCCTGCGCGCGGCGATCACGGGCCCGGAGCGCTTTGTCGTCGGCGCCTGCGAGCTCTATCTGGACTTCCCGATCAGCATGGCCGACTCGGTGCTGGATCGGGACTGGAAGAAGACCAAGCGTTCTCCCGTGGGGACGACGCGCAACTGGAACACGGTGATGGCCCTGGCCGGGATGATGAACGCGTGAGCCAGGCGCTCGACGGCATGGACTGGACGCATCACGGCAAGGTGCGGGCCCGCGAGGCGGGCGGGGAGCTGACGCTCGTGGTCGACGGCCTGACGACCCAGGGCAAGTATTACAAGCCGCTGATCTACGAGTTCTTCCGCAAGTCCTGGCGCGGTTCGCGTCCGGCCTGGGGGGAGTTCAGCGTCGAGATCGGCATGGAATATGTCGGCGAGCCCCCGTGGATGGATCTCGATAATCTGGCTAAGGCGCTGCTGGATGCGATCAAGGGCTACGCCTTCCACGACGACGCCCAGGTCGCCCGGCTGCTGGTCGAGCGACGGCCGGGCGATCGCGAGCGGATCATCATCCAGGTGCGGAAGCTGAGCACCAACCTGATGCGGCGCACCCTGGAGGATTGAGGTTCGCGCCTCAGCTCCAGGGCAGCAGGTAGCCCCAAAGTCCCAGCAGGACGCTGAGGACCACGAACAGCAGGGCGGTGAAGGTGAAGGCGACCTTGCGTCCGGCGTTCCAGCTATCGACGCGGCGACCGCCGCGCCAGACCATCGGCAGGACGCCGAGGGTCAGCACCGACATGAACGCCGCCACAAGGGCGCAGGCCGACCCGCTGAGCAGCCAGCCGCTCGGCCAGCCGAAGAAGGCCGCCGTCTGGTCGGAGGCGCGGGCCGCGAAGACGGCCATGCAGCCGGCCGAGATCAGCCACAGCACCGCCTGGGCCGTCTGCATCTGGCTGGCGCGCGCCTGGACCGGCGTCTGGCGGGCTTCGCGGCGGTTGCGGAAGATGGCGCCCAGCACCGTGGCCAGGCTGGCGAGGCACGCCAGCGCCACCGTGACAATCAGCACGCTCGCCGACCGCATGGGCCCGATCCGCTCGTAGGTGGCGAAGCCGCGCGCGGCGTAGAACCGCGACGGGCGGTCGCCGTTGGCGTCGAAGGCGATGACCAGCGGGCCATCGACGGCCTTGAAGACGCCTGGGCGGCCGACGGCGTTGAAGAGGGCGGTCGAGCCGCCTTCGCTGATCGACAGTCGGCCTTCCGGCGTCGCGCGGACGGTCGCCCTGCCGATCACGCGGTTGATGAAGCCTTCCAGGCCGCCATAGGCGCGCCGGGTGGTCAGATAGTCGCCCTCGTAGAGCTTGGCCTGGTCGTAGGTCATCGCGCTGGCCGGCGGGATGGCCGGCGGCTTGGCGTAGAAGTGCTCGATGATCGTGGCGGGCAGGGTGGCGGGCAGGTTTGCGCCGCTGTCGGTGTTGACCGAGATGAAGACGCCAAGGCCCAGATCCGGCGCCACCACCATGTTCGAGTGGAAGTAGAGCGTCGCGCCGGCATGGCCGAACCCGCGGCGGCCGCCGGGCAGGGGAACGTCCTGGAAGCCGGCGTTCCAGCCCGCCGCTTCCGGCGCGGGGCGGTACATCGGCGTGCGGAAGGCCTGGGCGGTCTTGGGCGAGAACACGGTCTTGCCGTCGATCACGCCGCCGTTCAGCAGCAGGGTCATGTACCTGGCCATGTCGCCGGCGGTGCTCGACGCCGACCCAGCCGGCGCCACCTGGCCGATGAACTCGCGCGGCCGAACCATCCAGCCCAGGGGCGTCCAGGAGAAGCCGTCTGACAGCTCGGCGGCGAGCGCCTCCGACATCGGCGCGGGCAGGTCGTCACGCCAGGGTCGCGCTTCGCGGAAGGTCGTGTGGCGCATGCCGGCCGGCAGGATGATCTCCTCGCTGACCAGCTGCTCGAACGGCTTGCCGGTGACGTTGGCGACCGCGGCGCCGGCCAGGGCTGCGCCGTAGTTTGAATAGCTGGGCAACAGGCCCGGCTCGCGCACCCGCCGCGGACGCTCCTGGCGCAGATAGTCCGCCAGCGGCCGGATGCGGTTGGGGTCGCGCTCGAACAGCTGGCCCATGGCCCGGTCCTCGAAGCCCGCGGTGTGGGTCATCAGATCACGCAGGCGGACCTGGGTCTTCTTGCCTTGGTCCTTTAGCTGCAAGGCCTCGGGCAGATAGAGGTTCACCGGCCCGTCGAGGCGCATGTGGCCCGACTCGATCTCGTTCATCAGGGCGATCCAGGTGAACGTCTTCGAGATCGAGGCGATGCGGAACAGCGTCTTGTCGGGATCGACCGGGCGGCGCTGGCCGAGGTTGGCGAACCCGTAGCCCTTCTTAAGCACGACCTGGCCGTTCTGGACGACGGAGATCGTCACGCCCGCGATGTGGTCGCGGGCCATGGCGCGTTGCACTACGCCGTCGACGAACGCTTCAAGCTCCGGGCGCGGCAGCGGCGCGACGCCACCCGCCGCGGGCGCCGGCGCCAGGGCGGCGGGCGTCGGAGCAGTCTCGGCGGTGGCGGCCGGGGTCTGCGGTTGCGCGGGTCGCGCGGGGGGCGGCGCTCTGCGAGGGCGCAGGCTGGAATAGGGGCGCGGACCCGGCGCAGCGGCGGGGGCGGCGCTGGGGGCCGCAGCAGCGGGTGTGGCGTCCTGAGCGCGCGCTTCGGATCCTGGCGTGGACCAAAGTGCGATGAAGGCCGCCGCGAGGGCGGCTGCGGGCGAAAGACGCAACGTCAACGATGTCCCCTGGGTGAAGCAGAAACTTCCAGGGCTGTGTAACCCGCTTGTCGCGCCGGTCAAACCCGATCGCATTTATGGTGTTCTGAGGTTTGGCTTTTCGAAGGCGTATAGCGGCAGCAGGGGCCTTAGGGCCGGCCCGATCCAGACCTGTGGCTCGGAGGCCGGCTCCGCGCCGGTCTCGCGCTCCTTGCGGGCGACGCAGGCTTGGACATCCGCGCTCAGCGCGGCGAAGTCGTGCGCTCCGGGGAGGGATGAGAGGAAACAGGTGTCGAAATAAGGATACCGGTCGCTTTCTCCGCAACCGAACGAGGCCCGATCGGCGCGCGCCGCGGTCAGGATCAGGCGATCCTTTTTCTGCAGCGCTGGAATGAAGACGCCGGAGAAGCAGGCGGAGATCACCACCACGGTGGGACGGTCAGGGCAGGCGTCGTCGAGCAGAGCGGCCAGCCGATATGGCCGCAAGAGCTCCTGGCCGAGAATCGCGCCGTCCGGGCTGCCGTGCGAGCTGAGGTAGAACAGGCAGCCCTTGGTCGTCCGTGCGCTCGCCCGGAGGCTTTCAGCCAGCGTCCGCCCATCCGCGCGGCCGACGACCGTGGTCGGGTCGCGTCGTGGGCGCACCGAAAGCTGGCGGATGGACCGCTGGTCAAAGCCGAGCTCGACGAGCGCCTTGGCGACGTCGCGTCGTGCGTTGTCGAACGCCTTGGTCGGGCCGCCGGAATGGGCGCGATTGTCGCCGGCGACGACGACGGCGCTCCAATCGGAGAACGGTCCGGCGCGGGCGATCGACAGCGGCGCGAGGAGCAAGGCCAGAAGTCCGATGACCGCCGCCGCTGCGCGCATGGTCCGACCCTATTTCTTCTTGAAGCTGGCGAAGGGCGTCGGGATCGCCGTGCCGGTCGCCTTGGCCAGCAACCGGCCCTCGGCGTCGTAGAGCTCGCCCTCGGTGAAACAGACGGTGCGGCCCCACTTGAGCACGCGGCCCACGCCGCGCAGCGCGCCGGGCAGGGCTGGGCGTAGGAAGCTGGTCTTCATCTCCAGCGTCGGAACGACGTGGGTCATGCCCGAGGTGATCATGCCAGCCACGGACATGCACTCGTCCAGCATGGCGCACACATAGCCACCCTGAATCTGTCCCATCGGATTGCAAAGCAGGTCGGCGCGAGCCGTGAACCCGACCTCGACCTCGCGGTCGGTCTGGCGCACGGCCAACAGTTCGAAGCCCAGGGTCTGGGAGCCCGTCGGCTGGTTCTTGGATGCGCGAAAGCGCGCGAGGATCGCCTCGTCGCTCAAGCTTTTCGGAGCGTCCGAGGCGATGTCGCTCATTTCTTCCGGAACTGGTCCAGGGAAACGATCTTGGGGCCTTCGTCGCTCGACGGCGCGGGAGCCTTGGCCTCCGGCTCGGCCTGCGGCTCCGGCTCGTCCTCCACGATTTCGGGCGGGGCGAACTGCAGGGCGAACTGCACCGAGGGGTCATAGAAGCGGGTCACGGCCGCGTAGGGCACGTTGAGCCGCTTGGGCTGGCCGCCGAACTTCAGCGTCACCGAGAACGAGCTCTCGCCGGGCGCCAGGTCCCAGTATTGGTGCTGCAGCACGATCGTCATCTCGTCCGGGTACTTGCCCAGCAGGTCCTGCGGCCCCGAAACGCCGGCGGCCTTGGTCTTGAACGTGATGTAGAGGTGGTGCGGCTCGGGCAGGCCGCCCGGTTCGGCGGCCTTCTTCAAGGCGGCCCTGACCACGCCACGCAGGGCGTCCTGCGCCATGGCCTCGTACTGCATGAGGTCTTCGGGCTGTTCGGTCTGGGACATGCGCTGGCGTCGATACTTCGAACTGAAAACGAAGCCCGGAGCCTAGCGTGTCGGAAGCCTATCGCAAAGCTCTCCGATGGCGTTCGCGCCCCAAGGTCGCAGCGACCTTGGGGAAAGCGCTCTGCAACCGTTTGCGACGCGTTCCGTGAAGACGGCGGGAACCTCGGCGACGTGGTGGAAAGTGGAGGGATTCTGTTGGCAGGGTCCCCCATTCCTTCTCGAAAAGAGAGGCGGGAGCCTCGGCGACGTGGTGGAAGTGGAGGGATTCTGTTGGCAGGCTCCCTCCGGGCCCCGCCTAGGGATCTGAAGCCCTAGGACTTAAGAGGCGAATTCAACGGCGCCGCATTACGCGGCGACGGCGAACTCTTCAGCGAAGTTATCGTTCGCATTTAGATAAAGGCCCGAAACGGTGGGCCAAGCCGAGAGAAAGCAGTCACCTTTACACGTCTGTCGATGCTGATCGGCCCCATGCAGTCCCATGATAACTTGGGAGAGATTTGTTGGAGCCGCCGGGAATCGCACCCGGGTCCAGTCCGCTTATTACGTGCGCGTTTATCCCCATAGTTCGGCCGAAGCCGGACAATTACAATATAGGGTGTTCGGCCTCGGTATGGAAGGCCGGGCGCTGGACTGTCCCCAGGCTAAGGCGGCCGTCGACCAGGGTGCCGCTGACGACCGCGCCCCGATCCTCGAACAGCTTCAGGGTTTCGCCGACCAGGACATAGACCCCGGTGAACACGTCGGCGAAGTCGTCGCGCGTTTCGATGAAGCGGCCGTCGGCGCGCAGCTCCAGGCAGATGTGGCCGTCGGGCGAGGTCCAGACGCCGGCGACGGGGATGTGGGGAACGATGGCGGACATCATCATCGGGCGAGGCTCCCAATCTGGAGGGGCTGGGCGGTGGTCGTGGGAAACGGTTTGGGGAGCACGGCGGTCGCGGCGGTCAGCGCGGCCGTCCCGCCCAGCAGGGCGGCGACGAACCAGCGCGGAGCCGTCACGCCGCGTCGGGGCGTGTAGCGTCTCATCGCAGAGCTCAGGTTTTCGGGGTTGGCCGCATCGGGGAGCGGAACAAGGCCACTATGCGGCGCCAGCCCGTCCAGTCGGTAGATTGATGCTCCGGCATGATTGCACGATCCTCCGTAAGCGAGCGGCGTCGCGTGACGGAGGATCGTGCAAGGCTTACAAATAGCCTCGTCCAGACAAGGAATAGCGATGAGCACGCGCGAGGCGCTGGCCGCCCTGATTGAACGATTCACGCCGGACGAAGGTCCGTTCGACACCTGCTGCCCGCGGGTGAATCTCTATCGCCTGACGCAGCCGAGCGAGCCGCATCATGGCCTGCACGACGCGTCCTTCTGCGTGCTGGCCCAAGGGCGCAAGCGCGTCACCGTCGGCGACGCGATCCATGAATACGACGAGCGCCACTTCTTCCTGTCGTCGATCGACGTCCCGGTGACGGGGCAGGTCGTCGACGCCTCGCCAGACAAGCCTTATCTCAGCTTCCGGATCGTCCTGGACGCCAAGCTGATCAGTGAGATGATCATGGAGTGCGGCCTGGCCGCCCGCCTCGACGCCGCCGCGCCGCTAGTGGGGGGCATGTCGGCCGGCGCCATGACGCCGCAGCTGTTCGATGCGGTCTGCCGGATGGTGTCGTTGCTCGACACGCCCGACGACGTGGCGGTCATGGCGCCGTTGATCGAGCGGGAGATCCTCTACCGCCTGCTGACCGGGTCCCAGGGGCCGCGCCTTGCGCAGATCGCGCGCCGCGATGGACGGCTGCGGCAGGTCAATCGCGCGATCGGCTGGATCAAGCGTAACTTCGACCAGCCCTTCAGCATCGACGCCGTGGCCGAGGAGGCGCGGATGAGCCCCTCGGCGTTGCATCAGCACTTCAAGGCCGTCACCTCGCTCTCGCCGCTTCAGTACCAGAAGCAGATCCGCCTTCAGGAAGCGCGCCGGCTGATCCTGGTCCAGCGCCTGGACGCGGCGACCGCCGGCCACACGGTCGGCTACGACAGCCCCTCGCAGTTCAGCCGCGAGTACGCCCGCCTGTTCGGAGCCCCTCCGCTCAGGGACGTGGCGCGGCTTCGGGAGCAGCCGGAGATGGTGGCGGCGGGGGCGTAGGGGCTTCGGTTTCGGGCGGCGTCAGAGCGGCGGCGGGCTGCGGCCGGTTGTTGTCGCTGGGGACGAGCCGACCGCCTGACTTTACCAACGCGGCGTAGGCCTCTGCCTGGCGTGAGAAGTCCGCCCCTTTCGGAAAGACCGCGTCGAAGCGCGGGTCGCGCCTGAGCGCGGCTCCAATTGCTGTCGAGAGGACGCCGGCGATCGAGCCGACCTCCGCGTCATCGCAGGCGCGCCGCAGATGCCGCGCCTGGCCGGGGACGAGCAGGGTCACGTCCCAGGATACGCCGTCGACGCAGAGCGCCGAGACCGCGCCGCCGCCATAGTCAACGATCACCGCGCGCGGCTGGCTCCAGGCGGGATCGCCGGAGATCGATCGCAATGCGTCCCTCGCGGGGCGTTCAAGTTCAGCGCTGACGTCGACGCGACGGCCGATCTCCGGCGTGCAGCAGCCAAGTCCGGCGCGCGCCTGGACGAAGGCTCGGCCGTCGTCGCGCAGAGTGAGGCGGATGACAGCCTGGCGGACGTCGCCCGCGGGCCTGGCCCAGACCTCAAGGATCAGCTCCCCCTTGCGCAGGATCTGGCTCTGCAAGGGTTGCAAGCCCCAGAGCCGGTAGAGCAGGGGCTCGACGCCGTTGTCGATGGCGGCGGGGCGCTCGCCCTTGCCCAGGCGGCGACCGTACAGCGGCTCGATCTCGGACGGCGGACGCGCAACCTTGGGCGACCACCAGGCGGCGGGATCAGGCGGCTGAGCCTGTTGGGCGGCGCCGTCCGGACCAAGGGCGAGAGCCAGCCCCGCGATCAGTCCGGTCAGGCCGCTCATCCGCCCATCTCCGCTACATGCCCTCGACGCCCCGCTCGATGGAAAGGACGCCGGTCCGGGAAAGTTCCACGAGGCCAAGCGGGCGCATCAGGTCGAGGAACTTGTCGATCTTGGACGGCGCGCCCGAGATCTCGAACACGAAGCTCTCCAGCGTCGTGTCGACCGGCTTGGCGCGGAAGATCTCGGCGATACGCAGCGCCTCGACGCGGTCGACGCCCGAGCCGCGCACCTTGACCAGGGCCAGCTCACGCTCGACGCCGTTGGGATCGCGGGTCACGTCGTGCACGCGGCGGACGTTCACGACCTTGTTCAGCTGGGCCTCGATCTGGTCCAGCACCTGCCGCGTGCCGCGCGTCACCACGGTGATGCGGCTGGTGTGCGACTTGCGGTCGGTCTCGGCGACCGTGAGGCTTTCGATGTTGTAGCCACGGGCGGCGAACAGGCCGACGACTCGATGCAGCACGCCCGGCTCGTTGTCGACGAGCAGGGCGAACGTCGCCGTCTGTTCGGCTTGCTCGTTGGGGCTAAGGTCGTAGGCCGAGGCGGGGGCGGGTTGGGTGTTCGTGGTCATCTTGGCTCTTCTTCTAACCCGTTCCGCCGCCTAGACCAGTCCGCGACCGGCTTCGTCGATGACGCTGCCCAGGTCCTTGACCTCTTCGGGCAGGATCATCTCGTTGTGCGCCTTGCCCGACGGGATCATCGGCAGGCAGTTCTCGTGCTTCTCGACGCGGCAGTCGAAGATCACCGGCTTGTCGCTGTTGATCATCTCCAGGATCTTGGCGTCCAGCTCGGCCGGGTTGTCGCAGCGGATGCCGTGGGCGCCATAGGCCTCCGCCAGCTTCACGAAGTCGGGCAGGCTGTCCGAATACGAGTGGCTGTAGCGCTCGCCATGCAGCAGCTGCTGCCACTGGCGGACCATGCCCATCCATTCGTTGTTCAGGATGAAGATCTTGACCGGCAGGTCGAACTGGATCGCGGTCGACAGCTCCTGGATGCACATCTGGATCGAAGCTTCGCCGGCGATGTCGACGACCAGGCTGTTCGGATGCGCTAGCTGCACGCCGAGGGCGGCGGGCAGGCCATAGCCCATGGTGCCCAGGCCGCCTGAGGTCATCCAGCGGTTCGGCTCCTCGAAGCGGAAGAACTGAGCGGCCCACATCTGGTGCTGGCCGACCTCGGTGGTGATGTAGACGTCCTTGTCCTTGGTCAGCTCGTACAGGCGCTCGATGGCGTACTGCGGCTTGATGACCGTCTCGGACGCGCCGTACTTCAGGCATTGGCGAGCGCGCCACTGGTCGATCTGGGCCCACCAGTCGGTCAGCGCCGCCTTGTTCGGCTGCAGGTTGGCGGCCTTCCAGGCGGCGATCAGGTCTTCGAGGACGGACGCCGCGTCGCCGACGATCGGCAGGTCGACGCGGACGTTCTTGTTGATGGACGAGGCGTCGATGTCGATGTGGATCTTCTTCGATCCCGGCGAGAAGGCGTCCAGGCGACCGGTGACCCGGTCGTCGAAGCGCGCGCCGACGCAGATCATCACGTCGCAGTCGTGCATGGCGTTGTTGGCTTCGAACGTGCCGTGCATGCCCAGCATGCCCAGCCACGCCGGATCGGCCGCCGGGAAGGCGCCCAGGCCCATCAGGGTCGAGGTGACCGGCGCGCCGGTCAGGGCCGCGAACTCGCGCAGGGCTTGGCTGGCCTTTGGGCCGGCGTTGATGACGCCGCCGCCGGTGTAGAAGATCGGGCGGCGCGCGCCGGCGATCATCTTGACCGCCTCGGCGATCCGGCCGGCGTCGCCCTTGATGCGCGGCGCATAGGCGTGGGTCGATTGGACCTCTTGCGGGCCGTAGTACTCGCCCTTGGCGAACTGCACGTCCTTGGGGATGTCGATCAACACCGGGCCGGGACGGCCGGTCGTGGCGATCTTGAACGCCTCATGGATGATCTGCGGCAGGTCGCGGACGTCTTTGACCAGGTAGTTGTGCTTGGTGCACGAGCGGGTCATGCCGACCGTGTCGGCTTCCTGGAAGGCGTCGGTGCCGATCAGGTGCGTCGGGACCTGGCCGGTGATGACGACCATCGGGATGGAGTCCATCAGGGCGTCCATGATGCCGGTGATGGCGTTGGTCGCGCCGGGACCCGAGGTGACCAGGACGACGCCCGGCTTGCCCGAGCTGCGCGCATAGCCTTCGGCGGCGTGGGTCGCGCCCTGCTCGTGGCGGACCAGGATGTGCTGAAGGCGCGGCTCGTGGAACAGGGCGTCGTAGATCGGCAGGACCGCGCCGCCCGGATAGCCGAACAGCACCTCGACCCCTTGATCCACGAGGCCGCGAACCACGATCTCGGCGCCGGTCATGGCGCGGGAGGTGTCGGCGGCGGCGGGAGCCTTGCTCTCGATGGTCTGGTGGGCGGTCATGGAACGATCCGGGGAAAGGCGGGAAGGGTGTAGGCGGAAAAGAAAAAAGGTCCCGAAGGACCTTTGCGCGCGCGACCGAACTACGGCGTGACTTCTAAGGTCACGTCGCGGACGGCCGCTCCATAAGTACGATCATGGTTTTGCGCACGAGTCTTGCTCCAAAGCTACGGAATGGGTCATCGCATGCGCGCATTAACCCGTCAAGGCGCGCCTTGTCGCAAGGATGTGCCTTTTTTAGCGGTGTGACCTTACCGGAGTTTCACGTGACAGGGGCAGGTTTTCCCCAGCACGGTCGCGGTCCCGCAATTCAGGAGCGTCCTAGTGTTCGGTCGGCGCGAATTTCTAGTTGGAGCCGCGGCGCTTGGCCTCGCCGGTCAGGCCTCCGCCTCGGTGCTATCGGGGAGAGCCGCCGACCAGGCGGTCGATGCTTTCCTGAAGGTCCAGCCGTTCCAAGGTGTTGTGCTGGTCGGCAGGGCCGGCAAGCCGATCTTTTCGAGGACGGTTGGCTTCGCGGACATCGAAGCCAAGAAGCCGGCCACGCTGGACACGCCATACATCATCGCCTCGATCTCGAAGTGGCTGACATCCGCGGCGCTGCTGAAGCTGGCCGAGCTTGGCAAGGTCGATCTCGACGCCCCGATCCTGACTTACTTGCCGGACTACCGCGCCGACACCGGGGCCAAGGTCAAGCTCCGTCACCTGATGACGAACATCAGCGGCGTGCCGAACGGCTTTGCGTCCTGGACCAAGGCCAATCCTGATCCGGACCTGTTCAAGAGGCCGATGACGACCGCCCAAGCCGTCAAGCTGTGGTGCTCAGGCGATCTGGCGTTCGAGCCCGGGACCAAGTTCGACTACGCCATGACCAACTGGGTGATCATCACTGCGATCATCGAGGCGGTTACGGGCCAAGCCTATGCGGACGCCATGTCAAGGCTGGTCGTCGCGCCTTTGGGCCTGGCGCGCACCACGCCGATCGACCCGCCTGACCTCGCCGTCTCCTACCGTACGCTGGAGCCTCTGGTGCGTCGGACGAACGACCGCTTCCCGTTCATGGCCGCTAGCGGCGGCTATTGCAGCACGGCGGGCGACCTGCTGAAGGCGGCGCACGCGGTCTTGGATGGCGGGTTCCTGCCGCCGACGCGGAAGCGGGAGCTGCTGACCGTCGGCTGGCCGGACCAGAACTACGCCCTGGGCGGACGGGTCAGGACCCTGTTCGCCGACGGCATGCCGCGCGTCTTCGCTTGGGAGACGGGCAATGCGGCCGGCTTCCGCTCGGTGCTGGGTCATCGCTTCGACGACCAGACGACGGTCGTGCTGCTGAACAACACCAGCATCAGCCAAAAGGCGATGGACGAGTTCGCCTATAGCCTGTTCGCGACGGCTTAGGTTTCCAACGTTCGGGCCAGCAGCTCCAGCGCCGCGACGGCGAAGGCCTGCATGTTGCCGGCGCGGTCGCCGCGGCCGGTCTCGAGCGTCGTGCTGGCCGAGGTTTCCTGGCCCACCACGGCCATACAGCAGTGGCCCGGCGCGTCGCCGTAGCGGTTGCCGTCGGGCCCCGCCGCGCCCGTCTCCGCAAGTCCCCAAGTCGCCTTGAGGTTCTTGCGGGCCACTCGGGCCAGCAGTTCCGCATAGGGTTCGCTGGCCGAGCGGAGGCCATTCATGGCCTTCTGCGGGATGTCCATCAGGGTCAGCCGCGCACGGGCCGTATAGACCACCGCGCCGCCGACATAGAACTTCGACGCGCCCGGCACCGCCAGCAGCGCCGCCGAGATCAGGCCGCCGGCCGACGACTCCGCGACGGCGACGGTCTCGCCTCGGGCGATCAGGCGTTCGGCGACGCGTTCGGCGAGGGCGGCAAGGTCGGGCATCGGGACTTCCTTAGGCTTCGGCTCCCTCCATAGGGACAAGTCGCGGCGCTGCAAACACGGTCTATCGCCAAGATTGCGCGGGTGTGGTCACGATGCCCAAGCTCAACCTTGGAGGTTCATTTGCTGGTCCAAGCCGCTCCGCCGCCCGCCGCCGTTGCTCCCGCGCCAACGCCGCCGACGCTTCAACGGCTGGCCCCGATCGCGCAGAAGGCCAAGGCGTTGACGCTGACCAAGGGCGGCCGGACGGAGAATATGGTGGTGCGCTACCAGATCTTCCTGCGGACGGTCGCGAAGCCGGGCGCGGTCCCGGCGGCGCCGGAGGGCGTGACGGTGTCGGCGATCCCCTGTGTCTGGGTCGTCGAGTCCTATCTGCAGCGCGACCTCTGCTTCTATTCGATCACCGGCTTGCTGGGCTGCGAGGCCGGCGCCACCAAGCCGCTGCAAGCGATCGAGAACGGCCAGGCGGATCTCCCGGCGGGGACCACCTGCGAAGTCTTCGCCAAGCCGGTGACGGCCGCAGAGGACCGGGTGATCGCCAACTTGGATCGCCTCAAGGTCCAGATGTTCGAGGAAGACTACCAGCTGGCCGTGAGGCCTCGGCTGCTGAAGGCGGGCGTCACCCTGACGGAGCGCTAATTCGCTCCCAGTCGGGCGTCTGGTTGCGGAACCAAGTCAGCTGGCGCTTGGCGTAGCGGCGGGTCTCCTGCCGCGCGGCCTCCAGCGCCTGTTCCAGCGTGGTCTCGCCCCGCAGATGGGCGGCGAACTCGCGATAGCCGACGGCCTTCAGTGCGGGGAGGGACGAGTCGAGACTCCGCGCCTCCATCGCCCGCACCTCTTCCAGCGCGCCGTGCTCGAGCATGACGGCCAGGCGGGCGTCGCAGCGGGCGTAGAGCTCGGCGCGCGGGGGATCGAGCACCAGGCCCTTCCAGCTTCCAGGCTCCAAGGCCGGTTTGGTGTCGGTCTGCCAGGCGGTCAGGGACTTGCCGGTCGCGACCACTACGGCGTGAGCGCGAACCAGGCGCTGGCGGTCGCCGACCTCGATGCGGGCCTCGGCCTCCGGATCGAGCGGCTTGAGGATTTCGCGGAATTCCGCCTCGCCTCGCGCCGCGTAAAGCAGGCCGGAAATCTCGCGCTGGGTCTCCGGCACCGGCGGCACGTCGGCCAGGCCATGGGTCAGGGCGCGGAAATAGAGACCGGTGCCGCCGACGACGATCGCCGGATTGCCTCGCGCGGCGATCTCGGAGAGCGCGGTCGTCGCCGCTTCCAGCCAGCGCCCGACCGACCAGCCGACCGCCGCGTCCACGACGCCGAACAGGTGGTGGGGCGCACGCGCCAGCTCCTCGGGTGAGGGGCCAGCAGTCAGGACCCGCAGGCCGGCATAGATCTGCATCGAGTCGGCGTTGACGATCTCGCCGCCGATCCGCTCGGCCAATTGCAGCGCGTGGGCCGACTTGCCGCTTGCGGTCGGGCCCGCGATCAGCCAGATGCGGGGCGCGATGTCCGAACTCTCCACCATTCCGACCGTCCTCACCATCGTCGGGGCGAACCCCGACGCCTACGCAGAAGCCGTTTCGCGCGTCGAACGCCTGCTGTCCAGCCGTCAGGACGAGCTGGGGCGATTGGCCATAGACGTCTTCGTCGAGAGCGGCGACCTGGAAGCCTTGAAGGCGGAGCTCGCCGACCTGGCGATCGACTTCGCGCTCCAGCCCGTCGAGAACCGCCGCAAGCGCCTGCTGATCGCCGACATGGACTCGACGATCATCAACGTCGAATGCCTGGACGAGCTGGCCGACTTCGCTGGCGTGAAGGCCCAGGTCTCGGAGATCACCGAGCGGGCGATGCGCGGGGAACTGGCCTTCGAGGGCGCGTTGCGCGAACGGGTCGGCATGCTGAAGGGCCTGTCGGTCGACGCGCTGCAGAGCTGTTACGACCAGCGGGTCCGGTTGAACCCCGGCGCGCGGACCCTGGTCACGACGATGGCCCAGCATGGCGCGCGCTGCGCCCTGGTCTCGGGCGGCTTCACGTTCTTCACCAGTCGGGTGGCGGAAGCGGCGGGCTTCCACCTGAACCGCGCCAACACCCTGATCGAACGGGACGGCACCCTGACCGGCGAGGTCGGCGATCCGATCCTGGGCAAGGAGGCCAAGCTGGCGGCTCTGCGCGAGGAAACGGCGGCCCTGGGGCTGACGCCCGCCGACGCGCTAGCGGTCGGCGACGGGGCCAATGACCTGGCGATGATCGAGGCCGCGGGCCTGGGCGTCGCCTACCGCGCCAAGCCGATCGTGGCGGCCCAGGCCGACGCCAAGGTCGACCATACCGACCTGACGACCTTGCTCTACTTCCAGGGCTACAAGGCCGAGGAGTTCGTCTCGTGAGCTTTCCCCGCCGCGTCGACGCCGTGGTCTTCGACATGGACGGGCTGCTGCTGGACACCGAGATCGTCTACCGCGCGGCGATGATCGAGGCGGGAAACGTCTTCGGCGTCCAGTTCACCGGCGAGACCTACGCCTCGATGGTGGGCAAGACCAATCCGGAGTGCGCCGTGATGCTGCGCGAGCTCTACGGCGAGACCTTTCCGGTCCAGGCCTATTTCGAGCGGGTCTGGTCCGACGTCGAGGACCTCCTGGAAGCAGAGACCCGATTGAAGGCCGGGGTGGTCGAGATCCTCGACTATCTCGACGATCGCGGTCTGCCGCGCGGCATCGCCACCTCGAACGGCATGGCGGCGGTCGAGCGCTATCTGGGGCGGTTCGATCTGCTGCATCGCTTCAATGCGGTTGTCGCGCACCATGACGTGATGCGCCACAAGCCCAATCCAGATCCCTACCTGCTGGCGGCGGAGCGCATCGGCGTGGATCCCAGCTACTGCCTGGCGCTCGAGGACTCGCATCCCGGCGTGCGCGCCGCCCACGCGGCGGGCATGATGACGGTGATGGTGCCGGACATCCTCGATCCGAACGAGGAGATGCACGACAAGTGCGTGCACATCGCCGAGAGCCTGCACCACGTCATGGACCTGCTGAAGGCCTCGGCCTGATGCCTTCGGCGCCGGCGCGCTCTTGTAAAAGCCGGGCGCGGCGCGGATATGGGGGCTCGCAACACGAGGCCTGACTGACGTGACCGGCGTAACTCCCGCTACCCTCGACGACGCCCGCGCGGCGCTTGACCGCATTTCCGACCCCGTCAGCGGGCGAGGGCTGGTGGCGGCGGAACTGGTGCAGGGGCTGGTGGTCCGGAACGGTCGCGCCGGCTTCATGCTGGAGGTCCCCGCCAGCCAGGCCGCGACCTACGCTCCCGTGCGGGAAGCCGCCGAGAAGGCGTTGGCCGCCCTGCCGGGCGTCGATGTCGCCCAGGTCGTGCTGACGGCCCAGGCCGCCGAGGGCGCGACCCGGGTGCGCAAGGGCGCCAAGGTCTCCGAGGACCCGCAGGCCCGCATGGTCCCGCCGCCGGAAGCCGAGAAGCCCGCCCACGTCCGCCACGTGATCGCCGTCGCCTCGGGCAAGGGCGGGGTGGGCAAGTCCACCGTCTCGACCAACCTCGCCGTCGCCTTCGCCCAGATGGGGCTGCGCGTCGGGCTGCTGGACGCCGACGTCTACGGCCCCTCGGCGCCGAAGATGATGGGCGTCGACGGCGACCCGCTGTTCGAGAACGAGAAGCTGCAGCCGCTCGAGGCGCATGGCGTCAAGCTGATGTCGATCGGCTTCATTGTCGACGAGGGCAAGGCGATGATCTGGCGCGGGCCGATGGCCTCGTCGGCCGTCCGCCAGATGATCCACGACGTCGCCTGGGGCTCGGAAGGCCAGCCGCTGGATGTGCTGGTGGTCGACCTGCCGCCGGGCACCGGCGACATCCAGCTGACCCTTGTCCAGAAGCTGCGCATCGACGGCGTCGTGCTGGTGACCACGCCGCAGGAGATCGCCCTGATCGACGCCCGCCGCGCGGCGGTGATGTTCGAGAAGACCGCGACGCCGATCCTGGGCCTGATCGAGAACATGGCCTTCTTCGCCGACCCCTCGACCGGCGCGCCGATCCCGATCTTCGGCGAGGGCGGCGGCGTGGCCGAGGCCGCCCGCCTGCAGGTTCCGCTGCTGGGCCGCGTGCCGATCGAGATGGGCGTGCGGATCGGCGGCGACGAGGGCGTTCCGGCCGTGATCGGAGAGCCCAAGGGCCAGGCGGCCCAGGTCTTCGTTTCGGCAGCCGAGACGCTTTGGAAGGCCGTCGGCTAATCCCACGAAAAGGCCCGCCAGGATCGCTCCTGGCGGGCTTTCTCTTGGGCCGTGCTCAGCGCCTAGAAGCTGAAGCGCGCGCCGGCCGACATGACCACGGCCGAGCCGGTCACTTCACCGTTCAGGCGAGCGGTCGAGCTGGTCGCCGTCACGTCGGTGCGATTGATCGTGCTGTCATCGAAGCTGATGTAGCTGACCGCCGCGTCCAGCTTCAGGCTGTCGGTCGCGGCCCAGGTGGCGCCGGCGGCGTACATCATGCGGTCACCGTCCGGCACGCGGGCGGTGCGGCCGACGTCCGGCGTCGGGGTCGGGTCGTATTGCACGCCGGCCCGCAGGGTCAGGCGCGGCGAGGCCTGGAAGTCCACGCCGGCGGCGTAGGTGGTGGTGTCCTTGTAGTTCTGGACGCTGGTCGAGGCACCGCCCGGGAAGCTGACGCGGATGGCGTCGAACTCGCCCCAACCGACGCGGCTGACCGAGGCGTTCAGGGTCCACTGGTCGTTGACCGCCCAGCGGGCGCCCACATTGGCGATCCAGGGCAGGGTGATCTTGGCTTGGCCGTCGACCGAGAAGTTGCTTGCGGCCGGGATCGGGGCCAGCAGGCCCGAGACGGCGACCGTGCCGTCCAGCTTCTGGTCGATCTTCGAGCGATAGCTGGCGCCGATCGTCAGGCTCTTTGACGGGTGCAGTTGGGCGCCGACCGTGTAACCGTAGGCCCAGCCGTCGCCCTTCAGCGACTGGCGGCCGTCGGGCTGCAGCGGCGAGATGTTCGGCAGGGCGTTGGTCAGGGTCGCGTCGGCGTAGAGGGCCGTGAAGCCGACGCCCAGGTCCAGCATGTCGCTGACGCGGTAGGCCACCACGCCGTCGACATTGATCGTCCGCAGGTGCGACTTCAGGGCGTCATAGCGGGTGAAGCTGTCGGGATTGTACTCGGTGGTGAAGTTGTAGGGGGCCGAGACCGCCACGCCCAGCGACAGCTTGTCGTTGACCTTGAAGGCGCCGCCCAGGTTCGGGACCACGCCGTCGTTGATCGGGTCGAAGGCCGTGCCGGCGCCGCCGATCGGGGTGGTCAGGCCGGCCGGCGGGACCGGACGGGTGATGGTCGAGCCGTTGTTGACGACCTTGGAGTTCACCTGGATGGCGTTGACGCCGAGGGCCATTTCGCTGCGGTCGATGCCGGCGATCGAGGCCGGGTTCCACCACAGGCTGCCGACGCCCTTGTCGGCCACTTCGCCGGAATAGGCGCGGCCCGTGCCGCGCACCGACTGTTCTTGCAGATAGAAGGCCGAGGCCGAGGCCTGCGAGGCGGCGAGGAGCGTGGCCACGGCGACGCCGGCGGCGAGATGGGTACGCTTGAGGGACATGAGACTGACGACCTTGTAAAAAATTTGGCTCGCCGATCACCCGGACGGCGCCTTTGAGCGCCGCTTTAACGCACCTATCGGGAGAATGTTGCCCTAAATTGATCTAGGTGTGAATTTTGTCGGTTTTGTAAAAGAACTGGGGCCGCTAGGGCCCCAGATCAATCATCGTTCTGTCAAAACTTCGCCTTTAGCCTGACATTTGGCGGCGAATGCTTGAGCCCTGTTAACCGCCCGCCATCTTGCGGAAGAACTTCTGGCCCTGCTCGCCGCCATTGAAGTAGGCCTTCTGTCCGGCCTCGGCCGTGATCTGGTCCCAGCTGTCGCGGACTTCCTCGGCCGATAGACCGCCTTCGCCCAGATAGACGCCCTCGGTCTCGTAGATGCGCGACAGGGCGAACGCGCCGGCGCCGGCGGTCAGGATCGCCCCGGTCGGGGCCTCTTCCGAGCAGAGATAGACGACGCCGGGCGTGACGTATTCCGGGGCCAGCTTGGCCAGCACTTCCGGCGGCATCAGGCCCTCGGTCATGCGGGTGGCCGCGACCGGGCTGATGGCGTTGATCTTCACGTCGTTCTTGGCGCCCTCGAGCTTGAGGGTGTTCATCAGGCCCAGAACCGCCATCTTGGCCGCGCCGTAGTTGCTCTGGCCGAAGTTGCCGTACATGCCCGAGGACGAGGTGGTCACGACGATGCGGCCGTAGTTCTGGGCCTTCATGATGTCCCAGACCGCCTTGATCGGCTTGAAGGTGCCGAACACGTGGACCTGCATGACCAGCTCGAAGTCGGCCAGCTCCATCTTGGTCAGGGTCTTGTCGCGCAGGATGCCGGCGTTGGCGATCAGGATGTCGATGCGGCCCCACTTGTCCATGGCCGTCTTGACCATGTCGGCGACGCCGGCGTCGTCGGTCACCGAGGCGCCGTGGGCGATGGCCTCGCCGCCGAAAGCCTTGATCTCGGCGACGACCTTCTGGGCCGCTTCGGACGAGCCGCCCGAGCCATCGACGCTGCCGCCCAGGTCGTTGACGACCACCTTGGCGCCGCGACGCGCCAGCTCCAGGGCGTGCTGTCGGCCAAGGCCGCCGCCGGCGCCCGTCACGATCGCCACCTTGCCGTCGAAGCGGATGTCCGCCATGCCGAAGTCTCCCTCAAACGCGTGTTTGGTTTTGCCGTGTTGTGCGGCGCGGGAGAGGGGAGGTCAAGGGGAGGGGCTGTGGCATGATCCTCGCCGCTGCGACTGGTGCTCCCTTCCCCTCGATGGGGAAGGGCCGGGGATGGGGTGACCGCTGAGGTGGCGGCCGCGCGCTGCATCGACCGCTGAATTCACCCCACCCCTACCCCTCCCCATCAAGGGGAGGGGACGTGGTTCATTGGCTTCACGCGGCGGGCCGCTGAAGGGATGGGAGGGACGCGGAGCGCCGGACATCCGTCCGGAGGTGTTGAGTGTGTGTACCGTTTCGACGAAGCCAGACGCTCCGCGTGATCGTTATCCGGTGAGCCCTCGACGCGCGGGGTTTTAACCCGCTTCC
>NZ_QFQZ01000082.1 GCF_003243465.1 Caulobacter segnis
TGACTTCATGCCAGAAGCCGCCGCGGACGCGGTGGGCGCCGAGGTCGACCGTCAGGCCGGCGGTCAGGCCGCCGCGGTCGATGTCGTATTCGGTGGTGCGGATCGACAGCGGCGCGGCGGTCGAGCCGGCCACGCCCCAGCCCGGGGTGGGCACATAGGGCGTGTACCACAGGCCCTGGCCCTTGTTCTTGTGTTGGTAAGCGGTGGCGTCCAGCTTCACGCGGTCGGTGATGTCGAGGTTCAGCGACGCGCCGTAGAGGTCGTCGTTCCGCACGCCGGCGCCGGCGTAGTAGGCGTCGTCGACGGTCTTGAACGGCGCGGGGAGCTTCGCGCCCGGCGTGTTGTAGGCGGCGGCCGCGGCGATCGCGAGGCCCCAGTTGGGCTGGGTGTTGTCCCAGTCGCGGCCCAGGCGGCTGATCATGTCGAACGACAGGTCCTGGTAATCCTGCTCGCGGCGTTCCGAGCGGTGGTAGAAGCCGGTCAGGTCGCCGCGCTCGCCCAGGGGCATCACCAGCTTGGCGTCGTACTGGCGCTGCTTCTGCTCGCCGCCGCCCTTCCACTTGTCGGCCTTCTGGTCGGCGACCGAGACGTAGCCGCGCAGCCCGCCCAGCTGGCTGATGGCGCCGGTTTCGAAGCGGCCGAACACGCGGTGCATGTTGTCCGAACCGCCGGTCAGGTCGAGTTCGCCGCCCATCTGTTCGGAGGGATCGCGCGAGAAGAACTGCAGCGTGCCGCCCAGGTTCGAGGTCGAGGCCGTGCCCAGCGCGCCGGCGCCTTGCGCCAGCTCGACCTTGCCGATGTTCTCGCTGGCGATCGCGCGGCTGATGTGCAGGCCGTTGTGGTTGCCGTAGCTCATGTCGCCCAGCGGCACGCCGTCCAGGGTGAAGCCGAGCTGGTTCTGGTTGAAGCCGCGGATCGAGATACGGGTCGACCACTCGTAAGCCCCAAACGCGTCGGCCGACTGGAAGGTGACGCCGGGCAGCTTGTCGATCGCCTTCAGCGCGCTGGTCCCGGCGGCCTGCAAGCCGATGGCGTCGCTGTTCAGGGTCTGGATCTGGCGGCTCTGGCCCTGGCCAATGATGATCAGCGCATCGACTTCGGCGCTGTCGGCCGGGGCGGCGGTGGTCGGAGCGGCGGCGGCGTCGGCCTTGTCGTCGGCGAAGGCGGGCGCGGCGGCCATGACGAGGGCGAGCGCGGCGGCGCCCAGCAGCATCTGGTTCTTCTTCATTGTCACTATCCCCTTGTCCGATGCGGATCAGCGTCGGCTTGGGGGATCGGCTAACAGCGCCGGGCGACGCGGCGGTGAAGGTTCCGTGTCGGCGAGTCGACACTGGCGCGACGAAACGATGAAGGCGTTCGGAGCGCCAATTCCCTTGCCGCGATTGCGCGAAGCGGCCCGGACCGCTATTTCAGCGCCCAATCCCCGAAACCCTCGTCCAGCGAGATCGCGAGCCTCATGGCGCAGCAATATATTTTCCAGATGCAGGGCCTGACCAAGGCCTATCCCGGCGGCAAGAAGGTCTTCGAGAACATCTGGCTGTCGTTCTACTCCGACGCCAAGATCGGCGTCGTGGGCGTCAACGGCTCGGGCAAGTCGACCCTGCTGAAGGTCATGGCCGGCATCGACAAGGAATTCTCCGGCGAAGCCAAGGCCGCCGACGGGATCAAGCGCGGCTATCTCCCGCAGGAGCCGCACCTGGACCCGACCCTCGACGTCTGGGGCAATGTCATCGCCGACTGCGAGGACAAGAAGGTCTTCGACAAGTACAACGAACTGGCGGCCAAGCTCGGCGAGGACTACTCCGACGAGCTGATGGAGGAGATGACCAAGCTCCAGGAGATCATCGACGCCAAGGATCTCTGGGACATCGATTCCAAGATCGAGATGGCGATCGACGCCCTGCGCTGCCCGCCCAACGACGCCAACATCGAAAAGCTGTCGGGCGGTGAGAAGCGCCGCATCGCGCTCGCTCGCCTGCTGCTCAGCAAGCCCGACATGCTGCTGCTCGACGAACCGACCAACCACCTGGACGCCGAGTCGGTCGCCTGGCTGCAACATCACCTGGAAGAGTTCCCGGGCTGTGTGATCCTGGTCACCCACGACCGCTACTTCCTGGACCAGGTCACCAAGTGGACGCTGGAGCTCGATCGCGGCAAGGGCATCCCCTACGAGGGCAACTACTCGGGCTGGCTGGAGCAGAAGCAGAAGCGCGTCGTCCAGGAGCAGTCGGAATCGGAAGCCCGCCAGCGCGCGCTTACCCGCGAACTGGAATGGGTCCGCTCGGGCGCCAAGGCTCGCCAGGCCAAGTCCAAGGCTCGCCTGGCCGCCTATGAGAAGATGGTCGCCGACCAGGAGAACGCGTCGAAGGCCCAGACCTACGCCCACATCCAGATCCCGCCGGGCCCGCGCCTGGGCAACGTCGTGCTGGAAGTCTCGGGCCTCGAGAAGGAATACGGCGACAAGGTCCTGTTCAAGGACCTCACCTTCAAGCTGCCGCCGAACGGCATCGTCGGCGTGATCGGCCCCAACGGCGCCGGCAAGTCGACCCTGTTCAAGCTGATCACCGGCCAGGAAAAGCCCGACGCCGGCACGGTCAAGCTGGGCGAGACCGTCAAGCTCGCCTATGTCGACCAGTCGCGTGACGCCCTGGATCCGAACAAGACGATCTGGGAAGAGATCAGCGGCGGCACCGACGTGATGATGGTCGGCAAGCGCGAGATCAACTCCAGAGCCTATGTCGGCAGCTTCAACTTCAAGGGCAGCGACCAGCAGAAGAAGGTCGGCCTGTTGTCAGGCGGTGAGCGCAACCGCGTCCACCTGGCCAAGACCCTGGCCGCCGGCGGCAACCTCGTCCTGCTCGACGAACCGACCAATGACTTGGACATCGAGACCCTGCAGGCCCTGGAAGAGGCTCTGGAAGAGTTCGCCGGCTGCGCCGTGGTCATCAGCCACGACCGCTGGTTCCTGGACCGCCTGGCGACCCACATCCTGGCCTTCGAGGGCGACAGCCACGTCGAGTGGTTCGAAGGCAACTTCGAGATGTACGAGGAAGACAAGAAGCGCCGCCTGGGCGCCGACAGCCTGATCCCCAAGCGCATCAAGTTCCAGAAGTTCGCGCGGTAACGGGCGGGCGTTCTAAGCGAAGACTGATAAGGGGCGGCCGGCGACGGTCGCCCCTTTTGCGTCAGAGACGCTTGAGCGCGCTTTGCGGTTGACGTCGTCTCTAAAGCGCCTCTACCTGAGCGTTAGTATTCTTCGCTGGGGGTGAGGAAATGGCGTCTTCGACTTTGCGCGTGTCATCCGGGTTTGATGACCGGCCGCTCCGCGCTTAACCGCCAGACCCGGGGCGCGGCGAGCTCGCTATCCGCTATGCATCGTTCGCCCATCGGCTGAGCTATCCCCGATATCCGAATGGGCCGCGAGGTCCGTGCGCCTCGCCAGGAGTCATCGTCGTGTCTGCTCTCGCTTCCGCCAATGTGGTCCAGACCCTGACGACGGGAACACTCCGAGACGTCACCTTGAGCGCCAGCGGCTCGACAGCCTATGTGTCGAACACCGACGGATACGTCACCGCGTTCGATGTGAAGAGCGGTGACGTGCTGGGCCGATGGAAGGTCGGGACAACGCTGGCCGGCATGGATGTTTCGCCGGACGGCCGTTATCTCGTCGCGGCCGAGGCGAGCATCGAGAGGGGAACGGACGGAACCAGCACGATGCGGATTCATCGTCTGGACCTGAAGACCGGCGATGTGGTGGACTACACCACCAAGGTCGGCAACGAGTACTCGAGCGGCTTCTATGACGTCGCTTGGACCAAGGACGGCGCGATCATCGTCTCGCGGAGTTCGGGACCGGGTCTGACGGTGTGGTCCCTCGATCCGGCTACAGGCCTGTTCTGGACGGTCTCCGGCGTGCCGTCCCAGTACTTCTACGGAACGCTCACGGCGTCGCAGGACCGTGGCAAGATCCTCCTGGGGGTGGAAGGAAGCAGCAACGCGCCGCTGTATGTCCACGTCAGTCCCAGCTATTCAATGACCCAGATCGCGGTCACGGACACGTCGTACAACACGGGCCTGCAGGCGATCAGCAACAGCGGCGTTGTGGCCCAGGCGGTATACGGCAAGCTGCTGGTCTATGACGCCTACTACCGACCGATCGGCGACATCATAGCGACGCGCCCGGACCTCAAGTACAATGTGGCGGGCGTGGAGTTCAGCGCCGACGGGTCTAAGCTGTTCGTCCTCGACACGAACTACGACCGTATCCTCCAGTTTTCGACCACGGACTGGTCGATCGAGCGCTCGATTACGATCGGTAGCGACGTCGGCGCCGGCTACTATGGCTCGGCGGCCTATGGCGACCGGCTGAACCTCTCGGCGGACGGCGCCTATCTGGTTGTGTTCTCGGGGACGACGGTCTTCTCGGTGGACACGCGCCTGACCTGGGACCCCGGGACGGACAAGGCCGACGTCATCACTGGCGACGCCGCGGCGAACGTCCTGTTCGGGTTCGCTGGCGATGACGTGATCGATGGCGGCGCCGGCAATGACCGGCTTTACGGCGACGCCGGCAACGACACGCTTATCGGCGGCGCGGGGGACGACACCCTCGACGGCGGTGATGGGGTCGATACGGTCGACTACAGCGGCGCGACCACCGGGGTTACCGTGAGCGCGAGTCCTTCCTGGTCGTCGGCCCAAGGCGCCGGCTACGATCAGCTCTATTCGATCGAAAACATCAAGGGCTCGGCGTTCAACGACACCCTGACGGGCGCGGCCGGGGCCAATGTCCTGGATGGCGGCGCGGGCCGTGATCTGTTGAGCGGCGGCGCCGGCGGCGACACCCTTCTGGGCGGCGCGGGCGATGACACTCTAATAGGCGGCCTGGGCGATGATATCCTGGATGGCGGCGCGGGCAGCGACACAGCGAGCTACGCCGACGTCCAACTCGGCGTTCGCGTCGACCTGTCCAAGGACAGTGTGATCCAGAACACCCTCGGCGGCGGGGCCGACACCTTGATCGGTGTCGAGAACCTGACGGGCTCGAACTACGATGACGTGCTGCTGGGATCCAGCGAGGCGAATCTCCTCGAAGGCGGGAAGGGGGATGACATCCTCGACGGCGGGGCGGGCGCCGACACGGCCGTCTATAGCGACGCCTCGATCAACTACACCTGGGGGCGGAATAGCGACGGCACTTGGACCGTCACAGACAAGCGATACTACGGCACTGGAGTCGACACGCTACTGAACATCGAGACGCTGAAATTCAGCGACAAGACGGTGACGCTTTCGGCCTCGTACACCACCACCACCGTCGATGCGCTGACCTCGCGCGGCGCCGCCCGCGTGGCCGCCGGCGGATTTTTCCAGGATGTGGTGATCAGCTCGGACGGCAAATCATTCTTTGCCGCCGACGGCGATGGCTACGTGGTTGGATACAGCATCCCAACGGGGGGCATCACCGGGCGCTGGAAGGTGGGGACGCTGCTGGCCGGCATGGATGTGTCGACCGATGGCCGCTATCTCTTCGTGGCGGAACAGCTTCCCTCTAACTACAACGACAGTGTTCAAGGCGTCGCCACGGTCCATAGGCTGGACTTGACGACCGGCCAGGTGACGGACTTCACCCTCGCCATCAAGGGCAGCGACCGCGGCTTCTACGATGTCGCCGTCGCGCAGAATGGTGCCGTTTATCTGAGCCAAAGCAGCAACAGCGCTAATCAGACTAACCTTTGGACCCTGGATCCTGCGACCGGGAAGTTCGCGCCTACCAACAGCACCTACTACCCGGAGTCGACTCTGACGGTGTCGGAGGACCGCACCAAGATCATGATCGGGCAGCAGAGCCTCTATGGTGGGAAGGTCTGGCTGTACGACACCGTGGCCAAGACCTTGGACCAGGCGTCCAGCACCAACTATTACAACAGCGGCGTGCAGGCGGTTTCCGCGGCCGCCAAGTTGATGGTTCAGGTAACCTATGGCCAGACCATCATCTACGATCTGACCGGAAACAAGGTGGCCGACCTGACGGCCATCCACCCGGAGTTCCAGTCCCGCTTGGGGGGCGCCGGCTTTTCTTCCGACGGCAAGTCGCTGTTCGTCTACGAAAACCCCGCCAATCGCGTCCTGGAGCTGTCCGTCGGCGACTGGTCAATCAAGCGTGCGATCGCCCTAGGCTATACCGACTACAACACGGCCGGTGGCCTTTATGGCGACCGGCTGTCCGTCTCGTCGGATGGCCGTTACCTCACGGTGGCCACGAGTCTCGCGGTCACCACCATCGACCTGCAAGCAGACTGGCGTTCGGGATCCGACGCCGCCGATACGCTCAACGGCGACGCTGGCCCGAACATCCTCTACGGCTTTGGCGGCAATGACGTCATCGACGGCGGGGCCGGAGACGACAAGCTCTATGGCGGCGATGGCGACGACCGATTGATTGGCGGAGCGGGCAACGATCTCCTCGATGGCGGAGCGGGGAGCGACACCGCCGACTATTCGGGAGCCACGGCCAGCCTCTCGATCAATTTGTACAATTACGGCTATTCGCAGGACACGCGCGGCGCGGGCGTCGACACCCTGGTCGGTATCGAGAACGTGATCGGGTCGGCCTTCAACGACCAAATCTACGGCGACACGAACGCCAACCGCATTGATGGCGGCGACGGCGCCGACACGCTCTACGGCAATGAAGGCAGCGATACCCTGATTGGCGGCGCTGGCGACGACATGCTGTACGGCCAGTCTGGCGACGACAGCTACGACGGCGGGGCGGGCTTCGACACCGTGTTCTACGACAGCGCGACGCTGGGCGTCACGGTGGACCTCAGCAAGACTGGCCTGCAAAACACCCGCGGCGGCGGCGTCGAGACGCTGGTCAACATCGAAGGGTTGAAGGGCTCGTCATACGCCGACACGCTGACCGGCGACGCCGGCGCCAATACCCTTGATGGCGGTGCTGGCGCCGACACCTTGTCCGGTGGCGGGGGCGATGACCTGCTGATCGGGGGGGCGGGCGACGACACCTTGGACGGCGGAGATGGCGCGGACACGGTGCGCTACTACGGGTGGGCCAACGACTATTCCGTGGTCAAGAACGCCGACGGTTCGATGACGGTGACAGACACGCGCGGCGGTTCGCCCGACGGGACCGACCGGCTGATCAATATTGAGAAGATCATTTTCCGCCCCGATCCGACGATCACCGAACTGAGCAGCGAACTCGCCTCCATCCTTCGAAGTGTGAGCTACGACGCGAAGATTATAACTCTGGCCACCGGCCTGTCCGAGCAGTGGTCAGCGGGTAAACTCGCCCTGGATCAGGTCACTAGCGAAGTGATCAAGACGGCCGGCGCCACCACCTCGGTTGCGACGCTGGCCTACCAGTTCTTCACGGGAAAGATTCCCAGCTTGGGCGGCGTCAACTACCTGGTTTCGACGTACGGAGGTAACGCCAACAACCTCAACAGCGATTACTATCAGGCCTTCAATCTCGAGAACCGTTACATCAACTTCGCGGTCAATCTTGGGAAACTGGGCGAGGGCAAGGAAGCGTTTTCGGCCAAGTACGCCTCGCTTAGCTTCGTCGACGCCACCCGTGAAGCCTACAAGACGATCTTCGGCGCGGCGCCGAGCGATGCGAAAATCCACGCGATGATCGATACGCGCGTCGACTACTTCGCTTATTACGGCGGCGATGGGTCCAACGGGATCGGGACCAAGGCGGCGATGGTCGGGTGGCTGCTGGCCGAGGCGCAGAAGGCCGATCTGGGCGTAATGGTCAGATCGAATGACGCCTGGCTGACCGACCTAGCCGACGGCTCCGCGCCGTTCGCCGTCGATATCCTCGATCCGGCCAAGGGCTACTACAAGGCCGACTTCATCTTCGGCGGCTGACGCCGGGACGACGCCAGGGCCCGCTCAGGCGGGCCATGGGCCGTCCCGGAAGTTCGGCGCTATTTCGGCGGGGCCGGGGGCGTCGACGCGCCCATCGGGTCGGTGGGCGTCGACGGGTTGGGCAGGGTCGAGCCGTTGGGCTGCGTCCCGCCGTCCGTCGGCGGCGTCGAGGGCATGCTGGGCGCGCCCGTCCCGACCGGCGGGTTCACCGACGTGTCGGACGACGTCGACGAGCCCATGGTCGACGAGCCCATCGACGACGAACCCATGGTCGAGGAATCCGTCGTCGAGCCGCTCATCGTGCTGCTCCCCGGCGCCGTCGCCGAGGTGTCGGTCGAGGCGCCGGTGGGAGCGGTGGGCGATCCGGCCCACCAGTCCTTGCTGGCGCGCGCCTTCGGCGAGGCCTTCATATAGGCGTTGAGCTGGGAGTAGGGGATCGGCTGCTTGGGGCCGGCCGTGGCGGAAGACTTGGACTGGGCGAGGGCCGAGCCGCCGCCGACCAGCATCGAGAGCGCCGCGGTCGCGGCGAGCGTCTTGGTCAACATCGTGGTTTCTCCGGGCCTGGAACACCGTTTGGCGTCCTGCCAGCACAACTCTCGGGCGACGCCGTTGTTCACAGCTTGGCCGCTTTGACGAGGAACCGCGCGCGCCTGGGGCGGGTTTGAGGGCGACCCATCCATCAAAGGAGCTTCCCATGAGCGATCAGATGCAGGATCGAGGCGCCGTCCTGAGCGGCCGCAAGGTCGCCGTGCTGGCCACCGACGGCTTCGAGCAGTCTGAGCTGGAAAAGCCGGTCGAGGCCCTGAAGGCCGCGGGCGCGCAGGTCGAGATCGTCTCGCCCAAGTCCGGCGAGATCCAGGGCTGGGAGCATCACGACAAGGGCCGGGCCGTGCCCGTCGACCGCGACCTGTCGTCGGCTCGGCCCGAGGACTATGACTCGATCGTCTTGCCGGGCGGGGTGATCAATCCGGACGCCCTGCGCCTGGAGCCCCAGGCCATCGACTTCATCAAGCACTTCGTCACGAGCAAGAAGCCGATCGCCGCGATCTGTCACGGCCCCTGGACGCTGATCAACGCCGGCGCGGTCGAGGGCAAGGAGATGACCTCGTGGCCGTCCCTGGAGACCGACCTCAAGAACGCCGGCGCCCGCTGGGTCGACCGCGAGGTGGTGGTCGACGAGGGCCTCGTCACCTCGCGCAAGCCCGACGACCTGCCGGCCTTCTGCGCCAAGATGGTCGAGGAGTTCGCCGAGGGCCACCACTAGCGCGGCGTCTTCGGCGCGGGATCGGGCCGCCGGTCGCGGCGGTCCGATCCGGGGCCTTGGCTCTGGATAACTGTCGCAGGTCGAGTAGCTTGCTGGAAAAGGACGGTCGTCCCATCGGCCGCCATGGAGGAAGCCATGCCGCAAGCCCCGGTCGAGAAGCCGCACGTCCTGATCTCCCACGAGATGCTGCTGCCGCTGCAGCCGCTGCTGGAGGGTCTCTATGCGGTGCATCGCCTGTGGGACTATCCGGATCGGCTGGCCTTCTTGGAAGGACCGGGGCGTCATGTCAGGGCGATCGTCCATGCGGGCGAGATGGCGCTGGGCCCCGACCTCCTGTCGGAGATGCCACAGCTGGGCCTGATCGCCTGCGTCAGCGTCGGCTATGACGGGATCGACGTGCCCTGGTGCAAGGCGCACGGCATCGCCGTGACCCACTCGACCGGCCTGAACGCCGCCGACGTGGCTGACCACGCCGTGGGCCTGGTGCTGGCGGCCTGGCGCGGGATCGTCGAGGGCGACCAGCGTCTGCGCGCCGGCCGCTGGAGCCACGCCGAGCGCATGGCGCCGCGCCATGGCCTGCGGGGCCGCAAGGCCGGGATCGTTGGCCTGGGACATATCGGCGAGGCGGTGGCGGCTCGCCTCTCCGCCTTTGAGATGAAGATCGCCTGGTGGGGGCCGCGCGCCAAGGACAGCGACTATCGCCGCGCCGACACCCTGATGGCCCTGGCGCGCGATAGCGACGTGCTGGTCGTCTGCGCGCGGCCGGATGCCGAGAACCGCCACATGATCGACCGCGCCGTCATCGAGGCGGTCGGGCCGCAGGGCCTGATCGTCAATGTCGCGCGAGGCTCGCTGATCGACGAGGACGCCCTGATCGCCGCGCTCAGGTCCGGCGCCCTGGGCATGGCGGGCCTGGACGTGTTCGAACACGAGCCGACTCCCGCCGCGCGCTGGGAGGGCGTTCCGCATGTCGTGCTGACGCCCCATACCGCCGGCGCGACGCTGGACAGCATCCCGGCCATGGTCAACCTGACCCTGGAGAACCTGCGCCGCTACTTCCACGGCGAGCCTCTGGCGACGCCGGTGGCGGTCTAGGGGCGCTTGGTCAGCCTCACGCCCTCAAGGAGGATCGCGGTGTGGTGATGGCCGCTCATGGGACTCATGAACTCGCCCTCGGCCACGATCGGCTTGCCCAGGAGCGGGCGGTAACGGGCGAAATCCTCCGGGGTCAGGATCAACTGGATCTCGCGCACATCCTTGGCCCCGCTGTCAGGGTCGTCGCCGTCCGGGGAGACGCAGAGCGCCTTCCCCAGGCGCAGAAGCCAGTACCGCTCGGGCGTGTCGCCGTCCTTGATCGACTCGAAATTGGGCGGGCCCGGAAAGGTGTGGGCGACCAGGACGCCAGCGAGTCTCTGCGGGCCGCCGTGCGGCAGGCATTGCGGCGTAGAAGCCAGGATCATGGCGGCGAGCAGCATGGCATGTTTCACAAAGCTTGCTAGGCTCCGAGCCTCGCAGCGGGCGGAGGCGTAAACATGGCCAAGGTTGTCAGCATCGGCGGTTTCTTCTTCAAGGCCGAGGATCCCAAGGCGCTGCGCGACTGGTACGCGCGGGTGCTGGGCTTCGAGGTCCACGACTGGGGCGGCGCCATCTTCGAGCCGCCCAAGGGCAGCCAGGCGACCTGGTCGCCCTTCGCCGCCGACACCGACTATTTCGCGCCGTCGGCCGCGCCGTTCATGATCAATTTCATTGTCGATGATATCGATGGCGTTCTCGCGCGCGCCGCCGCCGAGGGCGTCGAGCCGCTGGGCCGGCAGGACGAGGGCTATGGCCGGTTCGCCTGGCTGATGGATCCCGCAGGGGTGAAAATCGAGCTCTGGGAAGCCGCGAAGGCCGAGTCTGAGGCATAAATTCCTCTTGCCAAAACGGACATAAAGATATCTTTATGTCTCCATGAAGCTCACCGCCGAACAGGTCGTCGAAGTGCTGCGCGCCGCCGGCGAGTCCACGCGCCTGCGCCTGCTGGCCTTGCTGGCGGCCGAGGAGCTGTCGGTGCTGGAACTGTGCCGCATCCTCGACCAGAGCCAGCCGCGCGTATCGCGGCATCTGAAGCTGCTGGCCGAGGCGGGGCTGGTCGAGCGTTTCCCGGACGGCGCCTGGGTCTTCTACCGCCTGGCCGCCAAGTCGCCGGGCCGGTTCCTGGTCGAGCAGGCGCTGGACCTGATCGACGACACCGATCCCGTCATTCGCCTTGACGCCGACAAGCTGGCGGCCGTGCGGGCCGAGCGCTCGACGGACGCCCAGGCCTATTTCGCTCGCAACGCCGCGCGCTGGAACGAGATCCGCTCGCTGTATGTCGACGAGGCCGAGGTCGAGGCCGCGATCCTGCGCGCGACCGGGGAGGGGCCCTTCGACGAGATGGTCGACCTGGGCGCCGGCGCTGGCCGCATGCTGACCCTGCTGGGCAAGCGGGCCAGCAACGCCCTGGGCCTGGATCTCTCGCAGCAGATGCTGAACATCGCGCGCGACGAAGTCGCCAAGGCGGGTCTTGCGAGTTGCGAGCTGCGCCACGGCGACATTTTCAGCACCGGTCTGCCGGGCGGCTGCGCCGATCTCGTCACCGTCCATCAGGTGCTGCACTACCTGTCCGACCCCGCCAACGCCGTGGCCGAGGCCGCGCGGCTGGTCGCGCCGGGCGGCCTGCTGCTGATCGCCGACTTCGCCCCGCACGACCACGAGTTCCTGCGCGAGGTGCACCAGCATCGCCGCCTGGGTTTCGACGACAGCGAGATCACGCCGTGGCTGCGGGCCGGTGGCCTTCAGTTGGAAAGCAACATCGCCCTGCCGCCGTCCACCGGCGAGGGGCTCACCGTGAAAATCTGGACCGCGCGTCGTCCCTTGAGCGTCGCCGCCGAAAGGAGCGCCGCATGACCCTTCCGCCCACCCGCCGCGTGATCGGTCCCGTCGCCCGCGCCGGTGAAAGAACCAGCCGTCCCCGCGTCTCTTTCGAGTTCTTCCCGCCCAAGACGCCGCAGATGGAAGAGAGCCTGTGGCAGGCGATCACCCGCCTGGCGCCGCTTGATCCCGCCTTCGTCTCGGTGACCTACGGCGCCGGCGGCTCGACGCGTGAGCGCACCCACCGGACGGTCAAGCGCATCCTGGACGAGACCAGCCTCAAGCCCGCCGCTCACCTGACCTGCGTCGGCGCCTCGCGCGCCGAGGTCGACGAGGTGATCCGCGACTATTGGGACATCGGCGTCCGCCACATCGTCTCGCTGCGCGGCGACCCGCCCCCCGGCGAGGGCGGCATCGGCGGCGTCTATGTCCCGCGCGAGGACGGCTACGCCAACGCCACCGAACTGACCAAGGCCGTGCGAGCGATCGGGCCGTTCGAGGTGCTGGTCGGGGTCTATCCGGAAAAACATCCGGAAAGCCCGTCGCTGGAGCACGACATCGACGTGCTGAAGCAAAAGGTCGACGCCGGCGCGACGCTGGGCGTCAGCCAGTTCTTCTTCGATCTCGACGCCTTCCTGCGCTACGTCGACAAGGTCCGCGCGGCCGGGATCACCATCCCGATCGTGCCGGGGATCATGCCGGTGACCAACTTCGCGGGGCTGAAGAAGATGGCGGCCGCCTGCCAGACCACCATCCCCGGCTGGCTGGCCAACCTGTTCGACGGGCTGGAGAACGACGCCGAGACCCGCCGCCTGATCGCCTGCTCGGTCGCCACCGAGATGTGCGCCAAGCTGCAGGAGCAGGGCTTCGAGGACTTCCACTTCTACACCCTGAACCGCGCGGACCTGGTCTACGCCATCTGCCGCGTGCTGGGCCTGCGCGAGACTGCGCCGGCCCCGGCGGAGGTCGCCGCATGAAGCGCCTCGCTATCGCCCTGGCGGTGTCGGTCCTGGCCCTGGCGTCTGCCGCCCACGCCGACATGCCCGCCAACTGGACCAAGCCGACCAAGCCCTATCGCGTGGTCGGCAACATCTATTACGTGGGGACAGAAGGCATCTCGTCCTGGCTGATCACCTCGTCCGCGGGGCACGTCATCCTGGACGGCGGCCCCAACGCCGAGACCGGCAAGCAGATCGAGCGCAACATCGCCGCGCTGGGCTTCAAGCTCGCGGACGTGAAGATCCTGATCAACACCCACGCCCACTTCGACCACGCCGGGGGGCTGGCCCAGCTGAAGGCCGACATTCCGACCGCCAAGCTGTGGATCTCGCGCGGCGACGAGCCGGCGATCGAGCAGGGCCACCACATCGGCGACAACGAGAACGGCCCGACGCCGTTTCCCGCGGTCAAGGTCGACCGCGCCTTCGGCGACGAGACCAAGCTGAAGCTGGGCGAGACCGCGATGGTCGCGCACCTGACGCCGGGCCACACGATCGGCTGCACCACCTGGACCACGGCGGTCACCGAGAAGGGGCGGCCGCTGAACGTGACCTTCCCGTGCTCGCTGTCGGTCGCCGGCAACGTTCTGGTCGGCAACAAGACCCACAAGAACATCGTCGCCGACTACCGCGCCAGCTTCGTCAAGATGCGGGCTCTTCCGACCGACGTGATGCTGCCCGCGCACGAGGAGCAGGGGAACCTGCTGGCCAAACGCCAGAAGCAATTGCGCGGCGACCCGAACGCCTTCGTCGATCCGGCCGAGCTTGCCCGGTTCGTTGACGCCTCCGAAGCCGCCTTCAACAAGGAGCTCGCGCGCCAGCAGGCGGCGGGAGCAAGCCATGACTGACCTGTCCATCCGCGCCAATCGCGTCGCCGCCCTGAAGGCCGCCGCCAAGGAGCGCATCCTTATTCTCGACGGCTCCTGGGGCGTGATGTTCCAGAAAAAGGGCCTGACCGAGGCCGACTATCGCGCCGAGCGCTTCGCCGCGCACGACGGCCAGATGAAGGGCAACAACGACATCCTGTGCCTGACCCGGCCGGATCTCGTGGCCGAGCTGCACGACGCCTACTTCTCGGCCGGCGCCGATATCTCCGAGACCAACACCTTCTCGGGCACCACGATCGCCCAGGCCGACTATCACCTGTCGGAACAGGACGTCTGGGACATCAACCTCGAGGGCGCCAGGATCGGCCGCTCGGTCGCCGACCGCTGGAACGCCGAGAACCCGGCGAGCCCGAAGTTCATCGCCGGCTCGATCGGGCCGCTGAACGTCATGCTGTCGATGTCGTCGGACGTGAACGATCCCGGCGCGCGCAAGGTGACCTTCGATCAGGTCTATGAAGCCTATCGCCAACAGGTCGACGCGCTCTATCAGGGCGGGGTCGATCTCTTCCTGATCGAGACCATCACCGACACCCTGAACTGCAAGGCGGCGATCAAGGCGATCCTCGACTGGCGCGACGAGGGCCACGAGGAGCTGCCGATCTGGATCAGCGGCACCATCACCGACCGCTCGGGCCGGACGCTGTCGGGCCAGACGGCCGAGGCCTTCTGGAACAGCGTCAAGCACGCCAAGCCGTTCGCGGTGGGCTTCAACTGCGCCCTGGGCGCTGACTTGATGCGCCCGCACATCGCCGAGATGGCCCGCATCGCCGACACCCTGGTCGCGGCCTATCCCAACGCCGGCCTGCCCAACGCCATGGGCCAGTACGACGAGGAGCCGCACCAGACCGGCCACGCCCTGCACGAATGGGCCAAGGACGGCCTGGTCAACATTCTGGGCGGCTGCTGCGGCACGACGCCGGACCACATCCGCCACGTCGCCGATGAAGTGCGCGGCGTGAAGCCGAGGCAAATTCCCGAGCGCCCCAAGGCCATGCGCCTGGCGGGCCTCGAACCGTTCGAGTTGGCTTAGTGTCTCTGACTTCAATTCTCCTTCTCCCCATGCGGGAGAAGGTGTCGCCGAAGGCGACGGATGAGGGGTCTTGCTGGCCTTTCAGCCGCTGTCTCGCGGCGGTGACGTTCTTCAACCCCTCATCCGACCCGCTTCGCGGGCCACCTTCTCCCGCAAGGGGAGAAGGGATGACTGCTGCTGGATCCTGAAATGCGCCCCGTCTTCGTCAACATCGGTGAGCGCACCAACGTCACCGGCTCGGCCAAGTTCAAGAAGCTGATCGTCGAGGGCGACTATCCGGCCGCCCTGTCGGTTGCGCGCCAGCAGGTCGAGGCCGGCGCCCAGGTCATCGACGTCAACATGGACGAGGGTCTGCTGGACAGCCAGCAGGCCATGATCACCTTCCTGAACCTGATGGCCGCCGAGCCCGACATCGCCCGCGTCCCGGTGATGATCGACAGCTCCAAGTGGGAGGTGATCGAGGCCGGTCTCAAGTGCGTCCAGGGCAAGGCGATCGTCAATTCGATCAGCCTGAAGGAAGGCGAGGAGAAGTTCCTCCAGCAGGCCAAGCTGTGCCTGCGCTACGGCGCGGCCGTGGTGGTCATGGCCTTCGACGAGGTCGGCCAGGCCGACACGGAAGCTCGAAAAGTCGAGATCTGCGAGCGGGCCTACAACACCCTGGTGGAGAAGGTCGGCTTCCCGCCCGAGGACATCATCTTCGACCCCAACATCTTCGCGGTGGCGACGGGGATCGAGGAGCACGACAACTACGCCGTAGACTTCATCGAAGCCACGCGCCGCATCAAGCAGATGCTGCCCTACGCCCGGGTGTCGGGCGGGGTGTCGAACGTCTCGTTCAGCTTCCGCGGCAACGAGCCGGTGCGCCGGGCGATCCACTCGGTGTTCCTGTACCACGCCATCAACGCCGGCATGGACATGGGCATCGTCAACGCCGGCGACCTGCCGGTGTATGACGACATCGACCCGGGTCTGCGCGAGGCCGTCGAGGACGTGATCCTCAACCGCCCGCAGCGCGATCCGAACCAGACCAACACCGAGCGCCTGGTCGAGATGGCCCCCCGCTACAAGGGCGAGAAGGGCCAGCAGCAGGTCGCCAACCTGGCCTGGCGCGAGGGCACGGTGAACGAGCGCCTGACTCACGCCCTGGTCCACGGCATCACCGAGTTCATCGAGCAGGACACCGAAGAGGCGCGCCTCGCCGCCGAGCGTCCGCTGCACGTGATCGAAGGCCCGCTGATGGACGGCATGAACGTCGTCGGCGACCTGTTCGGCGCGGGCAAGATGTTCCTGCCCCAGGTCGTGAAGTCCGCCCGCGTCATGAAGCAGGCCGTGGCCTGGCTGATGCCCTTCATGGAGGCCGAGAAGGAAGGCCAGGAACGCCAGGCCGCCGGCAAGGTGCTGATGGCCACCGTGAAGGGCGACGTCCACGACATCGGCAAGAACATCGTCGGCGTCGTGCTGCAGTGTAACAACTACGAGGTCGTGGACCTGGGCGTCATGGTGCCCGCCGACCGCATCCTCGATGAAGCGAAGAAGCACAAGGTCGACATGATCGGCCTGTCGGGCCTGATCACCCCGTCTCTGGACGAGATGGTGTTCGTGGCCGCCGAGATGGAGCGCCAGGGCTTCGACATTCCGCTGCTGATCGGCGGCGCCACCACCAGCCGAACCCACACGGCGGTCAAGATCGAGCCGGCCTATCGCCGCGGCCCGACCACCTATGTCGTCGACGCCAGCCGCGCGGTCGGCGTGGTCTCAGGCCTGCTGTCGGAGGGCGAGCGCGACAGGATCATCGCCGAGACCCGCGCCGAATACGTCAAGGTCCGCGAACAGTACGCACGCGGCCAGACGACTAAGGCCCGCGCCTCGATCCAGGAAGCCCGCAAGCGCGCCTTCGCCATCGACTGGAAGGGCTATGTCCCGCCCAAGCCGGCGTTCATCGGCACGCGGGTGTTCGAGCCTTCGCTGGCGGAACTCGTGCCGTTCATCGACTGGTCGCCGTTCTTCGCCAGCTGGGAGTTGATCGGTCGCTTCCCGCAGATCCTGGAAGACGATGTCGTCGGTCAGGCCGCCACCGACCTCTATCGCGACGCCCGCGCCATGCTGGACAAGGTGGTCGCCGAGAAGTGGTTCGGGGCCAGGGGCGTGATCGGCTTCTGGCCGGCCCAGGCCCAGGGCGACGACATCGTGCTCTACACCGACGAGACCCGCGTGGCCGAGTTCTCGCGCCTACACACCCTGCGCCAGCAGATGGACAAGGGAGAGGGCAAGCAGAACGTCGCCCTGTCGGACTTCGTCGCGCCAATCGGGCAGGGGGCCGACTATGTCGGCGGCTTCGCGGTCACGGCGGGCCATGGCGAGGATGAGATCGTCAAGCGCTTCAAGGACGCCGGCGACGACTACAACGCCATCATGGCCTCGGCCCTGGCCGACCGTCTGGCAGAAGCCTTCGCCGAATGGCTGCACCACAAGGCCCGTGTCGAGCTGTGGGGCTACGCGCCCGAAGAGGACGCCGACGTCGAGCGCCTGATCGCCGAGAAGTACCAGGGCATCCGCCCCGCGCCCGGCTATCCGGCCCAGCCCGACCACACCGAGAAGGGCACGCTGTTCAAGCTGCTCGACGCCGAGGCGGCGACGGGCCTGCAACTGACCGAGAGCTACGCCATGACCCCCGGCGCGGCGGTCTCGGGCCTCTTCTTCAGCCACCCGCAGGCGCACTATTTCGGCGTCGGCAAGATCGACGCCGACCAGGTCGAGGACTACGCCCGCCGCAAGGGCTGGGACCTGGCGACGGCCGAACGCTGGCTCTCGCCGATCCTGAACTACGACCCTCTGGCCCGGGCGCGCGGGGCGGCGGCGTAGACGACGCTTATAAAAACCGTGTCATCCCGGAAGCCTCGCAGAGGCTGTCCGGGACCCAGGGGCGGCAAGCGCGGCGTTCCCGCACCCCCTGGGTCCCGGCTCTACGCTCCGCTTCGGCCGGGATGACACGGGTATGATAGCGGCCGCGTTTCGCCGCCTTGCGAACGGCGTTCTCCGCCTTCATCCTCCTCCCAACAAATAACGGGAGGGACGACATGGAACGCTCGGGCGTCAGCCGCCGGGCGCTGGGGGCCTTGGCCCTGGGCGGCGCGGCGATCGGGCTGTCGGGATGCGAGGCGCCGGGCCACACGGACCTCAATCCCAAGAGCCGCCAGTTCCCCAAGGACTTCATCTGGGGCGTCGCCACCGCCGCCTTCCAGACCGAGGGCTCGCAGACCGCCGACGGCCGCCGGCCCAGCGTCTGGGACCTGTTCGAGAAGGTCCCCGGTCACGTCAAGGACGGCTCGGACGCCACGGTCGCCACCGACAGCTATCGCCGCTTCCAGGAGGACGTCGACCTGATCGCCGGCGCGAGCCTCAAGGCCTATCGCTTCTCGATCAGCTGGTCGCGCATCCTGCCGACGGGCGAGGGGGCGGTGAACGCCAGTGGGCTGGACCACTATTCGCGGCTGGTCGATGCCTTGCTGGCCAAGGGAATCGCGCCCTACGCCACGCTGTTCCACTGGGACCTGCCGCAGGGCCTGCAGGACAAGGGCGGCTGGAAGAACCGCGACACCGCCCAGCGCCTGGCCGACTACGCCCATGCGGTGGTCGAGCGGCTCGGGGATCGGCTGAAGAACTACATCATCCTCAATGAGGCCGCGGTGCACGCCGTCTTCGGCCACGTGCTGGGCGAGCAGGCCCCGGGGCTCAAGGACGACGCGCTCTTGGGGCCGGTGATCCACCACATGAACCTCGGCCAGGGCCTGGCGATGCAGGCGCTGCGGGCGGGAGGCCAAGGGCTCAAGGTCGGCACGACCATGGCGCTGCAGCCTTGCCGCCCGGCCGGCGGTCCGTGGGCGCTCTGGAACCGGCTGGCCTCCGACGGCCTCGACGCGCTTTGGAACGGGGCGTGGCTCGATCCGCTGTTCAAGGGGATCTATCCCAAGGCGATGGACGACTTCCTGAAGGGCGTCGTCCGCGACGGGGACATGGCGATCACGCGCCAACCCGTCGATTTCCTCGGGGTGAACTACTACGCCCCCGCCTACGTGCGCCTGGACCTGAACGCGCCGGGCAAGATCGCCCAGGCCGCGCCGCCGAAAGGGGCGGAGCTCGATGCTTTCGGCCGCCACATCGACCCGTCGGGGCTGTTCGAGGTGCTGGACCGCGTGCGCCGCGACTATGGCGCGCCGCCGATGATCGTCACCGAGAACGGCTGCTCGGACCCGTTCAGCCCTGGCCCGGCGATCCTCGACGACCAGTTCCGCATCACCTACCTGCGCCGCCATCTTCAGGCCGTGCTGGCGGCCCGCGAAACCGGCTGCGACGTGCGCGGCTATTTCGAGTGGACCCTGATCGACAACTTCGAGTGGGACCTCGGCTACACCTCGAAGTTCGGCCTGGTGGCCATGGACCGCAAGACCGGCGTTCGGACGCCCAAGGCCTCGTACCGCTGGTT
>NZ_QFQZ01000004.1 GCF_003243465.1 Caulobacter segnis
TTGATCAGCACGTCGATGTTGCCGCCGGCGTTGTCGATCGTCGAGACGAAGTCCTGCTGCTGGGTGATGGCCAGCCAGACGCCCTTGAACTGGACGTCGACGACCTTCCAGGTCTGGCCGCCGCCCAGCACGCGCCACGAGACCGGCAGCGGCTGGCTGATCTGGCCGCCCGAGATGGTGGTGTTGACGATCACGTCGCCGGGCTTGCGAACGACCGAGCCGGTCACCTTCAGCTGTTCGCCGCGGTAGTCGTCGATGCGGTCCTGGTAGACGTTCTCGGCGTAGGTCCTGAAGGCTGGCGCGAAGCGGGCCCGCTGTTCGGGGGTGATGGTGCGGGCGTACTTGCCCAGCACGAAATTGGTCACGCGCGGCACATCCGCCAGTTCGTCGATCGCCTGGTGGAAGACCTGCTTCTTCTGGGCGTCGCTCATGCCTTTGTTGGCCAGCACGGAGATGACGCGCTGGGCCTTGGTCTGCACGAAGGCTTCCGCGCCCGGGTCGCGGGCCTGGGCCATGGCGGGCGCGCTGATCGCGACGGCGCCGAGAAAAGCCAGAAGCGCGGCGTTGGCGCCGCGCCGGGTGTTGAGCTTCAGGGTCATGTTCTTACCAGACGAATTATTGAGGGCTCGGCGTCGCCGGAGCCGTATCGGACGGCGGCGAGTCGAAATCGGGTAGATCCTCGGCTGCGCCGGTGGCCTGTCGAATGAAGGCTTCACGGTACTGTCCGTAGGCGGAACGCGCCGCGACGTATGGGTCGGGCGAGTCCTTCAACGCGCGGAAGGCCGGATCGGCCGAGGCCCGCACGTCGACGATGGTGACGCCCAGACGGGCCTTGCCGAAATCGGTGCTGACGCCGCCGGCCACCGCGCTGACCGGGTCGGTGACCATGTCCAGCGCCCGGCCAATGCCGTCGCGGACGTTCAGCGGACCCATCAGCGGCACGTAGATATAGGCCCCGGGGCCCGCGCCGTAATAGCCGAAGGTCTGGCCGAAGTCGGAGTCGCGGCGCGGCAGATGCATCTTGGACGCCACGTCGAACAGGCCCAGGACGCCGACGGTCGAATTGACCACGAAGCGGGCGGTCGATCGCATGGCCCGCTTGGGCTTACCCTGCAGCGCGAAGTTGATGACGGTGTTGGGCTCGCCGAGATTGTAGACGACCGAGCTCACCCGGTTGCGGACCGGGCGGGGCGTCACGGCCATGTAGCCATGGGCGATCGGCGCCAGCAGCACCTTGTCCAGCCCCATGCCAAGCTTGAACGCGCCGCGGTTGAAGCCTTCCCACGGATCATTGGCGGGCGCCGAACCGGTCGGCTGCTCCTGGGCGTGGACCGCCGGAGCGACGGCCAGAAGCCCCGCAGCCATCGCGATCGCGGCGGCGTTATACCGCCCGCCGAACGCCTGTCGGCGCGCGCCCTTGTCCTGATCGCTCCCACGTGTGCTCCTGATTCCGAAGCCCCCATGTATTGGCGCGCCGCTCCGTATCAAGATTGAGGCGATCATTTCGGTCCACTCAGCTGTTCTTTTGCGCCGATTGCTCGGCGACTGAGGCCGAGAGGCCGCAGTCGGCCGAGATCTTCACAGACGCACAGGACGTCACCGGAGAGTCACGGACGTGCCCAAGCCGTTAGGCGGCATTATCAGATATATCGAAAATAGCTCTTGACCACCTGAGATTCCGATATATCTGTAATTCCGATATAACGAAACGGAGTCGAAAAGACATGTTTGGAAGACATCATCATCATCACCGCGGGCGCTGGGACGGTCGCGGCGACGCGCATCACGGCCGCCACCCGTTCGGCTTTCACGGCGGTCCTCCCGGACGCGGCCGCGGCGGTCGCATGGGCCGGTTCTTCGATCACGGCGACCTGCGCTTCGTGGTGCTCAAGCTGATCGCCGACAAGCCCAGCCACGGCTACGAGCTGATCAAGGCCATCGAGACCGCGGCCGGCGGCGCCTATAGCCCCAGCCCCGGCGTGGTCTATCCGACCCTGACCCTGCTGGAGGAAATGGGCTACGTCACCGCCAGCGACGCCGGCGGCGGCAAGAAGCTCTACACGATCACGCCCGAGGGCGAGGCGTTCCTTGCCAGCAACGACGCGCCCGTCCGCTCGCTGTTCGAGCGCATGGCCGAAGCGGCGTCCGCCAGCGCGGCCTTCTCGCCGCAGATCCTGCGGGCTCGCGAGAACCTGAAGACGGCGTTGCGGCTCAAGCTGCACGGCGGCCAGCTGACGGCCGAACAGATCGCGGCGGTGGCCAAGGCGCTGGACGACGCCGCGTCCGTCATCGAATCGGTCTGAGGGAGGCGACCATGCAGAGCCACGCCCGCGTCGCCACCGACAAGGCGGCCCGCTACATGACCCAGCTGGCCAAGCACTGGAGCCACAAGTTCGAGGTCACCTATGACGAGACCTCGGCCCTGTTTCCGCTGCCGCTGGGAACCTGCCACATGACCGCCCACCCGGACGGCCTCGACATCACGCTCGAGGCCGCCGACCTGGAGGGCTTGACGCGTCTCGAGGACGTGGTGGCCAAGCACCTCGATCGCTTCGCTTTCCGCGAGGGCGAGTTGAAGTACGGCTGGACGCGAGCCTGGCCGGCCGGCGGCCTCGATCCGGCGGCGATCCGCATGAACATCGCTCCCTGAAGCCAGGGGGCCGCGTTCGAAGAACGCTGGTCATCTCCGGTTCATGCGAGCTTCGCTTTAAGGCGGGTCGAGCTTGTCGAGGATGACCATGAAGACTGTGATGACCGCCACCTTCCTGCTGGCGCTGACCTTCGCGTCCGGCGCCGAGGCCGCGCCTCGGGCCCGGGTGCGCGACGTGGTGATCCACGCCGGATGGACCTGGGGCCAGGGCCCCAGCGAGACCTTCACGCGGACCCTGACCGAAGAGGTGGACGAAGGCCTGGCCGCCTGCGCCGCGGGTCAGGACCTGCGGCTCGATCTAAAGATCGAGCGGCTGAATGTGCGCCATCTGGGCGACATCGACCTCAACCGTCCCAACCGCCTGGTCGCCCAGGTCAAGGTGAGGCGGGCCAGCGACAAGGCCGTGATCGATCTCCAGCGGATCGACGTGCAGACGCCCGACGAGGGCCTGATGGCGGCCGTTCGCGACCCCGAGCTCATCCTGGCCGAGGCCACCGGCCGGGCGATCTGCCGGACCTTCTTCGCCGCTCCGGCGGCTTGAGGGCCTAGCCTTCCGTCAGTCCATCAGCCGGCGCGTCAGGTACACGTACTCCAGCGCCTGCCGCCGGGCCGTTTCGGCCAGGTTGGCAGCGCCGGCGTGGCCGCCGTCGATGTTCTCATAATAGAGCACCGGATAGCCCAGCTCCATCAGCCGCGCGGCCGCCTTGCGGGCGTGGGCCGGATGGACGCGGTCGTCCTTGGTCGAGGTCTCGATGAAGACCTCGGGATAGTTCCTGCCGGCCTTCAGGTTGGAGTAGGGGTCGTACTTGGCGATCACCGCCCGCTCGGACGGGATGGCCGGATCGCCGTATTCGCCGACCCACGAGGCGCCGGCCCCGAGCTGGCTGTAGCGGATCATGTCGAACAGCGGCACCTGCACGACGACGGCGTTGTAGAGTTCGGGCCGTTGGGTCAAGGCGACGCCCATCAAGAGGCCGCCGTTGCTGCCGCCCATGATCCCCAGGCGCCGGGGCGAGGTGATCTTGCGGGCGATCAGGTCCTGGGAGACGGCGAAGAAGTCGTCATAGACCTTCTGACGGTTGGCCTTCAGGCCCGCCTCGTGCCAGGCCGGGCCGAACTCGCCGCCGCCGCGGATGTTGGCGACGACATAGGTCCCGCCGCGCTCCAGCCACAGCTTGCCCATAACGCCCGAATAGCCAGGGGTCAGCGGCACCTGGAAACCGCCATAGGCGTAGAGCAGGGTGGGGGACGATCCGTCGTACTTCACGCCCTTGGGCCGCACCACGAAGTAGGGGATCTTCACCCCATCCGAAGAGGTCGCCTCGAACTGCTCGACCACGTGGGTCGAGGCGTCGAAGCGGGCGGGCGAGGCCTTGACCTGCTCGAGCTTCAGCGTCGCCGCGTCGGCCAGCCAGAAGGTGCTGGGCGTCAGATAGCCGGTGACGCTGACAAAGATCCGGTCGTCCTGGTCCGAGGCCGAGCCCAAGCCGATGCTGGAATTGGCCGGCAGGTCCAGTTTCTGCGAGGTCCAGCCCTTGGGGCCGTGGCTGAACACCAGGGCCGCGCCCTTGACGTTGTCCAGCAGGCTGACGACCAGCTTGTTGCGGGTGCTGTTGACGGATTCCACCGACTGGCGCGCGGATGGGCGCAGCACCAGCGTCGCCGCCGCCTTGTCCGGCGCGGCCTTAAGCTTGGCCAGGTCGAAGCTGACCAGGTCGCCGGTTTTGAAGCCCCTGGCCGGCCAGTCCTGCTCCATCAGCACGACCATCTGGCCGTCGACATAGCCCTGGATCGAGCTCTTCAAGGGCAAATCGAGCTTCACCGGCTGGGCGCCGTCGAGCAGATGATATTCACGCTCGAAGAAGGTCACGCCGCGGTAGGCCATTTTCGCGACGACCTTGCCGTCGGCGTCGCGAAGAATGAACGGACTGACCGAGACGTCGGTCTTCTGGCCGCGATAGATCTCGACGGCCTGGTCCAGGGCCTGGCCGCGCTTCAGGGTCTTCAGGACATAGGCGTATCCGGAGTTCGTCAGTTCGCCCGGCGCCCACTCCCGGCCGACCAGAAGGGTGTCCTTGTCGAGCCAGCTATAGTTCTGCTTGCCCTCGGGCAGGACGAAGCCGCCGTCGACGAAGGTCTTGGTCGTGGTGTCGAACTCGCGGACGCTGACCGCGTCCTTGCCGCCGTTCGACAGGGTGACCAGGCAACGGGTCTCTTCGGGCGGCAGGCAGCTGGCGCCCTTGAACACCCAGTTGGCGTTCTCGGCCTTGGAGAGGGCGTCGATGTCGAGGATCGTCTCCCAGGCCGGCTGGGCGGTGCGGTAGCTCTCCAGCGTCGTCTTGCGCCACAGGCCGCGCACGTGGTCGGCGTCCTGCCAGAAGTTGCGCAAGGATCCGTCGCCGGCGAACGAAACCCCCGGTACGCGGTCCTTGGCGTTCAGGATCGCCAGGGCCTTGGCCTCCAGGTCGGCGTAGCGGGCGTCGCCCTGCAGCACGCCCAGGCTGCGCGTGTTCTCGGCCTTCGCCCAGTCGAGGGGGCGGGTTCCCTCGATCTCCTCCATCCACAGATAGGGATCGTCCTTGCCCAGCTCGGACAGGGGCGTGCGGGCTTCGGCGGGCTTGGCGCCGTCGGCGGCGGTCGCGGGGGTCAGGGTCATCAGACTCGTGGTGGCCAGGAGGGCGAGGAGAAGGCGCTTCATCTAGTGGTCCATCAGCTGGCGCGACAGGTAGGTGTAGTGCAGGGCCCAGCGGCGGGCGTTGGCCTTGGGGTCGGCGCCGTTGGCGTGACCGCCGTCGGTGTTCTCGAAATAGAGGTGGTCGACTTTCAGGTCGTCCAGGCGGGCGGCGAACTTGCGGGCGTGGCCGGGGTGGACGCGGTCGTCCTTGGTCGAGGTCGTGATATAGGCCAGGGGATATTTCACGCCGGCTTTGAGGTTCTGGTAGGGGCTGTATTTCTCGATCCAGGCCCGCTCGGCCGGAATGGCCGGGTCGCCGTATTCGCCGATCCACGAGGCGCCGGCCGGCAGCTGGGTGTAGCGGATCATGTCCAGCAGCGGGCTTTCGACCACCACCGCGTTCCACAGGTCCGGACGCTCGGTCATGGCCACGCCCATCAGCAGGCCGCCGTTCGAGCGGCCGTAGGCGCCGAGGTGGCGCGGGGCGGTGGCCTTGTCGGCGATCAGCTTTTCGGCGACCGCGAAATAGTCGTCATAGGCCCGCTGGCGGTTGGCCTTCAGCGCCGCCTCGTGCCAGGCCGGCCCGAACTCGCCGCCGCCCCGGATGTTGGCCACAGCGTAGGCGCCGCCGCGCTCCAGCCACAGCTTGCCGACCAGCGGGTCGTAGACCGGCAGCTTGGACAGGTTGAAGCCGCCATAGGCGTGCAGCAGGGTCGGGTTCTGACCGTTCAGCTTCCAGTCCTTCCTGTGGACCAGGAAGTAGGGGATGGCCGTACCGTCTTTTGAGGTCGCCGATTTCTGCTCGACCACCAGGTTCTTGGCGTCGAACAGGGCGGGCAGGGCCTTGACCGTCTGGGCGGTGGTTCCGGTGGCGTCGGCCAGCTTCAGCTGGGTGGGCGTCAGGAAGCCCTCGACGGTGTAGAAGACGTCGTCGCCCTCGTCGGCGTGCGAGCCCAGCGAGACGGCGGCGTTGTCGATGACCGGCAGCGGCTGGGACGTCACCCCGAACTCGCCGCGTAGCCGCAAACTGACCAGGCTGCCGCGGACATTGTCGTAAACGACGGCCAGCACGCGGTGGTCGGTCACGGCGACCTGGTCGATCGACTGGCGCGGGCCGGGGGCCAGCAGTTGGCAGGGATCGCAGTCGTTGCTGATCGCGATCTCCTTGTCGCGCGCCTTGGTCAGAAATCCTGGCGACACGGCGACGAGCGAGCCGGCTGGAAAGCTCTTCGCCGAGGCATTCGAGTCGATGGTCCACGGCTCCTCGATCTTGAGGACCAGCTTGCCGCCGATCAGACCGCGCACGCCGACCTTCTGCGGGATCGGCAGCCGCTCGGCCCGCTGGCCGTCCCACAGGTAAGTCTCATCGTGGAAGAAGTCGGTGGCGCGGGTCAGCAGCACCACGCGGTTTCCGGCCGCGTCGCGCAGCACGTTCGGCCGGGCCGAGACGTCGCTCTTCTGGCCTCGGAAGATCTCGACCGCCTCGCTCAGCGCCTGGCCGCGCTTCAGCGTCTTGATCACGAAGCCGTAGCCGCTGTCCGTCGTCGTGCCGGGACCCCAGTCGCGGGTCAGGATCAGGGTGTCGGCGTCCAGCCATTCGATGGTCTGCTTGCTCTCGGGTAGGACGAAGCCGCCCGCGGCCGGATCGATGAAGCTCTTGGTCGTCAGGTCGAATTCGCGGACCGTGACGGCGTCCTTGCCGCCGTTAGATAGCGAGATCAGGCACCGGTCGTGGGTCTCGGGTCGGCAGTCCGCGCCCTTCCAGATCCAGTTCCTGCCCTCGGCGGCGGCCAGGGCGTCCAGATCGATCACCGTTTCCCACTGGGGATCGGCGGACTTGTAGGACTCCAGGCTCGTCCGCCGCCAAACGCCGCGAACGTGGGTCTGGTCCTGCCAGAAGTTGAAGACCGTCTTGCCGACGAAGGTCGGCATGGCGATCCGGTCCTTGCTGGCCAGGATCTTCAGCGCGTCGGCCTGCAGGCCGGCGAAGCGCGGATCGGCCGACAGCAGCGGCAGCGTCTTGTCGTTCTGCGCCTTTACCCAGGCCAGGGACTCGGGGCTTTCGACCGCCTCCAGGGCCAGGTGAGGATCTACCGTCTGCGATAAGGCCGCGCCGGCCGGAACGGAGGACAGGATCGCGGCCAGGGCGATCGCGGAACAAGCTCGGAACAGGATCATGGCGGGGGACGGTAGCGCAAATTTTTACCCGCGCCAGAGCTATGCCAAGCGCGATCACACCCCGTCGTCGGGAATGTTCAACAGCTTGCCACAGGCCTTGCAGTGCACGGCGTCCGGATCGTGCCGGCGCAGGCCGCAGGCCTCGCAGGGGTGGACGACCTTGTGTGGCCGCAGGATCGACTGGATCAGGCCGATGAACAGCGACACCCCGCCCAGCATCACCGCCATCGACAGCAGCTTGCCCCAGACCCCCGGCAGGGTGACGTCGCCATAGCCGGTGGTCGTCAGGCTGGTGACCGTGAAGTAGAGCGCGTCGACATAGCCGCCGATGCCCTCGTGCCGGCCCGCGAAGCTCGTATAGACGAAGCCCGTCACCACGAAGACGAAGGTCACCAGCGAACTGGCCGCCCGGGTCACGTCCTCGACCCGGGTGTCGTCGTAGCGTCGCCCGATCGTGCGCCAGAAGAACTCGCTGTGGATCAGGGTCCACAGGCGCAACACCCGCAGGAAGCCGAAGTTGAACAGCCAGGCCGGGAACAGCAGGGTCGCGAGGATCAGCAGGTCCAGCCAGACGATCGGCTTTCGCAGCCACGCCTTTATATCCCCGTGCGCCACGGCCCGCGCGGCCAGGTCCAGCGCCAGGAACGTCGCGACGCCATAGTCGATCAGGTAGAAGGTCACGCCGTGGCGCTGCATCAGCGGCGCGGCGATGAAGAAGGCGATGATCGCGATGTCGATCAGGATGATCGCATAGCGGAATCGCACCGCCGTCGGCGACGCGCCGTGATACAGCGCACGCAGCCGGGCCCGCAGCCTCAGCCCCTCTTGATCCTGACGCTGATGGTCGCGGTGCATTTTGCGCGGCTTTCCACTATATAGCCCGGCCATGAGCCGCACCTTCCTGAAGATGAACGGCCTGGGCAACGACTTCGTCGTGGTCCAGACCCTGACCCAGAGCTTCGAACCCACCCCCGAGGAGATCCGCGCGATCGCCAAACGCGGGGAGGGCGGCATCGGCTGCGACCAGGTCATCGCCATCGACCCGCCCAAGGCCGAGGGCGCGTCGGCCTATGTGCGCTTCTGGAACGCCGACGGCGAGGAGACCGGCGCGTGCGGCAACGGCACCCGCTGCGTGGCCTGGCTTCTGATGCAGTCGGCCGGCAAGACCGAGGTCGCCTTCGACACCGTCGCCGGGCGCCTGTCGGGCGTCGCCGCCGGCGAGAAGCTGGTTACGGTCGACATGGGCCCGCCGCGTCTGGCGTGGAACCAGATCCCGCTGGCCGAAGAGATGGACACCGCCCAGGTCGAGCTGCAGGTCGGTCCCACCGGCGCGCCGCTGGTCCAGGCTCCGGTCTGCGTCTCGATGGGCAATCCGCACGTCGTCTTCTTCGTCGACGCCCCAGTCAGCGACGACTTCGCCGCCAAGGTCGGCGGCCAGGTCGAGCACCACCCGCTGTTCCCGGAAGGCGTCAATGTCGGCTTTGCTCATATCGAGCGCCGCGACCACATCCGGCTGAAGGTCTGGGAGCGCGGCGCGGGCCTCACCGCCGCCTGCGGCACCGGCGCCTGCGCCGCCCAGGTCGCCGCCGTCCGCCGGGGCCTGACCGATCGCAAGGCCAAGGTCGAGTTTGAGAGCGGCGCGCTGACCATCGAATGGCGCGAAAGCGACGGCCACGTGATCATGACCGGCCCGGTCAGCATGGACTTCGCCGGCAAGCTGCCCGAGGCGGTCGCCGCTTAACGCCATGGCGACCTACACCGTCATCAAGGCGACGCCCAAGCCGAAACCCGAAGCCGGGGAGGAGGGCGGTCCCGCCGTCGTCTCCTCCGGCCCGGACGGCGTCCAGGTGGTGACCTTCGGTTGCCGCCTCAACGCCTATGAGAGCGAGGCCATCCGCGCCCGCGCCGCCGCCGACGGCGTCACCGACGCGGTGGTGTTCAATACCTGCGCGGTCACGAACGAGGCGGTGCGCCAGGCCCGCCAGGCGATCCGCAAGGCCCGCCGCGAGCGCCCGGGCGCGCGGGTGATCGTCACCGGCTGCGCCGCCCAGGTCGATCCGGCCGCCTTCGCCGCCATGCCGGAGGTCGACCTCGTGCTCGGCAACGCCGAGAAGGCCGCGCCCGGCGCGCTGCTGGAAACCGGCCGCGTGCGGGTCAACGACATCATGTCGGTCAAGGAGACCGCCGGTCACCTGATCGACGGCCTGAAGGACCGCGCCCGCGCCTATGTGGAGGTCCAGAACGGCTGCGACCACCGCTGCACCTTCTGCATCATCCCCTATGGCCGGGGGAACTCGCGTTCGGCGCCCGCCGCCGAGGTCGTCGAGCAAGTCCGCAAGCTCACGGCCGAAGGCTACCAGGAAGTGGTGCTGACCGGCGTCGACGTCACCTCGTGGGGCGCGGACCTGCCCGAGCAACCGACCCTGGGCCAGTTGGTCGGCCGTATCCTGCGCATGGTCCCCGACCTGCCGCGCCTGCGCCTGTCGTCGATCGACGCGGCCGAGATCGATCCCGACCTCTTCGCGCTGCTGGAGACCGAGCCGCGCCTTATGCCGTATCTGCACCTGTCCCTGCAGGCCGGCGACAATCTGATCCTCAAGCGCATGAAGCGTCGCCACAGCCGCGAGGACGCGCTGAAGCTGGTGGCCGAGGTGCGCCGCGTGCGCCCCGACACCGCCTTCGGCGCCGACCTGATCGCCGGCTTCCCGACCGAGAGCGACGAAGCCTTCGAGAACACCCTGCGTCTCGTGGAGGAGGCGGATCTGGCCTTCCTGCACGTCTTCCCCTACAGCCCGCGCCCCGGCACGCCAGCCGCGCGGATGCCGCCGGTGAAGGGGCCGGTGATCAAGGACCGCGCCCGCCGCCTGCGCGAGGCGGGCCAGCGGGGCCTGGAACGTCATCTCCAGCGCCAGGTCGGCCGCGTGCTGTCGGGCCTGGTCGAACGCGACGGCCTGGCGCGGGCCGAGGACTTCACCGAGATCCGCTTCGAGGGCGAGGCGCCGGCGGGCCGGATCGTGGCCTTCAAGGTCACGGGCCATGACGGCGCCCGGGTGCTTGGGGAGCGGGTCTCCTGATCCGGCGCGCGCTCACCGCGGCTGCTCTGTTCGCCGTCCTGGCCATGGCCCCGGCGCGCGCCGAGCCGGCCAGGCCGGTGACGTTCAGCGTCATGACCTACAATGTCGAGGGCCTGCCCTGGCCGGTCCGCAGCGGCCGCGGCGAGGCGCTGAAGGCGATCGGCCACGAGCTGGCCAAGATGCGCAAGGCCGGTGACGAGCCCGACGTCGTGCTGATCCAGGAGGGCTTCCGCTCCGAGATCTGGGACCTGATCGACGAGAGCGGCTATCCGTATGTGGCGCGCGGACCCAACAAGGGCCAGCGCGATCCGAACATGCTGGAGGGCCAGAAGCCCGATTTCCGGCGCGTGAAATATCGCCGCAAGGGCGAGGGCTTGGGCAAGTGGGGCTCCAGCGGCCTGTGGGTGCTGAGCAACCACCCGATCAACTGGGTCAAGTCGCACGCCTATCACTACTGCGCGGGCCTGGACTGCCTGGCCAACAAGGGCGTCATGCTGGTCAGCCTGGACGTGGCGGGGCTGCCGACGCCGGTCGAGGTCGCCGACACCCACCTCAATTCCAAGGGCGCCTCCGGCGTGCCGCGTAGCCGGGCGACGCAGGCTCACCACCTGCAGGCCGACGAGCTGAAGGGCTTCATGCGGGAGGACCGCACGCCGGGCGCGCCGCTGCTGGTCGGCGGCGACTTCAACGTCATGCACTCGGCGGAGCGCTTCGACCACGTGATGGCCGACTACCCGTTCGAGGTGGTCAGCCGCTGGTGCCACCATCGCCCCGGCGCCTGCGACACCCAGATCTCCTATGACGGCGACGCGCCGTGGCTGGACACCCAGGACCTGATCGGCTTCCTGGACGGGGAACGGGTCACGGTGACCCCCGTCGCGGTCGAGGCGACGTTCGACGGCGCCTCAGAACCGGTGCTGTCCGACCACGACGGCTACAAGGTGACGTTCCGGCTGACGCCGAAGGGATAGGGACCATGGGCTTGAGCGGCGGCTGCCAGTGCGGCGCGGTCCGGTTCCGGGTCGAGGGCGAACCCGGCCGCGCCTCCATCTGCCATTGCCGCATGTGCCAGAAGGCGTTCGGCGGTCCGTTCGGGGCGCTGGTGAGCGTGGCCGTCGATCAGCTGACCTGGACGCGTGGCCAGCGAGCGACCTTCCAGAGCTCGGACAAGATCCGGCGCGGCTTCTGCGCCGCCTGCGGCACGCCACTGACCTTCGAATGGAGCGCCGACAAGATCGACCTGGCGTTGTTCGCCTTCGACGATCCGTCGGCGGTCGAGCCGGTGGTTCAGCTTGCCGTCGAGAGCCGGCCGGCCTGGATGGAGCACCTCGCGGACATGCCGGTGCGGCCGCCGATGGGGCCGACGGGGGCGGTGGTGAGCCGGCAGCATCCCGATCACGACACGTGAGTCCTTCTCCCCTTGCGGGAGAAGGTGGCCCGAAGGGCCGGATGAGGGGTCGATAGGCGGGGCCGTCAGCGCGACCCCTCACCCGACCCGCTGCGCGGGCCACCCTCTCCCGCAGGGGGAGAGGGAAACTCTTCCCCCATGAAGCCCGGCAGGCTCCAGCCGAACTTGATCGCGCAAGCCCGCAACCCGAAGGCGGCGGCGAAGCCCGCGATCCCGGCCGGCCAGAACGCCACGCCCGCCAGCTGCAGCACCGTGAACACGGTCGCCCCCAGCAAGGCGGCGGTGATGTAGATCTCGCGGCGGAGCAGGAGGTTGGGCTCCTCGGCCAGCACGTCGCGGATCACGCCGCCGAAGGCGGTGGTCAGAACGCCCATGACCACGGCGCTGAACGGATGCACGCCCAGGCCCAGCGCCTTGGCCGTGCCGACCACGGCGTAGGCGGCCATGCCCAGGGCGTCCAGCCACAGCAGCGCGCGGAACCGCCAGCCGCGCTTGCCCAGCAGCCAGACCACGGTGGCGGCGGCCAGGCAGGCGACGATGTAGCCGGGCCGCTGCACCCAGAACACCGGCGCGCCGATCAGCAGGTCGCGCAGGGTTCCGCCCCCGACGCCGGTGATCGCCGCGAAGAATCCGAAGGTGATGATGTCGTGCTTGCGCCGGGCCGCCGCGAGGGCGCCGGTTGCCCCAAAAACGGCCGCTGCGGCGTAGTCGAGCCAGAAAAGCGCCGTTCCCAAAGGGTCAAGTTGCACGTCCATGCCCTTTCCTTCGCACGGCTGGGCGGCCCGCGCTAACCGTGTCCGGTTAAATCCCGATTTACACTTTCGCCCGGTCGGCTAAAGGGGCGCGGATGAGCGACAAGCCCGATCAGAAAAAAGGCTGGTTCCAACGCCTGACGTCAGGCCTGGCCCGGTCTTCCCAGCAGATGACCGAGCAGGTCACGGGGGTCTTCACCAAGAAGCCCCTGGACCAGGACCAGCTGGACGCCCTGGAAGAGATGCTGATCGAGGCCGATCTCGGCCCCGAGATCGCCGCCCGTATCACCGACGCCTTCGGCAAGGCGCGCTTTGGCAAGTCGTCGACCGACGACGAGGTCAAGGAGGCCCTGGCCGAGCTGATCGCCGCCGAGCTGGCCGACCGCCAGGGCGACTTCGACCCGCTGAGCGGCCCGCGTCCCTATGTGGTGCTGTTCATCGGCGTCAACGGCTCGGGCAAGACCACGACGCTGGGCAAGATCGCCGCTGACCTGACCGAGAAGGGCGCGCGCGTGCTGATCGCCGCCGGCGACACCTTCCGCGCCGCCGCGGTCGAGCAGCTGAAGGTCTGGGCCGACCGCGCCGGGGCCGACTTCATGTCCAAGCCCACCGGCTCGGACGCCGCCGGCCTGGCCTATGAGGCCGTCGAGCGCGCCAAGGCCGAGCACTACGACGTCGTGCTGATCGACACGGCCGGCCGCCTGCAGAACAAGCAGGGCCTGATGGACGAGCTGCTCAAGGTCATCCGTGTCGTGAAGAAGGTCGATCCGGACTATCCGCACGAGACCCTGCTGGTCCTGGACGCCACCGTGGGCCGCAACGCCCTGGCCCAGGAGAAGATCTTCGGCAACCAGGTCGGCGTGTCGGGGATTGTCATGACCAAGCTGGACGGCACCGCGCGCGGCGGGGTGCTGGTGCCGGTGGCCCGCGCCTCCGACAGCCCGATCAAGCTGATCGGGGTGGGCGAGGGGATCGAGGACCTGCAACCGTTCGACGCCCGGGCCTTCTCGCGCTCGCTCGTCGGCCTCAAGGACTGATCCGTGAACGAAGCGCCGGTCGAGGCCTCCCAAGCGGCCCCCAAGAAGAACGCCGGCTGGGTGCGGACGGTCGTCGACTATGGCGCGGCCATCGCGTTCGGCGTCGCCTATTTCGTCACCAAGGACTTCCAGAAGGCGACCTGGGTTCTGGTCGCCGCCTCGGCCGCCGCGCTCGCGATCGGCTATGCGGTCGAGCGCCGCCTGGCCCTCCTGCCGCTGTTCTTCGGCGGCATGGCGCTGGTGTTCGGGACCCTCGGGCTCGTCTTCCACTCCGACATCTTCGTGAAGATCAAGGTCACGGTGATCAACCTGGCCCTGGCCGCCTTCCTGCTGGGCGGGATCCTGACGGGCCGCCAGCCGCTGAAGCTGCTGATGGGCGAAGCCCTGCATCTGCCGGACGCCGCCTGGCGGACCCTGAGCCTGCGCTACGCCGGCTATTTCGCCCTAGTCGCCGTGCTGAACGAGATCGTCCGTCATACCCAGGACACCGACACCTGGGTCAAGTTCCGTCTGGGCCTGCTGCCGTTGGCCCTGGTGTTCGTGGCCACCCAGATCCCCTTCATGATGAAGCACATGGCCAAGGGCGACGCCCCCGCGGCGGCGGAACCTCCGGACGCGGGCTTCTAGTCCCACGCGCTTTCCGCCGTCCACGGACCGTTGTCGTCAAATCGACGCGTTCCGGTGCTAGCCTTTGTCCGTCGGTCGAGGGACCGTGCGATGTGGGGGCGCGAGACATGGCCAAGAGCAAGGGCGACAAGGCGATCGGCGGTTTGCTGGAGCGTTCGCCCAGTCATCTGCTGCACCGGGTCCTGCAACTGGCGCTCGACATCTATGCCGAGGAATGCGGTCAGGCGGGGGTCACCCAGCGCCAGTTCGCCGTCCTCGCCGCCGTGGCCGAGAACGAGGGCGTCACCCAGACGGCCTTGGTCCGCGCCACCGGCATCGACCGCTCGACCCTGGCCGACATGGTCGCCCGGATGATCACCAAGGGCCACCTGGAGCGCCAGCGCTCCAGCGAGGACGCCCGCGCCAACAGCGTGCGCCTGACCACCGCCGGCCGCGAGGCGCTCGAAGCCGTTCGCCCGATGGTCGCCATGGCCGACGCCCGCATTCTCGCCCTGCTCAAGCCCAGCAAGCGCGAAGGATTCCTTGACCTGCTGGCGGACGTCGCCGGCGCCGACCTGCACCCGGAAGAGGCCGCCCCGAAGTCCAAGAAGGCCAAGGCTGAAAAGACCGACAAGCCGAAGAAGGACAAGAAGGTGAAGAAGGACAAGGCCGCCAAGAAGGCGGCCTGACCGCGCTACTTGGCGTCTGGCCCCGGCATGTGGCCGTAGCTGACGACCTTGGTGATTCGCCAGTCGTCGCCCGTCCGCTTCCAGATCATCAGGAACTTGGCGACCCCGCCGCCCTCGCCCTCGGCGACCGACCGGAAGCCATGCAGCCCCTCCTCGATCGCGCCATAGCCCTTGATCGGATAGACCTTCAGCGAGCCGGGCGTCAGCACGCGCTGGACCTTGCCGCAGATGTACTTTCGGGTGTTCTCGACCACGATGTCGCGCCCGACCGTGACGCCGCCGTCGTCGTGGAAGAATTCGACGTCGGGGGCGAAGAACTTGCCGAACGCCACCATGTCGCAGCGGTTGTAGGCGTCGAAGGCCTGCCGATCGAGCTCGGCCACGGTCTTGACCAGGTCTGGATCGGTCTCGGAGGCGCGCGCCGGTCCTGCGGCCAGGAGGCAGACGGCTAGAGCGGCGATGGCGGTGCGCATGAGATCCCTGCCTTGCGAAGCGACGGCCGTGGGACTCTAAAGGTCTGGTCTTTCAGGTCGACCGGATTTTCCGCAACCGGCCGGTCGGACGTCGGAGCGTCAGACCAGGATGTTCAGCAGCGAACCAGGCCGCAGGATCTTCTGCGGCTGGGCGTCGGGCTGGACGAACGGCTTTTGCGGCGCCGCGCGTTGCTGGGGCTGAGCCTGGGCCTGCAGCTGAACCGTCGAGGGAGCCGCCGCAGGACGGGCCGGCGCGGCTTCGGTCAGGGCCGCCTGGAAGAAAGCCGCGCGCGTCGCCGCGCCGGTCTTGGCGGGGACCGACGGGGTTTGCGACGGAACGACGGGCCAGCCGGCGGGACGGACGTTGCTCATGACTCGGAATCTAGCACGGTTAACAAAGCGTGCGCGAGTATGGTCAACGCAAAGTTAACAAGATCGCCCCGCGACCTGTCCGCGCACCCGGTAAGACGCTACTTCGCCTTCTTCAGCAGGTCCTCGGCTGCGTCCGGCGTCAGCGGGCCGGTGTGCTTGGCGATGATCACGCCGTCGGAGCCGACCAGATAGGTCTCCGGCACGCCGGTGACGCCGAACTCCAGCCCCGCGCGGCCGTCGCGGTCGACCAGATGCAGGGCGAAGGGATCGCCGAGCCGGGTCAGGAACGCCTGGGTGTTGGCGGGCGCGTCCTTGTAGGCGACGCCCACCACCTTCACGCCCTGGGCCTTCAGGGCCATCAGCTGCGGGTGCTCCACCTCGCAGGGGGCGCACCACGAGGCGAAGAAGTTCACCAGCACAGGGCCTTCGCTGGCGTCGCGGATCGCGGTCGGCGTCCCGCTGGTCAGTTCGGGCAATTGCAGGGCGGGGGCGGGCTTGCCGACCAGGGCGTGGGGCTGCACGCGCGGGTCGCGCTTGAGCGCATAGCCGGCGAACAGGCCGGCCAGGGCCAGCAGGATCAGTAGCGGAACGAAGGCCAGCCAGCGCTTCACGACTTGGTCGACTCCAACTCAGCCTGCAGGCGCTCGGCCTCGCGCCGCCAGCGGCGGGCCATGAGGAGGCTGCTGGCGATCATCCAGGCGAAGGCCAGGGCCGAGATCGCGAAGGCGGGCCACAGATAGATCGCGTACTTGCCCGCGTCGAAATCGAAGCTCATCGCGCGCCCTCCGCCAGCTTCAGCGACAGGCTGCGGGCCTTGCGCCGCCAGACCAGGGCGCGGATCCGCACCAGCCACAGGGCGCCGAAAGCGCCGAGATAGGCCAGGCCCATCAGCACGGCCGGCCAGGCGTAGATCGCCGGCAGGCCGTCGCCCTTGGCGGCCATGAAGGTCGAGGATCCCTGGTGCAGTGTGTTCCACCACTCGACCGAGAACTTGACGATCGGCAGGTTGATCAGTCCGACCAGGGCGAGGATGGCGGCGGCACGGGCGGCCTTCTGCTCGTCTTCGAGCGCTCCACGCAGGGCCATGTAGCCGAGATAGAACAGCAGCAGCACCAGCACCGAGGTCAGGCGCGCGTCCCAAACCCACCAGGCGCCCCACATCGGCTTGCCCCACAGCGAGCCGGTGATCAGCGCCAGCGCCGTGTAGACCGCGCCGATCGGGGCGCAGGCCTGGGCGGCGAGGTCGGCGAGGGCCTGGCGGAACACCAGGGCCAGAAAGCTGGCGACGCCCAGGCACAGATAGATGAACAGCGACAGCGAGGCGGCCGGGATGTGGATGAACATCATCCGCACGGTGTCGCCCTGCTGGTAGTCCTCGGGGACCAGGAAGGTCATGACAAGGCCCGCGGCGGCGGCGATCGCGGACAGAACGCCCAGCAGCGGGGCGGCCCATCGCGAGAAGGCCATGAACCGCTCGGGGTTGGTCAGGAAATCGAACGTGTGGCGCGCGTCCATGGATCACGCTCTAGAGCGGCCGGGCGGCGCGGGCAATGGCCGTATCGCTACGGATCAGGAGAAGAAGGGCGACGCGTGCAGGCGCGCCGCCCTCCGGACGCAGGGTCGGGGTCAGCCGACCTTGCGCTGGATCACCATCGTCCGCGAGCCTTTGAACGGCGCGGGGCCGCGGGTCTCGAAACGACGGATGATCATGTGGTCGCCGCCGGCCTCCAGGTCCAGGGCGTCGAAGGCCTTCTGCTGGCTGGGCGACAGGGCGGTATAGAAGGCTCGCGTGGCGGCGGCGCGCTTCTGGATCGCCTCGGCGGCCTTGGTCATCTGGTCGAGGCGCTCCAGCGTGGTCGGCGGCTTGCGCTCGACCAGGCGCTCAGGACCGCCTTTGCCGTCGGCCTCGTCCTTCCTGACCAGGATCTTGGGCGAGGTCGCTTCGACATAAGCCTTCAGGGCGCCGTCCTGGTCCGGCCGCAGCTGCAGGACGTCGCGCAGATGCTCGGCGCGCTTGACCGGATCGAGGCCGCGGCCGTGGTGCATGACCATCATGCCCGGACCCATGGCCATCATCGCGTCCATCGGCGGCGGAGGCGGGGCTGGCGGCGCGGGGGGAGCCGGCGGCGGGGGTGGCGCGGGGATCTGGGCCGAGGCCGCGCCGGCGGCCAGGGCGGTGACGGCGGCGCCCGCGAGCGCCAGGCGGAGAAGGCTTTTACGCATGGTGTGAGCTCCTGTCAGTTGAACTGCCAGAAGCTTGGCCACCGCGATGTGGCGCGAAAATGTCAGCTTAGATGAACAATTCTACAGACTTGACGCGCGGTTGAGACAGCCGGGTTTGCAGATCCGCTCGCCGGCGCTATCACCACTGACATTTCCGGGACATAGCGACGCTACACGTCGATACGAGGCCGGCCGAGCGGCCCGCCCGCCCCCGCTCATCTTCCGCGCGGAGTCCGCATGAAGTCGATCGCGTTCATGGCCTTGGCCCTGGCTGGCGTCTGCTGGGGGCTCGGCTTTCCCACCGGCAAGCTGATCCTGACCGAGGCGCAGGCCGCCCACATGGTGCTGCTGCGGTTCGTGGTCGCCGCCTTGGCCGCCGCGCCGTTCGCGCTGCGCAAGCCCGAGGTGCGGGCGCTGTTCCGCTCGCCGGTCGTGCTGGCCTCGGGCGTGATCTACGGCGTGGCGTTCCTGGTCCAGTTCGAGGGCCTGGCCCATGTCAGCGTCACGGTCGCGGCCCTGCTGGTCGGGGCCATGCCGGCGCTGATCGCGGTCAGCGCCCGGGTGCTGGGCGAGAGGGTTTCGCGGCTGTCCTGGGCCGGCGTGGCGGCGGCGACCCTGGGCGCGGCCCTGATCGCGGGCAAGCCGGACGGCGCCAGCTCGCCTTGGGGCGTCGCGCTGTCGATCGCCTCGCTGTTCCTGTTCCTGGCCTGGCTGTTGACCCTGCGCCGGGCGCCGCCCGCGCCGAACGCCATGGCGATCCCGGCGGTGTCGATCATCATCGCCGCGGTCACCATCCTGCCGATCGCCTTCGTGATGCACGGCGCGCCGAGGCTCGACTTGAGCGCACCGGTCTGGGCCGCCGTCCTCGCCCAGGGCGTGCTGGCGACCCTGCTCGCCACCGCCGCCTGGCAGTTCGGATCGGCGCGGGTCGGGGCCGCGAGCGCCGGGGTGTTCATCAATATCGAGCCGCTGATGGGCGCAGCCTGCGGCGTGCTGCTGTTCGGCGACCACCTGACCTTGCCGCTGCTGGCGGGCGGCGCGCTGATCATCGGCGGGAGTCTCGCGGTGGTGCTGGGCGAGCGGAGCGCCGCGCCGGGCGAGCTGCAGGCGACCGTCGCCCCGACCCCCTAGTCGAGGGCGTTCCGGCAGGCCGCGCCCATGGCCAGCGGCGAAAGGGCGACCGCCCCGACGCAATAGGCCAGCATCAGCAGCAGGCCGCCGGTCCAGGGCAGGCCGGCCGAATAGCCGTCCAGCGCCCCGGCGCCGAAGATCACCGGCGGGGCGAACAGCGGCAGCACGATGACAGCGACCAGCAGGCCGCCGCGCTTGCCGCCCAGCGCCAGGGCCGCGCCCAGCCCGCCGAGGAAGGCGAAGGCCAGACCCCCGACCAGGGCGCACAGCATCAGCAGCGGCATGACCTTCAGGTCCGCGCCCAGCATCAGCGCCGCTACCGGCGCGGCGAGGGCCAGGGGCGCGCCGGTCGCCAGCCACTGGGCAAGGCACTTGGCCACCGCGACGGCCTCCAGCGGCGCGGGGCCCAGCGCCAGCAGGTCCAGGGTCCCGTCCTCGTAGTCGCGCTCGAACAGGCGCTCCAGCGAGAGCAGCGCCGCCAGGGCGAGGGCCAGCCAGGCGACGCCCGGCGCGATCGCGGCCAGGCGCTCGGGCGCGCGGCCCGACGCCATGGGCAGCAGCACCACGACGCAGGCGTAGAAGGTCAGGGCCAGCAGCGGCCCGCCGCCATTGCCCCAGGCCAGGGAGAGCTCCCGGCGGAGAAGGACGCCGAACGCCTTCATTGGCCAATCTCCACGGACCGCGTGGGGATCGGCAGCGGATCGTGCACCGAGGCCAGGATCATGCCGCCGCCGGCCAGATGCTCGCTCATCACCTCGCCGAACGCGGCGCGCTGTCCCGCGTCCAGGGGGGCCATCGGCTCATCCAGCAGCCACAGCGCCCGCGGGCTGGCGGCGAGGCGCGCCAGCGCCAGGCGTCGACGCTGGCCAGCGGACAGGCGGCGAACCTCCAGGTCCAGCAGGCGCACCAGGTCGAAGCGCTTGGCGGCCGCGCGGGCGCTCTCCTCGGTCCCGCCGGTCCACAGGGTCTGGAAGCGCAGCTCTTCCCAGGCCGTTCGGTTGGACTTGAGCCCGTCCTGGTGGCCCAGCAGGTGCAGCTGCTCGGCCCGCGCCGCGTCGGCCTCCAGCGGTCCGGTGTCGCCCTCGAAGGTGATCTTCCCCTCGGCGGGGCGCAGCAGGCCGGCGACCGCGCGCAGCAGGCTGGTCTTGCCTGCGCCATTTCGTCCCACCAAGACGGCCGCTTCGCCGGAAGACAGTCTGAGGTCAAGGTTCGAGAACAGACGGCGCTCGCCCCTGGTAATCGCCAAATCCTTTATGAGAACAACTCTCAACACGCCAAGACCCCGCGCGCGACATGGACGTTAGGCCAACGCAGCGCTAAGAAGCGCGCGGTCGTCCCCCTCCAGTCGGTTTGGGTGGTACGCGGCGCGGAGGCGGAACCTGTGTGTCCCTTCCGATCAGCGCGTGATCCCGGGAGTGGTTTTCGGGCGGCCGTGGACAGAGAAGGATCCTCAGAAATGGCGTCTGTTGACAGCCTGAAAGCCCGTCGCGAGCTTACCGTCGGCGGCAAGACCTACGTCTATTACAGCCTTCGCGCCGCCGAGGAAGCCGGTCTTGCCGGAACTTCTTCGCTGCCGGTCTCGATGAAGGTGCTTCTCGAGAACCTGCTGCGCAACGAAGACGGCGTCTCGGTCGCCGAGGAAGACTTGAAGGCCGTCGCCGCCTGGCTGCAGAACAAGGGCTCGGTCGAGCACGAGATCAGCTTCCGCCCCGCGCGCGTGCTGATGCAGGACTTCACCGGCGTTCCCGCCGTCGTCGACCTGGCCGCCATGCGCGACGCCATGGTCGCCCTGGGCGCCGACCCGGCCAAGATCAACCCGCTGAACCCGGTCGATCTGGTCATCGACCACTCGGTGATGGTCGACAACTTCGGCGACGCCAAGGCCTATGACGCCAACGTCAAGCGCGAGTACGAGCGCAACATCGAGCGCTACCGCTTCCTGCGCTGGGGCTCGTCGGCCTTCAACAACTTCCGCGTCGTGCCGCCCGGCACCGGCATCTGCCACCAGGTGAACCTGGAATACCTGGCCCAGACCGTCTGGACCAACACCGTCGACGGCGCCGAAGTCGCCTATCCCGACACCGTCGTCGGCACCGACAGCCACACGACCATGGTCAACGGCCTGGCCGTCCTGGGCTGGGGCGTGGGCGGCATCGAGGCCGAGGCCGCGATGCTGGGCCAGCCGATCCCGATGCTGATCCCGGAAGTCATCGGCTTCAAGCTGACCGGCGCCCTGCCGGAAGGCGCGACCGCGACCGACCTGGTGCTGACCGTCACCCAGATGCTGCGCAAGAAGGGCGTGGTCGGCAAGTTCGTCGAATTCTACGGCGACGCCCTGGCCAACCTGACCCTGGAAGACCAGGCGACCATCGCCAACATGGCCCCGGAATACGGCGCCACCTGCGGCTTCTTCCCGATCTCGGCCTCGACCATCGCCTATCTGAAGGGCACCGGCCGCACGCCGGAACGCGTCGCCCTGGTCGAAGCCTACGCCAAGGAGCAGGGCCTGTGGTGGGAGCCCGGCGTCGCCGAGCCGACCTTCACCGACAACCTGGAGCTCGACCTCTCGACCGTCCAGCCCTCGCTGGCCGGTCCGAAGCGCCCGCAGGACCGCGTCCTGCTGGCCGACGCGGCCGCCAAGTTCGCCGAGTCGCTGGCCGGTGAGTTCGGCAAGGCGGAGACCCCCGATCTGCGCGCCCCGGTCGAGGGTGAAAACTTCGACGTCGGCCACGGCGACGTGGTCATCGCGGCCATCACCTCGTGCACCAACACCTCCAACCCCTCGGTGCTGATCGCCGCCGGCCTGCTGGCCAAGAACGCGGTCGCCAAGGGCCTGAAGGTCAAGCCGTGGGTGAAGACCTCGCTGGCTCCCGGCTCGCAAGTCGTCACCGACTACCTGGCCAAGGCCGGCCTCACCAAGTCGCTGGACGCCCTGGGCTTCAACCTCGTGGGCTATGGCTGCACCACCTGCATCGGTAACTCGGGCCCGCTGCCGGAAGCCATCAGCAAGACGATCAACGACAACGACCTGGTCGCCTGTAGCGTGCTCTCGGGCAACCGCAACTTCGAAGGCCGCGTGAACCCGGACGTCCGCGCCAACTACCTGGCCTCGCCGCCGCTGGTGGTGGCCTACGCCCTGGCCGGCAGCCTGAAGATCGATCTGGCCACCCAGCCGATCGGCCAGGACAAGAAGGGCAACGACGTCTACCTGAAGGACATCTGGCCCTCGAACGAGGACATCGCCGCCCTGCAGCGCAAGGCGATCAACGAGAAGATGTTCGCCAGCCGCTACGGCGACGTCTTCAAGGGCGACAAGAACTGGCAGGGCATCAAGGTGACCGGCGGCCAGACCTACGCCTGGGAAGCCGATTCCACCTACGTCCAGAACCCGCCCTACTTCCCCAACATGTCGATGACGCCGACCCCGGTGACCGACATCGTGGAAGCCCGGATCCTGGCCGTGTTCGGCGACTCGATCACCACCGACCACATCAGCCCGGCCGGTTCGATCAAGGCTTCCAGCCCGGCCGGCAAGTTCCTGATCGACCACGGCGTCCAGCCGGTGGACTTCAACGGCTACGGCGCTCGCCGCGGCAACCACCAGGTGATGATGCGCGGCACCTTCGCCAACATCCGGATCCGCAACCGCATCACCCCGGACATCGAAGGCGGCGTGACCAAGCACTTCCCGACCGGCGAAGTGATGTCGATCTACGACGCGGCCATGAAGTACCAGGAAGAAGGCCGCCCGGCGGTCGTCTTCGGCGGCAAGGAATACGGCACCGGCTCGTCGCGTGACTGGGCCGCCAAGGGCACCAAGCTGCTGGGCGTCCGCGCGGTGATCTGCGAGAGCTTCGAGCGCATCCACCGCTCGAACCTGGTCGGCATGGGCGTGCTGCCGCTGCAGTTCGTCCAGGACGGCTGGCAGAAGCTGGAGCTGACCGGCGAGGAAATCGTCTCGATCCGGGGTCTGACGGATCTGGCGCCGCGCAAGCAGCTGATCGTCGAGCTGTACCGCCCGACCGACGGCCGCATCGCCCGCTTCCCGGTCCGCTGCCGCATCGACACCCCGACCGAGCTTGAATACTTCAAGAACGGCGGCGTGCTGAACTACGTGCTGCGCAACCTGGCGCGCGCGGACTAAGCGCGAGCCTCCGGGCTTGAAACGAGACGGCCGGCTCCTCGCGGGGCCGGCCGTTTTCGTTCGATCCCCGGCTGACAACGATGTCTTCCCCGTTTCTCCCCATGGACCGCTGCTATTCACGGCCTCGTGAACGGCGATCCTGGGCGTTCTTGGCTTAAGTGACCCGCAAATGCGTAAGGCCGCCCTCTCCCTGTTCTGCCTGACCCTGTCCGGCGTCGCGTCGTCCCTGGCGTGGGCTCCGGCCGCCTGGGCGGGCAAGCCGCCCGTGGTGGTCGAGCTGTTCACCGCCCAGGGCTGCTCGTCCTGCGGCAAGGCCAACCAGCTGGCCGCCGAACTGTCACAGCGCGACGGCGTCCTGGCCCTGACCTATTCGGTCGACTACTGGGACTATCTGGGCTGGAAGGACACCTTCGCCAAGCCGGACTTCGCCGAGCGCCAGCGCGCCTACGCCAAGAAGTTCGCCCTGCGCGACGTGCCCACCCCGCAGATCGTGGTGGCCGGCCGCGTCCAGGCCTCCGGGACCAAGGCCGAGGCGGTCGAGGACCTAGTCAAGTCGGCGGCCAAGGCCCCGCTCAATCCGCCGGACATGGAATTCGTCGGCAAGACCCGGGTCGCCGTCGGCTCGGGCCCGGCGCCGCGCGGCGGCGGCGAGGTCTGGCTGGTGCGCTACGACCCGCGCGAGCAGGACATCGCCGTCAAGCGCGGCGACAACAAGGGCCAGACCCTGATCCACCGCAATGTGGTGCGCGAGCTGGTGCGCCTGGGCCCCTGGGCGGGCAAGCCCAAGCTCTACCGCCTGCCCGCGGCCGCCGACGCCGACCTCGTCACGGTGGTGCTGCTGCAGGGCGCCAAGGGCGGCCGCATCCTGGGCGTTCTGCAGGCGCCCGCCGCCGAGCACTGAGCCCAGGGGCTCAGGCGAACTCGCAGGCTTCCAGACAAGGAAAAACCCGCGCGGCTGGAGGGGGAGTGGCCGCGCGGGTTCCTTTAAGCGTCGCCGAAGTCTGTGGACCGGAGGGGCTGGGGGACTGGACAGGACCCCGATCCGTCTTCGTCGACACTGTTCTTATCGACCCGCAACCCGGCGAGGACGGGACCAAACCAAGGTCCTTTGGCGCCGTCCCGTGGCCATGGCGGGGCAAGTATCTCGACCCTGTTACACACTGCGCGGCGCGCGCAAAAAGCCCGCGCGGGAGGGGGATCCGCGCGGGCTCATGGGGGAGGGGATATTTCAAGTTTGTCGGCTGACCGGCCCGCGATCGGGGGGCTGGGGGGGCTGTTCAGGATCCTGACCGCAGGGTCTCCGATCAGCCGACACTCACCTTATCGACCCCCAAACAGGCGGGCGAAGGACCGAAATAAGGTCCTTTCGGGGCGCGCCGTGTCCATGGCGTGTCATTTCGCCAAAGCGTGTCCTGTCTGACACGACGCTGTTCCATTCGGCGGTTTTCGGACTAGATTCGCCGCATGGCCCTGGAGTCCCAGCCCACCCCCGTCGGCGGCGTCGTCTTCTTCGAGCGGCGAGAGCTCGACCAGCTGATGCGCCTCTATGGCCGCATGGTCGCGGCGGGCGAGTGGCGCGACTATGGGATCGCCGGCCTTTCCGATCGAGCCGTCTTCTCTATCTTCCGCCACGCGGCCGAGGCGCCGCTCTATCGGGTCGAGAAGCATCCCGCCCTGGCTCGTAAGCAGGGGGCCTGGGCGGTGTTCGGCCAGGGCGGCCAGATTCTCAAGCGCGGCCACGAGCTGGCCCAGGTGCTGCGGGTGTTCGAGAAGGGCAAGTTCTCGGTCGTCGACTGAGGCCTTCAGGTCAGAACGAAAAGCCCAGCTTGGCGCCGACGAAGCGGCCGTCGTTGTCGTAGCCGCGCGCCGTGCCGACGCCGCTGGTGTCCGCGCTGGGCTGGATGCCGCACAACACCCCGACGCCGCCCGACACGCCACCTTCCCGACGCTCGATGGCTGTGCGCGCGACGCCTCTTGGCAGGGGCGCCGGCGCGTGGGCGTAGCGCAGCTCGATCGGCCCCACCGGCTTCAGGTTCAGGGGCGCGGCGAGATTGGGCGTCCTGGCGAAGCTCGAGGCGACCGGCGGATAGGCCGGAGCCGGAGCTTGCGCGTGAGCGAGGCCGGCGGTCGCCAGGGCGGCGGTGAGGGCGAGGGTCCGGATCATCGTCGTCTCCATCACCGACAATGTGGGGTCGATTTCGTCCAAGAAAAAGCCCCGGCGGTCTCCCGCCGGGGCTCGTCTGGTCCGGTTCCGGACGCCGCGGTTAGCGGCGGTTGCCCATGATGCTGAGCAGGAATTGGAACAGGTTGATGAAGTGCAGATAGAGGCTCAGCGCGCCATAGTTGGTGGCCACGGCCATCGACTGCTGGTCGCCGCCCAGCTGGTAGTAGGTCATCTTCAGGTTCTGGGTGTCGTAGGCGATCAGGCCCGCGAAGATGAACACGCCCAGGATGCTGATGATGAAGCCCAGGCCCGGCATCGGGAAGAACATCTGCACCAGCGAGGCCAGCAGCAGGCCGATCAGGCCCATGATCAGGAAGCTGCCGAAGCCGGTCAGGTCCTTCTTGGTGGTGTAGCCGAACAGGCTGAGGCCGCCGAACGCGATGGCGGTGATCAGGAAGGTCGCGGCGACCGAGGCGCCGGTATAGGCCAGCAGCCAGACGCCCAGGCCCGCGCCCATCGAGGCCACCAGCGCCCAGTAGAGGATGCCGGACGAGCGGGCGGTCGGGTTACGCATGGCGAACATGGCCACCAGCATCATGACCAGCGGGGCGAAGCGGATGATGGTGCCCAGCATCGTGAAGCCGGCCAGGCGGCCGTCGGGGGTCAGCACGTACAGCAGGCTGGCCACCGGCTGATAGGCGCTGGTCAGGAAGGCCAGGCCAGCCGACAGCAGGAGGCCCAGCGCCACCTTGTTGTAGACGCCGAGCATGAAACTACGCAGGCCGGCGTCAACCGACATGTCGGCGCGATCCGCCGGGATCGAGCGCGCGTAGCCGCGGTTGAAGTCGTTCATCGAATTGAGCCCTTGAGCTAGGCGTCCACGATGGACGCCTGCCAAATATCGGGTGTCCTACGGCCCGGCGCAATCCCCGTTCGAAAAGTATACATGGTATGCCGCCGGCGGCCGCCTCGACGCTTTCCAAGCCGCCGCCGGACCCCTTAAGAACAAGGCGAACAACAAGAACGAGGGACGCCGATGGAGTACGCCAAGCTGGGTCGGACCGATGTGATGGTCTCGCGCTGCTGCCTGGGCACCATGACCTGGGGCTCGCAGAACACGGAAGCCGAGGCCCACGAGCAGATGGACTACGCTCTGGGCCGCGGCGTGACCTTCTGGGATACGGCGGAGATGTACGCCAGTCCGCCCAATCCGGAGACGCAAGGGCGCACCGAGGAATACATCGGCTCGTGGTTCCAGAAGACGGGCAGGCGTCATGAGGTCGTGCTGGCCTCCAAGGTCGCCGGCCAGGGCGCGGCGTTCGGCGGCCTATCGTGGATGCGCAAGGATGGCGCGACCACCCGCCAGACCAAGGCCCAGATCGATGAGGCCGTCGAGGGCTCGCTGCGCCGGCTGAAGACCGACTATCTCGACCTCTACCAGCTGCACTGGCCCGACCGTCGGGTGCGGGTGTTCGGCGGCCAGACCTTCAAGGACTACGACCAGGACTTCGAAAGCTTCGGCGATATCCTCGAGGCGCTGGACGCCCACGTGAAGAAGGGCTCGATCCATCACGTCGGCGTCTCGAACGAGTTTCCCTGGGGCGTGATGCGCTTCCTGGCCGAGAGCGAGGCCAAGGGCCTGCCGCGCATCGCCTCGATCCAGAACGCCTATCACCTGGCCAACCGCACGTTCGAATACGGCCTGGCCGAGATCGCCATGCGCGAACAGGTCGGCCTGCTGGCCTATTCGCCGCTGGCCCAGGGGCAACTGACGGGCAAGTACCTGGACGGCGCCCTGCCGGCCGGCTCGCGCAAGGCGCTCTACAATCGGATGCAGCGCTACGAGGGACCCGGCTCCCAGGAGGCCTTCCACGCCTATGTCGCGCTGGCCGAGGCCAATGGAATCCACCCGGCCCAGCTGGCCCTGAAGTTCTGCGATGCGCGCCCGTTCGTGACCGCCACCATCATCGGCGCCACCTCGATGGAGCAGCTGAAGACCAATATCGACGCCTTCGACCTGGCCTGGACCGACGACCTGGAGGACGCCGTCAACGCCATCCACGGTCGCCACCCCAATCCCTGCCCGTAAGCGTTCAGTCAGAATGATCCGTCTCTTCACCGCCATCGCCGTCCCGCCCGAAATCGGCGAGGGCCTGCTCTCGCGCCAGCATGGGATCGAGGGCGCGCGCTGGCGGCCGCTGGAGTCGTTCCACATCACACTGCGGTTCATCGGCGATGTCGCCGAGACCGTCGCCGACGATCTCGACGAGGCGTTGATGCAGATCGAGGCGCCGGCCTTCGACCTGACGCTGGCCGGCGCGGGCCATTTCGGCGAGGGCGCGGATATCCACGCCGTCTGGGCTGGGGTCGAGGACAGCGCGCCGCTGCGCCGCCTGCAGAAGGCCAACGAAGGGGCCGCCCGCGCCGCCGAGCTCAAGCCCGAGACGCGGGTGTACACGCCGCACGTCACCCTGGCTTATCTCAAGCGGCCGGCGGTCTCCGAGGTCGGCGCCTGGATCCAGGCGCACAACCTGCTGAGGTCGCCGAGCTTCCGCGTTGATCGTTTCGGGCTCTATTCCAGTTGGCAGACGAGCAGTGGGTCGGTCTACCGGCTGGAGCGGGAGTACGGGCTCACCTAGCGCGCATCTCCAAAAGCACGTTCTCGTGTCATCCCGGCCGAAGCGTAGCGTAGAGCCGGGACCCAGGGAGTGAAGAAACGCCGCGGTCGCGGCCCCTGGGTCCCGGATAAGCGCTCCGCGCTTTCCGGGATGACACGGAAATGGGTGGCTGAAGCTATGTCAGCCCCTACAGCATCGACGGGATGACGCGGTCCGGCGGCCGGTGGCCGTCCATGAAGGTCTTCACGTTGACGATGACCTTCTCGCCCATGTCGACGCGGCCCTCGACCGTGGCCGAGCCCATGTGGGGCAGCAGCACGACGTTGGGCAGCTTCAGGAGCTTGGGATTGATGGCCGGCTCGTGCTCGTAGACGTCGAGGCCGGCGCCGGCGATCTCGCCCCGGGCCAGCATGTTGGCCAGGGCGCCCTCGTCGATCACCTCGCCGCGCGCGGTGTTGACCAGCACGGCGTGCGGCCGCAGCAGCTTCAGGCGGCGCGCGGACAAGAGGTGGTAGGTCGCCGGGGTGTGCGGGCAGTTGACCGAGACGAAGTCCATCCGGGCCAGCATCTGGTCGAGGCTTTCCCAATAGGTGCAGCCCAGCTCCTCGGCGATGCGCGGGCTGACCGGCTTGCGGTTGTGATAGTGCACCTGCATGCCGAAGGCCTTGGCGCGGCGGGCGACGGCCTGGCCGATGCGGCCCATGCCGATGATGCCCAGGCGCTTGCCCCACAGGCGACGGCCCAGCATCCAGGTCGGCGACCAGCCGTGGAACCCGCCGGCCTTGACCACCTCTGCGCCTTCGACGATCCGGCGCGAGGCGGCCATGATCAGGGTCATGGTCAGGTCGGCGGTGTCCTCGGTCAGGACGCCGGGCGTGTTGGTGACGATGATGCCGCGCGCATTGGCCGTGGCGACGTCGATATTGTCTACGCCCGCGCCGAAATTGGCGATCAGCTTGAGCCGATCGCCGGATCGCGACAGAAGGCGCGAGTCGATGCGGTCGGTGATGGTCGGGACCAGCACGTCGGCGCGGCTCATGGCGTCGACGAGCTCATCGGCGGTCATCGGCGTGTCGGTGACGTTGAGGTCGGTGTCGAACAGTTCGCACATCCGCGTCTCCACCGGATCGGGGAGTTTGCGGGTGACGACGACTTTGAGCTTGCGGGCGGCCATGGTCGGACTGAAAAGCTCTCACTGACGGGCGTTTGAAAGCTGTAGCAAAGGGGCCCGAAGGGGCCAAGCAACATGCCGTCGAAAACAGAACAAGGTTCGCCCCGAATGCGTTTCGTGCGGCTTTTGGCCGGTTTGGCCGCCCTGGCGGCCGGTCACGCCGCCGCCGAAGGCCCCAGGATCACGCCCTCGGGCCTGGATGTGCCGCGCTACGTCTCGCTGAAGTACGCCGAGGTCAATGCGCGCAAGGGCCCGGACGAGGCGCATCAACTGCTGTGGATCTACCGCGCCAAGGGCCTGCCGGTGCAGATCATCGCCGAGACGCGCGAATGGCGGCGGATCTGCGACCCAGAGGGCGGGGTCGCCTGGGTGCACAAGCGCACCGTCGACGGCCGTCGCTCGGCCATGCGCGTCCAGTCGACCAGCCTGCCTTTGCTCAGCGCCCCGAAGGACGGCGCCAAGGTCAGGGCCTACCTGAAGCCCCGGGCCGTGGCGGCGCTCGACAAGTGCGAGAAGGGCTGGTGCCGCCTGCGCGCCGACGGCGCCTCGGGCTGGGCGCGCGAGGGCGAGATCTGGGGCGCCGACCCCGCCGTCCAGTGCCGCAAGGATTGATCCTGATCACGATCTGTTTCGACAGGGAAACATTGAGGCCCGCCCCGGCGCCGTGCTAGGGCGTGGCGCATGCAGAAGAACGCCTACTCCTACGAAGAACTCCTGGCTTGCGGCCGCGGCGAGCTTTTCGGCCCCGGAAACGCCCAGCTCCCGGCCCCGCCGATGCTGATGTTCGACCGGATCGTCCGGATCGAGTCGGAGGGCGGCAAGTACGGCAAGGGCTATGTCGAAGCCGAATTCGACATCAATCCCGACCTCTGGTTCTTCGGCTGCCACTTCATCGGCGACCCGGTCATGCCGGGCTGCCTGGGCCTGGACGCCATGTGGCAGCTGGTCGGCTTCTTCCTCGGCTGGTCGGGCGCGCCGGGTCGCGGCCGCGCCCTGGGCGTCGGCGAGGTCAAGTTCACCGGTCAGGTGACTCCGGACGTCAAGAAAGTCGTCTACAAGATCGACCTGAAGCGGGTCATCATGCGCAAGCTGGTCATGGGCATCGGCGAGGGCGTGCTGGAGGCCGACGGCAAGGTCATCTACGAAACCAAGGACCTGAAGGTCGGAACGTTCACGCCTGAACAGATGGCTTGATCCGTTAGTTATAGACCGGTCGTTTAGTGAAAGAACCGGCCCCTGACGGATCGGAGGGGGAGAAGAGGATTTACAGAATGCGTCGCGTCGTCGTCACCGGACTGGGGATCGTCTCGTCCATCGGCAACAACGCCCATGAGGTGCTCGCCTCCCTGCGCGAGGCCAAGTCCGGCGTGGTCGCCGCTCCGGAATATGCGGAGCTCGGCTTCCGCTGCCAGGTCCATGCCGCGCCCCAGATAGAGTGGGAGCCGCTGGTTGACCGTCGCGCGGCGCGGTTCCTTGCGCCCGGCACGGCCTACGCTCACATCGCCATGGAGCAGGCGATCGCCGACTCGGGCCTGACCGAGGCCGAGATCAGCCACGAACGCACCGGCCTGATCGTCGGCTCGGGCGGTCCTTCGACCCGCGTGATCGTCGAGGCCGCCGCCACGACCCGCGAGAAGGGCCCCAAGCGGATCGGTCCGTTCGCCGTGCCCAAGGCCATGAGCTCGGGGCCGTCGGCGGTGCTGTCGACCTGGTTCAAGATTCGCGGGATCAACTATTCGATCAGCTCGGCCTGCGCGACCAGCGCCCACTGCATCGGCGCGGCCGCCGAGCAGATCCAGCTAGGCAAGCAGGACGTCGTCTTCGCCGGCGGCTGCGAGGAGCTGGACTGGACCCTGTCGAACCTGTTCGACGCCATGGGCGCCATGAGCAGCAACTTCAACGACCGTCCGGCCGTGGCCAGCCGGGCCTACGACAAGGCCCGCGACGGCTTCGTGATCGCCGGCGGGGCCGGGATCGTGGTGCTGGAAGAGTACGAACGCGCCAAGGCGCGCGGCGCCAAGATCTACGGCGAACTGGTCGGCTACGCCGCCAATTCCGACGGCTACGACATGGTCGCCCCGTCGGGCGAAGGCGCGGCGCGCTGCATGCGCCTGGCCATGGCCGAGGCCGGGAACCGGACCATCGACTACCTGAATCCGCACGGCACCTCGACGCCGGTCGGCGACAGCAAGGAGATGGGCGCGGTGCGCGAGGTGTTCGGTGACAAGCCGCCGATGATCTCGTCGACCAAGTCCCTGACCGGTCACAGCCTGGGCGCCGCCGGCGCGCAGGAGGCCATCTACTCGATCCTGATGCTCGACAACGGCTTCGCCGCCGAGAGCGCCCACATCGAGGCGCTGGATCCCGAGTTCGCCGACCTGCCGATCCTGCGCCAGCGCGTCGACAAGCCGCTGACGACGGTGATGTCCAACAGCTTCGGCTTCGGCGGCACCAACGGCACGCTGATCTTCAGCCGCGTCGACTGACGGGCCGCTTGGCGACCGCCCGCCAAGCCTTCGACATCTACCGCGCCGGCCGCCTGGCCGAGGCCGCCGCGCTGTGCGAACGGCTGGTCGCCGAAGCGCCCAGCGTCGAGGCTTGGCACATCCTGGGTGTTTCGCGCCTGGGGCTAGACCAGCCGGAGGCGGCGCTGTCGGCGCTCGACGCTGGTTTGGCGCTGGACCCTCAGCGGCCGGGCCTGCTGTCCGCCAAGACCCTGGTCCTCAACAGCCTGGGACGCGACGTCGAGACGGTGGCCGCCGCGCGCGCCGCCCTTGGTGTCGACCCCGATAATCCGCCGGTTCTTAGCGCCTTGGCCGCGTCGTTGCAGCGCCTGGGCGGCTTCGCGGAGGCGCTGGCGGTTCACGACCGCCTCTTGGAGGCCTCGCCCAAGGACGCCAAGGCCCTGGCCGGCCGTGCGGCGCTGCTGCTGCTGCTGAACCGTCCGGCCCAGGCCGCGCGCGACCTCGAAGCGGTGATGGAGATCGATCCGCTGCATCCGCGCCTGGCCGGCGACCTGATGTGGGCGCGGCGTCAGACCTGCGACTGGGACGAGGACGCGGCGCTGGACATGCTGGTCAAGGCCGAGCTCAAGCTGGGCCGCCTCGGCATAGCGCCGTTCGCGGCCCTGGCGATCTTCGACATTCCCGCCCTGCACCGTCGCTGCGCCACCCTGGCCGCGCCGCCCGAGGTTCCGGCGCCGGCCTGGCCGCCCCGCCCCGCGGGCGAACGCCTCCGCGTCGCCTATCTCTCGGCCGACCTGCACGAACACGCCACGGCCCGCCTGCTGGCGGGGGTGCTGGAGGCGCACGATCGCGGCCGGTTCGAGATCTTCGCCGTCTCCTACGGTCCGGAGGTCCCCGGCCCGATGCGCGATCGCTTGAAGGCGGCCTGCGAGCACTGGATCGAGGCGCGCGCGCTGTCCGACGCCGAGATCGCGGGCCGGTGCCGGGCGCTCGGCGTCGACATCGCCGTCGACCTGAAGGGCTACACCCAGGACGGTCGGCCGGGGATCCTGGCGCATCGCCCCGCGCCGGTCCGGGTCAGCTGGTTGGGCTATCCTGGCACGCTGGGCTCCCACGTGGATGTCGTCCTCGCCGACGCCGTGACCCTTCCCCCTGAGGCGGAGAAAGACTGGTCGGAGCGTGTGGTCAGACTGCCGCTCTATCAGCCGAACGACGCCCTCGGTCCGGTTCCGTCGCCCCCCAGGCGCGCCGAGGTTGGGCTGCCCGAGGATGCTTTCGTCTTTGGCTGCTTCAACAATCCGGCCAAGATCACGCCCGAGGTGTTCGCGGCCTGGACGCACATCCTGAAGGCCGCGCCAGATGGTGTGCTGTGGCTCTATGACGGCGCGCCGGGCGCGGCGGAAAACCTGCGCGCCCACGCGGCCAAGGCCGGGATCGCGCCCGAGCGCCTGATCTTCGCCCCGCCGGTCCCGCACGAGGCGCACCTGGCCCGCCACGCCCTGGTCGACCTGATGCTCGACACCTGGCCCTATGGCGCCCACACCACCGCCAGCGACGCGCTGCGGATGGGGGTTCCCCTGCTGACCCTGCCCGGCCAGAGCTTCGCCAGCCGGGTCGGGGCCAGCCTGCTGACGGCGTTGGCGCTGCCGGAGCTGATCGCGGAGGGCCGGGCGGCCTACGTCGCCAAGGCCGTCGCGCTGGCGAGCGATCGCGCTCGTCTGGAAGGGCTCAAAGCCCGTCTCCACAAGGTCGTTCGGACCTCCGCCGTCTTCGATCCGGCCGCCTTCGCCCGCTCGCTGGAGGCCGCCTTCGAAGGTCTGGCCAAACGCTGAAGGGTTCCGCGCAGCCCCCGCGCCTGCTAACCAGCGCTCAACGATTTGCCAAAGAGGGCCCGACACATGGCCGACGATTACGCGTTCCCCAAGGGCGAGCTGATGCGGGGCAAGAAGGGCCTCGTCATGGGCGTGGCCAACCACAACTCGATCGCCTGGGGCATCGCCAGCCAGCTGGCCGCCCAGGGCGCCGAGATGGCCTTCACCTATCAGGGCGAAGAGCTGGAGCGTCGCGTGCGCCCGCTGGCCGAGAGCATCGGCGTCAAGACGATGATCCCGGCCGACGTCACCGACGACGCCTCGATGGACGCCGCCTTCGCCCAGATCGAGAAGGAGTTCGGCACGCTGGACTTCGTCGTCCACTCGGTGGCCTTCGCCAACAAGAACGAGCTGAAGGGCTCGTTCGTGGACAACACCACCCGCGAAGGCTTCCTGATGGCCATGAACATCTCGGCCTTCAGCTTCGTGGACGTCGCCAAGCGCGCGTCGAAGCTGATGCCGAACGGCGGCTCGCTGATCACCATGACCTATCTGGGTTCGGAGCGGACCATCCCGAACTACAACACCATGGGCGTGGCCAAGGCCGCGCTGGAAGCGGCCACCCGCTACATCGCCCGCGACCTGGGCCCCAAGGGCATCCGCGCCAACGCCATCTCTGCCGGCGCCATGCGCACCCTGGCGCTCGCCGGCATCTCGGGCGGCCGCAGCATGATCGCCCAGGGCCGCGCCTTCTCGGCGATGAAGGAAGACACCTCGATGGAAGGCGTCGCCGGCTGCGCCCTGTGGCTGGCCTCGGACCTCGGCAAGTCGACCACGGGCGAAGTCGTCCACGTTGACGCCGGCTTCCACATGATGGGCATGCCTGATCAGGACGAGGCGTAGGTCGTAAAGCTGTCATCCCGGCTGTTCGCGACGCTCCGGCCGGGATGACAGCTTCTTTCTAAGGCGCGTAGGCCCGCATGAAGCGTTCGGCCGCTTCGCGCGCCAGGCGGACATATTCCTCCGGCGTCTTGTCGGAGGGCAGCCGCAGCATCGAGCGCATCTGGCTGTGGCCCATGACCATCCCCGAGAAGAACTCGGCGGCCTGGTCGAAGTTCTCGACCCTGAGGCGGCCAAGCTCGGTCTCCAGCTTCAGGAACTCCGCCAGCTGGCGGCGGGCGGCGCGGGGACCGGCCTCGAACACCTCCTGGGCGACGTCGGGCATCTCGTTCGCGCCCATCATGATCACCCGCATCATTGAGTAGCTCTTGTTGGTGATCACCGTCTCCAGCATCGAGCGGGCGTAGGCCTCCAGCGCCTGGGCGGGATTGCCCGCCGCGTCCGGATCGCGCAGGGGCGCGGTGATCGCCTCGACGCGACGGGTCATCAGGGCGCGCATCAACTCGGCCTTGGAGCCGTAGTGGTTGTAGACCGTCTGCTTGGAAACGCCCGCCCGCTTGGCGATCGCCTCCATCGGCGCGGCCAGGCCGCGCTCGCCGATCACCTCGACGGCGGCGTCGAGGATGGCCTCGGTCTTGGCGACGTCGATCTGTCCGGGAATGCGCGGCATCAGTGAGCGTCCGACGGCGGAGGCGGCGCGCCCTTGGCGGGGGTGGCCAGCAGCGAGACGAAGGCCGCCAGCAAACACCCGATCGCCAGCAAGGTGAAGCTGTCGCCGAACGCCATCACGGTGGCCTGCTGCTCGAGCATGCCGCCGATGGCCTTGCGCGCCGCGCCGGCCGGGTCGGCGACCCCCAGCTGCATCATGCGCTCGGTCAGACCGGCCATCATGCCGGCGGTCGGGCCGCCCTGGGTCACCTTGGACGTCATGTCGTCGTAATAGAGCGCCGTCTGCTGGGTGATCGAGGTCGCCAGCAAGGCCAGGCCCACGGCGCCGCCGGTGTTGCGGGCCAGGTTCACGAGTCCCGAGGCGTTCTTGACCATGTGCGGCGGCAGGGTGCTCATCGTCACCTGCTGGGTGGCGATCATGGCGATCATCACGCCCACGCCGCGGCAGGCCTGCACCCCGGCGAACTCCCAGAAGCCCCAGTCCTTGGTGACGCCATGGGCCATGTACATGCCCCAGGCAGCCAGCAGGAAGCCCAGGCACATCGGCACGCGCGGGTCGGTCTTTCGGACGAGGCGGCCGGCGATCGGGCCGGTCAGGAACATCGACAGGCCCGAGACGATCATGGTGGTGCCGACCTCGGACGCCGAATAGTGGCGCACCCGGCCCAGGAACTGCGGCAGCAGGAAGGTGCCGCCGAACAGGCTGGCGCCGGACACCGCGGTCATCAGCACGCCGACCGTGAAGTTGCGGTTCGAGAACGCCCGCAGCTCGACGATCGGGTTCTTGTAGGTCAGCTGCCGCCAGACGAAGAGCGCGCCGCCGATCACCGCGGTGACCGTCAGCCAAAGGATCGAGGTGTCGTCGAACCAGTCGTCCTTGGCGCCTTCCTCCAGCACGTACTGCATGCTCATCAGGAAGACGGCCATGACGCCCAGGCCGAACCAGTCGAAGCCCTTGGCGAGACTGGGGTCGCCCTTGTCGAAGTCGCCCCAGCGATACACGCCGAACAGGACGAGCAGGCCGGTCGGCACGTTGATGAAGAACAGCCAGCGCCAGGACAGGGCCTCGGTCAGGTGGCCGCCCAGGGTCGGGCCGACGGTCGGGGCCAGGGTGACGATCAGGCCCATGATCACGCTGGCCGTCACGCGCCGCTCGGGCGGGAAGGCCGTGAAGGCCACGGCGAACACGGTCGGGATCATCGCCCCGCCGATGAAGCCCTGCAGCGCCCGCGTCAGGATCATCATGTCGATCGACGACGACAGGCCCGTCAGCACGCTCATGACGATGAAGCCCAGGCACGAGGCCAGGTACAGGCGCTGGGTGCCCCAGAGGCGTGAGAGGTACCCCGACAGCGGGATCATCACGACCTCGGGGATCAGATAGGCGGTCTGGATCCAGCTGATCTGGTCGGTGCTGGCCCCGACCCCCGCCTGGATCTGCGGCAGCGAGGCCGCGACGATCTGGATGTCCAGGATGGCCATGAACTGGCCGATGACCATGGCCCCGAAGCCGAGGAACAGCTTGGTCCAGTCGACTTCGGGCTTGGCCGGCGGCGCGATGGGCGCCGGTGCGGCGGGGAGGGCGGCGTCGGTCATGACGCGTCCGCCGTCTAGCGGTCCACGCCCTGGCGGGCGACTTGCGGCGAGCTCTGGCCGGCCTCGGCGAACGAGGGACCCGAGCGATCGCGGACGTCGATCTTGACCTCGACCGAGAGGCCCGGACGCAGGGCCGCGCCCAGCTGGCTGCGGTCGACGGCGATCTTCACCGGCAGGCGCTGGGTGATCTTGGTGAAGTTGCCGACCGCGTTCTCGACCGGGATCAGGGCGAACTCCTGGCCGGTGGCCGGCGCGAAGCTGTCGACCTTGCCGACGATCTTCTGCTTGCCGAAGGCGTCGGCCTTGATCTCGACCGGCTGGCCGACGCGGATGCGGGCGACCTGGGTCTCCTTGAAGTTGGCGACGATATAGGCCTGGCCCAGCGGCACGACCGACATCAGGGCCACGCCCGGCTGGACCAGCTGGCCCGGACGCACCGAGCGGGCGCCGACCACGCCGGCGACCGGCGCGCGGATCACCGTCCGCTCCAGGTTCAGCTTGGCCTGCTCGACGGCGGCGTGGGCGGCGGCGGCCTGGGCCACGGCCTGGGCCTTGGCCGAGCCCAGCGATTGGGCGGCGCGGCGCTCGGCCTCGAGCGCGGCCTGGGCGCTGGCGACGCCGGCGGCGGTCTGGGTGGCGGCGGCGCGCTCGGTCTGGACCTTCTGCTGCGAGACCCAGCCCTGCGTGGCCAGGCTGTTGTAGCGGTCGAGGTCGGCCTTGGCCCGGCTGGCGTCGGCCTGGGCGCTGGTCACGCCGGCGGCCCGCTGGGCGATCACGGCTTGCTCCAGGCTGTTCTTGTCGTCGATCGCGCGGACGGCGGCGTCGGCGGCGCTGGCGTTGGCGATCGCCTGGTCGACGATGGCCTGGAAGGTCGAGGGGTCGATCTTGGCCAGCACCTGGCCGGGCTCGACCCGCTGGTTGTCGGCCACCAGCACCTCGGCCACATATCCGGAGACCTGCGGACTGATCTGCACGGTGTCGGCCTGGACGAAGGCGTTGTCGGTGCTCTCGAAGCGCTGCTTGTCCAGGAACCACAGGGTTCCGCCGACCACGACGGCGATCACGACGGCCCCGCCGATGATCATCGGGACCAGCTTCTTCTTTTGCGCCATGAACCAAACCCCAGACAGCGTGAGCGCGCCCGATAGAGCCATCGGACCGGCGCGACAAGCGGATAAATGGACGCAGTCGTCCAAAAATCAACGGCGGTCCGAAGAAGTTTTTGCGTCGGACGCCGAAAGCCTCGCCGCGGGCAAACGCAGTCGGCGCGCGAAAGCTCCACCGGCTGGTGAACCGGAGCGCCTCAGGATCGTTGAGAGCCTTGGCGAGACCAGGCCAAGGAGGTCCCGATGAACGCCCAGCGACCGGCGCAGCGCCCCTGCCTGGAACTTGTCCGTCCCCTGCTGTGGCTGGCCGCCGCGGCGTTCGCGGCGGGGTTTGGCGGCTATCTGGCCGTGGCGGGCCGCGCCCTGGGGCTTTAGACCCCGGTCGAACCGAAGCCGCCGGCGCCGCGATCGGTCTCGTCCAGGTCCGCGACCTCGACCAGCGGCCATTGCGGCGCGGCGGCGATCACGCCCTGGGCGATGCGGTCGCCGCGGCGGATCGTGAAGTCCTCCTCGCCCAGATTGATCAGCAGCACGCAGACCTGGCCGCGATAGTCGCTGTCGACCGTGCCCGGGGCGTTGACCACCGTGACGCCGTTCTTGAAGGCCAGACCCGAGCGCGGCCGCACCTGCATCTCGTAGCCGTCGGGCACCGCCACCGAGAAGCCGGTCGGGGCCATGCAGCGCGCGCCGGGCTTCAGCACGATCGGCTCCTCTTCCGGCACCGCGGCCCGCAGGTCGAAGCCCGCCGCGCCCGCCGTGGCGTAGGCCGGAACCGGCAGGTCGGCGTTGCCTTCCCAGCGCTTGAAGCGGATGGCGAGACCGGCGGGGATGGCGGACATGCGGACGGTTCCTGTTCTGGCGTCAGCACGCCTGTAGCCGATTTGCCGGGGTCGAGGCCAGGGCCGGGCGGCGCCCGATCAGGCCAGGACCGGCAGGCGCACGATGAAGGCGCTGCCCTGGTTCTCGCCGGCGCTTTCCACCCGGATCGTCCCGCCGTGCAGATCGACCAGCTGCTTGACCAGCGCCAGGCCGATGCCCAGCCCGCCCTGCGACTTGCCCAGGTGATCCTCGACCTGGGCGAAGATCTCGAAGATCTTGGTCTGCATCTCGGCGGGAACCCCCACCCCGGTGTCCGACACGGTGATCGTCGCCCAGCCGTCGGAGACGACGGTGGTCAGGGCGACCTTGCCGCCCGTGGGCGTGTACTTGGCGGCGTTGTTGAGCAGGTTGGAGACGATCTGGGCCAGGCGCGTGTGGTCGGCGTCCATCCAGACCGGCTCGGTCGGCAGCTCGGTGACGAAGGCGTGGCCGCCCGCCTCGATATTGTGCTGGCTGGCGTCGATCGCCGCGCCCAGGACCTCGCCCAGCTCGACCCGCGCCTTCTTCAGCACGATCTTGCCCTGGCTGACCCGCGACACGTCCAGCAGGTCGTCAACCAGGTGCGTCAGGTGGTCCAGCATCCGGTCCATACGGGACCGGATGTCCTGGGCCCGCTCGGGCGGGATGTCCTTGTTCAGCAGGTGCAGGCCGCCGCTGAGCGCCGCCACCGGGTTGCGCAGCTCGTGGGCCAGCACCGCCAGGAAGCTGTCCTTGTGGCGATCGGCGCGCCGCAGGGCCTGGGCGGCGGCCTCCAGCTCGTCGCGCTGCAGCTCGATCTGCCGGCGCTGCTGGTAGAGGTCGAAGAAGACATTGGCCTTGCTTCGCAGCATGTGGGCCTCGATCGGCTTCTGGATGAAGTCGACCGCGCCGGCCTCGTAGCCCCGGAAGCGGCGCTGGCTGCTGGCCGCCCCGGCGGTGACGAAGATGATCGGAATGTGCCGCGCGCGTTCGCTGCCGCGCATGAACTCGGCCAGCTCGAAGCCGTCCATGCCGGGCATCTGCACGTCCAGCAGCGCCAGGGCCACCTCATGCTCCAGCAGCAGTTCGAGCGCCTCCTCGCCCGACCGCGCCTTCAGGCATCGCAGGTCGTCGCGCTGCAGCAGGGCCTCGAGCGCCAGCAGGTTCTCTTCCAGATCATCGACCAGCAGGACGTTGATCGGCGTGTCCGCGGTGTTCATGGGGTTCCCAAACTCGACAGGTAGGACGCGATCGCGTCCAGGGTCATGACCGAAGCGGTCGGGCAGGCTTGCAGGGCGGCGTCGGGCATGGCCGTGGCGTAGGCTTCGGCCCGATCCTGGATGATGGCCACCCCGCCCGCCTCGACCACCGCCTTCAGTCCGGCGGCGCCGTCGTGATTGGCGCCCGACAGCACGACGCCGACCAGGCCCGCCCCGAAGGCGTCGGCGGCGCTCTCGAACAGGACGTCGATCGAGGGGCGCGAATAGTTGACGTGCTCCTCCGTCGACAGGGCCAGATGGCCGGTCGTCTCCACCAGCAGGTGATAGTCGGAGGGGGCGAAATAGACGCCGCCGCCGACAAGCGGTTCCTTGTCCTCGGCCTCCTTGACGGCCAGGCGGCATTTGGTCCGCAGCAACGGGACCAGGACGTTGTCGCGGTCCGGCGGCACGTGGACGACCACCAGCACCGGCAGCGGGAAGCTGGCCGGCAGCGCCGGCAGCACCGCCAGCAAGGCCTGGACCGCGCCGGCCGAGGCGCCGATCGCGACCGCCGTGGCCGGGGACCGGCTCATGGCTCGCGCCTCTGGTAGATCTTCTCGGCGCCCGCGAACTCCACGAAGGCCGGGGCGTGGGCCGAGAAGCGCAGGCTCTCCTTGGAGCCCAGACCGAGGAACCCCTTGCGCGCCAGGGACTCGCGGAAGAGGCCGATCGCCCGGTCCTGCAGCGGACGATCGAAATAGATCATCACGTTGCGGCACGAGATCAGGTGCATCTCGGCGAACACCGCGTCGGTGACCAGGCTGTGGTCGGAGAACACCACCCGGTTGCGCAGCGACTTGTCGAAGACCGCCCGCCCATAGGCCGCCGTATAGTAGTCGGACAGCGAGGACTTGCCCCCCGACGCCTGGTGGTTCTGGGTGAACTTGCGGATCCGGTCCAGGGCGTAGATCCCGGCCTCGGCCGCCGCCAGCGCCTCGGGATTGATGTCGGTGGCGTAGAAGATCGTCCGGTCGTACAGCCCTTCCTCGCGGAACAGGATGGCCAGCGAATAGACCTCCTCGCCCGTGCTGCAGCCGGCGATCCACACCTTCAGCGACGGATAGGTGCGCAGGTGCGGCAGCACTTTCTCGCGCAGCGCCCGGAAGTAGGACGGGTCGCGGAACATCTCGCTGACCTGCACGGTGAGGAAGTCCAGCAGGCGCGGCAGCATGGCCGGATCGTGCAGGACGCGATCCTGCATGGCCGAAACCGACGCAAAGCCCAGCTGGGTCCGCGCCTGGATCAGGCGACGCTTGATCGACGCCCGCGCATAGTGGCGGAAGTCGTAGTGATAGCGCTGGTAGAGCGCCTCCAGCAGCAGCTGGATCTCGAGGTCCTCGATCTCCGACACGCCCTACCTCGGCATCCAGACGCGGACCAGCGACAGCAGTTTGTCGACGTCGATCGGCTTGGCCATGTAGTCGTTGGCTCCGGCCTCGATGCAGCGCGCCTGGTCGTCGGGCATGGCCTTGGCCGTGAGCATCAGGATCGGCAGCTTCGACCAGCGCGGATCGTCGCGGATCGTACGGGTGGCCGTCAGGCCGTCCATCACCGGCATCATCACGTCCATCAGGACCAGATCGATCCCCTTGGCCGGGTCCTGCGCCGCGCGGCCCAGGGCGTCGATCGCCTCCTGGCCGTTGCGGGCGATCTCGACCACGGCCCCGCGCGGCTCCAGCACGTTGGTCAGGGAGTAGACGTTGCGGATGTCGTCCTCGACCACCAGGATCCGACGGCCTTCCAGCACCGCGTCGCGGTTGCGCGCCTTCTGGATCATCTTCTGCTGCTCGGGCGGCAGCGCCGAGACCACCTGGTGCAGGAACAGCGAGACCTCGTCCAGCAGCCGCTCGGGAGACTTGGCCCCCTTGATGATGATCGAGCTGGAATAGCGGCGCAGGCGCTGCTCGTCGTCGGCCGACAGGTCGTGGCCGGTATAGACGATCACCGGCGGGAAGGCGTGCTCGCCGTCCTGGCTCAGCGTCTCCAGCAGCGAATAGCCCGAGGCGTCGGGCAGGGTCAGGTCCAGCACCATGCAGTCGAAGGTCTCGCGCCGCAGGGCGTCCAGGCACTCGGCCGCCGTGCCGACACCGACCGTCTCGACCTCGCCCGAGGACAGCAGCCGGCCCAGCGCGTCGCGCTGCACCGCGTCGTCCTCGACGATCAGCACGCGCCGCACCGTGCTGGCCAGCTTGGCCTCCAGGGTCTTGAGCACCTCGGCCAGGTCGTCGCGCTTGACCGGCTTGAGCATGTAGCCGATCGCGCCCAGCGACAGGGCCGTCTGGCTGTGATCCTCGGCCGAGATGACGTGGATCGGGATGTGGCGGGTGGCGTCGTCGCGCTTCAGCCGATCCAGGACCAGCAGGCCGGACTCGTCGGGCAGGCCGACGTCCAGCACCACGGCGCTGGGCTTGAACTCGCGGGCCAGCTTCAGGGCCTCCTCGGCCGTGCTGGCCACCAGGCACTGGAAGCCGAGCTCGCGCGAGAGATCGCGGACGATGCCGGCGAACCGATCGTCGTCCTCGACCACCAGCAGGACGCGCCGGGCGCCCTGCGCCTGCTCGCGATCATCCTCGACGGTCGTGGTCCGCGCGATCCGCTTGGGGCGGGCCGGGGCCGGGGCGGCCGGCGCCTCGGCCAGCCGCGGCGGCTCGCGCGGGGCGATGCGGGACGGGTCGTAGGCCTGCGGAATGGTGATGGTGAAGGTGCTGCCTTCGCCGGGCCGGCTCTCCAGGCCGATCGTCCCGCCCAGCAGACGCGTAAGCTGCCGGCTGATCGAGAGCCCAAGGCCGGTGCCGCCGTACTTGCGGCTGATGGTGCCGTCGGCCTGGCGGAAGGCTTCGAAGATCGCCTCCTGCTGCTCGCGCGAGACCCCGATACCGGTGTCAACGACCGAGAACGCGATGCTCTTGTCGCCGGCCGGAACGATCTTCAGCCGCACGCCGCCTTTCTCGGTGAACTTGAAGGCGTTGGAGAGCAGGTTCTTCAGCACCTGCTCCAGGCGCTGGCGGTCGGTCTCGATCACCTTCGGCGCGCCCTCGGCGACCTCGATCGCGAAGTCGAGGCCGCGGCTGTCGGCGACCGGACCGAACAGCTGGCGCAGGTCGGTCGTCAGCCGTTGCAGCGACACGCTCTCGGGGCGCACCTCGACGTGGCCGGCCTCGATCTTCGACAGGTCCAGGATGTCGTTGATCAGGTTCAACAGGTCGTTGCCCGACGACTCGATCGTCTGGGCGAACTTCACCTGCTCGGCCGAGAGGTTGCCGTTGGGATTGTCGCTGAGCAGCTTGGACAGGATCAGCAGCGAGTTGAGCGGCGTGCGCAGCTCGTGGGACATGTTGGCCAGGAAGTCGGACTTGTACTGGCTGGCCTGCTCCAGCTCGCGGGCCTTCAGCGTCACGGCCGCGCTGGTTTGTTCCAGCTCGTCGCGCTGGGTTTCCAGCAGCTGGGCCTGCTCCTCCAGCTGGCTGTTGGTCTGCTCCAGCTCGGCCTGCTGCTGCTCCAGCCGCGTCTGGGATTCCTTCAGGGCGCGGCCCTGCTCCTCGAGCTCCTCGTTGGAGACGCGCAGCTCCTCGCTCTGGACCTGCAGCTCCTCGGACTGGCGCTGGGTTTCCTCCAGGGTATCCTGCAGCTCGGCGCGGTAGCGGGCCGAGCGCAGCGCGATCCCGATCGTGCCGCCGACCTCGTTCAGCAGCTCCAGCACGCGGTCGTCCACCGGGTGCAGGAAGCCCAGCTCGATCACCGCATTGACGACGCCGTCGGCCTTGGTCGGCACGATCACCAGGTGCTTGGGCTTGTCCTGGCCCAGGGCCGAGCCGACCGTGATGTAGCCGTCCGGTACGTCGCGGATGACCGTCGCCTGGCCCTCGGCCGCGACCTTGCCCAGCAGGCCTTCCTTCAGGCTGAAGCGCTCGGGCGTCTGGGCGTCGGCGGGGATGCCCAGGCTGGCGGCGCGATAGAACTGGCCGCCGTGGCCCTTGAACAGGGCGCCGGCCTGGAAGCCCAGATACTGCGACAGGAAGGCCAGGATGTTGTCGGCCAGCATCTCGACCGAGACATCGCCGATCGTCGCCGAGGACAGGCCGACCTGGCCGGCTTGCAGCCATTCTTCCCGCGCTTGGGCCCGGGCGGCGCGGCGGATCAGGTAGAACACTACCAGGGTCAGAACGCCGCCCAGCAGGCTGGCCAGCACGCCGCTGAACAGGGCGGTGTCGTAGGCCGAGCCCATCGCCGTCAGGCGCAGGGCGCGCAGGCGACTCTCCTCCTGCCGCATCACACGCACCTGCTCGCGAATGGAGTCCATCTCGGCCTTGCCGCGATCGGTGTTGACCACCGCCAGGGCGGCGGCCGGACCGACGCTCCGGCGCAGGGTGATGGTTTCCTCCAGCTCGCCCAGCTTGGCCGCGATCTGGCGCTTGAGAACCGTCAGGTTGGCCTTCTGCGTGGGGTTGTCGCGGGTCAGACGCTCGACCGCCTCGGTCCGCGCGGTCACGTCGGAGACGGCGGCCTGGTAGGGCTCAAGATACCGGTCGTTGCCGGTCAGCAGATAGCCGCGCTGCCCGGTCTCGGTGTCCTGCACCGTCAGCAGCAGGTCGTCGATCGCCATCAGCACGTCGTGCGAGTGCCAGATCTTCTGGCTGCTGGCCCGCAGCATCTCGACGTTGCGGTAGGCGACGAAGCCGCTGCCCAGGAAGAACAGCAGCACGATGGCCAAGCCGACGGCCGCCCAGGTCTCCATGCGGGACCAGGGCAGGGACGAACGCGAGGGGTTTGTGGCGGACATGACGATCCAGGAACTCGGGCGCTAGACGCTGATGGCGGACGGCGGGTGTCGGGCGCGCCCTGTGCAAGGCGCCGCGTGATCCCGGATCACCGAAGCAAACCCACGATCACCGAAGCCGACAAGGAGCCCCACCCGCGCGTAAGAGCGTGGGGGCTCAAACGCCGCCCTACGCTCAAGGTTCCCGCTATGATCCCCGTTTTGGGGACGGCTACACCAGGGCCTGGGCGATCCGCGCCGCGATCTGGGCCGCAACCACGTCCTTGGCCGCGCGGTCCCAGCGCTCTGTCCCGTCCTTGGTGACCAGCAGCACGGCGTTCTCGCCACCGCCCATCACGCCCGGCTGGGTGACGTCGTTGGCGATGATCCAGTCGCAGCCCTTGCGGGCCAGCTTGGCGCGGGCGTGCTCCTCGACATGGTCTGTCTCGGCCGCGAAGCCGACGACGAGTTTTGGCCGTTGGGGGCCCGAGGCCGACAGGGTCGCCAGGATGTCGGGGTTCTCGACGAAGGTCAGGGCCGGGGGCCCGCCCTTCTCCTTCTTCAGCTTGGTCCCGAACGCCTCGTCGACGCGCCAGTCGGCGACGGCCGCGACGAAGACGCCGACATCGGCCGGCAGGGCGGCCTGGCTGGCGGCCAGCATCTGGCGGGCGGTCTCGACATCGACGCGCTTGACGCCGGGCGGGGTGGGCAGGAACACCGGGCCGGCCACCAGGGTGACCTCGGCGCCCAGCCGCGCCAGGGCCTCGGCGATCGCGAAGCCCTGCTTGCCGCTGGACCGGTTGGTGACGCCGCGCACCGGGTCGATCGGCTCAAAGGTCGGGCCGGCGGTGACGATGGCCCGCTTGCCGACCAGCGGCCTGGCGGTCGGGCCCTCCAGCATGGCGACGATGGCGGCGAAGATCTCTTCCGGCTCGGCCAGGCGCCCGGGGCCGAACTCGCCGCAGGCCATGGCGCCCTCGGCCGGATCGACGAAGGACACGCCGTCGGCCTTCAGCGTCGCGACATTACGCTGGGTGGCCGGGTGCAGCCACATCCGCACGTTCATGGCCGGGGCCATCAGCACGGGCTTGTCGGTGGCGAGCAGGGCGGTGGTGGCCAGGTCATTGGCGTGGCCGTGGGCCGCCTTGGCGATCAGGTCGGCGGTGGCCGGCGCGACCACGACCAGATCAGCCTGCCGCGACAGCTCGATGTGACCCATCTCGTGCTCGTCGGTCAGGGAGAACAGGTCCTGATAGACCTTGTCCTCGGCCAGGGCCGCCAGCGACAGCGGCGTGACGAACTGCTCGCCCGCCTTGGTCAGGACAGGTCGCACGGCGATCCCCGCGCGGCGCAGCAAGCGCACCAGCAGCAGCACCTTGTAGGCCGCCACCCCGCCGCCGACGATCAGAAGAACCCGCTTGTCGCCCACGCCCAGCTCCCGCTCCCGCGTTCGTCTCGTCCCCTGCACATGCCCATCCGCGCGCCAAAGCGCCAGTGACAATCCCACGGCGAAGATTCCGACTCGACTCTCGTTCCGCTTTCGTTCATTAAACGTCAGGGTAGAGCAATGGGGCGAATACGATCATGAAGGTTGTGAGACGGGTTCCTCTCGGTGTCGTCGCCTGGCTGGGCGTGCTGGCCCTGGCGGCCTGTGACAGCGGCGCCTCCGCCGTCAAGGCGCCGAAGGGGGGCGAGCGGGCCAGCACGGCGTCCGAAGGCGAAGCGACCGAGGCCTCAAGCGAAGGCGTCCGCCGCAGCGATCCGCGCGACGCGCCGGTCAAGCTGGTCGCCGGCAAGCCCTACTGGGCCGCCAACCGCACCCGCACCGCCGAGGAGAACGCCCAGCGCTCGTTCGAGCGCAACGGCGAGGTGTTCGGCGCCAAGACCGCCGACGACTATGTCGCCAAGGTCCACGCCTTCGTCAGCGATCCGCCCAAGGGGGCCCAGACCCTGAAGCGCGCCAATGGCGACCTCCTGATCTACGACCCCAAGGACAACGTCTTCGCGGTGGTCTCGCGCGAGGGCGCGCCGCGCACGATGTTCAAGCCGGACGAGGGCGCGGCCTATTGGGACGAACAGAAGACCCGAGAAGCCCGCCGCGCCACGGCGGCGAAGAAGCGCGAGCGCAACGAGGCGGAGGGTTAGCGCGACAGCAGCAGCCCCGTCACGAAGGCCGCCCCCGCCGTCGCGGCGCCGATCAGGAACCACAGCAGCGGCCAGACGTGCGGCCGCTCGCCGTGGACCTCGGTGGTCGCCGGCGGGGCCTCGGCCAGGCGGGCGATGGCGCGGAGAGCGCGCAGGGCCTCCTCGGCGAAGTCGCGGACCTTGGCGGCGGGCGACAGCTCGCGGCCGATCCAGCGGCGGACCACCGGGTCGGCGGCGGCCCACAGGTCGTGGGTCGGGTCGATGCGGCGGGCCACGCCCTCGACCGTGACCATGGTCTTCTGCAAGAGGACCAGCTCAGGCCGCAGGGCCATGTCGAACAGGGCGGTGATTTCGAACAGCTGGGCCAGCAGCCGGCCCATCGAGACGTCGCGGGCGTTGCGGCCGAACACCGGCTCGCCGACGGCGCGCAGGGCCTGGGCGAAGGCGTCCTTGTCCTGGTGGGCCGGGACGTAGCCGGCGTCGAAATGAACCTGGGCGATGCGGGCGTAGTCGCGGTTCAGGAAGCCGTACAGGATCTCGGCCAGGTAGCGCCGCTCGCCCGCGCCAAGGCGTCCAACGATGCCGTAGTCGACGGCGACCACGCTGGCGGGTGCGGCGACGAACAGGTTGCCCTCGTGCAGGTCGGCGTGGAACAGGCCGTGGTCCAGGGCTTGGGCGAGAAAGCCGCGGGTGACGTTCTCGGCCAGGGCCTTGCGGTCCAGGCCGGGCAGGTCCAGGGCCGCCGCGTCGGACAGCGGGACGCCCTCGGCCCAGGTCAGGGTCAGGACGCGCTTGCCCACGCCTTCCCAGCACACCGTGGGGGCGCGCATATAGGGGTCCTTGGCCATGGCCTCGCCCAGTTCGGCGCAGCCGGCGGCCTCGAAGCGCAGGTCCATCTCCAGCGCGAGGGCGCGGATCACGACCTCGACGAACTCGGTCGGACGCAGCCGGCGCGAGGCCGGCGCCAGGGTCTCGGCCAGCCGCGCGGCCAGGCGCAGCACGCCGGTGTCGCGCGCGACCTGGCGCTCGACGCCGGGCCGTAGCACCTTCACAGCCACCTTGCGGCCATCGACCAGCGTGGCCGGATGGGCCTGGGCCAGCGAGGCGGCGGCGACCGGCTCGCCGATCTCGGCGAAGATCTCGTCCAGCGGCTTGCCGAGGTTGCGGGCGATCTCGGCCCGCGCGACCGCCAGCGGGAAAGCCGGCAGTCGGTCCTTCAGGTGCGACAGGTCCTCGGCGAAGGCGGTTCCGAAGATGTCGGCGCGGGTCGACAGGAACTGGCCCAGCTTGATCGCCGCCGGGCCTTGGCTTTCAAGCACCCGCGCCAGGCGCTCGCCGGGCCGACCGCGCTTGGCGGCGCCGCCGGCGAACAGCCGCAGCAGGCGTCCGACCAGCTTGGCGGAGCCCGGCAGCAACGGTTCGGCCTCGCGCGGGATCAGGGCGTCGGCCCTGACCAGCGTCCAGCCCGCGCCCGTCAGGCGGAAAAACGCGGAGAGGGAGGTCAACCCAAAGGCCCCGCATCTTCAATCCGACCTTCCCGGCGAATGCCGGGATCCAGATTCAGCTCAAGCGCGAGCAAGCCTTGGCGCTCCTCGGCCCTAAGATCTGGGCCCCGGCATTCGCCGGGGAAGTCGGCGGAGAGAAAAACCATTGGCCTACAGCGCCCAGCCCTGGTGCAGGGCCGCGACGCCGCCGGTGAAGTTGGTGTAGCTGACGCGCTTGAAGCCGGCGTTCTCGATCATGCCGGCGAAGGTCTTCTGGTCGGGGAAGCGGCGGATGCTCTCGACCAGGTACTGATAGGCGTCGCGGTCCTTGGCGACCCACTCGCCGACCTGCGGGATGACCTTGAAGCTGTAGGCGTCATAGGCTTTCGCGAGGGCTTCCGTCACCGGCCGCGAGAACTCCAGGCACAGGAAGCGGCCGCCCGGCTTGAGCACCCGGCGCGCCTCGCGCAGGGCCGCGTCGATGTCCGTCACGTTGCGGATGCCGAAGCTGATCACATAGGCGTTGGCGTAGTTGTCGGGCAGCGGCAGGCGCTGGGCGTCGCCGACGGTCCAGGTGATCTCCGGTTCGCCGCCGCGCTCGATGCCGGTGGCGATCATCTCGGCGTTGTAGTCGATGATGTTGATGGTCGCGTCGGGACCGCCGCGCCGCTCCTGGGCCTGCCGCGCCATCTTGGCGAAGCGGCGGGCCATGTCGCCGGTGCCGCCGGCGCAGTCGATGATCACCTCGCCCGGCTGCGGGTTCAGGCGCGCGGCGACCGCGTCCTTCCACAGCCGATGCACGCCGCCGCTCATCAGGTCGTTCATGATGTCGTAGTTCTTGGCCACGCGGTCGAACACGCCGCGCACCAGGCCCGCCTTCTGCGAGGCGTCGACGTCCTTGAAACCGAAGCTGGCGGAGGTGTTGCTCATGACGTCCCGGGGGCGAACTCTCTATATGGAGGTTCGCTATTAGCCCGCGTCACGCGCGCCGTCATCGAAGCTTTTTATCTTACGGCGTGGCGGACGCCGAAACCGCTTACACTTTCGTCTGCCACGCTCTTAAGGGTTTGCCGATGCCCGAACTGCCCGAAGTGGAGACCGTCCGACGCGGTCTTGAGCCCGTCCTGTCCGGCGCGCGCCTCGCCCGCGTGCGGGCCAACCGCCCCGACCTGCGCTTTCCCCTGCCCGACGGCTTCGTCCAACGGCTGACCGGCGCGACGATCCTGCGCCTGGATCGCCGGGCCAAGTACATCCTGGCCCCGCTGGACCGGGGCGACACCCTGGTGATGCATCTGGGCATGACCGGGCGCTTCGAGATCGCCGCCCCGGAGGGAACGGTCCGCCCCGGCGACTTCGCCCGCGTCGTCACGCCCGAGGACAAGCACGCCCACGTCATCTTCGAGACCGAGGCCGGCGCGACCGTCACCTATTACGACCCCCGCCGCTTCGGCTTCATGGACCTGATCCCGACCGAGGGCGTCGACCGCCACCCCTGGTTCGCGACCATGGGCCCCGAACCGCTCGGCGACGCCTTTGACGCCTGGACGCTGGAAAAGGCCTTCGCGAACCGCAAGCAGGGCCCCAAGACCCTGCTGCTGGACCAGCGCACGGTGGCGGGCCTGGGCAATATCTATGTCTGCGAAGCCCTGCACCGCGCCCACATCTCGCCGTTCAAGCCGGCGGGCGGCGTCGCCAAGAAGCGGCTCGGACCGCTGGCCGCGGCGATCAAGGACGTGCTGGCCGAAGCCGTCGAGGTCGGCGGCTCCACCCTGAAGGACTTCGCCGCCGCCGACGGGGCGCTCGGCTACTTCCAGCACCGCTTCCGCGTCTACGACCGCGAGGGCGAGCCCTGCCCGACGCCTGGCTGCAAGGGCGTGATCGCCCGCGAGGTCCAGGCCGGAAGGTCGACGTTCTTCTGCCCCGTTTGCCAGGTGTGAGGGCGCTGCGCGTCGTTTGACATTGCGGATTACAATTGTAATTCTTCCGCCTTCTGGCGGAGGTGATGATGATGACGCAGGCGCTCTGGAGCGTGTTCGACCATGCGGCGCTTCCTCAGAAGATCGTCCTGGCCCTGCTCTGCGCGGCGCTGCCCGGAACCCTGATCGCCGCCGTGCTGGGCGGAAGGACCCCTCGCAACCTGTGGCGACGCATCGTGTCCGAGCTGCGGTTCGCCGGCCCGGCCCTCGGCCTCTTGGTGGGCGGCCTCAACAGCTTCCATATGGGCCGCACCATCCAGACGCTGCCGTTCGACGCGACCCTGAAGCAGGTGGCGCCGGGGATATTCGAGGTGTCCACGCTGGTCAGCCTCGGCGCGTTGGTGGGTCTGGTGGCGGTGGTCGCGCATGGGGCGATGGAGCGGGACGAGCGGGCTTATTGAATGAAGGGAAGACTCCAGCGGCCGCCGCATTGACTCCCTCGTCCGCCCCCGTATTTTCCGCCCCGTTCGAGTGACTGGCGTTGAAGGTGGGCGACCACCGGGGAGCTCGATACGCATAAGCCGCGCGCCTGGGCTCCCTTTTCCGATCACGAAACCTGGAGTCCGCCGTGCCCGCCGCCCCCGACTATCCGTCCGCTCCCGATCTCGTCGCCCCCAAGCGCGCCCTGCTGTCGGTCTCCGACAAGACCGGCCTGGTCGAGGCGGCCAAGACCCTGCACGAGGCCGGCGTGGAGCTGGTCTCCACCGGCGGCACCAAGGCCGCGATCGCCGCCGCCGGGATCCCCGTGAAGGACGTCTCGGATCTGACCGGCTTCCCCGAGATGATGGACGGCCGGGTGAAAACCCTGCACCCGGTGGTGCACGGCGGGCTTCTCGGCGTCCGTGATGCGGCCGATCACGCCAAGGCCATGGCCGACCACGGCATCGGCGGCATCGATATCCTGTATGTGAACCTCTATCCGTTCGAGGCGACCGTCGCGAAGGGCGGCAGCTACGCCGAATGCGTCGAGAACATCGACATCGGCGGCCCGGCCATGATCCGCTCGGCGGCCAAGAACCACGGCTATGTCGCCGTCTGCACCGATCCGGCCGACCTCGCCGAAGTGCTGGAAGCGCTGAAGGCCGGCGGGACGACGCTGGCCCTGCGCCAGACCCTGGCGGCCCGCGCCTACGCCCGCACGGCGGCCTATGACGCGGCGATCTCGGCCTGGTTCGCCCAGGCGCTGGGCCAGGACTTCCCGGCCCGCAAGTCGATCGCCGGCGCGCTTCGCCAGACCATGCGCTACGGCGAAAACCCGCACCAGAAGGCGGCCTTCTACACCTTCCCGAACCCGCGTCCGGGCGTGGCCACGGCCAAGCAGCTGCAGGGCAAGGAGCTCAGCTACAACAATATCAACGACACCGACGCGGCCTTCGAACTGATCGCCGAGTTCGACCCGGCCCAGGGCCCGGCGGTGGCGATCATCAAGCACGCCAATCCCTGCGGCGTGGCCGTCGGCGCGACCCAGCGCGAGGCCTATGAGCGGGCGCTCGCCTGCGACCCGACCTCGGCCTTCGGCGGCATCGTGGCCGTCAACTCGCGCCTGACCCGCGAGGCGGCGGAAGCGATGGTCGAGATCTTCACCGAGGTCGTGATCGCCCCGGAGGCCGACGAGGACGCCGTGGCCGTCTTCGCCGCCAAGAAGAACCTGCGCCTCTTGGTCACCGGCGGCCTGCCCGACCCCCTGTCCACCGGCGACACCTTCAAGAGCGTGGCCGGCGGCTTCCTGGTGCAGTCGCGCGACGACGCGCGCATCAAGGCCTCGGACCTGAAGATCGTCACCAAGCGCCAGCCGACAGAGGAAGAAGTGCGTGACATGCTGTTCGCCTTCACCGTCGGCAAGCACGTCAAGAGCAACGCCATCGTCTACGCCCGCGCCGGCCAGACCCTGGGTGTCGGCGCCGGCCAGATGAACCGCAAGGACTCGGCCCGGATCGCGGCCCTGCGGGCGGCGGACTTCGGCCTGGATTTGAAGGGTTGCGCTTGCGCCTCGGAAGCCTTCTTCCCGTTCGCGGACGGCCTGATCCAGGCCGCCGAGGCCGGGGCGACGGCGATCATCCAGCCGGGCGGCTCGATGCGCGACGGCGAGGTGATCGAGGCGGCCGACAAGCTGGGCCTGGCCATGGCCTTCACCGGCGTGCGGGTGTTCAGGCACTAGTTCCTATGAGGTGAAGATGGACGGCGCCGCCTGGGGCGAACAGATCGCCCGCCACTCCCGGGTGTTCAAGCCGGAGGGCCCCGGGCCCTTCCCGGTGGCGCTGATCCTGCACGGCTGTGGCGGCAAGACGCCGTTCCTCGAGGTCTATGCCCAGGTCGCCGTGGCGGCGGGCTGGGCCGCCGTGGTCGTCGACTCGTTCCTGCCGCGTGGCGTGTCGAGCCTCGACGCCAAGCTGACCGTCTGCACCGGCCTGCGGGTGCGGGGGCCGCAGCGGGCGGGCGACCTCTTCGCCATGCTGGCCTGGCTGGAGGGGCAGGCCTGGGCGGACGCCTCGCGGCTGTTCCTGGCGGGCTGGAGCCATGGCGGCTGGACGATTATGGACGCCTATGCGCTGGGCGGCCGGGCGGCGGCGATCACCCGCGTGTCCGACGCCGATCCGGCGCGGCTGCGGGCGGCGGTGAAGGGCGCGCTGCTGGTCTATCCCTATGCCGGCTATCCGGCCCTGACGACGCGCCAAGGCTGGGGCGAGGGGGCACCGCCGGTCTGGTCGGTGCTGGCTGGCAAGGACCAGGTGGTCGGCTGGCGGGCGCCCAAGCTGGCCCTGGATCGCCTGACGCGCGACGGCCTCAGCGTCGACCAGATGTTCCTGCCGGACGCCACCCACGCTTTCGACGACGACAAGGCCAACGATCCCCGAGCGCGCTATCGGCCGGACCTGTTCGCCCAGGTCCAGGCCTATTTCACACAGGCCTTGAAGGCTTGCGCCTAGGCGATGGCCGCTGAGACGCGCTTGCGGAGCGGGCTCGGGCCCCGGTAAAGCCGCCGCCAGACCCACTCCAACGGTCCCATCTCGAAGCGGTCCAGCCACCAGCGCGACCACAGGATCTGCGCGATCCAGATGGCGACCGTGATCGCCGCCAACCCCGGCCGATCGACCTCGCCATGCAGGCCAAGGCCTCGCCCGCCATAGAAGATCGCGGTCATGATCACCGACTGGGCCAGATAGTTCGTGAAGGCCATCTGGCCGACCGGGGCCAGGGCGCGTGGGATCGCCGACCACGGCGTCGACCGCGTGGCGAACACCATCAGGGCGACATAGGCCAGGGTCGTCGGCGGGGCGAGCGCCCACTGGACGCCGACGGCGACCATGCCCAGCCCCCTCGGCAAGCCCATCACCGCCTCGGCGACGAAAAGACCGCCGACCAGGAGCGATGCGAGCACGCCCCCGACCAGCAGACGGCGATAGACGCGACCGGAGGCCTCGCCGGTCAGCACGCCGGCCTTGAAGGCGCCCAGGCCGAGCATCATCAGCGCCGAGGTCATCACGAAGATGATCGGCTCGGCGGGCAGGAAGGCCAGGCGGTCCTTGGCGTTCTGGACCAGCGACTGCAGGAAGTCCCCGCCATAAGCGGCCTCGGCCGCCTTGGCCTTGGCCAGCATCTTGGCCGTCTCCAGGGCCTGCTGGTCGGCGGCCTGTGGTGTGAAGGCCGCGAAGCTCAAGCCCACCAGCGACAGCAGGCTGAAGACGATCCAGATCGTCAGGCCTGTCCGGATCAGCTTTCGGGCCGGCCAGGATCGGACGAATAGGACCACGAAGCCGGCCAGGGCGTAGCTCAGCAGGACGTCGCCGTACCAGATCAGAAAGCCGTGCAGCAGGCCGAAGACCACCATCCAGAGGAGGCGCCGGCGCAGGATCGCGCCGCGATCCTTGTCCGACCGTTCGCCGCCCACCAGGAAGATCGACACGCCGAACAGCATGGCGAACAGGGTCACGAACTTGCGCTGGAACAGCCACTGGGTGACGACCCAGACCGACAGGGTCGCCGGGCCGGTACCGTGCGGCCAGTGGCTGGCCGATTCAGCGACGACCGGCGGGACGGCGAAGTCCGGCGCGTTGCACAGCAGAATGCCCAGCACGCCCAGACCGCGCAGGGCGTCGAGAAGAACGATCCTATCCTTGTTCATGACCACCCCACGACGCCCCACGCCGCGAGCCTGCCTCGCCGCGGCGTGGAGCGCAACCATGGGACTAGGCCGCGGACAGCTCGCGCAGGGCCGCGTTGGCGATCGTCAGCTTGGCGAAGGTCCAGCCGCCGCCGGCTTGCTCGATCTCCTCGATCGTGCGCTTGACCGTCCGGGGCAGGTCGCCCCGCAGGGCGGCCCAGGAGTTGATCGCCGCCTTGGCCCCCGCCTCGTCCTCGCCGGCCTGGGCGTTGGCGGCGAACTTCAGCACCGACTGGGTGATGCCGGTCTGCTCGCTCAGCATGTCCTCGATCAGGCGACGGACCGCCAGGCGCTCGAAGCTGTCGCCGCCGACGAAGGCGCCGGCCGCCGCCCGCAGGCGGTCGAAGCCGAACGCCGCGCCGACCTGATGGTACAGGCGAGCGACATTCTCGACGCGCCAGCTGGAGGCGTTGGACAGATCCACGAGATCGGCGGCCGTGGTCAGCGGCTGCAGCGCCGCGACGGCCTGGGCCAGGGCTTCGGGCGCGCCGTCGGCGATATAGGCCTTGGCGCGCTTGGCGACGGCCTTCTGCTCGAAGGGCGACAGGATGGACGGGGTCTGGCCGCGCAGCACGGCGACCGAAGGGCCATAGGCCTCGACAAGCGCCTTGACGCCGGACTTGTCGCGGAAGGCCCGGCGCGCCAGCCAGAAGCTCAGGCTGCGCAGGGCGTAGGCCAGGGCCTTGTAGAGCGCGGTCTGGCCGTCGGCCGAGGCCTTGTTGTCGAGGGCGCCGACCTGGTCCCACAGGGCGTCGACGCCCAGGATTTCCCGGGCGGCCGTGAAGCCGACCACCACCGCGGCGATGTCCGAGCTGGCGGCGGCCTTCAGCCGGCTGGCGAAGGTCGGGCCGCACATGTTGACCATCTGGTTGCCGACCACCGTGGCGATGATCTCGCGCTTCAGGCGGTGCTTCTGCATGGCGTCGGCGTACTGGCCGAGCGCCTTGGGGAAGTAGCCCTCCAGCGTCGCCTCGAACCAGGGATCGTCCGGCGCCGAGGACGCGACGATCTCGTCGAACAGGTCGAGCTTGCCATAGGCCAGAAGCACCGCGAGCTCCGGACGGGTCATGCCCTTGCCGGCGGCCTTGCGCTCGAGCAGCGCCGTATTGGTCGGCAGGCCTTCGACCCGGCGGTCCAGGCGCCCGCGCTGTTCCAGGTCGACCATGTAGCGAATCTGGGCGTCGACCTCGGAGACGGCGTCGCTCTCCAGCAGGGTCAGGGCCAGGGTCTGGTCGTAATTGTGCTCCAGGACATGATGGGCCACGTCGTCGGTCATCGAGGCCAGCAGGGTGTTGCGATCCGGGCGGGTCAGCGCGCCCGAACGCTCCAGGATGCCGGTCAGGATCTTGATGTTGACCTCGTGGTCGGAGCTGTCGACCCCGGCCGAGTTGTCGATGGCGTCGGTGTTGATGTGGCCGCCGGCCTGGGCGAACTCGATGCGGCCCGCCTGGGTCAGGCCCAGGTTCGCGCCTTCACCGACCACCTTGACCCGCAGGTCCGCGCCGTTGATGCGGATGGCGTCGTTGGCCTTGTCGCCGGCGTCGGCGTTGCTTTCGCCCTTGGCCTTCACATAGGTGCCGATGCCGCCGAGATAGAGCAGCTCGGCCCGCGCCTTAAGGATCGCCGTCATCAGCTCGGCCGGCGAGACGGTCTCGGCCTTCAGGTCCAGCATGGCGCGGACCTCGGGCGACAGCGGGATGCTCTTCAGGCTGCGCGCGAAGACGCCGCCGCCCTGGGAGATCTTGGACTTGTCGTAATCCTCCCACGACGAGCGCGGCAGCTTGAACATGCGGTCGCGTTCTTCCCACGACACCGCGGGGTCGGGGTTCGGGTCCAGGAAGATATGGCGGTGGTCGAAGGCGGCCAGCAGCTTGGTCTGCTTGGACAGCAGCATGCCGTTGCCGAACACGTCGCCGGACATGTCGCCGACGCCGACGGCGGTGAAGGTCTCGGTCTGGATGTCCTTGCCCAGCTCACGGAAGTGGCGCTTGACCGCTTCCCAGGCGCCGCGGGCGGTGATGCCCATGACCTTGTGGTCGTAGCCGACCGAACCGCCCGAGGCGAAGGCGTCGCCCAGCCAGAAGCCGTAGTCCTCGGCCACGCCGTTGGCGATGTCGGAGAAGGTCGCCGTGCCCTTGTCGGCCGCCACGACCAGATAGGGGTCGTGGCCGTCGTGGACCACCACCGAGCGGGGCGGCACGACCTCGTTGTCGGCGTCGATGTTATCGGTCAGGTCCAGCAGGCCCGACAGGAAGGTCTTGTAGGCGCGGATCGCCTCGGCCTGGATGGCGTCGCGATCGCCGCCGCGCGGCAACTGCTTGGGATAGAAGCCGCCCTTCGAGCCGACCGGCACGATCACGGCGTTCTTGACCTGCTGGGCCTTCACCAGGCCCAGCACCTCGGTGCGGAAGTCGTCGCGGCGGTCGGACCACCGCAGGCCGCCGCGCGCCACCGGACCAAAGCGCAGGTGCACGCCCTCGACATGCGGGGCGGAGACGTAGATTTCGCGGAACGGCTTGGGCGCGGGCAGGTCTTCCAGCTCGCGCGAGGCGATCTTGAAGCTGATGTAGGGCTTGGGCGCGCCGTTGGCGGCGGGCTGGTAGAAGTTCGTCCGCTGGATGGCGCCGACGAGGGCGGCCAGGCGACGCAGAACGCGGTCGGCGTCCAGGCTTTCGACGGCCTGCAGCGCCTCGACGATCTTGGCCTCGACGGCCTTGGCCTGGGCGATGCGTCCCTTGAGGTCGCCCGGGATCGCCGGATCGAACTTGGCCCGGAAGAGGTCGAGGATCAGGCGGGTGACGGCCGGGTGGTCGCGCAGCGCGGCTTCCTGCACCTGCTGGCTGGGATCAAGGCCCGATTGCTGGCGATAGCGGGCGAGGGCGCGGATCAGCGCCGCTTCGCGCCAGCTGATGGCCAGCTCGAGCACGATGCGGTTGAAGCCGTCGTTCTCGGCGAGGCCCGTCCAGATCGCGATGAAGGCTTCCTCGAAGACCTGGCGAATCTCGTCGAACACGATGTGCTCGCCGGCGGGGTCGTCGAGCACGAACTCGTGGACCCAGACCGAGCGAGGACCATCGGCCTCGTAGACGCTGAGACGGTGGCCGTCCTCGATCAGCGCCTTCAGGCCCATGCGCTCCAGGATCGGCAGCACTTCGGCGAGCGGGGCGGCGGCGCCGCGCAGATAAAGTTTGAAGCGGAAGGTGCGGGCGTCGTCATCGGCCCGGCGGAAGGCGCGCACGCGCGGCGGCGTGTCCGGCGACAGGGCCTCGATCATGTCGATGTCCAGCAGCGCTTCCTGGGCGTCGTACTGGTCGCGATAGCCGGGAGGGAAGGCGCGGCCGTACTTGGCGAGCAGGGCGCGGACCCCGCCGGCCGGGGCGCCGCCCGCGCGGACCACGGCCTCGAACCGGTCTTCCCAAGTCAGGGCCGTGTCGGCGATGCGCGCCTCCACCCAGCCCAAATCAGGATCGGGGTGGTCGCCGGGCGTCACCTCGATGATGAACTGGGCGCGGGCCAGGGGGGCGTCCGAGATCTCCGGATAGTATTCCAGCACCTTGCCGTCATAGGCGTCGGCCAGGATCGCGCCGGCCCGCTCGCAGACCTCGGTGTCGAAGCGCTCGCGCGGGATATAGACCAGCACCGAGGCGAAGCGGTCGAACGGGTCCATGCGGGCGAACAGCCGCACGCGCGGCCGGTCGATCAGGTGCAGGACGCCCAGCGCCATGGACAACAGGGTGTCCTCGCTGGTCTGGAACAGTTCGTCGCGCGGCCAGGTCTCCAGGATGTTGCGCAGGCGCTTTTCGTTGTGGCTGCCCGGCGCCTTGGCGGCGCGCCGCATGATCCGGGCCACCCGGTGGCGGATCAGCGGCACCTCGCTGGCGGGGGTCTCATAGGCCTCGGCGGTGAACAGGCCCACGAACCGGACCTCGCCCGACGGCTTGCCGTCCGGGCCGTAGCGGCGGACGCCGACATAATCCATGAAGCCGCGGCGGTGGACCCGCGAGCGCAGGTTGGACTTGGCGACCACGACGGGGGTGCCGGTCTCCAGCTGCCGGCGCAGCTGCGCGGACAGGATCGCCGGTTCGTGAGTCCGCCGCAGCACCGCGCGCGTCGAGTCCTTCAGGACGCCAAGACCCGCCTCGGCCTCGTACAGGGGCTCTTCGGCCGCGTAGCCGCCGTCCGGCGAGCGCGGATATTCGTAGATGCGCGCGCCCAGGAAGACGAAGTTGTCGTCCTCCAGCCAGCGCAGGAAGGCTAGTTCCTCCTGGCGGCCCTCTTCGCTGGTGACGCCGTGCGTGGCCGACAGCTCGCCGATGGCGCGATGCATCAGCTCGCGCATCGCCTTGAAGTCGCCGACGGCGCGGCGAACGTCGAACAGGGTTTCGCGCACCTGCTCCTGAAGGAATTCCGCGCGGTCCTCGCCGACGGGGTCCAGGTGGACCTGGATCAGCGAGCGAGCGACGCCGTCGATCTCGACGACGGGGTGGAACATGGCGCGGACGCGGAAGCCGCTCTCGGTGATCTCGCCCATGACGCTATCGACCAGGAAGGGACGGTCGAGCTGGACGATCTCGAGCAGGTCGCGCCCGGTGGCGCCCTCCACCGCGGACCGAAGCCTGACGGCGGGCTGCTCCCCGGTGACGCCGACCGCGAAATCCCAGAACTCGACCAGGGAAGCGGCGGCCGCCGTCGCCGACAGCACGGGCGCATCCTCGACAGCCCAGTCCGCATCGACCTGCGCCAGATAGTCGCGCTCGGCCAGGGAGAGTTCCTGGACCGACTTCCCCCGCTTCTGGGCGTAGGCGGCGGCGAGGCTATGGTTTGGGTCGATCTTCACGCCGTTCATGCCGCTTCCTCAAAAATTTTTCCGACATACCTACCGTGGAAAGGTAAAAACTCAACGCATATGCGGAGAAGAAGCCACCTTTTGCTCTCGCGGTCCGCCAAGCCCTCGTGGCGCGGCGAGGTGCTTAAAGCCTAGCGCCGGAGCGAAAGCTTGTCGTTAACGGCTGTGTGAAAACGGCTGCGTGAAAAACGGAAGCGCCGCCGGCTGGGGGAAAGCCGGCGGCGCGGGCCCGCTTGGGGAAGGCGGGCGTTTTCCGCTTGGACGACGACGGCCTTGCCTGTCGCGGTCTGCGGGATCCGGGTGGGGGATGCCGGACAGGATTAAGATAGGAACCCATCCGGCCAGTTTAAGGGGCGCGGCTACTTCTTTCGCGCGGGCTTGGCGGCGTCCAGGCGATCGCCCTGCGGGTCGCCGTCCTCGGACAGCAGGATCGCGATCCAGCGGGATCCGTCGAACTGCGCCAGGATCAGCATCACGGCGACGGTCAGCGGCGTCGACAGGAACATCCCCGGCACGCCCCAAAGAGCGCCCCAGACCGCCAGGGACAGCAGCACGACTGTGGGGTCCATGTTCAGGCTGTCGCCCTGCATGCGCGGCAGGATGACGTTTCCGACCACGAAGAAGATGGCCTGCAGCGCCACGAAGAGGATGATCGCCGGCCAGAAGCTTTCGGGGAACTGCACCAGGGCGAACAGCGGCGGCATGAAGCAGCCGATCGCGCCGCCCAGGATCGGGATGTAGGCGGCCAGGAAGATCAGGAAGGCCCAGAAGAAGGCGTTGTCCAGCCGCACCAGCATCATCACCACCCAGGCGGCCACCGCGATCATCAGGCCGGTGACGGTCTGGATCCACAGGTACTGCTCCACCCCGTCCCGGATCCGCTGGAACAGCTTCATGTTCCGCTCGCGCGTGGCGTGCTGCGGAAACAGGGCGACGATCTTGCGGGCGAAGCCGCGCCGGGAGGCGATGATGAAGCCCAGATAGATCAGCACCAGCACGGCGCTGGAAGCGAAGTTCCCGAACGACTGGGCGGCCTGGCCGATATAGCGCTGCGGGTTCAGCTCGTTGATCAGGCCGCCGATGGTCGGCGCGACGTGGATGCCGACGGCGTGGGCCAGCTTGGCGATGATGTCGTTCAGGCGCGGCGCGTAATCCTTCAGCTGGTCGAAGAAGCCCCGTCCGTTCTCGATGACCACCCAGAACGACACCCCGAAGAGCAGGATCGAGATGACGAGGGCGGTCGGCAGCGCGGCGCGGGCGGGGAAGCCTGGAACGCGGGCCATCAGCACCCGGGCGAAGCTGTCGACCATCACCGCCAGGAACACCGCCAGCGCCAGGGGCGTGAGGATGTCCTGCATCCAGTACAGCGCCGCGCCGCCGGCGATCACGGCCAGGAGCACCACGGCGTTGCGGGTGGTGGAGGGAGGCGAGGCGGAGGTGGGCATCTTCAACGGCTCTTACGAAGCGGGGGCGACATTGCCTATCACGATTGGCGGGGCGCGAGGCCCCGGCTAGGGTCCGTGCGCAAGGAGATTACGCATGCCGCTGCCCATCGGTGACAACCAGATCCTTCTCGGGCTTGGAGAAGGTCCGGTCACACAACGCCTGGATCGGGCGAATCGGCATGGCTTCGTCGCGGGAGCCACCGGCACGGGCAAGACGGTCACCTTGCAGGTCATGGCCCAAGCCTTCTCGGACGCGGGGGTGCCGGTGTTCGCCGCCGACGTGAAGGGCGACCTGTCGGGCCTGGCCATGCCGGGAGCGCCCAACGAGAAGATGCTGGCCCGGGCCGCCGCGATGGACCTGGCGCTGGCGCCGTCCGCGCCGCCGGTGATCTTCTGGGACCTGTTCGGGCAGAAGGGTCATCCGATCCGCGCGACGATCTCCGAGATGGGCCCGCTGCTGCTGTCGCGTCTCCTGGAGTTGAACGACGTGCAGGAGGGGGTTCTGACCATCGCCTTCCACGTCGCCGACCAGGAGGGCCTGCTGCTGCTGGACCTGAAGGACCTGCAGGCGGCGCTGAAGTACGTGGCCGACCAGGCCGACGAGATCGGCACGCGGTACGGCAATGTGTCCGCGGCGACCGTCGGCGCGATCCAGCGCAAGCTGCTGACGCTCCAGACCCAGGGCGGCGAGGCCTTCTTCGGCGAGCCTGCCCTCGATCTCTCCGACCTGATGCGCACCGACGCGGCGGGGCGCGGCTATGTAAGCCTGCTGGCCGCCGACCGATTGATCCAATCGCCGAGGCTCTACGGCACCTTCCTGATGTGGTTGCTGTCGGAGATGTTCGAGAGCCTGCCGGAGGTCGGCGATCCGGAGAAGCCCCGGCTGGTCTTCTTCTTCGACGAAGCCCACCTGCTGTTCAACGACGCGCCCAAGGCCTTGCTGGAGAAGATCGAGCAGGTGGTCAGGCTCATCCGCTCCAAGGGCGTGGGCGTCTATTTCGTGACGCAGAATCCCGCCGACATCCCCGACACGGTGCTGGGCCAGCTGGGCGCCCGGGTTCAGCACGCTCTGCGCGCCTATACGCCCGCCGACCAGAAGGGCCTGAAGGCGGCGGCCCAGTCGTTCAGGACCAACCCGGGCTTCGATACGGCCGAGGCGATCCAGGCGCTCGGTGTCGGCGAGGCCCTCGTCTCGACCCTGGACGAGAAGGGCGCGCCGCAGGTCGTCCAGAAGACGCTGATCCGGCCGCCGGCCTCGCGCCTGGGGCCGATCACGCCCCCGGAGCGCGCCGCGCTTCAGGGCCAGAGCCCGGTGAGAGGCGTGTACGACGCGGCGATGGATCGCGACTCCGCCTACGAGATCCTGCAGGGCCGGGCCGACCAGGCGCAACGCCAGGCGAAGGCGAAAGAGCGCGAGCTGGCGCGGGATGACCAGGACGGCGGCCGCCGCGCGTCGGGTCGGCAGACCATGGCGGAGGCCTTCGCCGTAACCCTCGTCCGAACCGTCGCGTCGCAGGCCGGGCGGGAGCTGATGCGCGGCCTTCTGGGCGGCCTCACGCGACGGCGGCGCTAGACCCGGCGGTCCGCGCGCGACTTGGCGACGCGGTGACGTTTCGCCCTTTCTTGAGGGGCGAGCGTGACCGGCGGCTTGCCTCCGTGATGGGATTGCAGGATTAGGCAGGCGCCGCACACGATGGCGGCGCCCAGATCAGGGTGTTTCGATGCGCGTTGCGATGATTGGCACGGGGTATGTGGGCCTGGTGTCGGGAGCCTGTTTCGCCGACTTCGGTCACGTGGTGACCTGCATCGACAAGGATCCGAACAAGATCGAGCGGCTGGAGAAGGGTGAGATCCCGATCTTCGAGCCGGGCCTGGATGACCTCGTGGCGCGCAACGTGCGGGAAGGGCGGCTGTTCTTCACGCTCGACGGGGCCCAGGCGATCAAGGAGGCCGACGCGGTGTTCATCGCGGTCGGCACGCCCACCCGCCGCGGCGACGGCCATGCCGACCTCTCCTACGTCTACGCCGCGGCCGAGGAGATCGCCGGGCTGATCGACGGCTTCACGGTGGTGGTCACCAAGTCGACGGTGCCGGTGGGCACGGGCGACGAGGTCGAGGCGATCATCAAGAAGGCGCGCCCCGACGCCCAGTTCGCCGTCGTGTCGAACCCCGAGTTCCTGCGCGAGGGCGCGGCGATCGAGGACTTCAAGCGGCCCGACCGCGTCGTCGTGGGCGCGGAGGACGAGCGCGCCCAGGCCGTGATGCGCGATCTCTATCGACCGCTCAGCCTGAACGAGACGCCGATCGTCTTCACCGGCCGCCGGACCAGCGAGCTGATCAAGTACGCGGCCAATGCGTTCCTGGCGATGAAGATCACCTTCATCAACGAGATGGCCGACCTCTGCGAAGTCGTGGGGGCGGACGTGCAGTCGGTGGCCAAGGGCATCGGCCTCGACAAGCGGATCGGGTCCAAGTTCCTGAACGCGGGTCCCGGCTATGGCGGCAGCTGCTTCCCGAAGGACACCATCGCCCTGGTCAAGACCGCCCAGGACTACGGCGCGCCGACGCGCCTGATCGAGACGACGGTCGAGGTCAATGACGCGCGCAAGAAGGCCATGGCCGCGAAGGTCGCCAAGGCGCTCGGGGCCGATGATCTCACCGGCAAGACCGTCGGGGTGCTGGGCCTGACCTTCAAGCCCAATACCGACGACATGCGCGACGCCCCCAGCCTCGACATCATCCCCGCGCTGCAGGCTTTGGGCGCCAAGGTGCAGGCCTTCGATCCCGAGGGCCGGCACGAGGCCGAGAAGCTGCTGACGGGCATCGACTTCCGGAGCGGCGCCTACGAGGCGGCCGAGGGGGCCGACGTCCTCGTCATCCTGACCGAATGGGACCAGTTCCGGGCGCTCGACCTCGATCGGGTCAAGCTGCTGATGAGGGCGCCGGTGGTCGTCGATCTGCGCAACGTCTACCGGCGCGCCGAGATGCAGCGCCACGGCTTCGCCTACGCCAGCATCGGGCGAGGCTGAGCGTGGGGCCGATCATCGTCACCGGCGCGGCCGGCTTCGTGGGCAGCCACGTGGCCGAGCGCCTGTTGAACCGCGGCCAGGCGGTGATCGGCGTCGACGTCTTCAACGCCTATTACGACCCGGCCCTGAAGGAAGCGCGCGCGGCCCAGCTCGCCCACAAGGACGGCTTCTCGCTGGTCCGCATGGACATCGCCGATCACCAGGCCTTCGGCGACCTGGTCAAGGCGTCAGGGGCGCGGCAGGTGATCCATCTCGCCGCCCAGGCGGGTGTCCGCTACTCGCTCGAGAACCCCTTCGCCTACGAGCGCTCGAACCTCGCCGGGCATCTGTCGGTGCTCGAAGCGTGCCGGCACGCCGGGGTCGAGCACCTGGTCTACGCCAGTTCGTCGAGCGTCTATGGCGACCGGCCGTTGAACGGCGACGGTTTCCGGGAGACCGATCCGGCTGAAAGCCCGGTGTCGCTCTACGCCGCGACCAAGCGCTCGTGCGAGCTGCTCAGCCAGAGCTACGCCAGGCTCTACGGCTTTCCGCAGTCGGGCTTGCGGTTCTTCACCGTCTACGGTCCCTGGGGGCGGCCGGACATGGCCTATTTCGGCTTCACCGAGAAGATGCTGAAGGGCGAGCCGATCGAGGTCTATGGCGAGGGCCGGATGGCGCGGGACTTCACCTATATCGACGACATCGTCGATGGCGTGCTGGGCGTGCTCGACCGTCCGCCAGCCCAGGGCGGGCACGAGGTCTACAACATCGGCGACAACGACCCCGTCGGCCTGATGGAGATGATCACGACGCTGGAGGCCGCCCTGGGGATCGAGGCCAACAAGGTCTTCCTCCCGATGCAGCCGGGCGACGTCACCGCCACCTACGCCAATATCGACAAGCTCAACGCCCTCTGCGGCTACCGGCCCAAGGTCAAGCTGGCCGAGGGGCTGGCCCGGTTCGTCGCCTGGCGGCGGGGCTACGCCGACTGAGCCTTCGCCTGCGCCAGCTGATGCTCCCGCCAGGAGATGAACAGCGTCGAGGCGACCACGATGGCCGCGCCCACCAGCGTCGCGGGCTTGGGGACCTCGTGGAACAGCAGCAGCCCCGCGCCGACCGCGAAGACCAGCCGCGTATAGTCGATCGGCGCCATGACGGCGGCCTCGCCGGCTTCCATGCCCTTGATGTAGGCCCCCTGGGTCAGGGTGCCGATCACGCCCATCGCCGCCAGCAGGCCAAGATCCGGCCATGTGGGCCAGCGCCAGACGAACAGGGCCGGCGGGATCGCGAAGACGAGGCCCAGAACGGCGGCGTAGACCAGCAGCACGAACGGGCTGTGGTCGCGGGTCATGACCTTCATGCCGGTGATGGTCAGGGCGAACAGGAAGGCCGAGGCCAGGGCGCAGACCTGCGGCCAGCCAATCCAGGCGCCCAGGCCTCCAGCGCCGGGCCTCAGCATGATCAGCACGCCAAGGAAGCCGACCAGCGCGGCGCCGATGCGGAGGGGACCGATCGGCTCGCGCAGCACGAAGGCCGCAAGCGGCACGAGCCACAGCGTTCGGGTGAAGGAGAGGGCGTTGGCGTCGGCCAACGGCAGCTTCTGGTAGGCGTAGAAGCCCATGATCAGCGCCAGCACCCCGGCGCTGGAACGGAAGATCAGTATGCCCGGCCGCGTCGTGCGGAAGGCTCCGCGCCAGTCGCGGGCGATCAGGGGCAGGAGCACGACCACGCCCGCCAGCTGGCGGTAGAAGGTCTGCAGCGCCGCCGGATAGCCGGGGCCCAGGAACTTGATCAGGGTCGTCATCACTGTGAAGCCGATGGCCGAGGCCAGCATCCACAGCGCGCCGCGCAGATTGGGGGTCAGGCTCACCCCGCCCCGCCGGAGGCGATCAGGCTGGCCCGCATCTGCTCGGCCTGTTCGGGGGTGATGCCCATGGCCGCCAGGATCGGCGAAGGCGTGTTGACGTCCCAGGCGCTGCGCGGGCCGACGGTGATGCCGCCGTCGACCACGATGTGGGTCCCGGTGACGAATTCGGAGTCGTCGCTGGCCAGGTAGAGGGCGGCGCGGGCGATGTCCTCGGGCAGGCCAGACTTCGGGATCGGCTGGATCTTGGGACCGACCTGGGCGATCTGGGCGGCCATCTGGTCGGCGACCTCGCGCGGCAGGCCCATCGAGGCGCCGAAGATCGAGGTGGCGATCAGGCCCGGACAGATCGCATTGACCCGGATCTTGCGCGGCGACAGCTCGGCGGCCGCGCAGCGGCTCAGGTGGATCACCGCCGACTTGGCGGCCGAATAGGCCAGGGGGGCGTAGCCGGCCTGCAGGCCCGCGATCGAGGCGGTGTTGATGATCGAGCCGCCGCCGCGCTTGTCCATCAGCGGCGCGGCGTGCTTCATGCCGATCGCCGGCCCGCGCACCAAGAGGGCGAAGGTCTTGTCCCAGCCCTCGACGGTCATGTCCGCGACCCCGGCCGGCGTGCCGCCGTGGCCGGCGTTGTTGAACAGGACGTCGAGGCCGCCGAACGCGCTCTCCGCAAGAGCCAGGGCGGCGGCGATGTCGGCTTCGACGGTCACGTCGCAGCGGACGTAGCGGACGCGGTCGGGGAAGCGCTTTTCCAGCATCGCCCCCTTCTCATCCTGCAGGTCGGCGACGACGACCTGCGCGCCCTCCGCCGCGAACAGCTCGACCGCGCCGAGCCCGATGCCCGAGCAGCCCCCGGTGACGACGGCGACCTTGCCGTCCAGACGTCCGACCATGGCGTTTCCCTCCGCGCTGTCCGACCTCTCATGGATCGGTGATCAGTGATCATCTTCGCGAAGCAGGGGCGTCTTGGCTAGGGGCCGATACCCGAAAGGCCATCGCCGGAGCAACTCGGCAAGCGCGGCGACGGCGCCGGAAGGCCCCTGTCCGCCGCCACGCTTGCCCAGCGTCACCTCGCGCCCCCTAAGGCGGCCCCGACGCGATCAGCTCGCGTCCAGGCGTGAAGCGGCCCGGGCTTCCGCCCCTTCGGCTCGGGGGGAGCGTCGGCGGGGCGACCGGACCGGGGGCACAATCGCCGAGCAACCTGTCTCTTTCGCTAAGAAGGACGATTAGCGAACCTTAACCAAGGCCGACGAAACGCGGTTAATCGGTCGTGATGACCACCTTGCCCATGGCCTTGCGGCTGGAGAGGTGGGCGATCGCCTCGCCGGCCCGCGCCAGGGGGAAGCGTTCGGAGACGTAGGGCCGGATCTTGCCGGCGGCGTAAAGGTCCATCAGGTCCTTCAGGTTCGCCGCGTGGCCCTTGGGATCGCGCGCGACCGCCGCGCCCCAGAACACGCCGACGATGTCGCAGGACTTCAAGAGGGTCAGGTTCAGCGGCACCTTCGGAATGCCCGACGGGAAGCCGATCACCAGGAAGCGCCCCTCCCAGCCCGAGGCCCGGATCGCCGCTTCCGAATAGTCGCCGCCGACCGCGTCATAGGCCACGTCCCAGCCCGAAGAGCCGCAGGCGCCCTTGAAGAGCTCGGCCAGGGCCTTCTGGCCGTCCTTGTCGAAGGGGCCCTTCGGATAGACGACGCCGCTGTCTGCGCCGTGCTTGATGGCGAGATCGACCTTTTCTTGGCTGGAGGCGGCCGCCACGACCTTGGCGCCCATGGCCTTGGCCAGCTCGACGGCCGCTAGCCCGACGCCACCGGCCGCGCCCAGCACCAGCAGGGTCTCGCCGGGCTTCAGATGGCCACGGTCCTTCAGCGCATAGTACGAGGTGCCGTAGGTCAGGACGAAGGCGGCGGCCTCGTCGAACGGCATGGTGTCGGGGATGTGGGTGCAGCGCCCCTCCTCCAGGGCCAGTTTCTCGGCGTAGCCGCCCCAGCCGGTCGAGGCCAACACCCGGTCGCCGACCTTGAAGCGGCTGACGCCCTCGCCGACGGCCGCGATCACGCCCGAGACCTCGCCGCCCGGCGCGAACGGGCGCGGCGGCTTGAACTGGTACTTGTCCTCGATGATCAGCACGTCGGGATAGTTGACGCCGCACGCCTTGACGTCGATCAGCACCTGGCCGGGGCCGGCGACGGGATCGGGCAGCTCCTCCAGCACCAGGGTCTCGGGGCCGCCGACCGCCTTGCTGAGCACCGCCTTCATCTCGCCTCTCCCTGCGATTGTCGTTAATCAAGGGCGACGCTAGCGCGGGACGCGCCGCCAAGGAAGCAGAATGTCAAACAAGTGTTTTAGTCTCGCCCTGCACGGCGGGGCCGGCGCGAAACCGGGCCACGACTACGCCGTCGAGATCGCCCACATGCGCGGCTTGGTCGAGGCCGCCCGCGACCGCCTGGCCGCCGGGGCCAGCGCCCTGGACGTCGCCGTCGAGACCGTCGTCGCCCTGGAGGCCAGCGGCCTCTACATCGCCGGCCGCGGCGCCTCGCCCAACGCCGATGGCGAGTACGAGCTGGACGCCAGCCTGATGGACGGCGCCACGCGCCTGGCCGGTTCGGTCGCGGCCCTGCAGGGCTTCAAGAGCCCGATCCTGGCCGCCCGCGCGGTGATGGAGCAGACGCCTCACGTGATGCTGGCCGGGCAGGGCGCGATCGACTTCGCCGCCGACCAGGGCCTGGAGACCGTCGAGGACCCGGAAGCCTGGTTCACCGGCGCCGGCGCCTTCGAGGACAACCACCCGCCGGAGACCCTGCCCACCGGCACGGTCGGCTGCGTGGTCCGCGACGCCGAGGGGCGCCTGGCCGCCGCCACCTCAACGGCGGGCGTGTTCGGCAAGCGGCCGGGCCGGGTCGGCGACTCGCCGGTGATCGGGGCCGGGACCTATGCCGACGACTGCGCCGCCGTCTCCTGCACCGGCCAGGGCGAGTATTTCATCCGCGCCGCCGTCGCCGCCCAGATCGCCCACCGCGTCCGTTTCGGCGGCGAGCCGCTGGACGCCGCCGCGAAGGCCGCCATCCAGGAGGTCGCCGCGCTTGGCGGCCACGGCGGGCTGATTGCGGTGGACGCTTCCGGAAACATCGCCATGCCGTTCGCGTCCAGCGGCCTCAAGCGCGCCGCCCTGCTGCCGGATGGGACGATCCTCAGCGCGGCGTTTTGAGGCGCGGCGCGGAGGCGGGGCCCGGTCCGCCCGGTTGATCGAAATTTATCGATAGGGCATAGGCGCCGCCTGACTTTCCGTCGAGGAGCCGCCATGGCCCCGTTCCGCTCGGCCGACCTTCTGCGCCGCAAGCCTGTCGCCCAGATCGAAGGCGAGCATCCGCCCGAGGGCCTGCATCGCTCGATCGGCCTGTTCCAGCTGACCATGCTGGGCGTCGGGGCCACGATCGGCACCGGCATCTTCGTGGCCCTGACCACGGCCGTGCCCGCCGCGGGCCCGGCCGTGATCCTGTCGTTCGTGCTGGCCGGGATCACCGCCGCCCTGACGGCCCTGTGCTACGCCGAGCTGGCCTCGACCATCCCGGTGTCGGGCTCGTCCTATTCCTACGCCTACGCGACCCTGGGCGAGTTCGTGGCCTTCATCGTCGGCGCATGCCTGCTGCTGGAATACGCCGTCTCGGCCTCGGCGATCGCGGTGGGATGGGGCCAGTACCTGAACGAGATGCTGGTCGACCTGGTCGGCTGGCGATTGCCCGACGCCATCGCCAAGCCGCCGGGCGCGGGCGGGGTGTTCAACCTGCCCGCCGTCGTGCTGGTCGGCGCCTGCATGGTGCTGCTGCTGCGCGGGGTGAAGGAGTCGGTCACGGCCAACGCCATCCTGGTGGTGCTGAAGCTGCTGGTCCTGCTGTTCTTCGTCGTCATCGCCTTCAGCGGCTTCCACGCCCGCAACCTGACGCCGTTCATGCCGATGGGGGTGGCCGGCGTCGGGGCGGCGGCCTCGTCGATCTTCTTCTCCTATATCGGCATCGACGCGGTCTCGACGGCGGGCGAGGAGGTCAAGGACCCGCGCCGCACCCTGCCGCTGGGCATCGTGCTGTCCCTGCTTATCGTCACGGCGATCTACATCCTGGTCGCCCTGGCCGCCGTCGGGGCCCAGCCCTGGACCGCCTTCAAGGGCCAGGAAGCCGGCCTCGCGGTGATCCTGAGGAACCTGACCGGCCAGGCCTGGACCTCGCTGGTGCTGTGCGTGGGGGCGATCGTCTCGATCTTCTCGATCACGCTGGTGGTCATGTACGGCCAGACGCGGATCCTCTACGCCATGAGCCGCGACGGCCTGCTGCCCAAGGTCTTCCAGCGCCTGCACCCGAAGACCCGTAGCCCCGACCTCAACACCTATATCGTCGCGGCCTTCATCGGCCTCCTGGCCGCCTTCGTGCCTCTGGACGTGCTGGTCAATCTGACCAGCATGGGCACCCTGATCGCCTTCGCCATCGTCTCGCTGGGGGTGATCATCCTGCGTCGGACCCAGCCGGACCTGCCGCGCGGCTATCGCGTGCCGTTCTACCCCATGCTGCCGATCGCCAGCGTCGCCTTCTGCGGTTACCTGATCATCGGCCTGCCGCTGGACACCTGGGTCCTGTTCGCGGCGTGGGTGGCGGCGGCTTGCGCGGTGTACTTCGGCTACTCGGCCAAGCACTCCAAGCTCCGCCGCTGAGCGGGCGCTTCGGGCGCTTGGCTTAGACCGAGCCGACGTCTCTTCAGGTCATCCAGTAACGGCCGCCCCGGGCGACGACGCCGGCGCGAAGACAGAGCCAGAGGTCGGCCACCAGTCTGGACAGCATGTGCGCGCCTCCTGTCTTGCGCTCGAAGGCTGTCGCAGTCGGTGGATCAGGCATACGCCGGAGCGTCCCCCTGCGCGTTCACGGCGGGCAACGGCGCGGGATGCGGCGCCTCGCCCGCGGATCGGCCTGCTTTTTCGGCAGAACGACGGCGATGGAAGAGGGGCCGTTGACGTGCGCCGGTATTACGATTGCGCCAACTCGTAATATGGCAAACGCTGTTCCCCAACGAACCTTGGCAGCGAATTCGAAAGGGGAGCCGCTGATGAGCATCCAGTTCACCCGCAAGCGTTTCATGGCGGCCTTGGCCGTCTCGGCTTTGGCCCTGGCGTCCTGCGGCCCGAAGACCGCCGACAAGACCGCGCCGGCCTCGCCCGCCGCCGCGGCCAAGACCGAGTACAAGATCGGCTGGACCATCTATGCGGGCTGGATGCCGTGGGCCTACGCCCAGCAAGCGGGCATCGTGAAGAAGTGGGCCGACAAGTACGGCGTCAATATCCAGCTCGTGCAGATCAACGACTACGTCGAGTCGCTGAACCAGTATTCGGCCGGCAAGCTGGACGGCGTCACCGCCACCAACATGGACTCCCTCACCGTGCCCGCGGCGGCCGGCCGGGACACGACCGTGCTGATGATCGGCGACTATTCCAACGGCAACGACGGCGTCATCCTTAAGAACGGCGCCACCCTGGCCGACATCAAGGGCCGGCCGGTCAATCTGGTCGAGCTGTCGGTCTCGCACTACCTGCTGGCCCGGGCCCTGGAGACGGCCGGGCTGAAGATGGCCGACGTCAAGACGGTCAACACCTCGGACGCCGACATCGTCGCCGCCTACAGCGCGGCCGACACCAAGGCCCTGGTGACCTGGAACCCGCAGCTGTCGGAAGTGAAGAAGATGCCCGGCGCGACCGAGGTGTTCGACAGCTCCAAGATCCCGGGCGAGATCCTGGACGGCCTGTCGGTCAGCACCGAGGCGCTGAAGGCCAATCCGAACCTGGGCAAGGCGCTGGTCGGCATCTGGTACGAGGTGATGGCCTTGACCGTCGCCCAGACGCCCGAGGGCAAGGCGGCCCGCGAACAGATGGCCAAGCTTTCCGGCGCGGACCTGGCCAGCTTCGAGAGCCAGCTGAAGACCACGCATCTCTACGCCGATCCGAAATCGGCCCTCTCCGCGACGGTCAGCCCCGACCTGGTCACCGCCAACGACCGCGTCCGCAAGTTCAGCTTCAGCATGGGCCTGTTCGGCCAGGGGGCGAAGTCGGTGGACGACATCGGCATCAGCTTCCCGGGCGGCAAGACCCTCGGCGACCCCAACAACGTCAAGCTGCGCTTCGACCCCAGCTACGTGCAGATGGCGGTCGACGGAAAGCTCTAGCCACGATGCGCCTGCTGAACGTCAGACCGAGAGGCGGGATCGCGATCCTGCTTGGCGCTCTCCCGCTGCTGGCGGTGGCGCTGCTTTATCTGATGGCCTCGCAGGCGCGTCACGCCGACAATCCGCGCGACAAGCTGCTGCCGACGCCGGCCGCCATGGTCGAGGCCGTGCAGCTGATGACCAAGGTCGACCCGCTGACCGGCTACGCGCCGCTGGCGGTCGACACCGTCGCCAGCCTGCAGCGGATCGGCGTCGCCCTGGTCCTGGCGACGGCGATCAGCCTGCTGCTGGGCCTGGCCCTGGGCCTGCTGCCGCTGCTGCGGGCCAAGCTGGGGCCGCTGGTGGCGGCGATCGCGGTGGTGCCGCCGATCGCCGTGCTGCCCATCCTGTTCATCGTCTTCGGCCTGGGCGAGACCGCCAAGATCGCCCTGATCGTGATCGGGGTGACGCCGGTCATGGTCCGCGACCTCGCCGCCCACGTGGCGGCCATTCCCGAGGAGCAGCTGGTCAAGGCCCAGACCCTGGGCTCCAGCACCTGGCAGCTGGCCCTTCGCGTCGCCCTGCCCCAGGCCATGCCGCGCCTGATCGACAGCCTGCGCCTGTCGCTGTGCCCCGCCTGGGTCTACCTGATCTCGGCCGAGGCGATCGCCGCCGACACCGGGCTGGGCTATCGCATCTTCCTGGTCCGCCGGTACCTGTCGATGGACATTATCCTGCCCTACGTCGTCTGGATCTCCCTGCTGGCGGTGGCGATGGACGTGACGTTGCGGCTGATCAGCCGGCGCGCCTATCCCTGGGCCTATCCGCAGGAGTCGCGCTGATGGGCGACCTGCTGGCCTTCCGCAACGTGTGGGTCGAGTACGGCGACAAGGTCGTGCTCGAGAACGTCGACCTGTCGATCAGGCAGGGCAGCTTCGTCTCGATCGTCGGCCCGTCCGGGGCGGGCAAGAGCACCTTCCTGCGCCTGATCATCGGCCAGGAGAAGCCGACGCGGGGCGCCATCGACCTGGACGGCGAGAAGCTGCGGGCCGAGCCGGGCCCGGATCGCGGCGTGGTGTTCCAGAAGTATTCGGTGTTTCCGCATCTCTCGGCCCGCGACAACGTCGTGTTCGGCCTGGACTGCGCCGGCTCGCCGTTCCTGGGCCGGCTGTCGGGGGCGCGCCGCCGCAAGGCGCTGGAAGAAGCCGACGCCATGCTGGCGGCCGTGGGTCTCTCCGACAGCGGCGACCTCTATCCGGCCAAGATGTCGGGCGGGATGCAGCAGCGCCTCGCCATCGCCCAGGCCCTGATCAAGAAGCCCCGCATCCTCCTACTGGACGAGCCGTTCGGCGCCCTCGACCCCGGCGTTCGGCTGGACATGCACGAGCTGATCACCGGCCTTTGGCGGGACAACGGCCTGACCATCATGATGGTCACCCACGACATCAAGGAGGCCTTCAAGCTGGGCACCCGCGTGCTGGCCTTCGACAAGCGGCGGCGCGATCCCCAGGCCCCTCATCGCTACGGCGCGACGGCGGTGTACGACTTCCCCCTGGACAAGCCGGGCGCGGTGGGGCCCGAGGCGCTGGCGGGGCTGGGGACGTAGTCAGTCAACGGGTGCGATGCTGCGCCGCAGCAACCGCGCTTGCAATGACAACGTTGTCACACTATGTGAGTGCGATCGCGAGGAACCGCCTCGCGGGATCGTAACCCGGAAAGTCCGATGTTCAGCCTGATCTACTTCACCGTTTCGGCCCTGAAGGCCGCGCGCGCCACCGCGTAAGCGCTCTTCCGCGTCGATAATGCTGAAAAGCCCGCGACCATCGGTTCGCGGGCTTTTTCGTTGTGCGCTGCGAAGACCCTAAGCCTGAAGCGAGGCGATATAGGCCCGCCAGCCGCCCAGGGCGGTGATGTCTGTGGCGCCGTCCAGCGCGCGCGGCTCGGCGACGAAGCCTTTCACCGACGTCCCGTCCTCCAGCGTCACCGTGCCGATCGCCAGGGGAGCCGGGACCTCGGCGGTGAAGCTGCCGAAGGCCTCGACGTCCAGCTCATAGACCTCGACCAGGATCGCGGCGCCGCCCTCTCCGACATGGACCAGCGCCGGCTTCGGCGGGGTCGAATTAGCGATGGCGTAGAGCTTGTAGGCCGGGGCGGTCTTGGTCGCCGTCACCAGCCGGGCCTCGCGCGAGGTCAGCTGCCAATGCAGCGGCATGCCGCCCAGATGCGCGCCGACTACGGCGAGCTTGATCCCGGGCTTATGCGGCGTCAGGTCCAGGGGCGGCGTCTCGGTCATGGGGAAGGTCTCCAGATAGCTGGCCGCCAGATCCAGCAGCGCGCGATCGGCGAAGGCGGGACCGATCAGGGTGACGCCAAAGCCGGTGGCGTCCGCGCGGAAGCCGGCGGGCACGGCCAGGGCGGAGAGGTCCAGCAGGTTCACGAAATTGGTGTAGAGGCCGAGATTGGCGTTCAGGGCCAGCGGCTCGGCCTTGAGGTCCTTGAGCCGATAGATGGTCGGAGTCGTCGGCAGGAACAGGATATCGGCCGCCGCCCAGATGGCTTCGGCGGCGCGACGATAGCCCTCCAGAGCGTAGAGGCCGCGGAAGGTCTCCACGCCGGTGGTCGCCAGGCCGCCCTGGACGATCGCGCGCACCGTCGGCTCGATGGCGCTGGGCGTGGTGCGAAGCAGGGGCTCGATCGCGGCGGTGCGCTCGGCCACCCAGGGGCCGCTGTAGAGCAGCTTGGCCGCGTCCAGCAGCGGAGCGATGTCGACCTCGACGGCGACACCGCCCGCAGCTTGCATCCGCTTGATCGCGGCGGCGTACAGCGCCTCGGATTCGCCGTCGCCGAAGAAGAGTCGCTGGTCGGGCAGCGGGATCGCGAAGCGCAGGCCGTCCATCGAGAAGGCGGGCGGCGTCGCGGGCGCGCGGCGCGAATAGTCGTCCTCGGGATCGAAGGCGGCCAGGACCTGATCGACCACGGCCGCGCCGGCGAGGTCGGCGGCGAAGACGCTGATGCAGTCCAGGGACCGGCAGGCGGGGACGAGGCCCCGCGTGCTCCAGCGCCCCTTGCTGGGCTTGAGGCCCACCAGGTGATTGAACGCCGCCGGCACCCGGCCCGAGCCGGCGGTGTCGGTGCCCAGGGCGAAGGCGACCAGGCTCGCCGCCACGGCGACCGCGGACCCCGAGCTCGAGCCGCCGCTGACGAAGGCTTGGTTGAACACGCAGCGCGGGGCGCCGTAGGGGCTGCGCGCGCCGACTAGGCCGGTGGCGAACTGGTCGAGGTTGGTCTTGCCGATCAGCACCGCGCCGGCCGCGACCAGCCGCTCGACCACGGTGGCGGACCGCGCGGGCGTATAGGCGAAGGCCGGGCAGGCGGCGCTGGTCGGCAAGGCCCCGACGTCGATATTGTCCTTCACGGCGAACGGTACGCCCGCCAGCGGCAGGACCTCGCCGGCGGCGATCCGGGCGTCGACGACTTCCGCCTGGGCCAGGACGGCCGCCGCGGGCAGGCGCAGGGTCCAGACCTGGGGCTGGATCAGGTCGTATTCAGCGACCGCCTCCAAGACCGTCCGGGCGACGTCGACCGCGCGGGCCCCCGCGCCCACGGCGTTCGCGATAGCCTCGACGGACAGGCGCGTGACGCTCATGCCGCAGCCTCCAGGTCCGGGGTGACCGCGATGACCGGCGCGCCGGCGGCGATCGACTGCGCGGGCTGGGCGTAGACGGCGCTGACGACGCCCGCGACCGGTGTCGAGACATCGCACTCGGCCTTCATGGCCTCGATGATGGCGATCACGGCGCCGGCCTCGACCCGCTGGCCCGGCTCGACCAGCACCTTCCAGACATTGCCGCCCAGCGGGGCCTCCACAAGGTCGGCGCCGGGCGGAATCTCGACCGCCGAGGCGTCTTCCTCGACGTCGGCGACGCTGGACAGGGCCTCGACCCTGGCGAACTCGCCCTTGGCCTCCCAGTCGGCGCGTTCGGCGTCGAACGCGGCCTGGCGCGTGGCCTGGAAGGCGGCGATGCTGTCGGCGTTGTCGGCCAGCATCTTGCGGTAGTCCGAGAGGCGGAAGGTCTCTTCCTCTATGCGGATCTGGCGCCGGCCCAGCGGGAAATCACGCCGCCATTCGGTCAATTCCTCGGCGCTGACCTCGAAGAAGCGGATCTGGTCGAAGAAGCGCAGCAGCCAGGGCTTGCCGTCCGTGAAGGCCTCGGTCTGACGCCAGGTGTTCCAGACCTGGATGGTCCGCCCGAACAGCTGGTAGCCGCCCGGGCCCTCCATACCGTAGATGCACATATAGGCGCCGCCGATGCCGACCACGTTCGGCGGCGTCCAGGTGCGCGCCGGATTGTACTTGGTCGTGACCAGGCGGTGGCGAGGATCGACGGGCGTGGCGACCGGTGCGCCCAGATAGACGTCGCCCAGGCCCATCACCAGGTAGCGGGCGTCGAACACGATCCGCTTGACGTCCTCGATGCTCGAAAGGCCGTTCACCCGGCGGATGAACTCGATGTTGTCCGGGCACCAGGGCGCATCGTCCCGGACCGCCTGCATGTACTTGTCGATCGTCTGGTAGATCGCCGGGTCTTTCCACGACAGCGGCAGGTGGACGACCCGCGACGGGATCTCGAAATCGTCCAGGCCGCCCAGCCGATCCTCGGCGGCGACCAGGATCTCGAGGAGTCTCTCCTGGCTGAGACGACGACTGTCGTAATGCACCTGCAGCGAGCGGATGCCCGGCGTCAGGTCAATGACCCCGTCCAGCGCCTGGCCCTGCAGGTCCAGCAGCAGGGCGTGGATCCGCAAGCGCAGCTCCAGGTCCAGCACGATCGGGCCGTACTCGACCAACAGGTGCTGGTCGCCCTGGCGGCGGTAGAGCACGCGTGGCCGATGCCCCTCCTGCGGCAGCTCGCGCAGGATCGGGCTGGACTGGGCGTCGACCGGCGACGGGGCGGGCGTCGACGCCACCGAGAGGTCGGCGATCAGCGCTTCCTGGTCATCGAGCGCGGCGGCCGCCGCGGCGTCGTCGACCACGGCGAAGCGCACCGTGTCGCCGGGCGCCAGCTGGCCGGCCTTCCAGAGGTCGGCCTGGATGATCACGAACGGGCAGACGAAGCCGCCCAGCGACGGACCGTCGGGTCCGAGGATGATCGGCATGTCGCCGGTGAAGTCGACGGCGCCGATCGCGTAGGCGTTGTCATGGATATTGGACGGATGCAGCCCCGCCTCGCCGCCGTCCCGCCGCGCCCATTCGGGCTTGGGGCCGACCAGGCGCACGCCCGTGCGGTTGGAGTTGTAGTGCACCTTCCAGTCGGTGGCGCCGATCATGGCGATGTCGGCGGGAGTGAAGAAGTCCGGCGCGCCGTGCGGGCCCGGCAGGACGCGGATCGTCCAGGCCTTGCCCAGGGCGGGGCGAAGGTCGGCGGCGAGGGCCGGCGCGACGCCGGCGGGCGAGGCCTCCCGCAGCCGCAGCACGTCGCCGGCGCTCAGGTTGCGTCCGGCATGGCCGCCAAAGCCGCCCAGGGTGAAGGTCGAGCGGCTGCCCAGATAGACCGGCGTGTCCAGGCCGCCCTGGAACGACAGATAGCCGCGCAAGCCCGCCTCGGTCGCGCGGCCGATCTTCAGCACCTGGCCGGCGGCCGCCGCGAACGGGGCGTAGGGCTCGACCGCAACGCCATCCAGCCGCGCATCGAAGCGCGCGCCGGTCAGGCACAGCACCGCCGGGCGGTTGAACTTCAGCGTCGGGCCGAGGGCGGTGATCTCCAGCCCCGCCGCGTCGGCGTCGTTACCCAGCAGGCGATTGCCCAGCCGGAAGGCCAAGGCGTCCATCGGCCCGGACGGCGGCACGCCGACGTCCCAATAGCCCTGGCGGCCCGGCCAGTCCTGCACCGTGGTGGCGGGACCGCCGCTCAGCACCTGGATGGTGTCGGGCGTCCAGGCCACGGTCTCCAGGGCGCGGGTCGACACCTCGCCACTGACGAAGGGCGGGCTGCGGACCACGGCGCGCAGCCAGTCGAGATTGGTTTCGATGCCGGCCAGCCGCGTGTCGTCCAGCGCCCGCTGGAGCGCCGTCACGGCCGTCTCGCGGTCAGGCGCGGTGACGATCAGCTTCGCCAGCATCGGGTCGTAGAAGGCGCTGACCTCGGTCCCATCGACCACCCATCCGTCGGCGCGGACGCCGTCCGGGAAAGCCACCTCGGTCAGCACGCCCGAGCTGGGGCGGTAGTCCTGGGCCGGGTCCTCGGCATAGAGGCGCACCTGGATCGAGGCGCCCTTGGGTTCTGGGAGCGGGGTGTCCAGGAACGAAAAGTCGCCGGCCGCGCCGCGCACCATCCACTCGACCAGGTCGACGCCCGTGACCTGCTCGGTCACGCCGTGTTCGACCTGCAGGCGGGTGTTGACCTCCAGGAAGAAGAAGTCATCGCGGTCGGCGTCGTACAGGAACTCGACCGTGCCGGCCGACTTGTAGTTCGCCGCCGAGGCCAGCCGGACGGCGGCGTCCAGCAGGGCCGCGCGGGTGGCGGCCGGCAAGCCGGCGGCCGGCGTTTCCTCGACGACTTTCTGGTTGCGGCGCTGGAGAGAGCAGTCCCGCTCGCCGAGGGCCACGACCTTGCCGGCGCCGTCGCCGAACACCTGCACCTCGACGTGGCGGGCCTTGCGGACATAGCGCTCGAGGAAGACCCCGCCGTCGCTGAAATTGCCGGTCGCCAGGCGCTGGACGGCGGCGAACGCCTCTTCCACGGCTTGCGCGGTCTCGCAGACGCGCATGCCGATGCCGCCGCCGCCGGCCGTGGCCTTCAGGATCACCGGGAACCCGATCCGCTCGGCCGCCGCCAAGGCCGCCGCCGGGTCGACCAGGAGATCGGTGCCGGGCGCCAGAGGAACACCCCGGGCCTTGGCCAGGTCGCGCGCCGTGTGTTTCAGGCCAAAGGCGCGGATATTGTCCGCCGTCGGACCGATGAAGGCGACGCCGGCCGCCGCGCAGGCTTCGGCGAACCCGGCGTTCTCGCTGAGAAAGCCATAGCCCGGGTGGATCGCCTGAGCGCCGGTGGCCTTGGCCGCCGCGAGCACGAGATCGGCGCGCAGATAGCTCTCGGCGGCCGGGGCCGGCCCCAGGCGGACGGCCTCGTCGGCCATCGACACGTGCAGAGACCCGGCGTCGGCGTCGCTGAACACCGCCACGGACTTCACGCCCATCGCCTTCAGGGTGCGGATGATGCGGCAGGCGATGGCGCCGCGATTGGCGATCAGGACCTTGTCGAACATTCGCAAGCCCTATTGCGCGATGATCATGCGGACCGGCGTCGGATTGAAGCCGTTGCACGGGTTGTTGATCTGGGGACAGTTCGAGACCACGGCGATGACGTCCATCTCGGCGCGGAGGTCGACATAGAGGCCCGGAGCGGAGATGCCGTCGACGATTCCGAGTGCGCCGTCGGCCTCGACGGGGACGTTCATGAACCAGTTGACGTTGCTGACCATGTCGCGCTTGCCGCGCCCCTGGGCGGCGTTGGCGACCAGGAAGTTCTCGACGCAAGCGTGCTGGGCCTTGGTGTGATGACCATACCGCAGGGTGTTGCTCTCGCACGAGCAGGCCCCGCCGATCGTGTCGTGATAGGCCACGGCCGTCGACGTCACCGTCATCATCGGCGCGCCTTCGTTGGACAGCAGCACCGAGCCCTCGCGCAGGAACAGGTTCTTCTGGGCGGCGATGGTGTCCTGGGCGCTGTAGCGTTCGGCGTCGTCGTGGGCGTTGTAGAGCAGGAAGTCGACGGCCTGGTTGCCTTCGAGGTCGATGATGCGGAGGGTCTGGCCGGCCTTGACCGCGTGGAGCCAGGGAGCGCGGGCGGGGACCACCTCGTCGTGGACGATGGTGTTCAGGGGCGGTGGGTCGAACGCCATGGCGGGGTCCTCAGCGCGAGAAGTAGTCTTCGACGTTCAGGAAGGCGCGCAGGCCTTCGGGCGTCGCGTTGCGGATGGGGTCTTCGGGCGGGGTGACCGGGCCGCGCCAGGCGGTGGCGCGCACGGGGGTCACTGAATAGGCCTCGCGCGGGTCCAGTACGTGCGGGCAGTTGGCCAGGACGACGATCAGGTCCATCTCGGCCCGCAGGGTCAGCGACCGGCCGGGCGGGTATGGCCCGACGTCGATCAGGGTCTCGCCGCCCTGCCCGATGCGGACGGACTTGAAGAGGTTCAGGCAAGGATGGATGTCCTTGCGGCCCAGGCCGAACTTGGCCACGCCCAGCGAGAAGCGGTCGCGCGCATTGGGGTGGGCGCCGTGATTGAACCCGTCGCCGTACTTGCGGGCGTTGCTGGCCTGGTTCGAGGCGCCGCAGAAGGCGTCGTGCGTACCGGCCTCGTCCTCGAGGATGCTGGCCAGCACCCGGCCCATGTCGGACAGCAGCAGGCGCCCCTGGCCCAGATAGCCGTTCCACTGGACCTTCAGGGTGTCGGCGATGTTGAGGCGCTCGATCGGACGCTCGGCGTTGAAGACCAGCAGCGAGACCGCGGCGTCCCCGGCCAGGTCGGTCAGGCGCAGGCGCGAGCCCCGGGCGATCTGGCGGCTGGCGTAGCCGCCGGGCGCGAGGGTCTCGTCCCAGACAAGGTCGGCGGGCGCGACGCCCGGGGGCGGGTCGACGGCGGCGCTGGCCGGCACGGTGGGCATCGCCTCGACACGGGTCCCGGCCTGGGCGCGGGCATGGGCCTGGGCGGCGTAGGGGGTGGCGGTCTGGCTCAAGACGGCTCTCCGTCGGGCTCGTCGCCGTGGAAGTGCAGCGGCGGCAGCAAGGCGGTGGTGGTGACGAGCTTGATCTGCTGCACGCCGCGCACCTTGCGCAGGTCGTCGCACAGCGTCTGCAGGCGTTCGGCCGGCCCCTGGACCAGCAGGACCTCCATGGCCTGGTCGTCCTCCAGGAACACGTTCTGGGCCGAGATCACCTCCTTCACGTAGCCCAGCTGGGTCTGGGCCAGGGCGTGGCGGACCCGGCCGCTCTCGGCGCGATAGATCAGGGTGATGGTGCCGGCCAGCATCGCATCGGGGCGCTCGCCGCTGTGCTCGGCCAGCTCATGGCGGATCAACTCGGCGATCATTTGCGAGCGGCTGGGCAGGCCGCGCTCGGCGACCATCGCGTCGAGCTGGGTCATCAGCTCGGCCGGGAGGCTGATGCTCAAGCGCGCCAGGGTGGAAGAGGACGTATCCATGGGGGCATCCCATCGCTGTTATTACGGAAGAGGCAATCCGTAATAACAGCGATGGGCCAGCACACCAGGCGGGCGCCTCGCTTTTGGGCGAAGCGCGGTCGAAGTTTGTACAGGGCGGCGGTGCCCCGCGGGCTCGCCCCTACTCCACCGTCACCGACTTGGCGAGGTTGCGGGGCTGGTCGACGTCCGCGCCCTTCACCACCGCGACGTGGTAGGCCAGCAGCTGGATCGGCGCGGACATCACCAGGGTCGAGACCAGCGGGTCCGAGGCCGGCGCGGTCACCACCACCTTGGCCCCCGTTGGCGCGTGCTTCACGCCCTCGGTGTCGGTGATGAAGATCACCTGGCCGCCGCGCGCCATCACCTCGCTCATGTTCGAGGCCGATTTCTCGAAATAGCTGTCGTGCGGCGCCAGGATGACGATCGGGGTCTGGTCGTCGACCAGGGCGATCGGACCGTGCTTCAGCTCGCCGGCGGCGTAGCCCTCGGCGTGGATGTAGCTGATCTCCTTCAGCTTCAGCGCGCCCTCCAGGGCCAGGGCCGACATCGGGCCGCGGCCGAGGTAGAGCACGTCGCGGGCCTTGGCGACGTCGGTCGCGATCTCCTTGATGGCGTCTTCCAGGCCGATGGCCTCGGCGATCAGGCGCGGGGCCTCCAGCAGCACCTTGACCAGGCGCTGCTCCTCGGCGGCGTCGATGGTCCCGCGCGCCTTGGCGGCGGCGATGGCCAGGGCGATCATCACGCTGACCTGGGCGGTGAAGGCCTTGGTCGAGGCCACGCCGATCTCGGGGCCGCAGTGGATCGGCCAGACCACGTCGACCTCGCGGGCCATGGTGGATTCCTGAGCGTTGACCACCACCGCGCTCTTCATGCCCTTGGCCTTGCAGTAGCGCAGGGCCGCCAGGGTGTCGGCGGTCTCGCCGGACTGCGACATGGCCACGACCAGGGCGTCCTTGCGGATCGCCGGCTGGCGGTAGCGGAACTCCGAGGCGATCTCGACGTCGACCGGCAGGTCGGCCAGCTGCTCGATCAGGTACTTGCCGACGACGCCGGCGATGTAGGACGTGCCGCAGGCCACGACCTGAATGCGGTCCAGCTTGGCGAAGTCGATGTCGCCCGGAACCGAGGCCCGTGACGTCAGGGTGTCGACATAGGCCGCGATCGTGCGCTGGCAGCCCTCCGGCTGGTCATGGATCTCCTTTTCCATGAAGTGCCGGTAGTTGCCCTTCTCCAGCATCACCGCCGAGGTCGGCACCACGCGGACGGGCCGGGTCACCGCCGCGCCCGAGGCGTCGAAGATGCGATGGCTGTCGTGGTCGAGGGCCACGTAGTCGCCCTCCTCCAGATAGATCACCCGGTTGGTGAAGGGGCCGACGGCCAGGGCGTCCGAGCCCAGGAACATCTCGCCCTGTCCCTCGCCCACGACCAGCGGGCTGCCGCGCCGGGCGCCGAGGATCAGGTCGTTCTCGCCCTCGACCAGCACGGCCAGGGCGTAGGCGCCGGTCAGCCGGTCCAGGGCGGCCTTGAAGGCCTCGAGCGGCGCGAGGCCCGTCGAAAGCTGGGCGTCGATCAGGTGAGCGATCACCTCGGTGTCGGTGTCGCTCTCGAACGCGCGGCCGGCGGCGGCGAGCTCGGCCTTCAGCTCGGCGAAGTTCTCGATGATGCCGTTGTGGACCAGGGTGACGCGGCCGGCCGTGTGCGGGTGGGCGTTCCTGACGTTCGGCGCGCCGTGGGTGGCCCAGCGGGTGTGGCCGATGCCCGTCGTCGCGTTCAGGGGCTGGTCCTCGACCACGGCTTCCAGGGCCTTGATCTTGCCCTGGGCCCGACGGCGCTCGGTGTGGTCGCCCACGATCCCGGCGATCCCGGCCGAGTCGTAGCCGCGATACTCAAGCCGCTTGAGGCTCTCGATCAGACGGTTGGCGACCGGTTGCTTGCCGACAATGCCGATAATGCCGCACATAGGCCATGATCCCTTGTAGAACGCGCCACAAGACCGTGAGCGAGCGCTAGCTTTACGACGCCGCGTTTAGCACTCGTCCGGAAGCGGCTTTGATAAATCTGCATTTCGGATCGTTTCGCGAACCGACTTTCAGCGAGCCAATCGCTTCTGAATGGCTCAGAATTGGGGCAATGAGCGGCCCAACGACCTTACGCTCGCCAAGAGACGACGAAACCCAATGAGCAAGCGCGCCTATTTCGGCACCGACGGCATCCGCGGCCAGGCCAACAAGCACCCCATGACCGCCGAGGTCGCCCTGCGCGTCGGCCTGGCGGCCGGCAAGCTGTTCCGGTCGCAGGACGATCGACGCCATCTGGTGGTGATCGGCAAGGACACCCGCCTCTCGGGCTACATGATCGAGCCGGCCCTGGTGGCGGGCCTGACCAGCGTGGGCCTGGACGTGCGCCTGTTCGGCCCCCTGCCGACTCCGGCCGTCGCGATGATGACCCGCTCGATGCGGGCCGACCTCGGGATCATGATCTCGGCCAGCCACAACAATTTCGCCGACAACGGCATCAAGCTGTTCGGCCCCGACGGCTACAAGCTGTCCGACGAGCAGGAGCTGAAGATCGAGGCCCTGATGGACGAGGGCCTGCAGGAGGGCCTGGCCGAACCGCGCGAACTGGGCCGGGTCAAGCGGATCGACGACGCCCAGGCGCGCTATGTCGAGATCGTCAAGGCGACCTTCCCGCGCCACCGCAACCTGTCGGGCCTGCGCATCGTGATCGATTGCGCCAATGGCGCGGCCTACAAGGTCGCCCCGACCGCCCTCTACGAGCTGGGCGCCGAGGTGATCTCGCTGGGCGTCACGCCCGACGGCACCAACATCAACGAGGAGTGCGGCTCGACCCATCCCGAGGCCATGGCCAAGATGGTCCGCGAGTACCGCGCCGACATCGGCATCGCCCTGGACGGCGACGCCGACCGCCTGGTGATCTGCGACGAGAAGGGCGTGGTCGTCGACGGCGACCAGATCATGGCCATCATCGCCGGCTCGCTGGCCAAGGCCGGGACCCTGAAGGGCGGCGGCGTGGTGGCCACGGTCATGTCGAACCTCGGGCTCGAGCGCCTGCTGGCCGGCCAGGGCCTGACCCTGGAGCGCACCGCCGTCGGCGACCGCTATGTCATGCAGCGGATGCGCGAGGGCGGCTTCAATGTCGGCGGCGAGCAGTCGGGCCACCTGATCCTGTCGGACTTCTCGACCACGGGCGACGGCCTGATCGCGGCCCTGCAGGTTCTGGCGGTCATGGTCGAGACCGGCAAGCCGATGAGCGCGCTGGGCCGCCAGTTCGAGCCGGTGCCGCAGCTGCTGGAAAACGTCCGCTTCGCCGGCGGCAAGCCGCTGGAAGCCAAGAGCGTCAAGGAGGCCATCGCCGACGGCGAGGCCCAGCTGAACGGCTCGGGCCGCATCGTCGTCCGCGCCTCGGGCACCGAGCCGCTGATCCGCATCATGGCCGAGGGCGACGATCCCGCCCTGGTCAAGAAGGTGGTCAAGTCGATCGCCGGCGCCGTGAAGGCGGCCTGACGGACACCACGCTCGCCGGTGAAGCCCGCGCCTGGACCGCCTCGCCAGCCTTCCGCGGCGGGCGCCTTGGCGCGCCTGACGCTCGCTTCGCGATCATTTCCGCGAAGCAACCGCCCCTGGATCCGACCTCATCCTAAGGTTACGGGCGTCTCGCCTTTTCGTGCTGAGCGCGCGCTGATCCTGCACGCCACTCAGGTTGACTTGTCCGACATGAAGAAAGCCCGCCGAGCCCTCAACAAACTTCGCGGCTTTCCGAAACGTCAAGCAGCGCAGCGATTCTGCGGCCTCAACCATATTATAAATGGCATTAGTGGTATTGACCGAACTCAACCTCTCATGGAAAACTAGTCGGACAATACAAGGGTTGCGAGAGGGGCTCGCGCCCATCCAGGGAGGGGACGAATGAAGCGCCTTGCGCTTTTGCTGTCGGCTGCGCCGATGGTGTTTTCAGCCATGCCAGCGGCGGCTCAGATCGCCGAAAAGCCGGCCCAGACGAAGCCGGCGACCAACGCCAAGGTCGAGGACTCGGCCGTTACCGAAGTCGTGATCACGGGCCTGCGCAAGAGCCTGAGCTCGGCGCAGCAGATCAAGCGCCACTCGGACGCCATCCTCGACGCCGTGGTCGCCGAGGACATCGGCAAGCTTCCCGACAACACAGCCGCCGAGACCCTGGCGCGCATCACCGGCATCCAGGTCGAGCGGTACAGCGACGAGGCCAACAGGGTCCTGATCCGCGGCCTCCCTGACGTAGCCACCACCTATAACGGCCGCGAAATCTTCACGGCCGAGAACCGTCGCGTGCAACTGCAGGACTTCCCGGCCCAGGCCCTGGCCGGCATCGAGGTCTACAAGTCCGGCACCGCCGACATCGTCGAGCCCGGTCTGGCCGGCCTGATCAATGTTCGCACCCGCCGCCCGCTCGACTTCAAGGGCGGCTTCATCGGCGGCGGCGTCCGTCTGACCTATAACGATCAGAGCAAGAAGCGCGACCCGAACGGCAACATCCTGGTGTCGGATCGCTGGGATACGTCGATCGGCGAGATCGGCGTCCTGGCCAACGCGACCTACGCCCAGTCGAAGTATCGGAACGGGGTCCGCTACAACAGCCAGTCGATCGTCAAGGTCAGCCCCCTGTCCACCGTCTCGCCGGCCAGCGTGGGGACCAACTTCTACTATCCGGCGGCGGTCGGGCTCTATAACGACGGCGGCAAGCGTTATCGCCCGTCGGGGAATGTCGCCGTCCAGTGGAAGCCCAGCGACAAGCTCGAGATCTATTTCGACGGCATCTACCAGGGCTATCGCGGCCGTCAGGCGACCGACAATCTCGACGTCAATCTTCGTGACTGGGACTCGACGATCCAGCAGGATCCGATCCTGACGAACGTCGTCCTGGTCCCGGGCACGACCGATCAGGCCGCCAGCTTCACCAAGACCAGCGGGATGGCGCCGCAAGCCTACCGCTCGACCGGCGCCGACCAGACCAACACCTACCAAGGCGCGCTCGGCGCCGTCTGGCGAGGCGACCGCCTGACGCTGTCCACCGACCTCTCCTACGAGGACAGCCGCTATACGGCCCGCAGCTGGAGCCTGGACAGCGCCTTCACCGCGCCGCCGACCGTCGTCGTCAAGTTCAACGAGAAGGACGGCGCGGCGTTCGATCTCCCCGGCTTCGACGCCTCCAACCCCGCCAACTACCTCTGGCGCGGCTACTACGAGCGTCGCTACATCGCCAAGGGCAGCGGGGTGCAGTGGCGCGGCGACGCGGTCTATGACACCGGCGCGTCGTTGCTGCCGGAGGTCAAGTTCGGCCTGCGCTACACCGATCGCGACGCGTCCTTGATCCAGGGCTCGCGCTACGCCTGGGTGCTGCCGCTGAAGATGCCGCTGGCCGGCCTGCCCGTCGGCCAGCTCCAGCTGATCGAGGATCCGTTCCGCGGGAGCACGCAAGGCTTCACCCGCTACCTGATGCCTACGCGCGAAGGCGTCGCCGGCAACTTCGCGGCGCTGCGCCAGCGGTCGGTTGACGCGCTGAAGCAGCTGGTGGCGCTCCACCCCACCGATCAGGGCTATATCGACAATCTGAAGGCGTTCAGCGCGCCCGACGTCCCGCTCGACGTGGCCGGCGCCTTCAGCGCCAAGGAACAGAGCTACGCCGGCTACGCCCAGACCAAGTACGCCTTCGATCTCGGCGCCTGGGCGGTCGATGGCGTGGCGGGCGTTCGGGTGGTCCAGACGAAGGGCGACTTCTCCGGCACTTCGCGCGTCAGCGCCAACGGGGTCACCAACCTGATCCCGCGCACCATCCACCAGAACTACACCGACGTCCTGCCCAACATCAGCCTGCGGGTTCGCCCGGACGACAAGTTCCAGCTGCGCCTGGGCTACACCCAGACCCGCACGCGGGTGAACTTCGGCGACCTCAATCCGGCGCTGAACATCAGCCAGGTGGTCCGCGACCCGTCACAGCCGGTGGATCCGAACTCGCCGACCGCCAAGATCAACGCCTATGGCGACGGCGGAAACCCGGACCTGCTGCCCCTGACCTCGAACAACTACGACGTCAGCGCCGAGTACTATTTCTCGAGCACGGGCAACATCTCGATCGCCGGCTTCTATCGCGACCTGTTCGGCTTCACGAGCCGGTATACGCGGCAGGTCGAGGATCCGGTCTATGGCCTGATCCAGATCAGCCGTCCGGAGAACTCGGGCTCGGGCAAGATCAAGGGCTTCGAGATCAACGCCCAGAGCTTCCTGGACTTCCTGCCCGGCGCCTGGAAGGGCTTCGGCGTCCAGGCCAACCTCACCTACATCAACGGCCGCAAGATGCAGCCGGCGGTGCTGGGCGGCGACGGGGACTATGTGCGGATCGAGGGCCTGTCCAAGTGGACCTACAACGCCGCGGTGTTCTACGAGCGCAACGGGATCACGGGCCGGCTGTCCTATAACCACCGCTCGCCGTGGGTGGACTACTACCGCCAGGCCTCGGACGGCTCGCGCTACACCGGCGTCGGCATCCGCGGCACCTCGCGCCTGGACGCCTCGCTCAGCTATGACGTGACCAAGAACATCACCGTCGGCTTGGACGTCAGCAACCTGCTGGCCAAGCCGTTCGAGAACTACAACAACTACTCGCAGACCCGGGCCTATCCGGTCGATGTGCGCTACGAGGGCCGCTACTACGGCCTGGGCCTGCGCTTCCGCTTCGGCGAGTAGGCGCGCGGCGGCCAGCGACGAGAGTCGCTGGCTGCTTCCGGCCTCAGACGCCCAGCTTGGGGGCCTTCAGGCGGCGCTTGTTGACGTGGTGGCTGGGGGCCTCGGCCTTGATCTCCTCGGGGTACTCGCCCTTGAAGTAGAAGCGCTGCCAAGCCTCCTTGGTGGCCTCGGGATCACGCTTGAAGATCAGGTTGTTGAACTCGGTGCGCTTCTCGGCCCAGACGTCGTACTGGCGGCGGAGCTCGGGGTTGGAGTTCATCGAGCGGATCACCGGCTGGAAGGCCTCCATCGGCTTATCCTGGATCAGCATGATGAAGCAGAAGGTCTCGCCCTTCTCGAACCGCACCGTGCCGGGGCGGGTGAAGATCCAGTTCATCGTGAAGGGAAAAGGCAGCCAGTCGGTCTCGATCACGCCGGCCAGCGGCTGGATGCCGTCCTTGACGTGGTTGGGCGGCCCCATGGCCATCAGCGACCAGCCCGGCGGCGTGCGGAACAGATAGCCGGTGTGGAAGGTCACCACGCCCCGCGTGAAGTGCGACTTCACGAAGTCGGTGAAGCCGGGATAGGGGTGGTCGGGCTGGAACTTGATGCACTCCTGGTGCGCCCCGCCGTCCCAGGTCATCGAGAAGCCGACGGGGCAGATGATGTCCCAGCCGGTGGTGTTGGCCATGGTCAGCGGCAGGCAGCGATAGGGATGGCGCTCGGCGAACCGATCCATCCAGGCGCGCTGCGGCCGGCCCGGCACGATCTCGGGCGGACGGTTCTCGGTGGGATAGCACTCCAGTTCCATGCCGGTCCTTTGCTTGGTTCCTGCCCCTTATGCGTCTGGTCTAGCCCTCCGGCCCTCCAGCCGTCTAGAGAGACCGCATGAAGACCCGCGCCGACCTGTTCGCCTTCTTCGACGCCCACGGTGTCGACCATAAGACCCTCGACCACCCGCCGGTGTTCCGCGTCGAGGAAGGCCTGGAGATCAAGGCCGCCCTGCCCGGCGGCCACACCAAGAACCTGTTCCTGAAGGACGCCAAGGGCCAGCTGTGGCTCATCTCGGCGCTGGGCGAGACGAAGATCGACCTCAAGAAGCTGCACCACGTGATCGGCTCGGGCCGGCTGTCGTTTGGCCCAGAGGCGATGATGTTCGAGACGCTGGGCGTGACGCCCGGCTCGGTCACCGCCTTCGGCCTGATCAACGACGTCGACAAGCGCGTCCGCTTCGTCCTGGACAGGGCCTTGGCCGACAGCGACCCGGTCAACTTCCACCCGCTGAAGAACGACGCCACCACCGCCGTCAGCCAGGCGGGCTTTCGCAAGTTCCTGGCCGCGCTGGGGGTCGAGCCGATGATCGTCGACTTCGAGGCGATGGCCGTCGTCTGACCGCGGTTCGCCTAGCGAGCGATCCCATCATTGCGCAGAGGCGCGCCAGGGACCATCTTGGCGGCTGACGCGTTTCCTGCCCCAGTACCCTATACGAGAGACCCGATGTCCCTGATCGGCGAAAAGTCCGCCGCCCCCGCCGCGGGCAAGAGCGACCACATCAAGGATGGCTCGGACGCCACCTTCATGGCCGACGTCATCGAGGCGTCGAAGACCCAGCCGGTCATCGTCGACTTCTGGGCGACCTGGTGCGGTCCCTGCCGCCAGCTGACCCCGACGATCGAGAAGGTCGTCAACGCCGCCAAGGGCGCGGTCAAGCTGGTGAAGATCGACGTCGACAAGAACCCGGCCTTCGCCGGCCAGCTGCGCGTGCAGTCGATCCCGACCGTCTACGCCTTCGTCGACGGCCGGCCGGTCGACGCCTTCCAGGGCGCCCTGCCCGAGAGCCAGGTCAAGGCCTTCGTCGAGAAGCTGGCCAAGGCCGGCGGCGGCGAAAGCCCGCTCGACGAGCTGATCGCGCTGGGCAAGGAATCGCTGGAGATCGGCGACATCGGCGGCGCGGCCCAGGCCTTCGCCCAGGCCCTGCAAGTCGACCCGACCAACATCAAGGCCATCGGCGGCATGGCCCGGGCCTATCTGATCGGCGGCGACCTGGAAGGCGCGGCCGAGGTGGTCGCCATGGCCCCCGCCGACGCCAAGGACCCCGACCTCGACGCCGCCCGCGCCGCCCTGGCCCTGGCGCAGGAGGCCCCCTCGGAGACCGCCGCGTTCGAGCAGCGCCTGGCCGCCGATCCCGACGACCACGAGGCCCGCTTCGAACTGGCCAAGGCCCTGGCCGGCGCCGGCCACCTGCAGGCCGCGTCCGATCACCTGCTGACCATCATCGCCCGCGACCGCGCCTGGAACGACGAGGCGGCCCGCAAGCAGCTTCTGACCGTGTTCGAGGCCGCCGGCCCGACCTCGGAAGTCGCCAAGCAAGGACGGCGCAAGCTGTCCTCGATCCTGTTCAGCTAAGGTTTCAGCCCACGGAGACTCCATGCCGGCCGTCTATCGAAAGCTTGGCGACCTACCCCTGGTGATCCCGGTCTTTCCCTTGGACGGCGCCCTGCTGCTGCCGGGCGGCCAACTGCCGCTGAACATCTTCGAGCCGCGCTACCTGAACATGCTGGACGACGCCATGTCCGGCGAGCGGATCATCGGCATGATCCAGACCCGTCCCGGCGGCGATCATCAACGCCCGGCCCTGGCGCCGGTCGGGTGCGCCGGCCGGGTCACCAGCTTCGCCGAGACCAGCGACGGCCGCTATCTGATCACCCTGACGGGCCTCTGCCGCTTCAAGGCCGGCGAGGAGCTGCCGGTGCGCACGCCCTACCGCCAGGTGCGCGCCGACTTCACGCCCTACGAGCCGGACCTGCGCGAGGACGGCGCGGGCGAGCGCACCGCCGCCGACATCGACCGGCTGCTGGTCGCCCTGCGCCGCTATCTCGACCACCGGGGCTTGGCGATCGACTGGGGCGACGCCGAGAGCGCGCCCTCGGACGCCCTGATCAACAGCCTGGCCATGGCCCTGCCGTTCGATCCGATGGAGAAGCAGGCCCTGCTCGAGGCCGAGACCATTTTCGAGCGCAAGGCGACCCTTACGGCGTTGCTGGAGATCGACGCGGCCGGAAGCGACGATGACGAACCCACTTCGATCCAGTAGACACGCGCCATGACCCAAGCCGCCCCGCCCCCCGTCGATGTCGATCCGCGCCTGCTGGAAGTGCTGGTGTGTCCCGTGACCCGAGCTCCGCTGGAGTACGACCGCGTCGCCGGCGAACTGATCAGCCGCTCGGCCAAGCTGGCCTACCCGATCCGCGACGGCGTGCCGATCATGCTGCCGGAAGAGGCGCGGGAGCTCAGCGAGTAGGGGTTACTTGCCCCCACCTGACCTCGCTTCGCGAGGTCGTCCGCCCCCAGAGGGGGCAGAAGGTTCGCGATATCCTTCTTCCCCCTATGGGGGAGGAGCGCCGAAGGCGCGGAGGGGGCCTTAGAGGCTCTGCCCCCGCAGCAGCTTCGGCAAATCCCCCACCCCGCCGCCGGCCTCGTGCATGAAGAACCGGCGCGCCGGGGCGATGCGGTTGACCACCGCCAGGCCGGCGCCGCGCGCCACGCGCAGCAGCGGATTGTCGTTCGAGAAGATCCGCACGAAGGCGTCGAAGGCCAGGGCGTTGGTCACGGTGTCGAACCGGCGCCAGCGGGCGTAGCGCTCCAGCACCGCCTCGGCGCCGATGTCCTCGCCGTTGCGCACGGCCTCGACCAATACTTCCGCGAGCGCCGCAGCGTCCTTGAGGCCCAGGTTCAGACCCTGGCCCGCGATCGGGTGCACCCCGTGGGCGGCGTCGCCGATCAAGGCCAGGCGGGGCGCGGTCAGCCGTTCGGCCAGCAGCAGCGACAGCGGATAGACGAAGGTCGGCCCCACGACCTCGACCTGGCCCAGGAAGTCGCCGAACCGGCGCATCAGGTGGGCGTGGAACATTTCGGGCGAGGCGTGGCGCAGGGCCTCGCCGCGCGCGGTGCTCTCGGTCCAGACCAGGCTGGCGCGGTTCTCGGTCAGCGGCAGGATGGCGAACGGGCCGCTGGGCAGGAAATATTCGTGGGCCACGCCCTCGTGCGGGCGCTCCAGCTTGACGGTGCAGACCACGCCGCTCTGGCCATAGCCCCAGCCGATGTGGCCGATGCCGGCCGCCTGGCGCAAGGCCGCGCCGCGCCCTTCGGCGCTGACCGCCAGCGGCGCGGTGAGCGCTCGGCCGTCCGACAGGATCAGGCGGGCCGCGCCGTCGGCGACCTCCAGGTTCTTGGCCGACATCGGCGCGATGACCGGGATGTCCTTCTCGATCACCGCTTTCGAAAGCGCCGCGCGGATCTGGCGGTTCTCGACCAGGTAGCCGAGCGGCTCGCCGTCGATACGGCCGGAGATCTCGCTGGAATCGAAGCGCAGGAACGCGGCCGACGGCTTGCGGGCCGCCGCGCCGGGCGTGCGACCGTCGGTGACCAGGATCTGCTCGATGCGCTGGGCGTGCGGCTCCAGGCTCTCGCCGGCGCCGATCGCCCGCCACTGGCGGAACGAGGAATAGGCGATAGCGGAGCTGCGGCCGTCGAAGGTCGTCGCCAGCTGGGCGTCGAACGGCTGCGGATCGACCAGAAGGGGCTTGAGGCCGCCGGACTTCAGGGCCAGGGCCAGGGTGGCGCCGGCCATGCCGGCGCCGGCGATGATCACGTCGGCATCGTAAGCGCGCATGGCGAGGATATGGGCGCTGTCTCCCGCGCCTGTCCAGACGCGCGGCTACTTCTTTTCCGCGTAAGGGGCCTTGGCGTCGGAGCGGATCAGGCCGCGCGTGGCGTCGCCGACCCCGACAATGACGAACTGCACCGCAAGCGCGCAGAGGATCAGGCCCAGCACCCGCACGACGATGCTCATGCCGATCCGGCCGAGGGCGCGGCTGATCAGCGGCGCGGCCCAGAAGGCGGCCACGACCACGGCCGAGACTGCGGCGATCACCGCCACCCCGATGCCGGCTCCGGCCAGGCCCAGGGGCTTGGCTTCGGCCGCATAGATGATCACGGTCGAGATCGCGCCCGGCCCGATCAGCAGCGGCATGGCGAACGGGACGATCAGCCGCTCGAACCGCTGGCGGGCGTAGGCGCGGGGCGACTGGTCCTCCAGGCCCTCGGCCGCGTCGGCGAACATGGTGGTGAAGTCGTCGCGCACCATGTCCAGGCCGAGAATGAACAGGATGATGCCGCCGGCGATCCGGAAGGCCGGCATCGAGATGCCGAAGAAGGCCAGCAGCCCGACGCCCGTGAAATAGAAGAAGATCAGGAACGCGGTCATGAACAGGCCGATATAGACGGCCACCATCCGCCGGCCCGCGGCGGCCGCGCCCAGGGTGGCGGCGGCGAACAGCGGCACGTTGCCGATCGGGTCGATCAGCGCGAACAGCGCGACGAAGAAGTTGACGGCGAGTTTGGCCTCGGTCATTCGACGTCCCTACCTTTCAGATCGCGCCCAAGCTTGGCTCTGTCCTAGAGCGGACGATGACGCGCGCCAACCCCGGGGACTAAAGATGACCGCCGACCCGCGCCTGATCGTGCCGCTGGACCTGCCCACCGTCGAGGAGGCCCGCGACATGGTCGAGCGCCTGGGCGACGCGGTCAGCTTCTACAAGATCGGCCTGGAACTGCTGGCCAGCGACGGCATGAGCCTGGCCCGCGAACTGAAAGCCTCGGGCAAGCAGATCTTCCTCGACTGGAAGCTCCACGACATCGGCGCCACGGTCGAACGCTCGGCCCGCGTCCTGGCCCAGAGCGGCTGTGACCTGCTGACCGTCCACGCCGAGCCCCAGGTGATGAAGGCGGCCGTGCAGGCGCGCGGCGACTCCTCGCTGAAGATCCTGGCGGTCACCGTTCTGACCAGCCTGACCGACGCCGACCTGATCGAGATGGGCTACGCCTTCAGCGCCCGCGAACTGGTCGAGCGTCGCGTGCGCCAGGCCCTCGACTGCGGCGTCGACGGCATCGTGTCCTCGCCGCAAGAGGCCGCCCTGGCCCGCGAGATCGCCGGTCCTGGCTTCCTGATCGTCACCCCCGGCGTGCGCCCCTTCTGGGCGGCCAAGAACGACCAGGCCCGCGCCGCCACCCCCGAAGCCGCCATCCGCGCCGGCGCCAGTCACCTGGTCTGCGGCCGCCCGATCACGGCGGCCAACGACCCGCGCGAGGCGGCGCTGAAGGTGATCGCGGAGATCGCGGGGGTGTAAGATCTCTCCCCTCCCCTTGATGGGGAGGGGTAGGGGTGGGGTGACTGCAGCGGTCAACGCCGCTCTCTGCGGTCGCCTCCGCGATCACCCCCATCCCCACCCCTTCCCCCATCAAGGGGGAAGGAGGATTAAGGCGTCTGGAACCAGAGACCCCCGACATCGGGATCGATCGGATCTGCTAGCCATTCATTCATGACACGCTCAATGATCCCCTCTCGATCCGTTCCGTATTTCGGATCGGGAACCCACTGTTTCTGCCCATCGCAAAATTTGATCATCTGCGGTAGCGCGCCAGCATAAACTAGCGCGGACACATGCCGGCGGACGAAGTCCGCAAGCTCCGATCCTTCCAGACCGAAATCAACTCGACCCTTCGGTACGATCTGCCACATACCGACCGCGTCTATCTCCAGTTCGTTGAGCAAACCGTCGATCGAATCCTGGATCGAGTATCCGAACGAGCGATGAAAGGGCTCGCGCTCAGCCATCACCGCACCACCATCCCCACACCCCGCGCCCTGGGGTCGGCTTCCGGAACCGGCGTCCGCCCCAGAACCTGGATGGCCGCGATGTCGCCGATCCGCGAGTGCTCGACGAACTTGTAGCCCTTGGCCTCCAGCGCGGCTTTCACCCCCGCCGGCGGCGGCGCGAACTGTTCGACGATGATGGTGTTCTCCGGCAGCAGCTGGTGGTGGAAGCGCGGCTGCTTCTGGGCGTCCTTCAGGGACAGGTTGAGGTCGTAGACATTGGCCAGCACCTGGAACACCGAGGTGAAGATCGTCGAGCCGCCGGGCGTGCCGATCACCATGGCCACGCGCCCGTCCTTGGTCAGGATGGTCGGCGTCATCGAGGACAGCGGCCGCTTCAGCGGGCCGATCGCGTTGGCGCTGCCGCCCACGACCCCGAACATGTTGGGCGCGCCGGGCTTGGCCGAGAAGTCGTCCATCTCGTCGTTCAGCAGGAAGCCGGCGCCCTCGACGACCACGCCAGAGCCGAACCAGCCGTTGATCGTGTAGGTGTTCGAGACGGCGTTGCCCCACTTGTCGACGATCGAATAGTGCGTGGTCTGCAGCTTGCCGAGGCCCGGCGAGACGGACTTGGTCGCCGACGGCTTGTCCGGATCGATCTCCTTGGCGCGCTTGGCCACATAGGCGGGGTCGATCAGGTTCGAGACCGGGACCTTCACGAAGTCCGGGTCGCCCAGATATTCCGCCCGGTCGGCGAAGACGCGCTTTTCGATCTCCGAGACCAGGTGGACGTACTTTTCGCCGTTCAGGGCCTGGCCCTTGAACAGGGGGGCGGCGTCCTGCTTCATCAGCAGCAGCTGCATCAGGGCGATCCCGCCGGAGCTGGGCGGCGGCGCGGTGACCACGTCATAGCCGCGCCACTTGGCCGTCACGGGCGCCCGCCAGACGGCCTTGTAGCCGGCGAGGTCGGCCTTGGTGATCAGGCCCTTGTGCTCGCCGCGCGCCATCTGGGCCACGATCAGCTCGGCGGTCTTGCCCTCGTAAAATCCCTTGTCGCCCTGCTGGGCGATCCGGGTCAGCGTGGCGGCCAGCTCGGGCTGCTTGAAGATCGTCCCGGCCTTGGTCGGCGGGAAGTAGGCGCTGAAATTGGTCGTCTTGAACTCGGGCGGAACCTCGTCGGTCAGCATGCCGGCGAACTGGTCGTTCACCAGGAAGCCGTCGCGGGCGTAGCGGATCGCCGGGGCCAGCACCCGCGCCCAGGGCAGCTTGCCAAACCGCTTGTGGGCCATGGCGAGACCCCGCACCGTGCCGGGCGTGGCGGCGGCCAGGTTGCCGAACAGCGACAGACCCTCGATCACCTGGCCGTCGGGACCCAGGTACATGTCCGCCGTGGCCGCCGCCGGGGCGGTCTCGCGGTAGTCGAGGAAGTAGGGCTTGCCGTCCATGTAGACGGTCATGAACCCGCCGCCGCCCAGGTTGCCGGCCTCGGGATAGGTGACGGCCAGGGCGAAGCCCGTCGCGACCGCCGCGTCGACCGCGTTGCCACCGGCCTTGAGGATCTCCTGGGCGGCCAAGGCCCCGAAGCGGTCTGGCGAGGCCACCGCGCCAGCGGCCAGGGCGCGGGCGGCGACCGATTTGGTCTTCGGCGGAGCGGCCTGGGCCACCGGCGCGACCAGCAGAAGGCCGGCGGCGAAACTGGCGGCGAGACGGGCGAACAGGCGCAAGACGAAAACCTCCCCAAGGCTATGCGGAGAGGTTAGCGACACTTTCCGCCGCGAAGAAAGGGCGAACGCGGCGCCGGGTGATTACTGCCTAGAAGTCGACCGCCACGCCCTTCTTCTCCCAGTCGCCGAAGCGGGTCGGCTCGGGGCCGTCGCGGCCGCCCTGCTCGGGGGGCAGGGACAGGGCGTCCTCGGCCGCGCGGCGGGCGGCGGCCTCCTCCAGCGCGCGGCGAGCGGCGGGGCTGAGGGCCTTGCCGGGGGCGGCGCCGGGGACCTCGGGGATGGCGTCGACGGGGGTTTCGGGCGTGTCGGACATGGGGCCAGTTTAACACCCGAGCCCGGCGCCTCGCCACCGGGTCCGCGTCGAATCCGCTTGCGCTCGCGCCCGCCTCTTGGCACGGCGGGGCGGTGACTCAAGAATTGAACGACGGCCTCCCCGCCCGGGAAGCCGCCCTGACCCTGATCGACGCGGCCCTGTCGCGGCGCGGCGGCCTCGACGAAGCCGCCTCGGCCAACGGTTTCCGCTTCCTCGAACCGCGCGAGCGCGCCTTCGCGCGCGCCCTGGCCATGGCCGTGCTGCGCCACCTCGGCCCCATCGACCGCGCCCTGGCCGCGCGCCTGCAGAAGGCGCCGCCGGACCGGGTGATGAACCTGCTGCGCCTCGGCGCGGCCCAGGCCTTCCACCTGGAGGTGCCGGCCTTCGCCGCCGTGGCGACCTCGGTCGAACTGGCCGCGGCCAACAAGACCAGCCGCCCGTTCAAGGGCCTGGTCAACGCCGTGCTGCGCGGCCTGCTGCGCGACGCTCCGCCCAGCAACGATCCCACACTGCTAGCCCCGCCCTGGCTCTATTCGCGCTGGGTCGCCGCGTTCGGCGAGGCCACGGCTCGCGAGATCGCCGACCAGATCGCCCTGGAGCCGGCCACCGACCTCTCCCTGAAGCCCGGCGCCGACGCGGACGCCTTGGCGCAGGCGCTGGAGGGCGAGATCCTGCCCGGCGGCTCGCTGCGCGTGCGCCGCAAGGGCGACGTCGCCGCCTGGCCGGGCTTTGAAGACGGGAGCTGGTGGGTGCAGGACGCCGCCGCCGCCGTTCCCGCGCGCCTGCTGGACGTGAAGGCCGGCGAGGCCGCGCTGGACCTCTGCGCCGCGCCCGGCGGCAAGACCCTGCAGCTGGCCGCCGCCGGCGCGCGGGTCGTGGCCCTCGACCGTTCGTCCGCCCGCCTCAAGCGGCTGGAGGAGAACCTCGCCCGCACCGGGCTCGAAGCCCAGGTCGTGGCCGCCGACGCCGCGGCGTGGGCGGACGACCGGACCTTCGACGCCATCCTGCTGGACGCCCCGTGCAGCGCCACCGGCACCTTCCGCCGTCACCCCGACGTGCTGTGGGCCGCACGGCCGGGCGATGTCGCGAGCCTCGCCAACGTCCAGGCCCGCATCCTCGACAGCGCCGCCGGCCGCCTCAAGCCCGGCGGTCGCCTGGTCTACTGCGTCTGCTCGCTGGAGCCCGAGGAGGGCGAGGCCCAGGTCGAGGCCTTCCTCGCCCGCCGCCCCGACATGGCGCTGGACCCGATCCAGCCGGGCGAAGGCGGCGCGCCGCAAGCCAGCCTGACCGCGCGCGGGACCCTGCGCCTGTTGCCGCACCAGCTGGACGGCGGCCAGGACGGCTTCTTCGCCGCGCGGTTCCGCAAGCGCTGAACCGACGCCCAAGCTTGGGCATTTCTGCGCTTAACCCGTCCTGTCCGGGATGACAGAGCGACTCAGGGTCGCTATCCCAGGGTCATGACCGCGCCGATCATCGCCCCGTCGATCCTCGCCTCCGACTTCGCCCGCCTGGGCGAGGAGGTCGCCGCCATCGAGGCGGCCGGCGCCGACTGGGTCCATGTCGACGTGATGGACGGCCATTTCGTGCCCAACATCACGCTGGGCCCGGACGTCGTTCGGGCGATCCGGCCGCACGCCAAGATCCCGTTCGACGTGCATCTGATGATCAGCCCGGCGGACCCGTACCTGGAGGCCTTCCGCGCCGCCGGGGCCGACCTGATCAGCATCCACCCCGAGGCCGGCCCGCACCTGCACCGCTCCCTGAAGCGGATCCGCGAGCTGGGCGCCAAGGCGGGGGTGGTGTTCAACCCCTCGACCGGCATCGACCACGTCGAGTGGATCCTCGAGGACGTCGACCTCCTGCTGGTCATGTCGGTGAACCCGGGCTTCGGCGGCCAGAGCTTCATTCCGGGCCAGCTGCGCAAGGTCGAGGCCCTGCGCAAGATGGTCGACAAGGCCGGCCTTCCCATCATCATCGAGGTCGACGGCGGCGTCACCCCGGTCACCGCCCCGCAGTGCGTGGCCGCCGGGGCCACCGCCCTGGTCGCCGGCTCGGCGGTGTTCAAGGGCGGCCGCGAGGCCTACGCCGCCAACATCCGCGCGCTGAAGGGCGGCTGACCCCTTGGCCCCAGCCGTCAAGCGCTCCGCCAACGGCTCCCGACTTCCCGTCCGGCGACGGGGCGGCGTTCTTTTGCGGGCCCTGACGGCCGAGCTTTCCAGCCAGGTCGAGCGCGAGTGGTACGGCTCGGGTCCGCACCGCCTGCTGCTGGCCGCGACCAAGGTCGAGGCCCTGGCCGCCTATCCCCGCGACCCCCGGCCGACCGACGCCGGCCACGGCCGCCGCATCCTGGCCGGGACCCTTGCCCTGGACGGCGGCTCCCTGCGCATCGGCGAGGCGGGCGATCCGTTCGACACCGCCAGCCCCTCGCGCCGCTTCGCCGTCAGCCTGCACCGCTTCGACTGGCTGCCCGACCTCGTTTCGGCCGGTCCCGACGGCGCCCGCCGCGCCTTGCGGCTGCTCGACGACTGGCGGCGGGTGTTCGGCAAGTGGAACGCCTTCTCGTGGGGAGCCGAGTGTCTGGAGCGGCGGGTCTTCCACCTGGCCTGCGCCGCCCGGACCCTGGCCGCCGAGGCCAGCGACGCCGAGGCCACCGACCTGCGCCGCGACCTCGTCCGCCAGGCCCGGCACCTGGCCGAGATCCGCAAGATCCCCGCCCGCGCCCTGGAGCGCGCGATCGCCGTGACGATCGCCGGCTGCGTCCTGGCCGGCAAGCCGGGCGACGCCCTGATCGACAAAGGCCTGAAGGCGCTGGCCCGCCACATCGACCGCATCGTCCTGCCCGACGGCGGCCACGCCACCCGCTCGCCCGAGGCGGGGGTGGAGCTGCTGTTCGACCTGCTGACCCTCGACGACGCCCTGCGCCAGCGCGGCCGGCCAACGCCCGAGGCCGCCGCCCGCGCTATCGACCGCCTGTCGACCGCGACGCGGTTCTTCACCCTCGGCGACGGCGGGCTGGCGGCCTTCCACGGCGGCGAGACGGTGGGCCAGGCGCGCATCGCCGCGGCCCTGGCCCACGACGACACCGGCCCGCGGCCGCTGAACAGCGCCCCGCACAGCGGCTATGAGAAGATGGTCGGCGGCTCGCTGGAGCTGATCGCCGACTGCCGGCCGCCCGCCGCCGGATTCCTCTCCGTCGCCGCCTGCGCCCAGCCGGCCGCCATCGAGATCCTCTGCGCCAAGGACCGGCTGATCACCAGCTGCGGCTGGAGCCCCGAGGCCGCCGGCGCCCACGCCTTCCGCCTGTCCGACGCCGCCTCGACCGTCTCGGTCGGCGACGGCTCGGCCGGCCGCCCGCTGTCCGGCTTCCGCGCCAAGGCCCTGGGGCCCTGGCTGGTCGACGGCGCGACCAAGGTCGAGGCCGAGCGCCACGACGATGTCGGCGGGGTGTGGCTGGATATCGTCCACGACGGCTGGCGGCATGTCGGCCTGACCCACACCCGCCGCCTGTTCCTCGACGCCGTCGCCGACGAGCTGCGCGGCGAGGACAGCCTCACCCCCATGGCCGCCCTCGACCTGGACGCCGCGTCCGGCCCGCGCCGCTACCTACCGTTCGCGGTGCGCTTCCACCTGCACCCCGAGGCCCGCGCCTCGATCGCCCGCGACGGCAAGAGCGTGCTGATCCGGGGGCCGAACACTATCGGCTGGTGGCTGCGCAACGACGCGGTGGACGTCGAGATCGCCCCGTCGGCCCACTTCGACCACGGCCTGGCGCGCAAGGCCGGCCAGGTGGTGCTCAAGAGCCAGGTCCGCCCGGAGGTGGGGGCGAAGATCCGCTGGAAGCTGACGCGGGCGGAGGGGTAGGGGGTGTGTTGCTCTTTACAACCGGATCGCAATGGCCTCACCCTAACAACTAGGGCGGGAAGCCCAGTGGGAATTGGGGGCGGGCTAAGCCTGAGCAACACTGTGATAGAGAAGATCAGCATCCTCAGGTTTAAAAGAATAAATCAAGCGGATATAAATCTAACTAATATAAACTTGTTCGTCGGCGGGAATAATTCTGGAAAAAGCTGAACTTTACAGGCCATACATTTCAATGCTGCGCTAGCTCAAGCAAGAAACATATCCGGATCAGATCAGTTTACAGCGGAGCAACTGAGATACTGCCCGACAGATGATTTCTTGAATCTCTGTCACAATCAGCGTCTGCACGAAGGCACTTCGATAGAGTGTGATTTTTACGCTCAGAAAGATGGCGATGTGCCGGATGCAACTGTGTTTCTCACACGCGGGCGGAATGGAGTGGTGAAGGCGCGCACAAGTGGAAATCAGCTGCTAGCCGCCATCGCCGATCCCAAAGGCTTCTTTTCGATATATGTGCCAGGTCTGGCGGGTATCAGCCTGCGCGAGGAGTATCGGTCTGAACTTGTCATGAATAATGGCATTGCCCGGGGAGACGCAAACCTATTCCTGAGAAACCTTCTTCTGAGAATTGAAAAGTCTGAATTGAAAAAGACGAGCTTTTCCGGCAAGCTTTCGCGCGTATTTCCCGGGTGCCGAGTTATTACCAAATTCAATGAAGCCGACAACCTCGTAATTGACTCAAAGGTCATCATGGCAGACGGGAAGGAACTACCCCTCGACATGGTAGGAACCGGCATGCTTCAGTCAATACAGCTTGTTGCCTACATAACTATGTATGAGCCTCAATTACTGTTACTCGACGAACCGGATGCGCACTTACACCCTACAAATCAAAAGCGCCTAGCAGAAACACTCGTTCTAATTTCCCAGGAGACTGATACCAAAATCCTTATCGCGACCCATTCCAGACACTTGCTCGACGCGTTTAGTGAGTGCGAGGGAGCGAGCCTATTCTGGGTCAAGGATGGCGAGCCCAAGCCTCACGAAGACTGGGATGATGTTGCAGTCTTGATGGATCTCGGTGCTCTAGACCGCGGGGAAAGACTTCTTAACGGCGAGTATAAGTACCTATTCTGGACCGAAGACGATGATACGCGATATATAAAGTCTTTTATAAATTCAAACGGACTTAACGACGAGGAATTCTATATTTTTTCATACAAAGCAAGCAGCAAAGTGGATGCCGCCAAGCTTATGTCCTCGTTCTTGTCTAGAATTAAACCCGGAGTTCGCACCATCATACATAGGGATAGAGACTTCATGCTCGACAAAGAGGTCGAGGCCCTAATCAAGAAGTACGACCTAGAGGACAAGGGCTCCATGCGTCTGTTTGTCACCACAAAGAGCGATATCGAGGCGTACTTCGCGTCTCAAGAGCATATTTCAGAGGTGATGCGTATTAGCGAGAGCGATGCAAGAATTTTGATTGAGTCGCTGATCCAAGAAAACCAGAATGAATTCACTATTAAATTTCACTCGAAGCGACAGGACATAAAGAATACGCTCTACAAGCGTAATCCGGATGAATGCCCCTCACCAGAGGAGCTTATACCCGGCGGGGTAATCCCAATTGAAAAGGCGCTAGGAAAGCTTCTACTGAAAAAGTTGGGCCCGGTGATGCAGTCGAGGGGCAAAAATGCTGGGGACATACTGATCCCTAGCAAGGCGCTCTTGGATAAATATTTTAGCGAACTGCTCAACTAAGTTTGAAGGCGCCGCGCTAGTTCTAGATCTCTCGAAGGCTGGAGCGTGCTGGGCTGACCGGGCTGGTTAGGGACCAGCCTTCGGCCGGCCGCCGCGCGGCGGCGCGAGGCGTCGTCCCTGAGCAACCCGGGCAGCCCAGCGATCGTCTCGCCGTGAGATGTAAGGATGGCTCCCGTCGCGGGGACGGGGGAGGAGCGCTAGATCATTCTCCTCCCCCGCTGGGGGAGGTGGCCCAGCGGTGGAGGAGGGGGCAGCGCGGCATGCGTCCAGCTGGCCCCCTCCGTCGCTCCGCGACACCTCCCCCAGAGGGGGAGGAGAGGCGGACTACGAGCGTTCGCGGCGCTCCATCATCCGCGTAGACGGAATCGAACCGAACGATTTCAAGCACTTCTCACTTTTACACGCCGCTGGATCATCCGCGTTGAATCCCCACCCATACTTGTCCTCACCCGATGGCTTGGAAGGGACGTCCGGCCGGCGATCGT
>NZ_QFQZ01000083.1 GCF_003243465.1 Caulobacter segnis
CCTCATGTTCGCCAAGCTTACCTCCGCTCGTTCCGTTCTGGCCGCCGCCGGCCTGGCGATCGTGACGCTGTTCGGCGCCTTAGCGCCGACGACCGCGTCAGCCGCCATACCCTATCTGCAGTTGAACGCGTCCGAGCCGAAGTATGCGGCCATCGTGATCGACGCCAATTCAGGCGAGGTCCTCTACGACAAACGGGCTGACAGCCCACGCTATCCCGCCTCGGTGACCAAGCTGATGACGCTGTACCTCACGTTCGAGGCGCTCAGCGAAGGGCGGCTGAAGCTTACCGACCGTGTCGTCATGTCTCCCCGCGCGGCCGCCCAGGCCCCGACCAAGATCGGCCTGCGCCCCGGCGACAGCATGAGCGTCGACGAGGCCATCAAGGCCATGACCGTGAAGTCGGCCAACGACGTCGCCGTGGCCACGGCCGAGCGCCTGGCGGGCAGCGAGTCGCGATTCGCCGCCCTGATGACCCTGCGCGGCCAGGAGCTCGGCATGCGCAACAGCCGCTTCGTGAACGCGTCCGGCCTGCCCGACAGCCGCCAGATCTCGACGGCCCGCGACCTGGCCATCCTGTCGCGCGCCATCATGCGGGACTTCCCGCAGTACTACAGCTACTTCTCGGTGCGCGGCTTCACCTTCCGCGGCAACTATATCAAGGGCCACAACCGCCTGCTGGACAGCATGGAAGGGTTCGACGGCCTGAAGACCGGCTACACCAACGCCTCGGGCTTCAACCTCGCCGGTTCGGCCGTCCGTGACGGTCGCCGCCTGATCGCAGTCGTCCTGGGCGGCCCCTCGACCGCCTGGCGCGACAACAACATGGAAGACCTGCTGCTGACCGGCTTCGACGTGATGAAGCGCCGCGCCAAGGGTGAGCGGACCACGATCGCCGCCAATATCTACGAGGACGACCCCTCGGGCCCGATCCAACGTCCCTCGGTCGAACAGGGCGACGGCGACCAGGCCGGCCTGAAGATCGTGCTGACCGAGAACCCGCACAATCCCGGCCCGATGAAGGTCTCCCCCAGCCTGCGCGCGGCCCAGGCCACGGCCAAGCCGGCCAAGAAGGCGCAAGGCGAATGGAGCGTCCAGGTCGGCGCCTTCAAGTCCAAGTCCCTGGCCAACGACCAGCTGAAGCTGGTGCGCAGCCGCTTCGCCAAGGTGGTCGCCGACGCCGAGGCCGCCGTCGAAGGCGCTGGCGGCACGTTCCGCGCCCAGTTCCAGGGCCTGACCGCCGACGCGGCTCAAAGCGCGTGCTCGGCCCTGAAAGCCAAGCGCGTGCCGTGCATGGTGCTGTCGCCGCGCTAAGCTTAAACCGATCTCCCCGGCGAATGCCGGGGTCCAGACGGACCAAGGGCGCCGCATGGCTTCACGCAGCGCCCTTTCGCATTCACGGCGACCTCCCAGAATGAACCTGGGCCCCGGCAGGAGTTTACGCTCGGGCGCGCTAAGCGCGACCCGTGGCGCCGGGGAGATCGGGATTGGGTTAACCTTCCGCCATCACCCGCCCGATCAATCGCGCCAGGCGCTGGACGCCCTCTTCGATCTGCTCGTCGGTCGGCAGGGAGTAGCTGAGGCGGATGGCGTTGGCACGCTGAACCTCGGCGTAGAACGGCGCGCCGGGCACGAAGGCCACACGCTCCTCGGCGATGGCCCGCGCCAGCAGTTCGGCGCCGTCGATCCCTTCCGGCAGGTCGATCCAGACGAACATGCCGCCTTCCGGATGCGACCAGGTCACGCCCTTGGGCATGGTCTTGTCCAGCGCCGCCAGCATCACCCGCGCCTTGTGGCCATAGGCGCCGCGCAGGCGGTGCAGGTGCTGGTCGTAGCCTTCCGAGACGGCGCGGTGAGCGACCATCTGGTTGATCGTCGAGACGTGCAGGTCCGCGCCCTGCTTGAGCAGGACAAGCTTTTCGATCACCGCCTTGGGCCCACAGACCCAGCCGATGCGCAGCGCGGGCGAGAGGGTCTTGGACAGCGTGCCGAGGAACATGGTCCGGGCGTTGTCGACGCCGCCCGAGCGAGCGATATCCAGCGACAGCAGGGTCGGCGTCGGCTCGCCGATGAAGCGCAGCTCGCGATAGGCCGCGTCCTCGACCAGCGGCCAGTCCAGGCGATCGGCCAGGGCCAGCAGCGCCTGGCGCTCGGCCAGGGTCAGGCTGACACCGGTCGGATTGGCGAAGTCGGGCACGAAGTAGCCGAGCGCGCCGTGGGGCAGATCGACCGCTTCAGGCGCCGCCAGAGCGCCCTCCGGCAGATCGCGATAGGCTGGCTCATAGCCGTTGAAAGCCTGCAGGGCGCCCAGATAGGTCGGCCGGGCCACGACCACAGGATCGCCAGGGCTGATGAACAGCTTGCCGATCAGATCCAGCGCCTGCTGCGAACCGGCGGTCAGCATGATGTTGTGCGGCTCGCAGGGCATGCCGTCGCGGCTCATGCGCTCGGCGATCCACTGGCGCAACGGCAGATAGCCCTCGCTGACCGAGTATTGCAGCGCCTGGCGCGACAGCACGGGATCCGCCAGCACGGCCTGGTAGCCCTTCTGGATCTCCTCGGCCGGGAACAGGCCGGGATCGGGGATGCCGCCGGCGAAGGACAGGATGTCGGGCTGGTCCAGCAGCTTGAGAAGCTCTCGGATCTCGCTGGCGCGGACGCGGGCCATGCGATCGCTGAAGCGCGCGGCCCAGTCGTGGGATTGGTCGGTCATGGGGTGATCAAAAGTCCGAACGGGAAAGACACTGGAATGAGACGCGCGAGGGCGTCCCGCCTGAACAAGGGGTTCAGGGCGTCATACCGAGCAGGTCGGTCCAGAAGAGCGGCGGCGCCAGAAGCGTTCGCGGTTGATCATGTGCCTGTCCTAGCTCAGCCGCGCCGCTTGATCAAACGATCCCGCGCGGCGTTGAGCTGGGCGGCCAGGCCCTGGGTGCCGCCGGCGTCCGGATGAGCCAGGCGGATCAGGCGCGCATAGGCGGCCTTGACCTCCTCCAAGGTCGCCTCGGGGGTGACGCCGAGGATGGCGCGCGCCTCGGACAGGCTGAGTTCTTCCCGAGGCGGATGGACGACCTTGTGGCGGATCAGCGGGCGCCGCCGGGCCTCGGTGACGGTCCACAAGCCCAGCACGCCCAGCACGATCCCCGTGCCCCAGGCCCCGCGGATCGTGGCGTAGCCGGCGAAGGCGAAGGCGACGATCGCCGCCACACCCGCCGCCACCCGCCAGCCGTCGCCCTTCAGGAGGTTCCGGCGGCGCGGCCAGAGCAGGAAGGCCAGGATGGCCGCGCCCAGCAGCAGATAGATCATCACGACTCCAGACACGAAAGCGGGCGGCGAGGTCTCCCCGGCCGCCCGCTCACAGACCCATGTAGCCGCTGGACTATTGCGCCGCCAGCAGCGTCTCGCCGGAATAGGCCGACAGGCCCAGGCTATGCATCAGGGCGCGCAGCTCCTGGCGCGCGGCCAGGTGCTGCAGCGACACCGGCACCGGGCGCACCTGCGGCGACAGGTCGGCGATGGTCAGGCCGAACGGGAACAGCTCGCGATAGATCACGCGATCGCGCAGGCCCGGCCCGATGCGGAAGCCGACCCGCTTGGCCAAGGCCGTCAGGCGATCCTCGAGACGCTTGCGGTTCCGCGCTTCGGTCGTCGCCAGACGGTTGCGGAGCACAACCCAGTCGAGCGCCTGGCGCTGGCCGGACAGGGCGCGCTGCTTGCGCGCCTCCCAGACGGTCAACGAGTAGAGGCTGGGCTTGGTCAGCTCCATGCTGACCGGATCGACATGACCCAGCATGTCGAAGTCGACGAAGCTGTCGTTCATCGGCGTGACGATCAGGTCGGCGCGGCCGTGGGCCAGGCGCGAAACGGCCGTGTCGCCGCCCGGCGTGTCGATCAGCACGAAGTCGCACTCGGCCAAGCCCCGCGCGAAGGCCGCCTCGAAGCCGGCGACCTGCTCCTCGTCCGACTTTTCGGCCAAGGCGATGTCATTGTCGGACAGGCGCAGCGACAGAGGCTCGGGCAGCTCGAGCTTCTTGCTGTCCAGCCAGGCTCGGCGGTTCTCGAAGAACCGCGCGGACGTGCTCTGGCGCAGGTCCAGGTCGATGACCGCGACCTTGGCGCCGCCGTACAGAAGCGCGGTCACGAGATGGACGGCGATGGTCGACTTGCCCGCCCCGCCCTTCTCGTTGCCGACGACGATGACACGCGTTTCGGCCATGAGTTCGATCCCTGATGCGTCGCGACTCGCGCGACCTTGGACTGAAGGTTAACACGATGTTACCGCCGCCTCATGGGGTCAACGGTCTCCATCCACAGACCTAATTGTCGCAGCGGGCTCGACGGCGGATTCCGTTGCGTCGCGGTGGACCTTCGGCCCCGCCAAGGCCATAAGCCCAGCCTGTCCGCGTGGAGGCCGTCATGACCCAACCGACCATCGTCCGCACCGTCGCCCAGATGCGCGAGCATGTGCGCGCCTGGAAGGCCGCCGGCCAGCGCGTGGCCCTGGTTCCAACCATGGGCGCCCTGCATGAGGGTCACCTGTCCCTGATCCGCCTGGCCCAGCAGCACGCCGACCGGGTGATCGCCAGCGTTTTCGTCAATCCCAAGCAGTTCGCCCCGCACGAGGACTTCGACGCCTATCCGCGCGGCGAGGCTGTCGACGCCGAGAAGCTGGCCTCGGTCGGCTGCGACCTGATGTTCGCCCCGAACGCGACCGAAATGTACGCCCCAGGCTTTTCGACCCTGGTGACGGTGTCGGGCGTGTCGGAACCGCTGGAGGGCGCGGCGCGTCCCCAGTTCTTCGGCGGCGTGGCCACGGTCGTCGCCAAGCTGTTCATCCAGTCGCAGGCCGACGTCGCGGTGTTCGGGGAGAAGGATTATCAGCAACTGCAGGTGGTCAAGCGCATGGCCCGAGACCTCGACATCCCGGTCGAGATCATCGGCGCCCCGACGGCGCGCGCGCAAGACGGCTTGGCCCTTTCCTCCCGCAACGCCTACCTGTCGGCCGAAGAGCGCGCCGTGGCCGTCGCCCTGCCGACCGCCATGACGGCGGCGGCCGAGGCGGTGGCGGCGGGCGGCCGCATCGACGACGCCGAGTCGGCCGCCGTCGCGGCCTTGCAGGCCGCCGGCTTCCGTCAGGTGGACTATGTGGAGATCCGCGAGGCCAGCGACCTGTCCCGGCTGGGGCCCGGTCCAATCGGCGAGGCCGAGGGCCGGATCCTGATCGCGGCCTGGCTGGGCGGCACGCGCCTGATCGACAACAGGGCCGTCAGGCGAGCCTGAACACGGCTCAGGTGACGGGGTGCAGAGCGATCAGCAGACCCACGGCGAAACCAATAAGCAGCATGCCCGCACCCAAGACGGCGTAACCGGCCTTCATCGTCATCCCCTGTCTTCCCACGGAGACGAAACACCAGCGCGGGTTGCCATTCAGCTAACGCCGCTCGCTGAAATTACCAGGCGCCCAATTCCCGTAACTGGCGGGCCAATTCGGGCGGCAGGTCGGCGGCCTCGCCTTCCGTCAGGTCGGGCGGCGCATCCTCCGGCGTTAGATAGCGCCAGCCTTGGAAGGCCCGGCGCGGCTGGGGCGCCACGCGAATGATGGTAGGATCGACGGTCACCTCGCACCGGGCCGCCGGGCCCGAACCGACCGTGTCGATCGCTAGGATCTTCTGGCGGCAGAGAATCTGTCCCTTGAACACGCGGTACAGCGAACCGCCGTCCAGGACCTCGTCGATCCGCTTGGGCGTCATGCGGGTATGCATGACCCAGGGATGGCCCTCTTTGTGCCAGGCCAGAAGATCGTCGATCGTGTCGCAGCCGACGACCAGCTTGATGATGTGAAGCGCCATGGCGGCTAGATAGCGCGCCGCGCGGCCAAGGCAATCGCCTGGGCGGCGCCTCAGGAGCCTGAAGCGGCGGTCTTGTTTTGCGACGGAGCGGTCTGGCTTCGCGGGCGTTCCCTCACCAGATAAGGCGCCCACGACGCCGGCGCGTCGTTTCGCGCCGCGCGAAGTCGGCGCGCGTCAGCAAGCCCACGCTCCAAAGGAGAACGCCCGTGAAGATCCTCATGGTCCTCACCTCGCATGATCAACTCGGCGACACCGGCAAGAAGACCGGCTTCTGGCTGGAGGAGTTCGTCGCGCCCTACTACGCTTTCAAGGACGCCGGCGCGGACATCGTGCTGGCCTCGCCCGCCGGCCGACAGCCGCCGCTCGACCCCAAGAGCGACGAACCCGACGCCCAGACCGAGCTGACCCATCGTTTCAAAGCCGACCCCGAGGCTCAGAAGGCGCTGGCGAACACGGTGAAGCTCGAGACGGTCGACGCCGCTGATTTCGACACGGTCTTCTATCCGGGCGGCCACGGCCCGCTGTGGGATCTCGCCGAGTCGCCGGCCTCCATCCAGCTGATCGAGCGCTTCGAGCGTGCCGGCAAGCCGATCGGCTTCGTCTGCCATGCGCCCGCCGCGCTGCGTCACGTCAAGGCGGCCGATGGCGCGCCGCTGGTCCGGGGGCGGAAGGTCACCGGCTTCAGCAATACCGAGGAGGCCGCCGTCCAACTGACCAACGTGGTCCCATTCCTGGTCGAGGACGAGTTCAAGAACCTGGGCGCGACCTATGAGAGAGGCGCCGACTGGGGACCGTTCGTCGTCGTGGACGGCAAGCTGGTCACCGGGCAGAACCCGGCCAGCTCCGAGGACGCCGCCAAGGCGCTGCTGGATCAGCTGCGATAGCGGAAGAGGGCCAGGCGGGTTGCGGCCTGGCCTTTCCCGTTCAGGCGCCTTCCAGCCGCGCCAGCACAACACCCTCGCTGACCTGGCCGCCGGCTGAGGCCGAGAGCTCGGCCACGACGCCGTCGAACGGCGCGACCAGGGCGTGCTCCATCTTCATGGCCTCCAGGGTCAGCAGGGTCTGACCCTTGCTGACGCTCTGGCCGGCCGCCACGGCGACGGAGACGATCTTGCCCGGCATCGGCGACAGGATCGCGCCGTCGGAGGCGCCGCCTTCACCCAGGCCGCCCACCTGCGCTTCGAAGTCGAACGCCTGGACGTCGCCACCTTCGAACACGTGGATCGGTCCCTTGCCGTAGGTCGTCGGCAGGCGGGCGACCTCTTCGAAGGTCCGGCCATCGGCGTGGCGGATGTCCCACGACCAGTCCTCGGTCCCGCCGCCCAGCAGCGCCACCCGCAACGGCGTCGGCTTGCCGTCCATCGCCATCGGCAGGGTCATGCTCGCGCGGTCGGCGTTCATTCGGAAACCGAGCAGCTTGGACGGCGCGCTTTCCCACGGATCGGGCCGCGCCTCGGCCTCCAGGAAGCTGTCGAGCCGCCAACCGATCGCCGCCATGGCCGGCTCGTCGCTGAAGGTCCGCTCGGTCAGTTCCTCAAGCCGCGCCTCGATGAAGCCGGTGTCGACCGCGCCGTCCACGAAGTCCGGATGGCTCGCGCACTTGGCCAGGAACGCGGCGTTGGTCTTGACCGGCCACACCTCGACCAGGGCGCAGGCCTCGGCCAAGCGCTGGGCGGCGTCCTCGCGATCGGCGCCGTGGGCGATCAGCTTGGCGATCATCGGGTCGTAGAAGGCCGTGACCTCGCCGCCCTCCTCCACCGCGCTGTCGACGCGAACGTCGCCCTCGGGCAGGCGGAAGTGCTTCAGCTTGCCGGTGGACGGCAGGAAGCCGGTGGCCGGGTTCTCGGCGTAGAGGCGCGCCTCCATGGCCCAGCCGTCGAGGGTGATCTCGTCCTGCTCCAGCGGCAGGCGCTCGCCGGCGGCCACGCGCAGCTGCCATTCGACGAGATCCTGGCCGGTGACCATCTCGGTCACGGGATGTTCGACCTGAAGGCGGGTGTTCATCTCCATGAACCAGATGCGGTCTGCGCGCAGGCCCTCGCTGGCGTCGGCGATGAACTCCACCGTGCCGGCGCCGACATAGCCGACCGCCTGGGCGGCCTTCACGGCGGCGGCGCAGACAGCCTCGCGCGTGGCTTCATCCATGCCCGGCGCGGGCGCTTCCTCGATCACCTTCTGGTGGCGGCGCTGCAGCGAGCAGTCGCGCTCGAACAGGTGGACGACATTGCCGTGGCTGTCGCCAAACACCTGCACCTCGATATGGCGCGGACGGGTGACATACTTCTCCAGCAGCACCCGGTCGTCGCCGAACGCGGCCGAGGCTTCACGGCGGCACGAGCCCAGCGCCGCCTCGAAGTCTTCGGCCCGCTCGACCTTGCGCATCCCCTTGCCGCCGCCGCCGGCCACGGCCTTGATCAGCACCGGATAGCCGATCTTGCCCGCTTCGGTCGCGAGACGCTCGACCGACTGGTCCTCGCCCTGGTAGCCGGGCGTGGTGGGCACGCCCGCCTTGATCATCACCGCCTTGGCGGCGTCCTTCAGGCCCATGGCGCGGATCGCGGACGGCGGCGGGCCGATCCAGGTGAGACCCGCGTCGATCACGCTCTGGGCGAAGTCGGCGTTTTCCGACAGGAAGCCGTAGCCGGGGTGGATCGCGTCCGCCCCCATCTGCTTGGCCGCCGCCAGGATCTTCTTCGGGTCGAGATAGCTGTCCTTGGCCGGCGCGGGTCCTATGAGGATGGCGGCGTCGGCCTCCATGACGAACGGCGCGTCGGCGTCGGCTTCCGAATAGACGGCGATCGTCCGCACGCCCAGCTCCCGGGCGGTGCGGATGATGCGGCGGGCGATCTCCCCGCGGTTGGCGATCAGGACGGAATCGATCAAGCGGGACCTACATCTGTGACAGGGTGAACAGCATCAGCGCGGTGACCAGCAGCGCGAAAGCGAAGACGCTCATGAACCAGACGACCAGCGTCTTGAAGACCGCCCCGACGATGGTCGAGCCGTACCCCCCGCGCAGGGTCTGGAACAGGTTGATCGGCGTCCAGAAGGTGATGATGGCGAGCCAGGGCCCGACCAGGCTCTTGGGCATCACCATCGCGATGGCGTTGGTCAGGAACGCGAACGACAACAGGTTCGTCGCCACCAGCAGGTGGTCGTAGATGTAGAACTGGCGACGGTTCACATAGACCAGAGCCAGGCTGAGGCCGATGATCGGCAGCAGCAGCACGGCCAGGCGGTGGGCCCAGCCGAACATCACGACCATGTAGTATTCTGGATTGGCGAACGCCTTGGCGAGCCCTTCCTTGAACCAATTGGCGACGCCATGGCCGTTGGAAGACTCGCCGAGGTTGATATGGGTCGTCACCTCTTTCTGGGCGGCGTCAGGCGTGACCACGTTGAAGTGCTGGCCGCCGATATTGGCCTCGCCGATCTTCCGGCTATTTCCGTCTAGCTTGTCCAGATCCTGCAGCTCCAGCCCGCGGATCTGGTTTGCGACGTCCTCGCCGCGCTTCTCGATCTTGGCCTTGGCTTCGGCGGCCGCGTTCGGATTCTTTTCCAGGGCGTCGGCCTCGGCGACGCTGGCGGCGTACTTGTCCCGGGCCGTCTTGACCTGGGCGTCGTAATCAGCCGCGACCTTGGCCTTGTCGGCGCCCGCCTCCTTGAGCGCTTCGTCACGCGCCTCGCCGGCGTCCCTCAGCCGGCTGTCGCGGTTTTCGACGGCTTCCTTGCGCATCTCGTCCGCCTTGGCCTTACGGCCGGCGGGCGTGGCCAGGGCGGCGACCTCCCTCTCCTCTTTCAGCTCCATCTCGTGACGAATATTGTGCAGCGCGTGCTCGGCCGCGAAGATGAACAGCAGCAGGGCGACCAGGAAGGTGCGGAACGGCGGCACGTGCCGCGCGACGCGGCCTTCCATGTAGTCCTTGGCCAGCTTGCCCGGCTTGAAGAACAGCAGCGGCAGGGTGTTGGCCAGGCGGCCATCGAGGTGGAACATCCCCTCAATGGCCTCCCAGATCAGGTGCAGGATCGATCGATGGTGCGTGTCGGCGTTCTGGCCGCAGCTGTAGCACCACCAACCCTCCAGCGGCGTGCCACAGTTCTTGCAGGGCTCGCCCTGGTGGGTGAACGGCTTCTTCTTCGCGCGGACGAAGCTCCCCAGCGAGTCCGCCGCCGCCGTTTCCATTTCCGGAGCCGTCATCGTTCCACCTGAACCCTGAAGTTGAGTCTATTCAGCCCAGGCGGGTTTACGACGGGCGAGGAAGGCGCGCACGCCCTCTTGTCCTTCCTCGGACACGCGGCGACGCGCAATCCGGCGGGCGGTCTCCTCGACGACGCCCCTGTCGAGTTTCTGACCAGCGAAGTCGTTGACCAAAGCCTTGGCGTCGCCGATCGCGCCGGGCGCGCAGGGAACCATCTCCTCGATCAGAGCGTCGCGCGCGGCGTCCAGCCCCGCCACGTCGTCGAACACCTCGTCCACCAGGCCGTAGCTCCAGGCCGCATCGGCGTCGAACACGCGGGCGGTGGCGAACAGCAGCTTGGCGGTGCGCGGCCCGAGGGCGGCGATCACGTACGGGCTGATGGTCGCCGGGGTGAGACCCAGCTTGACCTCCGAGAAAGAGAACTGCGCGTTCGCCGCGGCCAGAGCGTGGTCGCAGGCGGCCACGAGACCCGCGCCGCCGCCATAGGCCGCGCCCTCCACCAGGGCGACGGTCAGGGCCGGGATGTCGTGCAGGGCCTTGAGCATGTGGGCCAGTTCGAGCGCGTCCTCGCGATTATCGTCCTCGTCCCACTCGACCGCGTCGGCCATCCAGGAGAGGTCCGCGCCGGCGCTGAACGTCCCGCCGACGCCGCGCAGGAAAACCACCCGCACGCCCTCGGCCCCGTGCAGGGTCTCGAAGGTCTGGCGCAGGGCCGCGATCGTCGCCGCGTCGAAGGCGTTCTTCTTTTCAGGGCGATTGATCCAGACGGTGACCGCGCCCTCGGGCGTGCTCTCCATGTGGACCAGCGGGCTCATCGCGTCGGTGTCGGGGACCTCGACGATGGGATCGGCGATGGGGTTGGTCATGGGGCTACTCCTTTGGGACGCTACATCCGGAAAACGCCGAACGTCGTCTCCGGGATAGGGGCGTTGAGACTGGCCGAGATTGCAAGTCCCAGAACGTCCCGCGTTTGAGCGGGGTCAATGATCCCGTCGTCCCACAGCCGCGCCGTGGCGTGGTAGGGATTGCCCTCATCCTCGTAGCGCTGGCGGATCGGCGCCTTGAACGCCTCGGTCTCTTCGGGCGTCCACTTGGCCGCGTCGCGGTGGACGGTGGCCAGGACGCTGGCGGCCTGCTCGCCACCCATCACCGAGATCCGGCTGTTGGGCCAGGTGAACAGGAAACGCGGGGAATAGGCCCGTCCGCACATGCCGTAGTTGCCGGCCCCGAAGCTGCCGCCGATCAGCACGGTGAACTTCGGAACCTCGGCCGAGGCGACTGCGGTGACGAGCTTGGCGCCATCCTTGGCGATGCCCCCGGCCTCGTACTTGCCGCCGACCATGAAGCCCGAGATGTTTTGCAGGAACACCAGCGGGATCTTCCGCTTGCAGGCCAGCTCGATGAAGTGAGCGCCTTTCAGCGCGCTCTCGGAGAAGAGCACGCCGTTATTGGCGAGGATCGCCACCGGCTGCCCCCAGATGCGGGCGAAGCCGCAGACCAGGGTCGTCCCATACAGCGCCTTGAACTCGTCGAACCTGGAGCCGTCGACGATGCGGGCGATGACCTCGCGGACGTCGTAGGGCGCGCGGACATCCGTCGGCACGATCCCGTAGAGCTCCTCGGGGTCGTAGAGCGGCGCCTCGACCTCGGCCAGCACCAGCGGTTCAGGCTTGGTGGTGTTCAGGTTGGCGACGATCGAACGGACGATCTCCAGCGCATGCTCGTCGTTCTCGGCGACGTGGTCGACCACGCCCGAGCGGCGGCCGTGCGTCTCGGCGCCGCCCAGTTCCTCGGCCGAAATCACTTCGCCGGTCGCGGCCTTTACCAGAGGCGGCCCGGCCAGGAAGATGGTGCCCTGGTTGCGGACAATGACGGTCTCGTCGCTCATCGCCGGCACATAGGCGCCGCCGGCCGTGCACGAGCCCATGACGCAGGCGATCTGGGGGATGCCCGCCGCGCTCATCCGCGCCTGGTTGAAGAAGATGCGGCCGAAGTGGTCGCGGTCCGGGAAGACCTCGGCCTGGTGCGGCAGGTTCGCGCCGCCGCTATCGACCAGATAGACGCACGGCAGGCGGTTCTGCTGCGCGATCTCCTGGGCGCGCAGGTGCTTCTTCACCGTCATCGGGAAGTAGGCGCCGCCCTTCACCGTGGCGTCGTTGGCGACGATCATCACCTCGCGGCCGGACACCCGGCCGACGCCGCAGATGATCCCCGCCCCCGGGGCCTCGCCGCCATAGAGGTCGCAGGCGGCCAGCTGGCCGATCTCCAGGAACGGCGAGCCCGGATCCAGCAGCCGCTCGACGCGCTCGCGGGGCAGAAGTTTGCCGCGCGCGGCGTGACGTTCGCGGGCGCTCTCCGGACCGCCCAGGGCCGCCTCGGCCACCTTGGCGCGGAGTTCGGCGACCAGGGCGCGGTTGTGCGCGGCGTTGCGGGCGAAGGCGTCGTTGGACGCGTCGATAACGGAGTTCAACTTCGGCATGACCGACGCTTAGCCTTTTCCACCCATCCCCGGAAGCCGGAGTTTTTTGGACCCTGAAGCCGAAGATTCAGAGCCAAAACCGTTCTTAGACGATTTAGCTTCCAGAGCAATGATTGCGCCCGAACGCGCGGCGAGGGTCAAGCCTGCCGATGACGCGCGGGGCGTTTACAGCCTCGCCCCGCCAGCACTACCGTCCGCGCCGTGGAAACGCCCCTGCCCGATGACTCGGCCCTAGCGCGCCTGTTCGCCCGCGAGCGGCGAAACGGGACGGCGGCGTGGTTTTCGCTGCCGGGCGGCGCGACCTTGTTCGAGGCCGGAGAACCGGCCGAACAGCTCTACTTCCTGAAGACCGGACGGCTGGGGGCCTTCCGCCGCGAGGATGGCCAGGAACCGCAGTTCCTGGGCCTCATCCGTCCCGGCGAGCCCGCCGGCGAGATGGCGATGATCGGCGACACGGCCCATTCGGCCGCCATGGTCGCCTTGCGCGACAGCGAGATGCTGGCCCTGCCCCGCGATGTGTTCTTCGAGGCGGCCGAGGAGGATCCCAGCGTGCTGCTGGAGCTTTCGCGGCTGATGATCAACCGGGCGCGGCAGGCGCGCAGCCAGCCGGTGGCCGGCGATCCCTCGGTGTTCGGCTTCATCGCCGTCGAGCCCGGCGCGCCGATCCGGCCGGTCGTCGAGCGGCTGGGCCGCTGTATCGAGAACCTCGGCTACACCGTCACGGTCGAGGGCGGCGAGGCGCTGCTGGCCCCGACCGAGTGGTTCGGCAATGTCGAGCTTAGCCACGACTTCGTCCTCTATGTCGCCGAGGCGGACGAGACGGCCTGGAAGCACGTGGTCGGACGGCAGGTGGACCGGCTTTTCCGGGTGGGCCGCGGCGACCGGCCGCCACCGACGACGATACCCAGCTATGCGTCCGGCCCGCTGCAGGCCCAGCGGCTGGTCGACCTGATCCTGCTGCAATCGGCCACCCTGGAACGGCCCAGCGGCTCGGAAGCCTGGGTGGCCGCCACCCAGCCCGCTCGCCTGTTCCATCTGCGCGAGAACGGCGTCGCCGACCTTCAGCGCCTGGCGCGGGTGATGACGGGCCAATCCGTGGGCCTGGTGCTGTCTGGCGGCGGAGCGCGGGCCTACGCCCATATCGGCGCGATCCAGGCGATGCGCGAGCGAGCGATCCCGATCGACTTCGTCGGCGGCGCCTCGATGGGCGCGATCATCGCCGCGGGCCTGGCCATGGGCTGGGACGACGGCGAGATGGAGCATCGCATCCAGAAGGCGTTCGTCGATTCCAGTCCGCTGGACGACATCGCCTTCCCGATGATCGCCATGACCCGCGGCGAAAAGGTCAAGGCGCGGCTCGAGGAGCATTTCGGCGGGGTCGAGATCAGCGATCTGTGGCTGCCATTTTTCTGCGTTTCGTCAAATTTGACCTCGGGCGCGTACCAGCTGCATCGCGCGGGGTCGCTGCAGACGGCGCTCAGGGCCTCGATCTCGCTTCCCGGGGTCATGCCACCGGCCACCGAGACCGGCGCGGTGCTGGTGGACGGGGCTGTGATGAAGAACTTTCCCGCCGACGTCATGCGCGCCCTCCAGCCGGGCCCAATCGTCGGCGTCGACGTCACCCGCGGCCGCAGCATCACGCCCGACGATCTGGTTACGCCCCCCTCGCTCTGGAACTGGATCACTTCGGGGGAATGGCGGCGAGGTCCGCCGATCGTCGCGCTTCTGATGCGGGCGGCGACGGTGACCACGGGGCGCGACCTGACGGCCGCCCGCGAGGCGACCGACGTGTTGATCACGCCAAAGCTGGAGGGGGTGGATATCCGCGACTGGCGGGCCTTCGAGCCGGCGGTCAAGGCCGGGCGGGTCGCCGCGAGTCTAGCTGTGGACACCCTGCGCCAGCCGGTGACGACCCTGCGCCGCCGCCCCAGCCTGCGCGAGCGGCCAAGCAGCTCGACGCGAAGCTGAACGCTGTTTTTTACACCCCTGTTCAAAATGCCCAGATTTAGGGCGCCCAAACGGCGCTCTATACCTGCGACATGCGACAATCGGACGCCGTGCAACTTCGATCATTGTGAAGAATTCTTCTCAAAGGCGAAAATTCGTCATAGGGTTCGATTCAGGCCTCCAGGAGAGGGGCTTCAGGGAAGGAAGTCACGCGGAATGGTTATGCGCATTGATCTCGCGCCCAGCGGCGCCCCGGTCCCCGCCCACAACGCACGGCGGGTCGATCTCATTCGTTCTCTCGCGGTCGGCGGCTCGATGGCGATCTGGCTCGTGATCCTTTTGGGCCTGCGCCTGATCGCGGTCTGACCGCGACGTCCCGTCACACCGGACACCCCTTTTCTGGACGCTCGGAAGGGCCATATCCTTCCTGTGTTGTTCAACTACTGAAAGGAGGTGATCCAGTGTCTCATTGTCTCCAACCGCGGTCGCAAAGCGTGACCTGGAGCCGCAAGAGCGAGGTCTCCGCCTAAGGCGTTGAGCGCCAGAGGTTTCAAGTCACACGCTGCGCGAGCGGCTACGACGATGGAAGGGCCGTCCCAGCCGGGACGGCCCTTTTTCATGGCTGCCGTCTTGGCAAGTTTGGCTCAGGCGCCGATCAGCTCACGGCCGATCAGGAAACGGCGGATCTCGTTGGTGCCCGCGCCGATGTCGTAGAGCTTGGCGTCGCGCAGCAGGCGCTCGACCGGCCATTCCTTGGTGTAGCCCGCGCCGCCCAGGGCCTGGATCGCCTCGAGCGCCACCTTCACCGCGTTCTCGGACGCCATCAGGATCGCGCCGGCCGCGTCAAAGCGCGTGGTCTTGCCCGCGTCGCAAGCCCGGGCCACGGCGTAGACATAGGCCCGCGCCGAATTCAGGGCCACGTACATGTCGGCGATCTTGCCCTGCATCAGCTGGAAGCCGCCGATCGGCTGGCCGAACTGCTTGCGGTCGCGGACATAGGGCAGGACGATGTCGAGGCAGGCCTGCATGATGCCCAGCGGGCCAGCCGCCAGCACGGCGCGCTCGTAGTCGAGGCCGCTCATCAACACCCCGACGCCCCCGCCGACCGGGCCCATCACGTTTTCTTCCGGGATTTCGCAGTCGTCGAACACCAGCTCGGCGGTGTCGCTGCCGCGCATGCCCATCTTCTCCAGCTTCTTGGAGACGCTGAAGCCCCTCATGCCCTTCTCGACGAGGAAGGCCGTGATCCCGCGACTCCCCTCGCCTGTCTTGGCGTAGACGACCAGGGTGTCGGCGTGCGGGGCGTTGGTGATCCAGAACTTCGTGCCGTTCAGGACATAGCGGTCGCCGCGCTGGTCGGCGCGCAACTTCATCGACACGACGTCGGAGCCCGCCCCCGCCTCGCTCATGGCCAGGGAGCCGACATGCTCGCCGCTGATCAGCTTGGGCAGGTATCGGCGCTTCTGCTCGGGCGTGCCCCAGCGGCGGATCTGGTTGACGCAGAGGTTGGAGTGCGCGCCGTACGACAGGCCCACCGAGGCCGAGGCGCGGGAGACCTCCTCCATCGCCACCACGTGCTCGAGATAGCCGAGGCTCAGGCCGCCAAACTCTTCCTCGACCGTGATCCCGTGCAGGCCCAGGTCGCCCATCGGAACCCAGAGCGCGCGTGGGAAGGTGTTGGTCTCGTCGATCTCGGCGGCCAGAGGCGCGATGCGGTCGGCGGCGAAGCGGGCGGTCGTCTCGCGGATGGCGTCGGCGGTCTCGCCCAGAGCGAAGTCCATCGTGGGTGCGAAATTCGTCATGATAGTCCTCCCATAGCACGAACGCCCGCGGATCAACGAGACCCGCGGGCGTTCTTGCTCGGCTTCCCTTGAGTAAGGAAAGTTCTTATTCGCCCGCCCTATCTGGCCCGGCCAGTCGGCGCAACAGAAGATACGCCGAAACCACGAAGCAGATTGCGCCGATCATGCTGGCGCCGTAGCCGAACAGCCTGACCTGATCGGCGGCGTCTGACGCCACGGTCAGGATCCAGAGGACGCCGCCGCCGAACAGCGAAAGGCCCAGCAGGCCCAGGACGATCAGCAGGCTCGCGCCGCCCTTCGAGCGCGGCGGCTTGTAGCGACCGCCGGCGATGCTGCTGGCGGGCGACAGCTCCGCCGTCGCGCTGGTCGAGAAGCCGTCCAGATTGAAGGCCGAGCCGCTATCGGGCGCACCAAACAGAGTCGGCTCATTGGCGGCCGGCGCCAGGTCGACCGCGGCCGGCCTCTCCGCAGCCTGCGGCGACGGGCGGAAGGGCGTCAGCTCGACCGGCGGCTCCGGGAACAGTACAGGGCCCGACGAAGCGCCAGTCGCCTTCTGCGCTTGCGGCGCGGGGGGCTCAGGCAGGCCCAGATCCGGCTGCGACTTGCTCGGCGTCGCCTCGGCCTCGGCCAGGATGGCTTCCAGGCGAGCGCTGACGGCGGCCGCCGACTGTTCCGTCGCGGTCGGCCTGTCCTCTTCCGGGACAACGATGCTGAACGGAAGGTCGCCCTCGCGATGGGCTACGACGCGGTCGCCGTCGGTGCGGGTGCTGACCGTCGCGGGCGTCTGCTTGGGAATGGCGTTGCTGGCGTCGTAGTCGATCTTGGGCCGCAGGATCGAGCTGGGCGCGGGCACCCACTCGCCATTGGCCGGCGTCAGGAACAGCGTCTTCTCGGCCGAGCGCCGGCGGACCAGGGCGTCGATGACGATGCGCTCGCCTTCGAAATCGGCCTTCCGCCACATCTCCATCGCGCAGGCGGCCTGCAGCAGCGAGCCCTCGTTGATCCGGCGCAGCACGCCCGAGCGCACGAAATTCTCCAGGCCGATATTGAAGGCGAAGCAGACCAGGGCGTCGAATTGGTTCTGGGTCAGGGGCGTGTAGGTGTGCTCGTTGACCGAGTGCGCCACAGAGATCAGGTCGTACAGCAGCAGGGCCTCGGCGTCCTTTTCCGAGACAGTCGCGCCCGGACGCGCGGTCAGCGTATGGCCATAGCCGATGGTCCAGCGTCCGTCGGGAAGCTGGGCGGACGTCTGACGGTAGCCTTCGAATCTCTTGATGAGATCGACGGCGGCGCGGGAGACCTGATGACGCGGTTTCATCGCCTAGTTTGACCCAAATTGAGACAGACGCGGGTGCGCTAGCCTGTCTTGGCGCAAGGTCCGCGCCAGTTTTCGCTGTCTAGGCGATCAACGTCTCATTGCATCAGCAGCGCCGCGATCAGCAGCACCGCGAAGAAGCCCATGAAATCGGTCAGGAAGGTGACGAAGATCGAGGACGACACCGCTGGATCGCGCCCCATCTTCTCCAAGGCCAGAGGCGCCAGGATGCCGCCCAGGGCGGCCGTGAAGATGTTGGCGATCAGCGCCGCGCCCACCGTGATGGCCAGCTTGGCGTTGTGATAGAAGAAGAACGTCGCCATGCCCATGACCACTGCAAGGCAGATGCCGTTGGTCAGGCCCACCAGCACTTCCCGGACGATGATCCGGCGCGCGTTCGCGGCGGTCAGCTCCTTGCTGGCCAGGGCGCGGACGGCCACGGCCAGGGTCTGGGTGCCGGCGTTGCCGCCCAGCGACGAAACAATCGGCATCAGCACCGCCAGGGCCACCAGCTTGGCGATCTGGTCCTGGAAGATGGCGATGGCCGACACCGCGATCGTCTCGGTGACCAGGTTCAGCAGCAGCCAGGGCAGCCGCGAGCGGACGATCTCCTGGACGCTCGCGTCACGGCCGGCGTCGGACACGCCGGCCAGGGCCAGGATGTCTTCCTGCGCTTCGTCGCGGATAACCTCGACGATGTCGTCGACGGTGATCTGGCCAACCAGCCGCCCGCCCGGCTCGATCACCGGCGCGCTGATCAGGTGGTACTTGTCGAAGATGTAGGCGACCTCCTCCTGGTCCATGTCGACCGGGATTTCGGTGACGGCCTCCATCAGCTCGGCCAGCGGCGTCTCGCGGCGGCTGCGCAGCAGGATGCTGATCGGGATCGCGCCGACGGGCTTGTAGGTCGGGTCGACCACATAGACGTCGAAGAACAGCTCGGGCAGCGAGTCGCCCGCCTCGCGGACGTGGTCGATCGTCTGGCCGACGGTCCAGAACTCCGGCGCGGCCAGGAATTCCCGCTGCATCAGGCGGCCGGCGGTCTCGTCCTCGTAGGACAGCGTCGTCTCGATCGCGGCGCGGTCGGTCTCGCCCATGGCCGCCAGCACCTGGAAGCGCTTGGTGTCGTCGAGGTCATCGATGACGTCGGCGGCGTCGTCGGTGTCCAGCTCCTCCAGCGCGCGGGCCAGGGTCACAGACGGCGTGGCCTCCAGCACCTCCTCGCGGATATTGTCCTCAAGCTCGGAGATGATTTCGCCCAGCGCCTCGGGATCCAGGAGCGGAATCACCTCCTCGCGGTAGTCGGCCGTCAGGAAGCCCATCAGGTCGGCCACGTCGGCCGGGTCCAGAGCGCCGACCAGCTCACGCAGACGCTTGGCGTCGCCGCTGTCGGCGGCGTCGATCACCATTTCGACGTATTCGGGATTGAGAGCGTAGTCCTCGCCAAGCGCGAGGTCTTCCAGCTCTTCTGGAGTCTCGGACTTCGGGAGTGGAATTTGGGCCATCGGGATGTCGTCCAGCACCTCGTCGGTCAGTTCGGCGGTGTCCCGGGTCATGGGGGCCTCCTGAGCTCTAGGCTGCTGGGTTCGTTGGCGCTGCGTCCGATTGATAGGACCCTGAGGCGAAATCAGGGCCAGAAACGATTAGAGCGCCCCTTGCGAGTCGGAAACCGATTTCGCCGGAGCGCTCTATTCATGTTCACCTTGGTGCGGTCGAGAAGACTCGAACTTCCACGGGTTGCCCCACAGCGACCTCAACGCTGCGCGTCTACCAATTCCGCCA
>NZ_QFQZ01000084.1 GCF_003243465.1 Caulobacter segnis
GGGGCGTATTCATCGACTTCCCCCTCCGGTCGCTGCGCGACCACCTCCCCGTAGGGGAGGATTTGAGCGTGCTTCATCCGTTACAATGAGAGTCACTTGCAAAATGCCTCGCCGTGAGCTAGATGAGAATGAAACTCATTCGGTAGGGCGTTCTTCCTTGTACGTCTGCAATTGTAACGGGATCCGCGAGCGTCAGGTGCGCGCCGCCATCGACTCCGGCGCCCAGCGGCCGGCCGACATCTTCCGTCATCACGGTTGCCAAGCGCAGTGCGCCAAGTGCGTCTGCGAGATGCGCGAGATGATTCAGGAAAGCCGCGAGGCCCTGGCCTACGCCGCCGAATAGGCCCAGCTCTCCACGGCTTTTCGTGAGAGCGCGAAACAGTCGCAGACAATCCTGTTGAAGCCGCTTCCGGCCTGCTTCAGGTTCGCCCACAGACGAATCCAAGGAGGCCGCCATGCAGGGCGATCCGGGCATCATCCGACTGCTCAACGCGGTGCTCACCAATGAGCTGACGGCGGTCAACCAGTACTTCCTGCACGCGCGGATGTACGACAACTGGGGCTTCAAGCGTCTCGGCAAGATCACCTATGACGAGTCGATCGGCGAGATGAAGCACGCCGACATGCTGATCAACCGCATCCTGTTCCTGGAAGGGCTTCCGAACCTCCAGGACCTGCACAAGCTCAAGATCGGCGAGACGGTCCCCGAGTGCCTGAACAGCGACCTGCAGGTCGAGCTGGGCGGTCGCGAGACCCTGATCCCCGGCATCATCCAGTGCGAGCAGGCCCGCGACTATGTCAGCCGCGAACTGCTGCGCGAGATCCTCAGCGACACCGAGGAGCACATCGACTTCCTCGAGACCCAGCTGTCGCTGGTCAAGTCGCTGGGCGAGGCCAACTACCTGCAGTCGGCCATGGGCGAGCTGCCGTCGTCGTAAGCTTTTTAGGCCGCCGCGCGCGCCGGCTGGTTGTCGAACTTCTCGACCAGTTCGCCCAGCCGCGAGGCCTCGCCCTTTAGCGAGTGGGCGGCGGCGGTCGTTTCCTCGACCATGGCCGCGTTCTGCTGGGTCATCTGGTCCATCTGGTTCACGGCGCTGTTGACCTGGCCCAGGCTCAGGGCCTGCTCCTTGGCGGCGGTGGCGATCTCGGCCACCAGCTCGGAGATGTCGCTGACGCGCTGGATGATGCTGCCGAGCGCCGAACCGGTGCGGTCGACCAGGGTGACGCCGACCTCGACCTTGTCGGTGGCCGCGCCGATCAGGACCTTGATCTCCTTGGCGGCCTCGGCCGAGCGCTGGGCCAGGGCTCGGACCTCCTGAGCGACGACCGCGAAGCCCTTGCCGCTTTCGCCGGCGCGGGCGGCCTCGACGCCGGCGTTCAGGGCCAGAAGGTTGGTCTGGAAGGCGATCTCGTCGATGACGCCGATGATCCGGCTGATCTGGGCCGAGGCGGTCTCGATCTCGCGCACGGCGATGACGGCGTCGCGCACCGAGACCTCGGTGGCGCGGGCCTCCTCGCGGGCGGCCTCGACCATGCCGTTGGCGCGGCCGGCGCTGTCGGCGGCCTGACGCACGGCGCCGGTGATTTCGTTCAGCGCAGCGGCGGTCTGTTCCAGGCTGGCGGCCTGTTGCTCGGTGCGCCGGGACAGGTCGTCGGCGGCCTGGGCGATCTCGGCCGCGCCGACATGGACCCCGCGCGACGAGGTCCCGATATCGCCGAGCGTGGCGTTGAGGGTCTCGGCCGTGGCGTTGAAGTCGTGGCGCAGGCGTTCGTAGTCGGGGTGGAAGGCCTTGTTCAGGCGCGCGCCGATCTGGCCGCCGGCCAGGCGGGCCAGGCCCTGGGCCAGGCCGTCCATGGCCTCGCGACGCGCATCCTCTGCGGCGCGGCGCTCGGCCTCGGCGGCGAGGCGGCTTTGCTCGGTGTCCAGGCGGGCCTGGTCCTCGCGGTCGCGCAGGGCCCGACGCTCCAGCGCGGCCTCGCGGAACACGGCGATCGATTTGGCCATCTCTCCCAGTTCGTCGGAGCGTCTCGCGAACGGCACCTCGTTCTCGTAGTCGCCCTTGGCCAGCTTGGCCATGTAGGCGGTGATGGCCTCGACGGGACGCACCACGGCGCGGCGCAGTGCCCAGACGCCGCCCAGGATTAGCCCGCCCAGCAGCAGGGTCAGGCCGGCCATCACGGTCAGGTCCCAGACCTGCTTGCGATGGGCGGTGGCCTCGACGGCGGCGTTGTCCGCGCCGATCGTGGGCGTGGCCTTGTCGACCTGGGCGCGATGGGCGGCATAAGCGGTCTTCAACGCGGCGTAGGCGGCGTCGGCGCCGGCCTGGTCGCCGGTCTCGACGGCGGCGACCAGTCGGTCGGCCGCGTCCAGCATCGTTTTGGCGTGGGTGTCGGAGTCGACGAGCAGGATCTGCTTCACCTGCGGGTCGACGTCGGTCGTCCGCCAATAGGCGACGCGGGCCTCGTACTCGCCGCGCAGGCGCTTGAGCTCGCCGGCGGCCCAGCGCGCGGAGTCCGGCGTGCGGGTGAAATAGGCCGTCTGGGCGTCGAGATAGGCCTCGATCACGTACATCGGCGGCGGCAGGATGTCGGCGGTCAGGTCCTTGCCGGCCACGATCTGCCGGTAGAGCGGGCCGCCGATCCGCTGGTTGGCGATCGCGTTCCACGAACCGGCCGTCAGGAGCACCAGACCCACGGCCAGGGCCGCGCCGAACAGGCTCATGGCCCCGGACAACTTCACACGCATGACGCCCACTCCCCCCAACGCGGAGAGCAAAAACGCCACAGGATGCGTGAATTGGATCTTAATCGATCGGCGACCGTCCCCGGATTGGGGCGCTTTGTCCGCGCGCAACCGTTTTAGGCGCAAGGTCTTTGCGTGCGCCCGTGCATCGCCGCGACGAATTGACGCAAGCTTTTGAGGCGGAGCATCGGAGCGGCGGACGGGCTTCGGTCGCCGTCATTTTCGGGTGGCGCCGCGCACGGATCGCGCCATGATGCGGCGAGCTCGGCCGCCCTGGAACCAAGGCTTGAGCTGGGCTGTTTGACCTTGCGAGTTCAACAGGGAGTTCCGCCATGCACATCGCCCACGGAAAGTCGCGCGAGCGCGCTCTGCCCGGCCGCGAGGCGTTCGAGCTGGACCAGCGGAAGGACTTCCACCCGGCCGGCCAAATCGCGGTGGGCGCGGCCCTGGCCAGCGGCGCGATCGTGGCGGCGCTGCTGATGGGGCGGCGGCACGAGAAGGTGCTGGACGACGAGATGTACGCCGTCGAGTTCGCCGAGATGCACGAGCCGGTGGCCCACCAGCCCAAGCCCCTGACCAGCCTGCTGCTGCCGCCGCTGTTCATCGCCATGACCTTGTCGGGCCTGCGCACCTGGAACGCCCCGTCCAGCCCCGCCCGCACCCGCGCCCTGACGATCTGGAGCCTGGTGCAGGGCTTCAACGCCCTGTGGCTGGGCCTTGGCGCCAAGCGCCTGGGCGGCGGGCTCAGCGCGGCCACGGCCTCGCTGGCGGCCTCGGCGGCCTACGCCATCGAGGCGCGCAAGGTGGGCGGCGGCGCGGCCCCGGACCTTGGCTGGGTGGGGCTCGCCAACGCCCTGAGCTCGCAGCTGTGGCGTAAGCCCGTGCCGCGCGCGCCGACCATCCATTAACGTCGCCGATCTCCCCGGCGAAGGCCGGGGCCCAGATGCCAGAGCGCCCGCCTCCAAGAGGATCGCGGGCGTTTTTGCATGCGCCTCGCAGTCTTACGATCTGGGTCCCGGCATTCGCCGGGAAAGTCGGAGGAGAGGGGAGCTCAGGGGATCTTCAGCACTCGATCCAGCCCGAACCGTCCGCTTCCGCGCGCGATAAGCGGCAGCAGCAGGCCCGCCCATGACAGGTGGGTGGGCCACGCGTCGGGATAGACGAAGATCTCGATCACCGCCGTCATGCCCAGGAAGGCCAGGGCGGAGACGCGGGTGAACAGGCCCAGCACCAGCAGGATCGAGAACAGGTGCTCTGAGTAGGTCGCCGCGTGTGCGGCGATGTCCGGCGGCAGCAGCGGCACGTGGTACTCGCTCTCGAACAGGGCGTAGGTCCCGTCTGTGATGTGAAGAATCCCGTCGACCTTGGTGCGGCCTGACAGGAAGAAGACGGAGGCCACGCCCAGGCGAGCGACCAGCAGCAGCAGGTCCTCGGGCAGCAGCTTTTCAGCGGTACGGGCGAGCAGGGTTATCGGCGCGCGCAGCGCCGTCGAAAAGTTGGTCATGGGAGTATCCTTCAGAGGCGAGCGGCGAACACGCCGTCGGCGATCAAGGCGGCGAACAGGGAAGCAAAGGGGGCGTGCGGATCAGCGGTCGTGGCGGCTTCGGCCGCCTGACCGGCGGTGAGTCCATCGCGGCAGGCGCGCAAGAAGGCCGTCTCGGCGGCGCCAACGACCCGGCTGGCCACCGTCTCGCCCCGGCGGACCAGAAGCAGGGTCTCGGGCGTCTCGGAGAGTTCGAGCTCCTCGGCGCCGTCGCGGGCCGCGCGCCACAGGCTGGGCAGGCCAGCGTCGAAGGCGTCGAAGCGGACGCCGGGGTGGAGCGTCAGCCTCGTCTCGGCGAGGGTCTCCGGGGGCAAGTGCGACAGGGCCTGGGCGTCCAACACCGGCGCCTCGACGGCGAACAGCGCCTCGGTCCACAGGCGGTCGAGGTGCGCGATCCCGGCCAGGTACGGCAGCTCGGCGGCGGGCGGGAAGCGCTCCAGCCAGACCGGGAAGGCCTCGCCATAGTCCAGCAGGGCGGCGCTGGCCGGCGGCGCCTCGCGGGCGAACAGGGCGGCGGCGGCGCGGAACCAGTCCTCGCCGACCATCGATTGCACGGTGGGGAAGTTGGCGGCCAGGGCGTCGACGCAGCCCTTGGCGATGGTGTTGCGATAGACAGCGAGGCCGGGGTGCTCGCCCTCGTCCAGCCAGGGGGACAGGGCCGCGCGCTGGCCGCCGATCGCGGCGACGAAGGCGTCCTGGAAATCGAGCAGCTCAGGCATGGACAGCCTCCAGGGCGGAGAGCTCGGCGGCGGCGCGGTCACGCTCGGCCATCAGCGTCGCGAAAGCGGGGATGTCGTCGTCGCGCTCAATGAGCGTCGGGCGAGGGCCGATGCGGCGGATCAGGCGGCGATAGAGAGCCCAGACCGGCTCGGCCACCGGCGCGCCGTGGGTGTCGATCAGGAGGCCGGAGCCGCCTTCGTCGGGGCCGTGGCCGGCCAGGTGGATCTCGCCGATCGCCTCGGCCGGCAGGGCGTCGAGATAGGCCTCGGCGCTGTAGCCGAGGTTGCTGGCGCTGACGAAGACGTTGTTGACGTCGACCAGCAGGCCGCAGCCGGTGCGCGCGACCAGCGCCTTCAGGAAGTCGACCTCGTCGAGGTCGTGGCCCTTCAGCGGCAGGTAAAGCGACGGGTTCTCGATCAGCACGCGGCGGCCCAGCGCCGTCTGCATCTGGTCGATATTGTCGGCGATGCGGGCCAGCGCCGCCTTCGTGCGCGGGAAGGGCAGCAGGTCGGGCTGGTGCGCGCCACGATGGGTGGACCAGGCCAGGTGCTCGGAGACGACGAACGGCTCGAACCGGTCGACAAGGCGTTTGAGCGCCGCGAGGTGTCGAGCGTCCGGATCGGCGTCGGCGGCCAGCGACAGGCCCACGCCGTGCAGCGATAGCGGCCGCTGGGCGCGGATCGCCTCGAGCGCCGAGAGCCTGGGACCGCCGGCCGACATGTAGTTCTCGGGATGGACCTCGAACCACAGGCCCTGAGCCGTTGCCGCGAGGGCGTCGGCATAGTGCTCGGGTTTCAGGCCAAGGCCGGCGATGGGGGACATTTTCAGCATATCCAGCGCGTCATCCCGGACGGCGAGGCCGATCCGGGACCCAGGCGAGCGGCAGTGCGGCGGCCCTGGGTCCCGGCTCTACGCTACGCTTCGGCCGGGATGACGATGTTTTGGAGATTGACCGCTTAAGCCTTCGGCGTCAGCGAGCCCATGCCCTTGGGGGTCTTGGTCGTGACGCAGGTACCCTTCGGCACCATCTTCCAGGCGTCGCCCTGGTAGTCGACCTTCGAGGTGCCGGCGCACGAGGTGCCCGCGCCCGCCTTGCAGTCGTTCTGGCCGGCCTTGGCCACGCCGTAACACTTTTCGGTGTCGCCCTTGGCCTTGTGGTCGTCGGCGGCGGCCATCGAGACGCCGGCGCTCAGGGCGATGACGGCGGCGAGGGCGGCGGAAGCGGTGCGGTTCATGGAGGTTCTCCTAAGCGTTTCGCGCCGAGGCGGCCCTATCACCGCTCGGTCATGGGCAAGTACGAAGCGGAACTGTTCGAGGTTACACTGGTCGGCGAACAAATTTTCGACCGATCTCGTGGGGCAGGTTCACAGGGGCGCGATCGGCTGTGTAACCATCGGGACCTCGCGCGCGAATAGGGGTGGGCGTGACGGAGACCGAGACTCGTTTGAAGGCGCTGATGTTGCGCGGGCTGGAGGGCGATGCTCCGGCCTATCGCGCTTGCCTGGCCCTGCTCGGGGCGCGGCTTCGCGCCTATTTCGCGCGTCGGATGGCCGGCGCGCCCGGTGATGTGGAGGATCTTGTGCAGGAAACGCTGCTGGCGGTGCATCTGAAGCGGTCGACCTGGGACCCGTCCCAGTCGTTCACCGCCTGGGCGCACGCGGTGGCGCGCTACAAGCTGATCGACCACTGGCGGCGGCGGAAGATCCGCCAGACCCTGCCGATCGAGGACCACATCGAATTCCTGGCCGCCGACGAGCCCGAGCCGTCCGTCGGTATCGAATTGGACCGGGCCCTGGCCAGCCTGCCCGACAAGCAGCGGATCCTGGTCTCCGACGTCAAGCTGACGGGTCTGTCCCTGGCCGAGGCCGGGGCGCGGGCCGGTATCTCCGAGGGCGCGGCCAAGGTCGCCCTGCACCGGGCCCTGAAGGTCCTGGCCCAGAGGATGCGCCATGCGGACTGAGGACCTGATCGACGCCCTGGCCGCCGACGGCGCGCCGCTCCGTCCGCCCCCCGGCCGCCTGGCCGCGGTCGCCGCGGCCGGCGCCCTCGCGGCGCTGGTCCTGGTGCTGGCCTGGCTGCGTCCGCGCCATGACCTGGGCCAGGCCGTTCAGGGCGGCATGTTCTGGATGAAGGCGCTCTACACCGCCGCCTTGGGCCTCGCCGGCTATCTGGCGATCGAGCGGTTGTCGCGACCGGCGGGCGGCGGACGGCGCGGCTGGCTGGTCGGCGGCGCGGCCTTGGCGCTGTTCGCGGTCGCTGGCGTCGTCCAGGCGATGGGCAGTCCAGACATCCAGGCGGCTCTGCACATGCTGCGCGGCCACTCCTGGCATTCGTGCAGCCTGAACATCCTGATCCTGGGTCTGCCGATGCTGGGTCTGGGCCTTTTCGCCGTGCGCGGCATGGCGCCGACCCGGCCCGTCGCCGCGGGCTTCGCCACGGGGCTGTTCGCGGGCGGCGTGGCGGCGACGGTCTATGGCCTGCACTGCCCGGAGAGCACCTTCACCTTCGTGGCGCTCTGGTACAGCCTGGGCGTCCTGCTGCCGGCCCTGATCGGCGCCATCGTCGGGCGCTGGGCGCTGCGCTGGTAGGCCTCTCCGGCGCCGAGAGCCAACGGGCGGTTCAGCCTACCATCGCGTCGCAGTTGGCCCGGATGAACGCGAAGTGGTACGGCATTACCTCGGCGGATCGCGCGATCACGGCCTTGATCTCGGCCATGCGCGCCTTGAACAGTCCCTCGTCCATGCAATCGGCCATCGGGTCGTAGCTTTCGGGCATGACGCCTTGGCCAATCATCACCGCGAACCACGAGGTGTCGTTGAACAGCTCCTCGTTCTCGCGGAAGACGCGCCCCGAGCCTTTGAACAGTTCGATCTTGTCGGCCAGATAGTCGGGGATCGGCATCTCGCGCAAATAGTCCCAGTAGGGCGTGTCGTCGCGCTGGGTGGCCTTGAAGTGAAGGATCAGGAAGTCCCGGATCGTCTCGTACTCGAAGGTCATGACCCGGTTGAAGCGGTCGGTGTCGGCCTGCCGGAAGCGGCGATCGGGGAAGTGAGCCAGCAGCTGCGCGATGCCGACCTGGATCAGGTGGATCGACTGGCTCTCCAGCGGCTCCATGAAGCCCGAGGACAGGCCGATGGCCACGACGTTCTTGTCCCAGGTCTTCTTGCGGCGGCCGGCTGTGAAACGCAGCAGGTTCGGCTCGGCCAGGGGCTCGCCGTCCAGATTGGCCAGCAGCAGCGCCGTGGCCTCGTCCTCGCTGACGAACTGGCTGCAGAAGGCGTAGCCGTTGCCCAGCCGATGCTGCAGAGGGATGCGCCATTGCCAGCCGTGCGGCCGGGCGGTCGCGCGGGTCACCGGGGCAAGCGAGCCGCCGAGCGCGCACGGCACGGCCACGGCGCGGTCGTTGAGCAGCCATTGGCTCCAGTCCTCGTAGCCGGCCTTCAGGGCCTGCTCGATCAGCAGGCCCCGGAAGCCGGAGCAGTCGACGAAGAGGTCGCCTTCGACGACCTCGCCGCTCTCCAGGGCGATCGAGGTGACAAAGCCGGTCTCGCCGTCCTGCTGGACCGACTGGATGCGGCCCTCGCGCCGCGTGACCCCGCGCGCCTCGGCGTAGTCCCGCAGGAAGCGGGCGTAGAGGCCCGCGTCGAACTGGAAGGCGTAGGCGATCTGGCCCAGCGGCGAGTTGGCCTGGCCGTTGGGCCGCATGAACTTGCCTTGCCGCGCGCCGACCGTCTGCAGGCTGTAGGCGCCGAGGTCGTCTTCGAGGCCCAGGGCGTGCAGCTTCAGCCAGTAGGCGTGGAACGACACGCCCTCCATGTCGACGCCGTAGGGCCCGAACGGGTGGTGATAGGCATGGCCGATACGCTTCCAGTCGACGAAGTCGATACCCAGCTTGAAGGTCGCCTTGGTCTTGCGGACGAAGTCGTTCTCGTCGAGCCCCAGCATCCGGTTGAAGATGTTGATCTGCGGGATGGTCGACTCGCCGACGCCGACCGTGCCGATGGCCTCGGACTCCACCAGGGTGACGGTTGTGTAGCCGTCCTTCAGGAAGCGCCCCAGCGCGGCGGCGGTCATCCAGCCGGCGGTGCCGCCGCCGACGATGACGATGCGGCGCAGGCGGTGGTCGGTCATGCGGGAACTCTGGCGGCGGGCGTTGGCGAAGCGGCGCAATAGCGGGCGATGAAGGCTTCGTGGGTCGGCAGGGCCTCGGCGGTCCGGCGGATCAGCGTCGCCAGCCGCGAAAGCTGCCCCCGGACCATCGCGTCGTCGAGGGCGTCGACCAGCGGGTCGTGGCGATGCGGGATCACGCCCTGGCCCAGCAGCACGGCGATCCAGCTGGGCTCGGCGAACAGGTCGTAGTCCGACTGGAACAGCCGGCCCGACGCGGCGAACAATGCGATCTTGCGCGCCAGGGTCTCGGGGATGGCCATTTCGCGAGCCCTGACCCAGTAGGGCTCGGTCCGGCCGTTGGTCTTGAAGTGCAGGATGATGAAGTCCCGGATCAGCTCGACCTGCTGAGCCGTCAGGCGATTGTACTCGGCGATCTCCACCGGATCGAAGCCCTTGTCCGGGAACAGGGCCAAGAGCTTGGTGATCCCGGCCTGGATCAGGTGGATCGAGGTGCTTTCCAGCGGTTCCAGGAAGCCGGACGACAGGCCGATGGCCACCACGTTCTTGACCCAGGCCTGGCGACGCCGGCCGGCCTGGAAGCGCAGGAAGTTGGGCTCGGCCAGGGCCGGCCCATCCAGCGTGGCGCGCAGCCGGGCCACGGCCTCGTCGTCGCTGATGTCGGCCGAGGCATAGACATAGCCATTGCCGGTGCGATGCTGCAGCGGGATCCGCCAGCGCCAGCCGGCGGCGTCGGCGGTGGCGCGGGTGTAGGGCGTCAGGCCATCGCCGCCGGTCTCGCACGGCATGGCCACCGCGCGGTCGTTGGGCAGCCAGTGGCTCCAGTCGTCATAGCCGGCCTTCAGGGTCTGCTCGATCAGAAGCCCTCGGAAGCCCGAGCAGTCGATGAAGAGGTCGGCCTCCAGCGTCGGGCCGCCGTCCAGGGTCACGGATGTCAGGAAGCCGGTCTCGCCGTGCTGGGCGACGTGGGCGACCTTGCCCTCGATCCGGGCGACGCCGCGCTGCTCGGCATAGGCGCGCAGGTGCTTGGCGTAGAGGCCAGCGTCGAAGTGGAAGGCGTACTTCAGGCTCGACATCACCTGGCGCGGATCGCGGCTGGGCAGGGCGAACCGCCCCAGGTGCGAGGCCCGCGCCGACAGGTTGAAGGCGTCGATCGGCGGCGCCCAGCCCTCGTGCAGGGCGCGCAGCCAGATCTGGTGGAACTTCAGAGCCTCGATATCCAGGCCAAAGCCGCCGAACGGATGCAGGTAGCGGTGGCCCGGGCCCATCCAGTCGACGAACTCGATCGCCAGCTTGAAGCTGGCCTGGGTGGCGCGCATGAACGCCGCCTCGTCCAGGCCAAGCAGCTGGTTGAAGGTGGTGATCGGCGGGATCGTCGCCTCGCCGACCCCGACCGTGCCGATCTGCTCGGATTCGACCAGGGTGATCGCGACGTCACGGGCCTTCAGCGACTTGGCCAGGGCCGCGGCGGTCATCCAGCCCGCCGTACCTCCACCGACGATCAGGATTTTGCGGATCGGGTCGGCGGTTCTCGCGCGGGAAGCCTCAGACATGCGGCATCGCCTCCGCCGTCTGGGCGATCACCGCGCGCATTCGCTCGAGGACCGCCCGGGCCCGGTCCAGCGGCATCCGTTCGGCCAGGGGATCCCAGCGCCGGGGGACGACGCCGCGCGCCAGGAAGGCGTGGATCCAGGCGCTCTCGGACCAGATTTCCTCGTCGTACATCACCACCCGGCCCCGGCTCTCGAACTGGGCGATCTTCCAGGCCAGCGGCTCGGGCGGCGCGTCCAGCGCGCCCCAGCGCAGGATCGCCATGTCGCGGGCTCGCTCGAGCGCCGCCTCGGACAGCCGGTTATACTCCGCGACCGCCGCGGGGCCCGTCGGGAACAGGGCCACCAGGCGCGAGATCGCGCCGTGCAGCAGGTGCAGTTCGCCGCCGTCCGCCGCTCCGATCGCGCCATGGGCGGCGCCGACGGCCACCACCTTGCCCGCCATCGCGCGCTCTCGACGGCCCGCCCTCAGCGGCGCGCCCGGTGTGAACAGCGGCGTCAGGCCGTTCTCCTCGGCGGACATCGTCAGGCCGGTCGGCAGCCAGGCGCTCCAGTCGATCCAGGGCTCGTCGCCGATCAGCCGCGCCTCGGTCCCGGTGGCGTCGACCAGCAGATCGGCCTCGGGGCGGGCTTGCGCCTCCAGCAAGGCGACGCCGGCGCGCAGGGCGGTGGCCTTGAGCAGCTCGGCATAGGCCGCTCCGTCGAGGGTCAGGCCGTGGTCCAGGGTCGAAAGCGGCGACCGAGGATCGCGGCTGGCGGGCGCGAAGCGGCCGCGCGCGGCGGCCTGGGCCGCCAGGCTCCAGGCGCCGAGCGGCGCGCCTTCCGCCGCCCGCAGCCAGTAGTGATGAAAGGGCACGCCCTCAAGCATGGCGCCGGTCTCGCCGTAGGGCGCGACAGCCTCCCCATAACGCGAGCCCAGAGTCGGGCTGGCTCGGCAGACCTTGGCGACCATCTCTTCGGAGAGCCCCAGGCGCGTGTGAAGGCCGCGCAGGCTGGGCAGGGCGGCGATGCGCCCCGGCTTGGGCGGCGCGGTCTCGGCGACGGCGATGGTCACGCCGCGCGTCGCGGTCGCCAGCGCCGCGGCCGTCATCCAGGCGTCGACGCCCGATCCGACGACCAGAACCGAGCCGATCATGCGGCGGCTCCGGCGCCGGCCGCGGTCCGCAGGAAGGCCTCGTGCCGGGGCATGGCCTCGACGACCCGACTGATCTCGCCGCTCAGCCCGGCCATGATCTTGGCCGCCTGCTCGGCGTCGACGGCGTCTAGCAGCGGGTCCCAGTGCTCGGGCATGATGTTCTGGCCCAGATAGACCGCCACCCAGGAGGGCTCCTTGAAGAAGCCGTCCTTGTAGCCGACCACGGTCCCGCGCTCGCGGAATAGGTCCATCTTGTAGGCCAGGCTGTCGGGAATAGGCCCGGTGCGTCGGTCGTTCCAGAACGCGGAGTCGGTTCGCTGCGTGGCGTGGTAGTGCAGCACCAGGAAGTCGCGCACCCGCTCGAACTCCAGCGCCATGACCCGATTGTACTCGTCCTGATCGGCGGCCTCGAACCCTTGGCTCGGGAACAGCTCTAGCAGGGTCGATATGCCGACCTGGATCAGGTGGATCGAGGTGCTCTCCAGCGGCTCAAGGAAGCCTGACGACAATCCGATCGCCACGACGTTCTTCAGCCAGGCCTTGCGCCGGCGTCCGGTGACGAAGCGCAGGACGCGCGGGTCCGCCTGGGCCTGGCCGTCCAGCTTGGACAGCAGGACACGGGCGGCCTCGTCGTCGTCGATATAGCTCGAGCAATAGACGTAGCCGTTGCCGACGCGATGCTGCAGCGGGATGCGCCAGCGCCAGCCGCTATCGTCGGCGGTGGCGCGGGTATAGGGGACCGGCGGCTCGACGGACGCGCAGGGGACGGCCACGGCCCGGTCGCAGGGCAGCCAGCGGGTCCAGTCGTCGTAGCCCGCTTGCAGGGTCTGCTCGATCAGCAAGCCCCGGAAGCCCGAGCAGTCGATGAAGAGATCGCCCTCGATCCGGCGGCCGTCCTCCAGCACGACGGCGGTGACGAAGCCGTCTTCCGGGCGCTGGTCGACGGCGACGATCTTGCCCTCGGTCCGCGTCACGCCGCGCGCCTGGGCATGGTCGCGCAGGTACAGGGCGTAGAGGGCCGCATCGAACTGGAAGGCGTAGTTGTAGGTCGAGCCCAGCGAGCGGGGATCGCTCGCGGGCGGGGCGAACTTGCCCGCGCGGGCGGCCATGACCGGCAGGCTGTAGCGCTCCAAGGCGTCGAACGGCCGGCCGGTCGCCAGGGCCTGGGCCCGGGCCCGCAGCCAATGCTGGTGGAAGTGGACGCCGCCGATCGAATGGCCAAAGGTCCCGAACGGGTGGATGTAGCTCTGGCCCTTCTCGCCCCAGTCGCGAAACTCGATGCCCAGCTTGTAGGTGGCCTGGGTGCGCCGCATGAAGTCGGCCTCGTCCAGGCCGACACGCGCGTTGAAGTCGCGGATGTGCGGCACCGTGGCTTCGCCCACGCCCACCGTGCCGATCTCGGCCGACTCGATCAGCTGGATGGAGACCGGCAGACCCTTCAGAATCGCGGCGAGGCCGGCCGCGCTCATCCAGCCGGCCGTGCCGCCGCCGACGATCACGATCTTGCGCACGGGGGTCATGAGCGCAGCCTACCGCCCATTCCGCGCTGACGGGAAGAGACCCGCGCGCCCCACCGGCTGAAGGTCGCGTCCACGCGCGACCGGACGACACGCGCCGTCATCATGTTTCCTCCCCGCCACGCTCGCACCGGATTTTGACGGTGCCGAACATGGATGTTTGACAACGCTGTCGCGCGCTGTAATCGTTGTTTCACCCGGACATCGAGAATCCGGTTCGCGTGGCGATACCACGGAATGGGAGGCGACCCAGCAAGGTTTGAGTGCGCGGTACGATGCGCGCTCCATCCCGAATGGTAGCGTTCCCAAACCTTATGGCTAAGCGAACCGCGTCTGCGTGACAATGCTTGACGAACATCGTTCGTTCGTGTGACCTGCGCAAAAATGGTCACGGTAACATGACCGCCGGCGGGGCTGACGCTTCGTCGAGAAACACAAGGGGAGGGAATTCATGGGAACGGCCAAAAGGCCGTCCGCCGCTCGCGGACGTGACTCAAAAGCCAACAGGCTGAAGTATGGCGCCTCGATACTGGCGCTGGGCGCGCTGGTGTTCGGCGCACCGGCTCTGGCGCAGACCGCGGCCAAGGCGGACGACAGCCAGGTCGTCGACCAGGTGGTCGTCACCAGCATCAAGCAGAGCCTCAAGAGCAGCCAGCAGCTGAAGCAGTCGTCCGACATCATCGGCGACTCGATCACCGCCGAGGACATCGGGGCCCTGCCGGACCGTTCGGTCACCGAGGCGCTGTCGCGCGTTCCGGGCGTCTCGATCAACCGTTTCGCCGCCGGCGTGGACCCTGACCACTTCTCGGTCGAAGGCTCGGGCGTGGTGGTTCGCGGCCTGAACTTCGTCCGTTCGGAGCTGAACGGCCGCGACACCTTCACCGCCAACAACGGCCGCATCCTCAGCTTCGCCGACGTTCCGTCCGAGCTGATGGGCGGCGTGGACGTGTTCAAGAGCCCCTCGGCCGACATGATCGAGGGCGGCATCTCGGGCACGGTGAACCTGCGCACCCGCCTGCCGTTCGACAGCAAGGGCCAGATCCTGTCGCTGTCGACCGAAGTGACCTACGGCGACATGATCAAGAAGTATCGCCCGTCGATCACCGGCCTCTATAGCAACCGCTGGGACACCAACGCCGGCGAGTTCGGCCTGCTGGCCTCGTACGTCAATTCGCGCCTGGCCAACCGCAGCAACGCCATCCAGGCGTCGAACTTCGGCTGCCGCACCAACCTTGGCCAGGCGGTCTCCGACTGCGGCAATGGCACGAAGGGCGTGTGGTTCCCGCGCGGCGCGGCGTTCCGCTCGACCGACACCGACCGCAAGCGCGAGGGTCGCGCCTTCGCCGCCCAGTGGAAGAGCAACGACGGCACGATGCAGGCCGCGTTCCAGTACCTGCGCTCGAAGGCCGTGGCCGACTGGACCGAACACGCCGTCGAAATCGCCACCGACAACGTCACCAGCAATGGCGACTCGCGTCCGGCCGAAGGCACGACCTTTAGCTTCGACGACAGCGGTGTCTTCACGAAGGGCGTGATCACCGGCACCACCGGCTGGCGCGCCGACCAGCAGGGCAGCGATCCGCGCACGCCGATCGACGGCCTGCAGTCGAACAATATCCGCCGCGACGAGACCCAGACGACGATCACCTCGGACTACGGTTTCAACTTCAAATGGACCCCCAACGAGCACTGGGGAATCCTGTTCGACGCCCAGCACGTGGACTCGTCGGTCGACGCGGTCAGCATGGGCATCTGGGGCTCGACCTTCCAGAACGCGGCGATCACGCTGAACGGCAAGAAGCTGCCGAACATCACCTTCCTGCCGCCGTCGAACGGCACCTCGCTGCCGACCTGCGCGCCGTTCACCGACAGCTGCACCTCGTACCTGCGCGGAACCCACGGCAGCTTCAGCGACCCGTACAACAACTTCTGGCGCTCGGCGATGGACCACATCGAGCAGTCGGAAGGCACCGAGGACGCCGTCAAGCTGGACGTCGAGTACAAGTTCAACGACGACACCTGGTTCGAGTCGGTGAAGGGCGGCGTGCGCTGGTCCGAGCGCGACCAGACCACGCGGTTCTCGACCTACAACTGGGGCGTTCTGTCCGAAATCTGGGGCAGCGGCGGGCCGGTCTGGATGGACGACCCGATCAACAGCAACCCCAATACCCCCGGCGGTGCCAACAGCACCGCCCAGGTCGAGGCCTATGCGTTCGACAACTTCCTGCGCGGCAAGGTGGCCGTGCCGACGGCGGGCCAGCCGCGGCTGTTCTACACCGGCAATACGGTCGAGAACTACGCCGAGGTCTCCAAGTTCGCGCTGTCGGTCGGCGACGAGTGGCGTGATCGCCTGGCCGGCGGCTGTCCGCAGAACTGGGTGCCCCTGGCCCAGCGCTGTAACGTCATCGCCGGGACGCCCTTCCTGCCGCAGGAAATCAATCCTGTGAACGAGAAGACCCAGTCGGCCTATCTGATGACGCGCTTCCGCGGCGACATGGGCGACGCCCGCATCAGCGGCAACATCGGCCTGCGCTACACCAAGACCAAGCGCGTGGCCGACGGCTTCACCGCCTTCCCGAACGCCACGGGCCTCGCCACCGAAGCCGACTGCGCCGCCATCCCGGACGGCCAGACTCCGTCGCCGTTCTGCCAGCTGACGCCGGCGGTGCGCGCCCAGGCCCGCGCCTGGGCCAACGGGGCGGTGACGCCCTCCACGGCCAAGTCGTCCTTCGAATACTGGCTGCCGAGCTTCAACATGAAGATCGTCATGCCGCACGGGCTGCAGTACCGGATCGGCCTGTCCAAGACGGTCACCCCGCCCGATATCGGCCTGACCCGCAACTACTACAACCTGGCGCGCAACACGAACGCCGTAGGCATCACCGGCGGTCGCCCGACGGGCAACGTGACGGTCGGCAACCCGTACCTGAAGCCCTCCCAGGCCAAGAACATCGACGCCTCGATCGAATGGTACTTCGCCCCGGTCGGCTCGCTGACCTTCGCGGCCTTCTGGAAGCAGCTGACCGACGTCAACTTCAACTCGACCGCCCGCATACCGTTCACCAACAACGGCGCCACGTTCGACGTTCTGGTGACCACGCCCGGCAACTCCAGCAAGAAGTCGACGGTCAAGGGCTTCGAGATCGGCTACCAGCAGTTCTACGACTTCCTGCCCAAGCCGTTCGACAAGCTGGGGATCAACGCCAACTACAGCTACATCGACAGCTCGGGCGTGCCGCAAAGCACGCTGTCGGCCACCGATCCCGACGTGGCCGCCGGCCGCGTCACCACGGTCGACACCAGCAAGCTGCCGCTGCAGGGCCTGTCCAAGCACAACGCCAACTTCGCGCTGGTCTATGAGACCAACACGGTCTCGGCGCGCCTGGCCTACAACTGGCGTTCGGACTTCCTGCTGACCGTCCGGGACGTGATCGTGCCGTACGCGCCGATCATGAACGAGGCCAGCGGCCAGCTGGACGGTTCGGTCTTCTACAACATCACGCCGAAGATGAAGATCGGCGTCCAGGGCGTGAACCTGCTGAACGAGACCACCCGCACCACCCAGGTCCTCAACAACGAGCTGCTGAAGACCGGCCGCTCGTGGTTCATGGCCGACCGGCGCTACACGCTGGTGCTGCGGGCCAGCTTCTAAAGGGGCGAGCGACGGGCCGCGGCTCCAGCGTCTGGAGCCGCGGCCAAGTCGTTCTTCCGGACGCCTTGAACGCGCACCGCCTTCCCGGCGGTGCGCGTTTTCTTTGGGGCGTCCGTCTAGCGAGCCTTGGACGACACCGGCAGCTTGGCCCCGGCCAGGGTGACAGGGGCGGTGGCGACCAGGGCCCGCGACGAGGCTCCCAGGGCGACATCGTACTGGCCGGCCGCGATCGACCAGCCCTGCGCCGCCTGATCCCAGGTGGCCAGCAGGCGAGGATCCACCGTCAGGGTCACGCGCTGGGTCGCGCCTGGCGCCAGGGCGACCTTCTTGAAGCCGGCCAGGCGCTTGGGCGCTTCCCAGCCTCCGGCCTTCGGCGAGACATAGACCTGCGGCACGTCCTTGCCGGCGCGGGCGCCGACGTTCTTGACGTCGAAGCTGACGGTGACCTTGTCGCCGGCGACGCTGGCGGTCAGGTTCGAATAGGCGAACTTGCTGTAGGACAGGCCGTGGCCGAACGGGAACAGCGGCTCGATCTTCTTCAGATCGTACCACTTGTAGCCGACCGCGGCGCCTTCGATGTCGTAGTTCACGTCGAACAGGTCGTCAGGCTTCTTCGGATCGCCGTCGAGCTTCGGGCGGGGCAGGTCGGCCACGCTCCTGGGGAAGGTGACGGGCAGGCGGCCCGAGGCGTCGACCTCGCCGGTCAGGACGCGGGCGATGGCCTCGCCGCCCGCCGTGCCCGGGTACCAGGCCTCGACCACGGCGCCGACCTTGTCCAGCCAGGGCATGACCACAGGGCCGCCGGTGATCAGAACGACCACGGTCTTCTTGTTGGCCGAAGCCACCGCGTCGATCGTGGCGTTCTGGTTCTTGGGCAGGTTCAGGGTCTCGGCGTCGACCGACTCGGTGGTCCACTGGTCGGCGAAGACCAGGGCCAGCTCGCTCTGCGCGGCCAGCTTGGCGGCGCGGGCCGGATCGGTCCCGTCGTCATAGACGATCTTGGCGCCCGGATAGCGCGCCTGCAGCGCCTTCAGCGGCGACGAGGGATAGTAGATCACCGGGCCCGGCCAGGTGGCGGGCTCCAGGCCTTTCACCGCGCGGCCGCCGGCCGGATAGACCTGGGACGAGCCGCCGCCGGACAGCACGCCGACGTCGGCGTGGGCGCCGATCACCGCGATGGTCTTGGCGGTCTTGGCCAGGGGCAAGAGGTCGCCATCGTTCTTCAACAGGACGATGCCCTCCTCGGCGTCGGCCTGGGTGACCTTGGCGTGGGCGGCCAGGGTAGCGGCCGGCAGGTCGTGCGAGGTCGGGGTGGGGACCGGATGGTCGACCGCGCCGCTGGCGAACAGGGCGCGCAGCACGCGACGGGCCATGTCGTCGATCCGCGCCTGGCTGACGCGGCCGGCGGCGAGGTCGGCCTTCAGCGGCGCGGCGAAGAAGGGCTGCTTGTCGAAGGCGTCGCCCGCCGACTCCTGGTCCAAGCCCGCATTCGCCGCCTTGGCCGACGAGTGCGCCGCGCCCCAGTCGGACATGACATAGCCCTTGTAGCCCCAGTCTTTCTTCAGGACGGTGTTCAGCAGCCAGTCGTTCTCGCAGGCATAGGTCCCGTTGACGCGGTTATAGGCGCACATCACCGAGTGCGGGTCCGACTGCTCGATGGCGAACTGGAAGGCCAGCAGGTCCGACGTGCGCGCGGCCGTCTCGCCGATGTTGGAGCTGACCACGAAGCGGCCGGTCTCCTGGGCGTTCAGGGCGTAGTGCTTGATCGTCGAGATGATCTTGTTCGACTGGATGCCGCGGATCTGGGCCGCGACCATCACGCCGGCCAGCCAGGGATCCTCGCCGCCATATTCGAAGTTGCGGCCGTTGCGCGGCTCGCGGACCAGGTTCACGCCGCCGGCCAGCTGGACGTTGAAGCCGGAGTCACGGGCCTCCTTGCCGATCATGGCGCCGCCCGTCTCGGCCAGGTCGGGATTCCAGGTCGCGGCGGTGGCGATGCCGGCGGGCAGGGCGGTGCGCGCGCGCAGGTCCTGGCGC
>NZ_QFQZ01000085.1 GCF_003243465.1 Caulobacter segnis
CCAGGTGATCGCCAAGGTCGAGGGCGACGACGACTTCGAAAGCACGATGGGCGACCTTATGATGCGGCGTTTTGCGCTGCAGCCGATTCCCAATGTCAGTCACACCGGTGATGAGGCCTCCCAGTATTTCCATTCCTGGACCGCCTATGCCGGGTCGATGTTCATTGAGGGCTCTCATCCCGCGATTCTCGGCGATATCACCGTAGGGGCCTTATGGTGGCGCATGCTCCACCTTTTTGTTGGCATGCCCTATGCCGCCACGCACATGGCGCTTAGAAACGCCGTGTCACTCGAGCAAGCCCAGCGAGACAGCTCTACCCAAGGCAAGTCGAAACAAGATGCGCTGTCGGTGGAATTCCAGCGCGTCGAGGCCGAGCGCAAGGCCTTGGAGGACAAGCTCAAAGCCTTCAGCGATGGTGCGCTCAGGCTTGACGAGATCGACGCGCTGTCGCTCGAGCACGCCAAGCTTTCACGGGAGGGAAGCGAATTGCAGGCGCGCTCGGCTGAGGCTGAACGGGCTGCCACTGCGCTTCGCCGAGAGAAGGACGAGGCACGCGCCACGCAGCGCCGGCTCGAAGAGGGCGCGGCCTCCAAGCGCATCTTCGCTGGCCTCAAACCTGTCTGCTGTCCGCGCTGCGCTGACCCGATCCCGGATAGCCGTTCGCATACGGAGGAGGCTGATGGGCGTTGCGCTGTTTGTGATCGCGAGACTCTCAAAAACGACCAGGATGCACTGAACGACGCGCTAGCCGCCGCGATCGAGCGGGTGAAGTCCCTGAGTGACGCCGAGGCTGCAGCGCGTAAGCGGGGTGACGAAATCTCTCTGTCAGCCAAAGACACCGAGCGCCGACGGGCGGAAGCGGTGACGCGGCTAAAGGCGGTTGAAGCCCAGGCTGTGGCCTTGCGGGCGCGGCGCGAGTTGGAGGGCCAACTACTCCGCGTAGCCGGGAAGTTGGAACAGTTGCGGGCCTTGATGGCGCAAGCCCCTCCCGCACCGCCCAGCGACGACCGCCTACGCATCCTGCGGATTGCCGAGGCCATTGCCGAAGCGCGCATGAAGTCCGCGAGCGCCGAGCTCTTTCAGGATCTCGAAAGCGAGGTTGTCGCGGTCGCCCAACGGTTTGGCTTTCGCGGTCTCCAGACCATTCAAATCCGCGGTAACGCTATCGCGGTCACCGTTTCAGGTTCCACCAGCGGCTTTTCCAGACAAACCGCCGGGCAGAAGCTTCGTCTTCGGATCGCCTTAGTGATCGCGATGATGCGGATGGCTGCCCGGAGCGGCTTCGGCAACCATCCAGGCCTTCTCTTTATCGATTCCCCCGGCAGCGAAGAGCTGAGCGATGCGGACCTGGTGGCGATGATGGCTGAGATCGGGCAGGTGGCCGACGAGACGCTCAACCTTCAGATTTTCCTGGCCTCGGCGAGAAGCGACATCCTCGCGCCCGCCATCGCGGCGAAGAATATCAAAGCGCCCGCTGAATGCGGAGCGATGTTCTGACCGCGGTCTCGCCGGAGGAACTGGCGCGGCGCCTCGTAGATTTCACAGTGCCTTCGCTGGCGGATCTTGGCGGGCTCGATAGCCTAGTCGCCGCATCCGACGTACTGGCTCAAAGCCTCTACGCGGATCGCGCGATCACGGCGCTGGCCGGATCCAGCGAACCCCTGAGCATGCAGGCCGTCGCGCTGGTCAGCGACATTCTTGGCTACAATCCGCACCCCTTCGTAGTCTCAGCCGCGGCCCAAAGCGTTCTGGAGCTGCCGCTGGACGCCCGGGATCAGCGTCTGCTGCAACGGCGTTTGTTGGAGCGCGCCAGCGTGCGCGACACTATGCCCGCCGCGCTCATGGCCTCGGAGTGCCTTGCTGGCGCCTTCCTCTTGGCTGATCTGCCAGGCGCGTCACGGCCGGCCGCTATAGCGGCCCTGGATGACCTCCATCCTGGCGAGGCTGAAGTTGTGCTGCGTCGAGGGGCGCTGCTGGCGGGCTTGGCTTGGTTGTGGAGCCGATCGCCGGATTTGGAGAACCTGCTTCGACGGTTGAGTGTCGACGCCGAAGCCGGGGAGCAAGCGCTCTACGAACTGGCCCTAATTACCCTGGATCGGGCCTTAGCCGCAGATGACAAGGCGACGCTGCTGAGCGGCCTTGAGCTCGCCGCGGGTCAGTTTGCAGCCGCCGCCGTGGCCGGACCAGAGCTGGTCGAGGCCTTCGCGCTCTCCAAGGTACTGACGGCGCTTGTGGGGTTCTGTTCTGACGAGCCCGACGATTTGGAGACCCTGTTGGCTCAGGCCACCGCCGCGACAACGGCGAGGACGTTGGAAATGGATCGCGCGGCTTTGCGCACGTGGCTTCGCCCACGGGTGGACGCCGAGACCGCCTGGTGGTCGCTGGCCTCGGCTCTTAAGGGGCTCTCGCTTGATCTGGCCAAGCCCAGTTGGTTGCGCGCGGTTCCCGTCCTGGAACAGATCGCACGGCTCCGTCGCACGATGATCCCGTTGGCGACCTCAAGCGGCGATAGGCTGCGAGAAGCCGTTACAGACGCCGTCGCCTTGAGCTTTCTTCGCGAGGAGGGCCTGCGTAGTCACTTGACTGCCTGGCGCGACGACGACGCCACGACGGCCGATGACCGCGCCGAGGCTACGGCGTTGATCGCTGCCGTTTCGGCTCTGGCCGATGAGCGGCGGCGGTCTTCGCTCTGCCGTGCTCCCGGTATCGCATCGCCCGCTCAGGCGGGGCAGCCCTTTGACGGAATGTTCGCACTGTCGAGGGCGTCCAGTTTCACCGGTCCCATCGAGCGGGCCTACCTGGCGATGGACAAGGCGCTGGAAGGCCATATCGACTATAGGGGAGACATGCGTGGCGATGCGCGCAGTCTCATCACCTATCTACATCTGTTCCTTAGCCATTGCCTGGACATGACCCCAGCGATGGCCAAGGGCACGTTCGACTTCCTGTTCGCTAAGGATGCGACGACTCCGCTCGAGGTCGAATTGCAACGCGCCTGCTGGCACTTCTTGCGGCTCCAAGCCAACGGGTTCCCCCAGCATCAGATCTCGCGCGAGCTGCCCGATGTCGGTGGTGGGCGCGCTGACATTGCCATCGTGCGACCAGGATTTCGCATGATCATCGAAGTCAAGCGCGAGCTTGTGGATGCATCCCGACAGGCGATACGGCAGTATCTCGGTCAAGTGGCGACCTACGAACTCACTGGGCCGCGCATCGGTTTTCTGATTGTCTTAGATCTCGTTTCCCAACGTGGGTGGCCCCTTACTCTCGAAGACAATTGCTGGGTTGAGGCGGTGCAAACTTCTCAGGACAGTGCCCCGCGCATGGTGTGCGTCTGGCGAATCCCCGGAGGTCGACAGGCACCGTCGAAGGTGGCGACGCCGGTCCAATAACGCCGCGGGGCGACTTAGCTTCGGCTACAGGGGCCAAATCGTATTGCGACCGTGCGATATCAACTCCCCATATAGAGGCAATGGCCGACGAGACTAAGCCGCCTCGTCCGGGGCGTTACCGTCAAGCGAGGATCCATGGCTAGGACGCGCCGTACGATGAGTCCCCTGCGTAAACCCAGCTCCACCGAGGGTACCGTCACACGCGCGGGAAGGCGCTTCGGCTCGACCCGCGTGCCAGCAATTATCTGGGGATACTAGGCAATCGGAAGCGAAGCGGCGGCGGTTCAAACCCGCCGCTCAAAGTCCGATTTCACCACGATCTGGAGGTTATGGACGCCTGGACCACTACATCTTGACTCGAAGGTCGACAAGTGGGACGAATCGGGCTCATAGTCGGAATTGGTAAATGGGGTCTTTCCGCCCACGGCCGACTCGTATTATCGGGTAATGGCGAGTGGATGATTCCGGTTTCCATTCCCACATCATTTTGAGTTTGCTTATCTCGCCGACGGATTTGGTCGGATGTTCAGGACGTCTTCAAAGCAGGAGCGACGGCTGAAAAGCATTGACGCAGCGTAGATCGCTGATGGTGGGGAGAGGACGGAACATCCTGGAACTTTGCCGGTCACCGGAAAGTCCGTCCTCTCACCCGATTCCCAACCCGTTTCCGAGTCGGTAAGCGAGCAATAGCGGCGGCCGCGTAAGCACACAATGGCCGCGACTGCTAACAGCGCCGTTGGCCGGCTCGGATGTCTCCAAATCATTCCTCCAGGGTCGTGAAGGACCCTTCGTAGGCACAGCGCGCGCTGGCGGCTGGCCCTACGTCCCATTGTGTCGGGGAGGTCTGGTTACATCCGCCCGCGACCGTGAATGCCACAGCCATTCAGCGGCCGAGCGCCAAACAAAGGAGGGACCCATGGTCCCTAGCGCCGACCTCGACACCGTCCACTGCTGTCCTCGTTCAACGCCGCCGGCCCGTCAGGCCGCTTGCCTGGAGGTCCAGCTATGAGGGATGGCCACGCCTATGACGCGGAGCTGCCCAAGGGCATCAGCCGCAGCCGGCCGCTGCCGGACGAAAAGCTGGGCGCTTTGTGGGACTCCATCGTCATCGAGGAGGAGACCAAAAAGCAGCTTCTGTCCCAGGCAGTTCTCAACTTCACCCTGCGGGGAAAGGTCGATCGAACCGTCATTCCCCTGCACGGCGTCATCCTGCTCACCGGTGAGCCCGGAACAGGCAAGACGTCGCTGGCGCGAGGGCTGGCTCATCGCACGGCGATGGCGTTCCGGGGTGGCCGGTTCAAGCTGCTGGAGGTCGAGCCCCATTCCCTTACCAGCTCGGCGATGGGCAAAACCCAGCGGGCAGTTTCGGACCTCTTTTCCCAAGCGATCGCCGAGGCCGCCATGAGCGGGCCCACGATCGTCCTACTGGACGAGGTCGAGACCCTGGCTGCCGACCGCTCGAAGATGAGCCTGGAAGCCAACCCCATCGACATCCACCGCGCCACCGACGCGGTCCTAGTGCAGTTGGACGCGCTGGCCGAGCGGTTCCCCGATCTGCTCTTCGTTGCGACGAGCAATTTTCCCGACGCCGTCGACAGCGCGTTCACCTCCCGCTGCGACCTGGTCCTGCGCGTGCCGTTGCCCGACCGGACGGCCTGCGGCCAGATCCTGCGCGACTGCCTGACCGGCCTGGGGCGGACCTATCCCGAGATCGGTCGCCTGGCTTCCGCGCCGGGCTTTGACCGCTGCGCCCAAGAGTGTGTCGGGCTCGATGGTCGCGCGATCCGCAAGATGGTGGCCAACGCCTTGGCCTGTCGACAGGAAGTGGCGATGGATCCGGCCAAGGTCACGCTCGACGACGTGCTGCGCGCGGCCCAGCGCGCCAAGGTCAATCGTGCGGGGGGCAAGTCGAAATGACCACCGTCGCCAGCCGCAGGTTTTCCAGCACGCCTCAACGCGACGCCGGCGCCACTTGGCGGGCCGTCGTCGATCTTCTGACGGGGGGCGCGACCGGCGCCAAACGTGACGAACTGCTGGCCGTGGCCGGCGTCGCCTCCAGCATCATCGCCGACAAGGCGGCCAAGGACGCGGCCATCGTCGTCACCTGCGATGGGCCGCGCACCCGCATCTATTGTCTCTACGACGATGACGCCATCGACGGATCGGACGCCAACGAAGACGCCCTTGGCTATGATCCCCTCGACGGCGATTGGCGCGTGTCGCTTCCTTGCGAGCCCGACGACCTGGCCTGGGTCCAGGGCGCGCTGAAAAAGCACAGCACGCGCATTACCGCCCGGGACAAGGCCTCGGCCACCGGCGGCGAAAGCGGCAGCAGTGGCCAGAAGGCCGCCGGCCTGGTCCTGGACCCGAAAGGATTCCTCGGGTCGTGACCGCCGTCACCGTCAACACCTACACCCACTCGGTCACCTACGTGGCCGACAACATGCTCAAGAGCCTCAAGGATATCATCCGTCTGAGCGGCCTGGACCCCGCCGCGTTCATCGACGACTGGGACGTCAACATGCGCGGCATCCGTACCTGGCTCGACACCGGCGACCTCGAAACCGTCAAGTTGGAGATTTTCGATCCCAAGACCGACGCGCTTCTTGTTCGCTGGGACATGGACGTCGTCTACGGCTGGAGCTCCGGCGACGGCAACTTCTGGGTCGACACCGAGCAGTTAAAGTACGCGATCCTCAAGGCCGGCGTGTGGCCCAGCCAAGCCAGATACCGTTTGCTGCTCCACACAAAGCCAGGCCGCCCCGACGTGGCCGGCTGGAGCAAGACCAGCGCCCGTTCCACGGCCGGCTTTACCAAGCAGTCCCTGGGTACAACGATCGATCACAGCGGCCTTGGTGCCAATGCCGGTTACTGGAGGAAGGCCTGATGCTCACCGTCGATGAAGCGTTTCGGAAGTTCAAAAGCCGTCTGGAGCTGAACGACCGCGAGCAAAAGAACGCCACCGCGCGCCACACCGAAGTGCGCGACTACATCCGCACGAAGTTCAAGATCGAGAAGGATTTCCTGACCGGATCTTACAAGCGGCACACCAAGACTAAGCCGCTCAAGGACATCGATATCTTCTTCGTCCTCAAGGACTCCGAGCGCGAAGCGTATCGCGACAAGGTGCCGTCAGTGGTCATCAACGACTTCTATGACGCCCTGGTCGAGAAGTACGGAGCCAGCGCGGTCCGCAAACAGGGCCGTTCGGTCAACGTCGATTTCGGCATCGTGGCCGATGCCGAGGACAACACCGACTACCGAGTTCTCAGCGTTGACGTCGTTCCGGCTTTCACCTGCGGCGCCGACTACGAGATCGCCGACACAGACAAGGGCGAGTGGATCAAGACCAATCCGGAAATCCACGCCTCTAAGGCCGTGGCCGCCCACCAGGCCTATTCCAACGAATGGAAGGGTTTGGTGCGCATGGCCAAATACTGGAACAACAACCCCCGTCACGGCGAAAAGCCGGTCAAGCCCTCGTTCCTGATCGAGGTCATGGCGCTCCAATGCCTGTACGGGGGCTGGCAGGGTCGGTTCGACTACGAGTTCCAGTCGTTCTTTCAGACCCTGGCCGACAGGATAACCGACGAATGGCCTGATCCGGCCGGCCTTGGCCCGCCGATCAGCGATGGCATGGACGCGGCCCGCAAGCAGCGGGCGAAAACCCTGCTGCAGGCGGCCAGCCGCGACGCCAGTCTTGCGATCAATCTGAGCCGGCAGGGCAAGAACGGGGAGGCGCTAAAGGCCTGGCGCGCGCTCTTTGGGCCCAAGTTCCCGCTGTCGTAGGGCGCGTCGCGCCGGCCGCATATTCTGGAGATCATTATGGCCGATGCGGTGACGCCGCGATGGAACGGCGACAAGTACCAGGCGCGGGTGTTCTGGCATAACGCCCTGCACATGCTGGCCACGGACTCTGTCGTCGTGGAGGTCACCTTCGAGGCCGATGCGCCCAAGGCCTTCGACGATGTCGTGGTCAAATACGATCCGCCCATCGCGGGATCTGGACCAGTGCGTGTGCCTGCGACCTATCACCAGGTCAAATGGCACGTCGAGTTGGGTGGCCGCTTTGGCTATAAGGACTTCATCGAGCCCGATTTCATCGGCGCGACCAGCGTGTCGCTTCTCCAGCGGCTGCGCGAGGCCAAGAAGGTCGCGCCCGCTGGCGCCCAGTTCGACTTCGTCACCACCTATCGCATCCATGACGATGACCCTCTGTCGCCGCTGCTGTCGGGGACTGATCGCTCGATCCTCATCGACCGCCTGTTCGACGGAACCACCGACCGCAGCAAGACCGGCAAGATCCGTAAGCTCTGGCGCGAGCACCTGGGACTGGCTTCGGACGACGAGCTGAAGGCCGTCGTCTCGGGGCTACGCATCTTCGATGGGCAGCTGTCGCTCGAAGAGTTGCGCTCCCAGGTCAATCTGCGGGCGGAGGTGGTCGGCGCCCTGACCTGCAGGACCAACTCCGACTTCCGCTATGACGGCTTGGCCCAGGCCCTCAAATCGCGGCGCCTCAACAGCTTCACCCGCGAGACCTTGCGCGCGATCCTGGCCGAGGAAGGACTGCTGGTGGAGGTCGCGCCCTTGGCAGACGCGCCGCTGCCGGTCGCCATTCGCAGCTTTCACGGTCTGGCGGCCGACCTGAGCATCGCCTCGCCCGAGAACACCCTGGTCCTGACCGAGGCGTTCAATCAACGATACCTGCGCGCGGATCGCAGCTGGCAGGACGACATCGGGCCGCGAGTTTCCACCTTCCTGGCCGCGGCCGCCCGGCGGTCGGGGAAGCTTCGCCTGTCGCTGGACGCCCATGCCTCCATCGCCTTCCTGGCCGGCTCGGTGCTGGACGTGAAATCGGGCATCGACACCACCCTGGTCCAGAAGGGTCGGGTCGGTAGTCGCGAGTGGCGCGCTGACGATGGAACGGAGACGGTCGCGGCCAGGCTCGTCGTGACCTCGAGGGCGCTGAGCAAGGATAGGGACATCGCCGTGGCACTGGGCGTGTCGCGCGACGCCGAAAAGGAGACGCGCGCCTACGTCGCCAAGTCGCTGAAGAGTGTGGGAAAGCTGCTGACGTTCGCGATGCCGTCCGGGCCAGGGCAACAGGTCGTCGCTGGCGGCGGCCACGCCGCGGCCTTGGCCGAGCAGGTCGCCAACCAGATTCGCGACGCCCGGGAGGACCCGGACGCGGTCGTGCACATCTTCGCGGCTTGCCCCAACAGCATGATGTTCTTCCTGGGTCAGGAACATCGCGGCGTCGCGCCCTGCGTCGTCTACGAATTTGATTTCGATCGCCGCGGCAACAAGAGCTACCAACCGTCTTTTGTCATCGAGTAGCCCATGAGTCCCGCGGAAAAGCTCCACCTTCGCTTGGTCTATTCGCTTCGGGACTTGGAGCTGGCCAACAGCGCCCTGGCATTCCTCGACGAGTTGGATGTCACGGCGCGGTGTTCGAAAATCGAGCTGCGCCGTTACCGGTGTTTCCTGGAGAGCGCGGTCATCGCCTATTGGCGGCCCTTTGCAGCCGCCGATGGTCTGCCGGCTCTTGGCTTCGAGGCCTTGGGCGTCGTGCCCACGGCGGAACAGCAAGCGCTGCATGAGCGTCTTCGCATCTTCCGCAACAAGGTCGTGGCCCATTCCGACCCCAAGCAGATGCGCGTCCTACTGACGGCCCATAAGGCGCATGTCGATCATGACGCTCAGATGCCCTTCCTGGTCATCGACGAGGGGTTGGAGTTCCTGGACGATCGCGCCCTCTGGCGAGGCTGGGTCTCCATCCTGATCGGGGCGTTAGCCGACTATGTCTTCGAGACGGTCCAGGGCACGAACTCGTACCGTTTCGAGCGCGATTATCTCAACCAAGGCCAATAGTTCATCGAGACGGGCGTCTCCGGCGGGGCTCGGCGTCAAGCCGACGCGGCGGCTACCTCATTCTTTCACTGAAGGAGGAATACCCGGCGATGATGGACGAAACCTACGGCGTCATCGAGCGGGTGGGTTTGAACCGGGCAGCGCAGGCTCTGCCGTGATCGCCAGCCTAAGTGAATTCCGGTCGATGCCCTCGTGATGTCTGAGCAGATCGATCTTAGGTGCGAGCTTGACTCGGTGGACGCTGCTTGGCGCACGTAGCCCACGAACGTCGCGTTCATGGAGGTGCACCAAGGTCCGTTCATGGCGCGAAGCAGCAAAAGCCACCGCAAAACGATGCCCAAAAGAAATTTCGGTCATGTGCGAACCGCGAACAGACCTAATCGTACGCGTCCAGTTCGTCGATCTTGTCCCAAGTGAGCAACATAACAGGCTTCGCTGCGTTCAGCCTGAGTGTAAGATACTCTATGAAGACGGGATGGATTGCAAATTTTACTGACTCGAGAACGGCTAACTCCTCAAGATTCTGTGCTACGCGCGGATTGAAGAAATAGAAATCGTAGTCGACTGCGGAAATGTTGCCGATTTGGCTGCCATTGGCCGACACTCCAATGAAGCCGATCTCGTAGAGAAAGCGGATCTTGGGGCCAAGATCGACGATGTCATCCTCGCCGTAGATCTCGAAACGTACGTCGTCGAGTTTGTTCTTAAGTTCTTTGAGCTCCATAAGCTGAGGTGCGCCCCGAAAGCGATGCAGCACAACGCGTAGGTTTTTGAACGTGTCCGAGAATTCGCCTAGGAACTCCTCCTCGACAATCTTGTATGTCTGCTCGGAGATGAGGCGCCCGATGGTGGCGGTGTTTAATGGCTGGGTGCGGCGGTGGGCCGCTTCCACGGCCAGCACGATTCGCGCGTAGTAGATGATCACATCGCGGGGGCGGAAGAACGTGTGTCTCAAAACGTTCAGGAACAGATCGGTCTGAAAGACCGCCCCATTCATCCTGATTTCCGACGTCTTGGGCATTTTGCGTCTGCTGAGCTCGATCACGCGGTCGTAGCGGTCTCGGGCATTGGGCCAATGCTCCTTATCGAGGTGAGCGTCGGAAATACGCCAAATTACTTGCAAGCGTTTGCGTAGCATGGTCAGCAGCTCGTAAGGCTGCCAATTGATCTCTTCATTTATGTCACCGACAATGGCGTCTCGCCGCCGGAGCTGGACCTCGTACAACCGGTCTTTGGGGAGTGGAACGCAGAAGTCCACGAGGGGGCCGATCTTCTTGTAGAACTCCTGGTTGAGCGAGAAATGATCCGGGCTTCGCAGGTGGTCGATCATTTCCACCAGCCCTTGGATCCAGAACACTTCGCGGCCCTCGCGCCTTCGACGCTCCTCGTCGGAGATGTTGTGAGCGCTGAGGTCTTTCCGATACTTCTGGATCTCCGTATCGAAGCGATCAAGGCAGAAGAGAAATCGCCGCTGACGCGAGTCTCGCCTCACGATCTCGAGCAAGGCTCCGTAGCCTGGACCGAGCAACCGCTCGGTGCATGCCTGGACGTTCAACGATCTCAGTAGGTCAGACTTGAATTCGCCCTCGCTACGCGTTGAGGCGCTGTCGATGCACTCTTGGATGAATTCCGTCACAATCTCGATCGAAAGCTGGAACAGCTGATCGTACCGGCCTTTGGAGGAGCTGAAGCGCCTAGAGTGCTCCACGTGGGAGAGGAGATGTTCCGGATAGGGATGCGCGCCTTCCAAGCTGCGCACCATGCACAATGACAAAAAAATCGGCCAAACAAAGTCGAATACTTTCGATTCTTCGGCCGTGTAAGACAGATCGCCCTCGGCTGGGCGGAAGGTCAAGTCGCCTAGAATGTAGTGGAGATTCCAGTCGTTGACCTCGACGTCGATCGGCAAGAAGTATCGCTCCTCGTTCTGGTGTTTGTACACTTTCAAGAGCGTCGTCTTGCCCGAGCCTTTCCGGCCTGTGAATGCCATTTTGTGATGGCGGCCGATTGCGCGGAACGCCGCCGTCTTCACGAAGTAAAGCCTGCTGAAGTCTGCTACCGATAGTGGCGCCCGCTCCGACTTCCTGAACATCGCCTCATCGACTCTTCCGTCGGGGCGAGTGCTGTCCTGGCTGCTTGTCGCCTGATCTTCGTCCGACATGACGGCGGGGGCGAGCATCGTCTCGTCGACCGCAGCCTTGAGGGTGGCGTAGCTGGGGTCAGCCTCATCCCAGCGGATCTTCAAGTCGGAAACGATACGGCCGATGGCCGGCCGCAAGAGCGTCTCAATGCGGTCCGGCAGATACGGCTCTCCCTCCGAGCCATAGGCTTGAAAGAGATTCAGCTCCCGAGCAAAATTGCGGCCCATGAAATAGGTCGGCGCGGCGGCCTCGAAGCTAGGCCCACCCCAAAAGATGGGCAGAAAGGCCAGCGGGGGCGCGTCGATCTTGCCTTCCAGTCGATCAACGATCCGCAAGTATTCGGTGAGCACGCCGGACGTGATCCGCTGCTCGATCTTGCGCTTGTAATCGGGGGTAAAGAGCGCAATCACGGCCTCGGCCTTCGTCAGCTCGTCTTTCATGAAATTCTGGAGGTCCGAGCCTGTCGGCTGATCGAAGTAGGCTTGAAACGAAACCTTGCCCTCGAGTCTCTCCGTCAAATATTCGATCAGAAATCGTATGTTTCGTTCATTGCCGTCTGCGGCCGAGAACGAGACGAAGCAGTTTATCTTCCGCGCCAATCCAACCCCTCCCTAGAACGATGGAAAGACTGCCGTCGCCCTTTGGCTGTGTCGAGGGAGAATGCGAGGATTCCGGGTGCGGGAGGGGCGTCGGCTCTACTGGCTGCGTTTTTGTGCCAGCACCGTTAAGAGGATGGATCGTCTCGACCGATGGTTCGCGATCATACCGGCAGGTCAGGGCGCTCGTATTCGGCGGGCGGCTCACAGTAAGCGTAGTAGCGCATCTTATGAGTGTAGAGTTTCTGCAGGGGCGCCAGCATCCGCTATTTGGCCCGGCCACGGCTTAGGACCCGCGGTTCAGCGCGTGACCAGCGCGATCTACGAACATGGCGGGGTGGTCTCTGCCGTCTGCCACGGACCTGCGGCGCTGATGGACGTCAAGCTGAGCAGCGGCGACTACCTCATAGCGGGAAAACGGCTCGCGGCGTTCACCAACAGCGAGGAGAAGGCGGTCGGGCTTGAGACGGCCGTACCTTTCCTTCTGGCCGACAAGCTTTTGTCTCGAGGCGCTCGCCATCGGGCGGCCCCGAACTGGACCGCCAAGATCGTCGTTGATGGAAGGTGATCACAGGCCAGAACCCGCAGTCGGCTACCGGCGTGGGCGAGGCGGTTAGCGACTTGGTGCTGACCGCATGATAGTGTCGGGCGTGTTGCTGGTGCCCACTATAGGTAGTGCTCAAAGCGGGAGGCTTGTCCGAAAGCCCTTTCACAACAGATACTTGCATAAAGTGCAGCTTTCCGACTTTCACACGGCGCAAACGGTCGCACCTCAATCGGAGCAACTCATCCAAGGGGGCGCTCGCACTGAGCCTGGCGCGCTGAATGTCGTGGTTCTTGAAAGGTCGCAAGGGCAGCTCATGGCGCCTAACCGCCCTTGCCGGCTGGTGCGACGCCAGCGGTTCAAGCGCTTTGCCCGTCGTCAATGGTCAGCACGCTGCCGGTGACCGCGCGCGAAGCGTTGGAACATAGATAGAGTACCCCACCATCCAGATCCTCGGGAGTCATCAGCCGGCGCCGTCCCAACGCCGAGATCTGAGCTTCCCCAGTGACGCCCTCGAACATCTCAGCGTTTATGTCGGTGCGAATGTAGCCGGGGCACAGGACATTGACATTGATCCCCTGGCGCACCCACTCGACGGCGAGCGAGCGCCCCAGCATCGCCGCGGCCGCTTTCGAGGCGTTGTAGGCCGCCAGGCCAGCCACGGGCGTGTGCGCCGCCGCCGACGCCACGATCAGGATGCGCCCGTCCTGCCGCTCACGCGAGCCATTGGCGATCATTCGCCGCCCTGCCTCGCGCGCCGTTAGGAACGCGCCCGTCGCGTTGACGGACATGATCGATGAGAACGCCGCAACCGGCATCTCGGTGGAACGGCCGCCACCGCCGATGCCGGCATTGGCGATCACCGTGTCTATAGGGCCAGCATCGGCTTCCGCGCGATCGAAGGCGGCTACGACCGAACGCTCGTCCGTCACATCCATGGGCGCGCAAGTGGCTTGGCCGCCGCGGGCGGTGATCTCGGCCGCCACAGCGGCGAGCGCCTCAAGGCGACGGGCGGTCAGCACCACGCGGGCGCCAGCGGCGGCCAGCACAGCGGCGAAGCGCGCGCCAAGGCCAGACGAAGCCCCGGTCACCAGGGCGGTGCGGCCGACCAGACTGAAGCTCGGCAGCACCACGCCATCCGCGCTATTCATCGAGCGCGCCGTAGACGGCGTCGATCAGCGCCACGCCGCGAGGATCGCCGCGCAAGAGCTGGCTCATCTGGTTCATGGTGTAGGCCATCGCGATGCCGGCCTTCGGATCGGCGAAGGCGAACGAACCGCCCCAGCCGGAATGGCCGAAAGCTTCCGGATTTGGGCCATAGAGCTGTTCAGAATTGACCAGGAATCCCGCCCCCCACCGGGCGAACAGGTCGAGCACCAAATCGCGGCCCTCGATCCGCACCTCGGTAGCCTGGGTGATCGCGGCGGCCGAGACCAGCGGGGCCTTCGCGCCGAGCAGCAGGCCGGCATAGAGGCCGGCGAGCGCCCGGGCGTTGCTGAAGCCGTTGGCCGACGGGATCTCGGCGGCGCGCCAGGCGGCGGTGTTGGGCAGGCGCGGGTCCAGGCCCGGATTGGTCAGGGCCGCGACCTGGGCCGGATTGAAGCTGCCGATGTCGCCCGAGCCCATGCCGGCCGGGGCCAGCATCTCGGCGGCCTGGTCGGTGCGCGAGGGCCCCAGGCCGATGGCGATGTCCAGGCCCCGCGCGCCGGCCAGTTCGTCGGCCACGAATTGCTTCAACGAACGACCTTCCACGCGCTCGAACAGTTCGGTCGCCAACAGGCCGAAGCTGATGGCGTGGTAGCCGGAGGCCGTGCCGGGCGGCCAGATCGGGGCCTGGGCGGCCAGGCGCTCTGCTGCGGCGTGGCCGGCATAGAGGTCCTCGACGACGGCCGGGCTCGTGAAACCGCTGAGGCCCGCTTGATGCGACAGCAGCATGCCGATGGTGATCTCGCCCTTGCCCTCGGCGGCGAAGGCCGGCCAGTGATCGGCGACCTTGTCCTCGTAGGAGAGCCGGCCGCGATCGACGAGCATGGCGAAACACGCGGCCGTCACGCCCTTGGTGGTGGACCAGACATTGGCCACCGTGTCGCGGGTCCAGGGCAGGGCGCCGGCCGCGTCGCGCGCGCCGCTCCACAGGTCGACGACCGGCTGGCCGTCCACCCACAGGCAGAAGGCCGCGCCGACCTCGCCGCGCTCGCTGAAATTGCGCTCGAAGGCGGTCTGGACGGCCGAGAAGCGCGGCGTGCAGACGCCCTGCGCGGCTAGAAGGGTCTGGGTCATGGGAGGCGCTCTCTCGGCTCAGTAGCGATAGGTGAGTTCGACGCCGTAGGTGCGCGGCGTGTTGTAGTTCTTGTCGATCAGCCCGAGGGAAGACAGGTTGTTGCCCTGCACCTCATAGAGCTTGTCGGTCAGGTTCTTGCCCCATACCGCCAGCTCCCAATGGTCGTCGGGGCGGGCGACCGTGGCGCGGGCGTTGAACAGCCAGTACGAGTCCGCCGCGATCAGCGGATCATTGGCCGCCTCCTTGAACACCGCGCCGGCGTAGTGGGCCTCGCCCTGCAGGGCGGCGGTCAGGCCGTTGAACAGGGCCCACTCGTAGCGGGCAGAGCCGTTGAAGGTGACTTTGGGCGCGTTGGGCAGGCGGTTGCCGGCGGGGATGGTTCCGGCGGCGGTCGAGAACGACGACAGTTTGGTGTGCAGCAGGCCAAGACCGGCGTTCAGGGTCAGGCCCGTGAGTGGCCGCCAGCTGGCGTCGAATTCCGCGCCGTAGGCCTTGGCGCTGTCGACATTGCCGACCTTCTGCACCGACAGGCTGGTGGCCGGATCGGTGTAGCGCACGAAGGTCTGGGGATCTGAATAGTCATAGTAGAACAGCGCGCCGTTCAGGGTCAGGCCGCTGGCCGGCTGGGTCTTCGCGCCCAGCTCGTAAGCGGTCAGGGTCTCGGGGCGATAGGGCAGCAGCTGGGCGTTGTTGTTGGAGAAGCCGCTGAAGAAGCCGCCGCTCTTCACCCCGCGCGCCGCCGAGCCGTAGACCATCGTCCGCGGATCGATCCGCCAGTTCAGTCCCAGCTTCCAGGTGACGTTGTGGTCGTGGATCTTGTCGTCGATGAAGGTGTTGCTGACCCCGACCAGCGGCGAAGGGGTGATGAACCGGGTGCCGCCGGCATAGTGGCGCTCCTCGCCGGTGTAGCGAACGCCGGTGATCAGGTCCAAGTCGTCACGCAGATGCCACGTGCCGTTGGCGTAGAGCGCGGCCGACCGGGTGGTCTGGTTGTAGGTCGTCTTGCCCGAACCGCTGGCCGCGCCGAACAGCACCAGCGGCCACTGGTCGCTGAGATTGGTGTTGTCGCCTAGCACGTGGTCCCACGACACGAAGGCGCCGCCTAGCAGGTCGACCACGGCGGTGTCCTTGCCGACTCGGAACTCCTGGGTGAACTGGCGGACGGCCTCGTTCTCCAGATAGTCGAACTGCTGGCGCGGCGTGGCGTCGACGTCGATGTGATAGAAGCGGGCGAAGTTGATGTAGCCGGTGACCGAGGTCAGGTCGAAGCCGCCCAAGTCGTACTGGATCAGCGAGGTGGCGTTGATCTGGTCGACCGAATAGGGGAACGCCCCGGCCCAGTCGCCGCGATAGGGGCTCTTGTGGATGTTGCGATAGCCAAAGGCGTCGGCGCATTGGCTGTTGTCGACATGGCCGGCCAGCACCGGGGCGCAGGGCGCGAACGGCGCGCCCGGCGTGAAGGCGCCGAAGTGCTGCGGGACGCCGATCTCCGAGCGCGAACGCTGGCCCTCGACCTTCAGGTTGATCGACAGGGCCTGGATGGGCTGCAAGGCCAGCTGGACCCGGCCCAGCCAGACATCGCGCGAGCCGATATCGCGCTCGCCGGGCGTTCCGTCTTCCTGCAGCGTGCTGGTCCAATAGCCGCGCGCCTGCTGGATGGTCTTGGCGCTGAGCCGCAGCTGGGCGGTGTCCGACAGCGGGAGATTGATCATCCCCTCGGCGTCGAAGGCCCGATAGGCGCCGTAGCCGACCTTGGCCAGGGCGGCGAAATCCTTCTCCGGCTTGGCCGAGATGATGTTCAGGGCCCCGGCCGTGGTGTTGCGGCCATAGAGCGTGCCTTGCGGACCCTTCAGGGCCTCGATGCGGGCCAAGTCCAGAAAGTCGCCGCTCATCAGGCCGGGCGAGCTGAGCGGGACCTCGTCGATATAGACGCCGGCGGCCGGACTGCTGGTGGTCGAAAAATCATCCAGGCCGATGCCACGCATGGTCACGGTGGGCAGGGCGCCTGGCACGGTCTCCTTGATGTCGACATTGGGGGCGTAAGACGACAGGTCGGTCAGGCCGGCCACCCGCGAGGCGCGCAGGCTCTGGGCCGACAGGGCGGTGATCGTCGCGCCGACGGTCTGCAGGCGCTCCTCGCGCTTGAAGGCGGTGACGACAACTTCATCGACCACGGCCTGGGTCGCGGCATGGGTCGCGGCATGGGCGGGATCGTCCTCCGCCCGGGCTCCGCCGGCCGCGATCAGCGCCAGGATCGAGGCGCCGACAACCAAATCCATGGGCCGACGGCCCTCGCGAGCTATCCGCATGCGTAGTCCTCCCCGTGTCTGTTTTTGTTCGATACGACGATGTCGTTCGCTCTGACACTTGAGTATGACGCGCCGGACATACCCATCTGTCAATTGATTTATCGATGCGGTATGTTCACCTCCAATGCAGGTGAAGCCCCAATGAGATCCCTGGCGGGCGAGGCTCGCGCGGCGCGGCACGTGGCGGTGCTCGACGAGGCGGCGGTGGAGTTCAACCGCGTCGGCGTGGCCGGGGCGAGCCTGTCGGCGATCGCCAGGCGGGTCGGCCTGACCCGCGCCGCGCTCTACAACTACTCCGCCGATCGCCAGGACCTGGCGCATCAGTGCTACCTGCGCGCCTGCGAGCTGACCCAGGCCGACCTGACACGCGCCCACGCCAGCGGTGGCCGAGGGCTGGACAGGGTCGGCGCCTTCATGCGGCTGGCCCTGGAGTTCGACCATCCGCCGGTCGCTGTGCTCAGCGAGACGGCCTCCCTGCCCGAGGGACCGCGCGAGGTGGTGCGCGTCGCCCGGCAGCGGAATGTCGAGAGCCTGAAGGCGCTGATCGGGCAGGGGCTGGAGGACGGCTCGATCCGGTCGTGCGACGTCGACCTAGCCTGCCAGTCGATCTTCGGGCTGCTGTCCTGGGCGCCGCTGGGGAGGACCTGGACCGACAATGGCGACGAGACCTTCGCCATCCGCATGGCCGCGGCCATCCCGCCGCTGGTACTCGACGGCGTGGCGGCAGAGGGCGCGACTATCCCGCCCGTGCGCCGCCGGCTGGCCGAAGTGATCGTCCCGCCGGCGCGGGACGACAAGGAAGAGCGCCTGGAAAGCCTGGCCCGCGCCGGCTCGAGGCTGTTCAACCGCCGGGGCGTGGAGGGCGTGTCGCTGGACGACGTCGCCGCCGAGGTCGGGGCGACCAAGGGCCTCGTCTACCATCACTTCGACAGTAAGCCGGCCTTCGTCGCCTACTGCTACGAGCGCGCTTTCGACATCTACGACCGCATCATGGATGTGGCCGAGACTGGTGAGACCGGCCTGGAGTGCTCGCTGCTGGCGCTTGAGCTCAATGTCGAGGCCCAGCTGGACGACCTGCATCCGATGTCGCTGACCACGGGGTTCGAGATCTTCGCCCCGACGGTGCGGCGGGCGTTCACCGAGCGGACCACGATGCTGGCCTCTCGCTCTGTCGAGCTGGCTCGGCGGGGCGTCAAGGACGGCACCTTGCGCCCCTTCGACCTGGAGCCCGTCGCCCTGGCTTCGGCCGGGACGTTCAGCCACCTCCCCAAGTGGTTGCCGCCTGGCGACAACCGGGGATCAACTCAGATCGCGGGCGAGGTCACGCGCCTGTTCCTTATGGGCCTCCGCGCGCGTCCTTCGGCTCTCTAGCGTCCGTGATGCGCAACGTCAGGTTCTAACGCGGCGCCGCCGCCGAACCTTACGTCGCTCACCGCCGAGAAGGGGCGATCTCGCCCATGCGCCTGTCGGGCTGAATGTCCGGGTGCTGGAGGCATGCCAATGTCTGCTAATGTTGAGGGTTTCGGATGCTGGCCCGTGCACGGGGTCTGCGGCCGGCGCTGAGGGCCGGCTTCCGAAAGCCTTCAGGG
>NZ_QFQZ01000086.1 GCF_003243465.1 Caulobacter segnis
GGCATGGTGCACCTGTCGGACATCGACTGGAGCGTCCCGGGCGAAGAAGCCATGGCTCGCTACAAGAAGGGCGACGTGGTCAAGGCGAAGGTTCTCGACGTCGACGTCGAGAAGGAACGCATCTCGCTGGGCATCAAGCAGCTGGCCGGCGACCCGATGTCGGGCGATACCTACCGCAAGGGCCAGACCGTGACCGTCACGGTCACGGAAGTGACCTCGGGCGGCATCGAAGTCCGCTTCGGTGAAGACGACGCTCCGATGTCGGCCTTCATCCGCAAGTCGGACCTGTCGCGCGACCGTCAGGAGCAACGTCCGGAGCGCTTCGCCGTCGGCGATCGCATCGATGCTCAGATCACCAACGTGGACAAGGCCGCGCGCCGCGTCTCGCTGTCGATCAAGTCGCTGGAAATGGCCGAAGAGAAGGAAGCCATCGAGCAGTTCGGCTCGTCGGACTCCGGCGCTTCGCTGGGCGACATCCTGGGCGCCGCTTTGCGCGAGCGCGCCAACAAGGAATAAGCTTCTGCTCCATTGGAGCTGAAGTTGGCGGCGGCTGGAGCGGTCCAGCCGCCGTTTTCTTTTGCATGAAATCCTGCCACAACGTCCATGGGTTGAGTTGGGGGAGGCGTTCGTGCGGGTTCTCGGCGTGTGTGGCGTCCAAGGTGCGGCGCTTGTCGCGGCTACGGTCGTGGTTATGGCTGGCGCAGCGTGGGCTGATGAGAAGCCCAGCTACGGGCCGCCGGCCAAGTGGGTGCAGGTGGCCGATATTCCGCCGCCGCCCGCAGACGACCAGGCGCCGTCGACCCAGGTGCTGCTGGACGACAACCAGTCGCAGCACGACAACACCGGCTCGGTCTATTATGGCCGGCGCGTCGTCAAGATTCTGAAGAGCGAGGGGCTGCAGGGCGGTTCGCGCTCGGTCACCTGGGATCCCGTCCGCGACAAGGTCACGATCCACACCCTAGCCATCATCCGCGGCGACCAGCGGATCGATCTTCTCAAGCAAGGCCAGGATGTGCTGGTGCTGCGACGGGAGAAAAACCTCGAGCGGGCGATGCTGGACGGGCGCATGACCGCCTCGATCCAGATCAAGGACCTGCAGGTCGGCGATGTCGTCGACTGGTCCTACACCCGCGAACACAAGGAAGCGCTTCTCGGCGGCCGCACGGGCGATTTCGAGTACATGGGTTGGACCGGCGTGGCGGGTCGCTTCCGCGCCCGTCTCTTGTGGCCGGAGGGGACGCCGCTGACCTGGCGCGCAAGCCTCGGCTTCCCGCAGCCGAAGGTCGGCAAGGCGGGCAAGCTCAACGAGCTGCTCGTCGACGTCGCGACCGTCAAGGCGCCGAAGGGGCCCGTCGGCGCACCTGCTCGTTTCCAGCGCCTGGGCATGCTCGAAGCGACGACCTACACAGGCTGGGACGATATCTCCCGTCGCATGGCGCCGCTGTATGGCAAGGCCTCGGAACTGCCCGCCGACTCGTCCCTGCGGCCCGAGATCGCCGCGATCGCGGCGGCCAGCACGGACCCCAAGGTCCGCGCCTTCAAGGCGCTGCAGCTGGTCGAGGACAAGACCCGCTATCTGTTCCTCGGCATGGGCGAGGGCGGCTACAAGCCCGCTTCGGTCGAGGAGACGTGGTCGCGCCGGTTTGGCGACTGCAAGGGCAAGACGGTTCTGCTGCTAGCCATCCTGCGCGAACTGGGCGTCGAGGCCGAGCCGGTCCTGGTGTCCACGAACGGTGGCGATGGCCTGGAGGAGCGGCTGCCATCCGCCTCGCTGTTCAACCACGTTCTGGTTCGGGCGCGCATCGCCGGCAAGAGCTACTGGCTGGACGGTACGCGGACGGGGGATGTCGGCGACATCGATGGCCTGCGGCCGCCGCCGTTCCGCTGGGCCCTGCCCGTGCGCTCGCAGGGCGCTTCGCTGGAGGAGATCGTCCAGGGTCCGCTCAGCAAGCCGGACAGCGAAAGCGTCGTGCGCATCGACGCTTCGGGCGGCTTCGACAAGCCTGCGCCGATCAGCATGACGACCACGATCCGCGGGGACGCGGCGCTGGGCCTGGCGCGCGCCCTGCGGACGGCGCCGCGGGCCGATATCGAACGCGGTCTCAAGCAAAGCGCCTCAGCCAGCCTCAGCTGGGTGAACATCGAGTCGATCGATTTCGAAGTTGCTCCAAGCGGCGAGGCCAAGATCAAGATCGGCGGCACGGCCGATCTCGATTGGCGCTTGAACGACGACCTTGGCGTTCGCGAGTTCCGTATTCCGGGCTCGGGGGCGGGCAAGGCCTTGGCGTTCCCGCGACGCGAGCCTGGCCTGAATGCCGATGCGCCCTATGCAACGGTCTTCCCCGCCTATGCCACGTCCGCCACGGAAATCGTCCTGCCTAACAAGGGCGCTGGCTTCACCGTCAAGGGGGTGAACTGGACGGGGCGTCTGGCCAACCGCGAGATCATACAGACCGCCGAGTTGAAGGACGGCGTCGCGCGGTTCTCGGAGTCCAGCCGCAGCCTTGCGCGCGAACTGCCCTTCGACCAGGCCGAGGAGGCGAACAAGATCGCGCGTCGCCTCGCCGGCGAGCCTCAGATCGTCCGTGCGCCAAAGGGTTCATGAACGTGGGCAATCGCTGGGCTCGACTCGTGAATCTCACGCAACCCCTTGAAGACTCAGCCCTCGTTGGGCAAAGGTCCGCTCGCGCCTCGTTCTTGAAAGGGCGCTCCGGGGATATCGATGATCAAGTCTGAACTCATCGCCAGGCTCGCGAATGAAAATCCGCACCTGACGCAGAAGGACGTCGAGCGCGTTGTGAGCGTCATCCTGGAGCGTATGATCGGCGCCCTGGAAGACGGCGGTCGGGTCGAGCTGCGCGGCTTTGGCGCGCTATCGGTCCGCTCGCGCCCGGCCAGAACCGGCCGCAATCCGCGCACGGGCGAAGCCGTCGACGTAAGGGCCAAGCACGTGCCGTTCTTCAAGAGCGGCAAAGAGCTCCGCGCCCGCCTGAACGCCGACGGCGACGAATAGGGCTAGGGGCCGGGCTTGACCCGGCGCCGCGAACGCCTCCAGCCTCCGGTTCAATTCGGACAGGCCAGGAGGAACCGGTCATGAGCGTCGTCAAGGAATTCCGCGAATTCATCGCCCGCGGCAACGTGATCGATCTGGCCGTCGGCGTGATCATCGGCGCGGCGTTCAACGGCATCGTCAAGAGCCTGGTCGATCAGGTGATCATGCCGCCGATCGGCCTTCTGACCGGCGGGCTCGACTTTTCAAAACTTGAATGGGTGCTGCGCCCCGAGGACCCGGCGACCGACGCTGTCGAGAAGGTGGCGATCCAGTACGGCGCCTTCATCAACACCGTGATCCAGTTCTTCATCGTCGCGGTCGTGGTCTTCCTGTTGGTCAAGCTGGTCAACGAGATCCGCCGCAAGGACGCCGAGACGCCCGCACCGGCCGCGCCGCCGGCGCCGACCCCCGAAGAAAAGCTGCTGACCGAAATCCGCGACTTGCTCGCGAGGTCGAAGTAGCCTTGCGATGTGTCTGGAGCGCCGCGCCGTCGCGGCGCTCCAGACCCCTCCTCACTTGCCCAGGGTCGGGCTGTCCAGATCGAGCTTGGCCGCCGGGATCACCTTGGCGTTGGGCGCGACCTTGGTGAGGTCCTCCCCCATGGCCTTGGCGTCGCCGGCCACGATGACGCTCATCTGGGCCGGATCCAGCTGGGCTTTGGCGAAGGCCTGAACCTCGTCCGGCGTCACCGCCTCGACCTTGGCGGCATAGGCCTGGATCTCGGTCAGAGGCACACCATAGACGGCGAGATTGCCCAGGATATTGGCCAGCCCTTCGGAAGTGCCCAGGTCGCGGCCAAAGCTGCCGACTAGCACCGACTTGCGAGCGGTCAGCTCACTCGGGGTGGCCGGCTCGGCGGCCAGGCGGGTCAGCTCAGCGCGGGTCAGGGAGACGACCTCGCCCGCCGACGGGTTCTTGGTCTGGACCCGGGCTGAGAAGCCGCCGAAGCGGCCCTGCGGCGTCAGGCTGGAGCCGGCGCCGTACGAAAGACCGCGCTTGATGCGGATCTCCTGGTTCAGGCGCGACGAGAAGCCGACGCCAAGCACCGTATTGGCCACAATGCCCTGATAGTAGTTCGGGGCGGTTCGGCTGATCGCCGGCTTGGCCAGCACCACCGCGGCTTGGCCTGTGCCCGGCAGGTCGATGACGACGTTGCGCGGCTGGTAGCCGGTCGGCGCGGCGGCCGTCGCCGGCGGCGGCGTCGCCGGCTTCTTCCAGCCGCCGAACGCCTTCTCGGCGAGGGCGAAGCCAGCCTCCGGCGTCAGGTTGCCGGTCAGCACCAGCACCGCGTTGTCGGGACGCCAGTAGGCGGCGTGGGTCTTGGCGAGGTCGGTGCGCTTGATCTTCGGCAGCGACCCAGGGGTGCCGCCCGCGACGTGGCCGTAAGCCGAGCCCGCATACAGCACCGGGGCCGTCGCGAAACTGGCCAGGCTGCCAGGCCGCTGATAGGCGACCGAGAGGCTGTCGAGGGTCTCGGCGCGCACGCGGTCGAGCTCGGCGGCCGCGAAGGCGGGGTTCTGCGCCACGTCGGCCATGATAGCCATGGCGGGCGCGGCGTTGTTTTCCGTGACACTCAGGGTCAGGGAGGCGGCCTCCCAGCCCGAGCCCGCTTCCAGATTAGCGCCCAGGGCTTCCGTCTCACGCGCGACCTGGGTCGCCGAACGGGTGGCGGTGCCTTCGGTCAGCAGCTCGGCGGTCAAGCTGGAGACGCCCGCTAGGCCCTTGGGATCGGAGCTGGCCCCGCCGCGCACCGTCAGGTCGGCGGTGATCAGCGGCAGGTCGCTGGACTTTGCGACGATCACCCGCAGGCCGTTCGACAGCGTGCGTTCCGCTGGTGTCGGCATCACCGCCGGAACGGGCGCGGCGATCGGCGGCGGAGCCTGGCGCTCGCCCTCGGGCGCCAGCGTCGTGACCGGACCGTCGTACTTCACCGAGGCCACCTTCGGGATCGGCGGCGTGGCGTCCTTTTCCCCGACCGGGCGATCCTTCTCCGGCAGGTAGCGGATCACCGTACGCTTGTCGTCGGCGAGGTACTTCCGCGCCACGCGCTGGACATCCGCAGCGGTCACCGCCTGAAGCGCGGCGAGGTTGGTGTTGGCGCGCGCGGCGTCGCCCTCGGTCATCAGGGCGTAGCCGATGGCGAAGCCGCGTCCGTCGATCTCCTCGCGCTTGCGCACCGCGTCAGCCAGCAGGCCGGCCTTCGCCTCGGAGAGTTCGGCGGGCGTGACCAGGCCGTCGCGCAGGCGCGAGACTTGGGCGCGCAGGGCGGTCTCGCCCTGCTGGACCGTCTTGCCGCCGGCCATGATGGCCCCGACCGAGATAAGTCCTGGCTGGGCGTTGTTGGGCGCGCTGGAGAACACCGATTGGGCGATCTTCTGCTCGTAGACGAGGCTGTCATAGAGGCGCGAGGACTTGCCGGCCGACAGGATGGCGTCCAGCACCGTTAGGGCCGGCGCGTCCTTATCGGCGGCCGCGGGGGCGAGCCAGGTGATGGCCAGGGCCGGCAGCGGCACGTTCGGGCCGTAGGTGTTCACGGTCTTGGGCCCGGTGCGGGCCGGCTCGATGACCGAGATCTTCGGAATGTCGCCCGCCGGCTTGGCGATGCCGGCGAAGTACTGGTCGATCATCGCGTCCAGCTTGGCCTGGTCGAAATTGCCGACGACGATCAGGGCGGCGTTATCGGGCCGGTAGTAGGTCTGGTGGAAGGCGCGGACGTCATCGACCGTGGCTGCGTCCAGCTCCTCGATCGATCCGATGCCCGGGCGCTGGTACGGGTGGGTCGTGAACGACTGCTGCGGGATAGAAAGGGCGAAGAAGCGCCCGTAGGGGTCAGCCAACACGCGCTGGCGCAGCTCTTCCTTCACCACGTCGCGCTCGGAGGCGAAAACGCTCTCGTCGATCACCAGCGACTTCAGGCGGTCTGCCTCAGCCCACAGCAGGCGCTCGAGGTGATTGGCCGGCGCGACTTCGTAATAGTTGGTGAAGTCGTCCCAAGTGGAGGCGTTGTTGAAGCCGCCGACATCCTCGGTCAGGCGGTCCAGCGTCTCGCTGGGCATGTTGCGCGTGGCCTTGAACATCAGGTGTTCGAAAAGGTGCGCGAAGCCCGAACGGCCGCGCGGATCGTCCTTGGAGCCCACGCCGTACCACACCTGCACCGAGACATTGGGCGTCGTGGCGTCGCGCGAGGTGAAGACCTTCATGCCGTTGGGCAAAACGCGCTGCTGGTAGACGATTGGCGGGGCCTTGATCGCGGCCGCGCTCTTGGCGGCGACGGATGCGGCTCTTGGCTTCGCGGGCGTGGTCGCCGCCTGCGCCAGCGGGGAAAGCGCCGTGGTTGAGAGAGCGGTCGCCACGAGAGCGAGCTTGGCGGTGCGGATCATGCGCGAGGAACTCCTGGACAGTTAAGGCGGACCCTAGCATCGTCGTTTTCGAGATAAACCTTACCGAGCTGTCATCTGTCCGGAACCGGACGGCCGGTGGGTCGTTAGAATCGGTTATCTCCGTCTCCCGCTCGTGGGGGGCGGACGCCGGGGGTCTGATTGCCTGACACTTTGCTACGCGACCGCTTGCGCGCTGCGACGGCCGGCGACCATCAGGCCTTGGACCAGACCGCCGCGGCCTTGGATTTCGACAGCGCTTCTGGCTACGGCCGCTTTCTCTCGGCCTCGGCCGGCGCTCTGACTTCGTTGGAACTGGCGCTGGAGCGTGATGGCGTGGAGACCTGGCTGGCGGACTGGCCCCGCCGTAGCCGGCGCGCCGTTCTCCACGACGACCTCGCCGCGATGAACCTTCCCATCCCGACCTTGGAGGCTCAGCCCGCGTTCTCCCAGGCGTTCGCGGTCGGAGTCCTCTACGTCCTCGAGGGCTCAAGGCTGGGCGCGAGGTTCATCGCGCGCCGGGTTCGCAGCTCCGGTCCCACGCTGCCGACCGGCTACCTGACTCATGGCGAGGAGTTCAATCTCTGGCGATCCTTCTTGGAATGGCTGGAGTCGCAGCGGAAAGTCGGCTTTCGGACAGACGAGGCCGTCGCCGGTGCGCGATATGGTTTCCGGTGTTTCGCGGCCGCGTTCCAGACCGTCGCGTCGCCTGGAGTTTCGAATGTCCGAGCCGGCGTCGATGCCCGGATTTGAAGTCGACCTGACCAATTGCGATCGCGAGCCGATCCATATCCTGGGCTCAGTGCAGCCCTTCGGGTTTCTGCTCGCCGTCGACACGGACTGGCTGATCGTTCACGCCTCGACCACGACGCTGCGGTATCTGGGGACCTCGCCGGAGGACCTGATTGGCAAGCCCCTGGCCCAGGTCCTGAGCGGCCACGCCATCCACGCAGTCCGCGGTCGTCTGCAGATCATGCGCGGCGCCGATGCGGTCGAGCGGATCTTCGGCCTGCCGCTGTCGGACGGCGGCGAGGACTTCGACCTCGCCCTGCACTATTCCGGACGCATGCTGATCATCGAGGGGGAGCCTAGCCAGGCCGACGCGCTGATCGAAGCGGCCTCGGCGGTGCGTTCGATGACCGCGCGGATCGCCGCCCGCCCCACCTTCGAGGAGTTCTGTCACGAGGCCGCGCGTCAGGTGCGCGCCCTAACCGAGTTCGACCGCGTCATGGTGTACCGCTTCAGCCAGGACGGCGCCGGCGAGGTGATCGCCGAGTCCGTGCGGCCGGGGATCGGCTCCTTCCTGGGCCAGCGGTACCCGGCGTCGGACATTCCGGTCCAGGCGCGCACGCTTTACGAACGGAACTGGCTGCGGATCATCGCCGACATCGACGCCCAGGTTTCCCCGATCGTGCCGCCGGTCAGCGTCACCGGCGAGCCCGTCGACCTGTCGATGAGCATGCTGCGCGCGGTCTCGCCCATTCACATCGAGTATTTGCGCAACATGGGCGTGGGCGCCTCGCTGTCGATATCCATCCTGCGAGACGGCAAGCTGTGGGGGCTGTTCGCCTGCCACCACTACGGCCCCAAGCACATCAGCTATGAGCGTCGCACGGCCGCGGAACTATTCGGGCAGTTGTTTTCCCTGACGCTGGAGAGCCGGGAGCGGGAAATCGAGACGCGCCGTCAGGCCGAAGCCCGCGCCCTCCACGATCGCATGATGGCGAGCGTCGTCGGCGCGCCGCAGGGCGCAGACACGCTGAGCCCCTATTTGGACGACCTGTGCCGGCTGGTCCATTGCGACGGCCTGGCGCTCTGGCTGGAGGGGCGGCTGACCCTGCGCGACTCCACGCCGGACGCCAGCAATGTCCATGCGCTGATCCGGCTGCTGCGCGAGAAGAACACCCACTCGGTATTCGCCACAAACGAGATCGCCGCGCTGCTGCCGTCGGCGGCTTCCTGGGCGGGCAAGGCGGCGGGCATGATGGCGGTTCCGCTTTCGCGCGCCCCGCGTGACTATCTGATTTTCTTTCGCAAGGAGCAGGCCCAGACCGTGGTCTGGGCCGGCAAGCCCGCCAAGCTGGTTCAAGTCGGGCCGCTCGGCGAGCGCCTGACCCCCCGCAAGAGCTTCGAGGCCTGGGAAGAGACCGTCCGGGGGCAGAGCCGTCCCTGGACCCAGGTCGAGCGTTTCCTGGCCGAAAGCATGCGGGTCAGCCTCCTGGAAATCGTCTTCCGGCTGACCGATCTCGCGGACGAGGAGCGCCAGCGCGCGAACCAGCGGCAGGAACTGCTGATCGCCGAGCTCAATCACCGGGTTCGCAACATCCTGGGCTTGATCCGAGGCCTGATCAGCCAGAGCCGCGCGGGCGTTTCGACGGTCGAGCAGTTCGCGGAAGTGGTCGGAGGGCGCGTCCAGGCCCTGGCGCGGGCGCATGACCAGATCACGCGGCACCAGTGGGGTCCTGGCGCGCTGAGCGACCTGATCACCGCCGAAGCCGAGGCCTATCTGAGCAACAGGGCCGATCGCGTAAGGCTTACGGGCGCGCCGACCGCCCTGGCGCCCGACGCCTTCTCGCTGCTGTCGCTCGTCATCCATGAGTTGATGACGAACTCGGCGAAGTATGGCGCCCTGTGCGACCAGCGCGGGCACGTGAAGGTCGACTGGACGCGCGACGCGCGGGGCGACTTGGTCATCGAGTGGCGCGAACGCGACGGGCCGCCGGTCAAGCCGCCGACTCGGCGAGGCTTCGGCTCGACCATCATCGAGCACTCCATCCCGCACGACCTGGACGGCGAGGTCACCCTGGACTACCGGCCCGAAGGCTTCCAGGCGCGGATCCGGATCCCCGCGCGCTACGTGACGACGGAGGGCGTGGCGGCGACCGCCGCCAGGGCCAGGCGCGCCGATACGCCTGTTCGGGTGCCGGAGCGGATGATGGTGCTGGAGGACAACATGATCATCGCGCTGGACCTGGAGGACATGCTGCTCCGCCTGGGTGTCAAGCAGGTGACGGTCGCCTCGAGCGTCGGCCAAGCCCTGGACGTCCTGGCCGAAAGCTTGCCGCCCTTCGCGATCCTCGACGTCAATCTTGGGGCGGAGACGAGTTTTCCGGTGGCTGAGGCGCTGCAGCAGGCCGGCGTGCCTTTCGCGTTCGGAACGGGTTTCGGCGACAGCGGGGCCTTCCCCGACCGCTTCCGGGACACGCCGGTGCTGCAAAAGCCCTACAGCGCAGAGAGCGTCGCGGCCCTGTTCTAGGGCTCGTCGACCAGGAACCTTGCTCTCTGGCTTTGGGAGGGAACGACGCAATGTTTGCGGCGCCCGAACAGGCGATAGCGACGACGCGCAACCCAGTCATAAGCTGCATCGGTCAGGCGTCTGGGCAGGCGGTCGATGACGGCCAGCCAACGCCAGGGCCGGGGCATGCGCCGCAGGATCGCAGCGAACGCCGCGGTCTTGGTCAGCGCCCGGCCCTGGTCGATGAAAATAAGGCTATCGGGCGAGTGGGGGTCAATGCCAAGGCTCCCGGCCAGCCGCTGGCCATAGGGCGTCTGCAAAGGGACGAACCGGACCACGCCCCGCCGGTCGATCGCCATCACGGTCCGCACCGCGCCGTTGCAGAGGTTGCAAACCCCGTCGAACAGCATCAGGCCCTCCGGCGCGTGAGGCGGGTTAGTCGTCACGGCCGCTCACACTCGCGGCGCAGCGCCCGGAGGGCGGCCGGCGCGTCCCGTCGCATCATGGGGCCCACCAGATCGATGGGCAGACCAAACGGCGGGCTGGCCCAGAAGTCATAGTCCACCTGTGTGCGCCGGCCGCCGTCGATCGGCGTCAACCGCCACGCCCCCTCGCAGGCGCGGATATCGCCCTGGACGCACGTGAAGCGGATCATGCGGTTTGGTTCGAGCGTCACGCGCGAGGTCGAGCGCACGGGCGGCAGGAAGACGCTGAAGCGGACGACGTGCTCGCGGATCTGGCCCAGCGGGTCGGTGGACAGCACCTTGCATCTGCGCACGCCGGGCATGATCCGTGCGGCGCGATCGCAGTCGAGCAAGGTCTTGTAGACGGTCTCGGGGGACGCGGCGATCTCGGTTCGCGCCCGGACGACCCCATGCCCCTGGTCGTCGAGCCGCATGGAAACCGCGACCGTGTCGTCTCGCTCGCTGTTCTCGGCGCCCACGGCCGACGTGGCCAGGCCGAGACAGAAGCTGCAGGCAAGAGCGATTGGGCGCATCACGCCAAAGCTAACGCTTCGGCGTGATTTTCGTCAGGCCTCACGCGCCGGCGCGATTTTGTACGAGGTCGTCCACCACCGAGGGGTCGGCCAGGGTCGAGGTGTCCCCCAGGCTTTCCAATTCGTTCTCGGCGATCTTGCGCAGGATGCGGCGCATGATCTTGCCCGAGCGGGTCTTCGGCAGGCCCGGCGCCCACTGGATGACGTCGGGCGTGGCGATCGGGCCGATCTCGCGACGGACCCAGTCGGTCAGCTCCTTGCGCAGCGCGTCGCTCGGCGTCACGCCTGCGTTCAGGGTCACGTAGCAATAGATGCCCTGGCCCTTGATGTTGTGCGGATAGCCGACGACGGCGGCCTCGGCGACACGCGGGTGGGCGACGAGGGCGCTTTCGACCTCGGCGGTGCCCAGGCGGTGGCCGGAGACGTTGAGCACGTCGTCCACGCGGCCCGTGATCCAGTAGTAGCCGTCGGCGTCGCGGCGGCAGCCGTCGCCGGTGAAGTACTTTCCAGGATAGGTCGAGAAGTAGGTCTCGAAGAAGCGGCGGTGGTCGCCATAGACGGTCCGCATCTGGCCCGGCCAGCTGTCGGTGATCACCAGGTTGCCCTCGGTCGGGCCCTCCAGGACCACGCCCTCGGCGTCGACCAGCTCGGGTTTCACGCCGGGCATAGGGCCACAGGCCGAGCCGGGCTTCAGCGCGTCGGCGCCGGGGAGCGGGGTCATCAGGGTCCCGCCGGTTTCAGTCTGCCACCAGGTGTCGACGATCGGGCAGCGGCTCTCGCCCACCACACGGTGGTACCAGAGCCAAGCCTCTGGGTTGATCGGCTCGCCGACGCTGCCCAGCAGCCGCAGCGAGGCGCGCGACGTGCGCTCGACCGGCGCCTCGCCCTCGCGCATCAGGGCGCGCAGGGCCGTCGGGGCCGTGTAGAAGATCTCGACCTTGTGCTTGTCGATCACCTGCCAGAAGCGGCTGTTGCAGGGATAGTTCGGCACGCCCTCGAACATCACGCTGGTCGCGCCGTTCGCCAGGGGGCCATAGACGATGTAGGTGTGGCCTGTGACCCAGCCCACGTCGGCCGTACACCAGTAGATCTCGCCGGGCCGGTAGTCGAACACCACCTCGTGTGTCCAGCTGGCCCAGACCAGATAGCCGCCGGTGGTGTGCAGCACGCCCTTGGGCTTCCCCGTCGAGCCCGAGGTGTAGAGGATGAACAGCGGGTCCTCGGCGTTCATCGGCTCGGGCGCGCAGTGGATCGAGGCCTTGGCGGCGGCGTGTTCGTAGATGATGTCGCGGCCGGCGGTCAGCGGCACGCTGGCGCCGGTGCGGGTGACAACCAGCACCTTTTCCACCCCGGGACAATGCGCCAGGGCCGTGTCGACATTGGTCTTCAGCGGAATACGCTTCCCGCCGCGCACCCCTTCGTCGGCCGTGATGACCAGCTTGGAGTCGCAGTCATTGATGCGGCCGGCCAGGCTGTCGGGCGAGAAGCCCGCGAACACCACCGAGTGCACCGCGCCGATTCGGGCGCAGGCCAGCATGGCGTAGGCGGCCTCCGGGATCATCGGCAGGTAGATGGTGACCCGGTCGCCCTTGGTGACGCCCTGGGCCTTGAACACGTTGGCCATGCGGCAAACCTGTTCGTGCAGTTCGGCATACGTGATCTTGCGTGAGGCCGCCGGATCGTCGCCTTCCCAGATCAGCGCCACGTCGTTGGCGCGGTGGCGCAGGTGTCGGTCTATGCAGTTGGCCGAGACATTGAGGACGCCGTCCTCATACCACCGGATCCGGAAGTCCTCCTCATGGAAGGAGACGTCCTTGATCTTGCTGGGCGGCGTGATCCAGTCGAGGCGGCTGGCCATATCCTTCCAGTAGCCGTGCGGATCCTCGTCGGCGCGCCGCCGGGCGGCCGCCAGGGCGTCTGCGTTCAGATGGGCGCGCTCGCCCCAGGCCTTCGGAACCGGAAACAGCATGCTGTCGCTCACCCACCGCACTCCCTAATATTATTGCCGCCGGAATAGGCGAAGCCAAGCGCCGGGCGCAAGAAGACCATTACGGTTTCTCGCGCCCGGGCGGGCCGCCCGGAAAATGAAGTTGGATCAGAAGAAGCCGAGGGCCTTTGCGCTGTAGCTGACGAGCAGATTCTTGGTCTGCTGGTAGTGATCCAGCATCATCTTGTGGGTCTCGCGGCCCACGCCTGACTGCTTGTAGCCGCCGAAAGCCGCGTGGGCCGGATAGGCGTGATAGCAGTTGGTCCACACCCGGCCCGCCTCGATGCCGCGGCCGAAGCGGTAGCAGCGGTTGGCGTCGCGGCTCCAAACACCCGCTCCCAGGCCGAAGGCTGTGTCGTTGGCGATCGCCAGCGCCTCTTCCTCGGTCTTGAAGGTCGTGACGGCCAGCACGGGGCCGAAGATCTCCTCCTGGAAGATCCGCATCTTGTTGTGGCCCTCGAAAACCGTCGGCTCGACGTAGTAGCCGTCCGCCAGCTGGCCCGGCAGCACCTTGCGGTGGCCACCGGCCAACAGCTTGGCGCCTTCCTGGCGACCGATGTCCATGTAGCCGAGGATCTTGTTCAGCTGCTCCTCGGACGCTTGGGCGCCAATCATCGTGGCGGGATCCAGCGGGCTGCCCTGGACTACCGCGTTCACGCGCTTGAGGGCGCGCTCCATGAACCGGTCGTAGATCGACTCCTGCACGAGCGCGCGGCTCGGGCAGGTGCAGACCTCGCCCTGGTTCAGGGCGAACATGGTGAAACCTTCGAGCGCCTTGTCGAAATAGTCGTCGTCCTCGCGGGCCACGTCGTCGAAGAAGATGTTCGGCGACTTGCCGCCCAGCTCCAGGGTCACCGGGATCAGGTTCTGGCTGGCGTACTGCATGATCAGCCGGCCGGTGGAGGTCTCGCCGGTGAAGGCGATCTTGGAGATGCGCGGGCTGGAGGCCAGGGGCTTGCCGGCCTCCAGGCCGAAGCCGTTGACGATGTTGAGCACGCCAGCCGGCAGCAGGTCGCCGATCAGCTCGGCCCAGACCATGATCGACGCGGGGGTCTGCTCCGCCGGCTTCAGCACCACGCAGTTGCCGGCCGCCAGGGCTGGCGCGAGTTTCCAGCAGGCCATCAGCAGGGGGAAGTTCCAGGGGATGATCTGACCCACCACGCCGAGCGGCTCATGAAAGTGGTAGGCGATGGTGTCGTGGTCGATCTCGGAGATCGAGCCTTCCTGGCTGCGCAGGCAACCGGCGAAATAGCGGAAGTGGTCGATGGCCAGCGGAATGTCGGCGGCCAGGGTTTCGCGGATCGGCTTGCCATTATCCCAGGTCTCGGCCGTGGCCAGGACCTCGAGGTTCTCCTCCATGCGATCGGCGATGCGCAGCAGGATCCGAGCGCGGTCGGCTGGGCTGGTCTTGCCCCAGGAGGCCTTGGCCGCGTGAGCCGCGTCGAGGGCGCGTTCAACGTCGACGGCTTGAGAGCGGGCGATCTCGCAGATCTTCCGGCCGTGGATCGGCGAGCCATTGTCGAAATAGCGGCCGTCGGCCGGGGCGACCCACTGGCCGCCGATGAAGTTGTCGTAGCGGCCCTTGAACGGCGGACGCGACAGCGACTCGATGAATTCGGGTTTGGTCATGGTTTCCTCCGTGCCGCCTTTTCGGCGGGCTCTGGAGGGAAGTTTGCGACCAGGCTCCGGGCTTAGCGAAGTCGCGTCGAAGCGCCACCGCCATGGGGTGTCTCAGATCTGAGACAGGTTCATTGGAATTCCCGCCCCCGCTCCAGCCCGAGGCGCTTGAGCTTGCGGTTCAGGGTGGCTCGCGACAGGCCCAGCAGGCCAGCCGCCGCCGAGACATTGCCCCCCGCCTGGCTCAGGGCTCGACGGATGGCGGCGCGCTCGGCCTCGTCGAGGTCGGCGGAGCGATCGGGTGAGGCCAGGCCGCGCCGAAGGCTCTCATCCGTCAGTCTCAGCGCCGTCCGCGCGGCGCGCGTGGCCCCAATCACCAGATCATCGCCATCGACCGCCAGCATGGGAACCGAGGCGCGCTCGCCCCCCGTCTCGGCCAGCAAGACGATGCGGGCGGTCGGGAAGGCCTCGCGGAACGCGCGGGCCTCGATGCGCCGCGCCGCGTCGGTGACGATGCGTTCCACCATGCCCGTCAGGTTGTCGAGACCGGGACGACAGGACGAGACGTCCAACGCTCCCGCCAAGCGCCCGTGGGGATCGAACAGAGGGGCGACCGTGCAGGACAGGCCAATGTTTCGGGTGTGGAAGTGCTGGTCGCGATGCACGGTCAGCACGCGCTGCTCGGCCAGGCATGTGCCGATGCCGTTGGTGCCTTCGCGGGCCTCGCTCCACACCGCGCCCTGCCAGAGCCCCCAGCGTCGAAAGACGGGGTCGTCGCCCTCCGCGCCGCGCCGATCCACCGGCACGCCCTCGGCGTCGGTCAGCAACACGCAGCAGCCGGCGTCGCCGACGGCTTGAAACAGCGCATCGAGGTTGTCCTGCGCCGCCGCCAGGAAGGATCCCATCCGCTCCTGGGCGACGCGGAGCTCAAGGCCGGAAAGGGTCTCGGGCGGCTTGCGGTTTTCCGGGTCGAGATGATGCTGGGTCAGGCACCGTCGCCATGACGCCGCGATCGGCGACAGAGCCGGCGCGGCGCCGTCACCGAGCACCGACAGGACCCTCTTGGCATGGCCGTCGGCCATAGCGCTTCCTCCGCGGACGAGTGTCCCCTCATCCCGCCGCAAGCATGGCGCTTGGTTCGCTCACGACGCAATACGGGATTTTACGTGTCCCGACCCCGTTTTGGGCTTAAACGAGCCGGACGCTTCTCAGGAGTTTCCCATGCTGCTTGCGCTGTCCACCTGGGCCGAGATCGAGACCTATCTGCAGACCAGCCAGACGGTGGTGGTGCCAATCGGTTCGAATGAGCAGCATGGCCCGACAGGCCTCCTCGGCACGGATTGGCTGTGCCCCGAGATCATCGCCCACGAAGCGCACAAGCGGACGGATAAGGTTCTTGTGGCGCCGACCTTCAATATCGGCATGGCGCAGCATCACCTGGCGTTTCCGGGCACCATCTTCCTGCGCCCCTCGACCTTCATCGCCGCGATCGGCGACTGGGTCCGCTCGCTGGGCGCGCACGGCTTCACGCGCATCTATTTCCTGAACGGCCACGGCGGCAATGTCGCCTCGATCGAAGCCGCCTTCTCCGAGATCTACGCCGAGTACAGCTTCCGCAAGGCGCGGGCGCCGTTCGCGTTGAAGCTGAAGAACTGGTGGGACCTGGCGGGCGTCAACGCCCTGGCCAACAGCCAGTTTCCGACGGGCCATGGCAGCCATGCGACGCCGTCCGAGATCGCCGTGACCCAGTGGGCCTATCCCGAGACGATCAAGACGGCGGCTTACGAGCCCAGGATCGCCCCGACCGGCCCGATCCGCGAGGCGCTGGATTTCCGTGCGCGCTACGCCGACGGGCGCATGGGCTCGGATCCTGCTCAGGCGACGCCCGAAAAGGGCGGCGCGCTGGTTGACCTCGCCGCGCGGTCGTTGATCGAAGACCTGAACGCCTTCTCGGCCGAATCCACGCCGGCCTAGGTTTCGAGGCGATGAGACGCCGCGGCCGGCGGGCGGCTGGCGATCACCTCGCCGATCACCGCCACCGCCACTTCGAACGGGGCCTTGCCCCCGAGATCCAGGCCGATCGGCGCGCGTAGCTTGGCGAGGTCGCGCGTTGAAATCCCGTCCGATCGCAGACGGGCGAGGCGTTCGGGCAGGCGCCGCCGGGCGCCGAGGAGCCCAACATAAGGCGCGTCCGAAGGCAGGGCGGCCAGCAAGGCGGCATGGTCCTGCTCGGGCTCGTGACCGCAGACCGCCACCGCTGTCCATGCGTCCAAGCCAATGTCGGCTAGTGCGGCCTCGACGCCGTCGCGACGATAGCGCACGCCGGGCAAGGGCGGCGGCGACGACGGGCCCTTCGGCCGCAGCATTGTGGTCTCGAAGCCCGATTGCGCGCCCAGGCTCGCGACGGCCAAGGCGGTGGGATCGCCGCCGACGACAATCAGGCGCGGCGTCGGCTCGTAGAGGCGCTGGAAGGCGCCGCTCCAAAGCGCGTGACGTTCCTCGGCGCACGCTCGTCGCGCGCCGTCGCTAGCCCAGAACGCAGGCCTTCTCCGGCGGGCGAGATCGAGCAGCGTCGTGGCGGCCGCGTCATCGGTCGTGATCCGTTCGACCAGGACCTCGACCCGTGCGCCACACAGCAGGCGGATATCGGGCCACGGGCTGCCTTCGCCATAGACCAGACGTCGCGGATGTCCATCGGCAAGGACCGCCTGGGCATGCCCCTCGACATCGGCCTCGATGCAGCCGCCAGACAGGAAGCCGGAGAGGATATCCACGCCGAACACCATCTGCGTGCCGACCGGGCGAGGACCGCCGCCGCCTAACGAAACGATGGTCGCGAGCGCCGCCGGACCCCGTGAGAGGGCATCGGACAAAGCCGGCCGCACGTCGTCGGCCATGCCATGCATCGGCCAAGCCGCGTTATAACGATGGTTCATCATTGGGACCAACTTTAACCCCTCGGCAAGGTTCCAGAAACCTCGTGTTCAAACCTTAGGGCGTAGCGTTGGCTTTGATTGATGATTTCGCGCACGGATGGCATGTCCATTTCGGTTTCAAAACTGGGTCTCGCGGCCGCGCAATTCGGCCTGGACGGCAGCGGGTCGGCGCCGCGCGGCCGCTCGCCCGAGGCCGAGGCTCGCGAAATCCTGAACATCGCCGCCCGCGCGCGCCTGTCGGTGCTGGACGCCTCCGGCCTGTTCGGCCGCGCCGAAGCCACGCTTGGCGAGCTCCTGCCGCGTCCGACGCCATTCCGTGTCACCCTCGCCGCGACGCGCGCGGATAGGGGCCCTGACCATGTCGAGGCCGAGGCCCGTGCGTCGCTGCGACGCCTGGGCGTCGAGCGGGCGGACGCCATCATCGTCCATTCGCCTTCCGAGCTGTTCGGCGCGCATGGCCCGGCGCTGTGGGAGCGTCTTCTGCGGCTGAAGGACCAGGGCCTGTTCGCCAAGGTCGGCGTCGCCGCTCACGCCTCCGACGACCCGGTCGGCGTCGCCAAACGGTTCAAGCCCGACATTCTGCAGGCCCCCGCCAGCCTGCTCGACCAGCGCCTGCTCGCCGACGGCTCTCTTCAGCGGATCGCGGGCATGGGCGTCGAGGTTCATCTTCGCTCGATCTTCCTCAACGGCCTGCTGTTCCTGCCGCCGGATCGCGTGCCGGCCCAGCTGAAGGGCGCTTCGGGCCGGCTGTCGCGCGTGCGCCGCATGATCGCCGAAGGGCGCTCGGATCCGCTCCAGGCCGCCCTGGGTTTCGCCCTGTCGCGGCCGGAAGGTTCCGCCGTTCTCGTCGGGGTCAATTCGGCCGCCGAGCTGTCTGCGGTGGTGGCCGCCGCGTCGAGCCCGCCGCCGGACCTCGACTGGGACGAGATGGCGATCGACGATCCGGTCGCGCTCGACCCGCGACGTTGGGTCGCCTGAGTCCTGTGGCCTCGGCGCGCCCCACCTCTGGCGCGCCCCTAGAATCACGTTCGAGAATGATGCGGTCGGTGGGCGTGCTCATGCGCCCAATCGGAGGACCAACAGCTATTAACCCTAAGACTCACTCCGATCTTAAGACTTAAGGCCTAGCTTGATCCCAACTGAGGGAG
>NZ_QFQZ01000005.1 GCF_003243465.1 Caulobacter segnis
CCCGAGCAGATAACGCTCACGCCCGCCGTCCTCATGGAAACAACAGCCTGGCGGAGCGGACGTTCGAGCCGAAACGCAAACAAACTCTACGGTCTCCGGGTTCGCCCGGCCGCTCCGTCGCCTCCCCATGACCTTCGCGAGCGATCGCGTGAGGACGCTAAGTCGTGTCTGTTCTAAGCCTTCACGCTCGCCCACGGCCCCGTGATCGCCAGGGTCACGCCAGGGTTTTGCAGGTTCACGAACAACGTGCCGCCATCGGGCGAGAAGCACGCGCCGGCGAACTCCGAGTTTCCGGTGAAGACGTTGCGGGCCAGGGTGTAGATCTTGCCCTGGGGCGTCACGCCGCGCAGGTGGTTGCGGAGGGTGTCGGAATAGCGGTCCTCGCAGACGATCACATGGCCCCACGGCGCGACGACGAGGTTGTCGGCGTAGTCCAAGACCCGATCGTTCTGGCTTTCGACGAACAGCTGCAGCTTGCCAGGCCGATCCTTCTCGCCGGCCTGGCCTTCGACGGCCGAGGGAACGTAGCGGAAGATCTGGCCCGAGCCGGCCGCGCCGCCGGCGGTGCAGGCGAAGTAGAGCTCGCCCTGGCCGAAGAACACGCCTTCGCCCCGGCAGAAGATCGCCGCGCCCTTGGCGTGGCCGCGCCGGCGCAGATCGTCATAGGGATTGTCGACACCGTCCAGGTCGATCCAGTGCGCGGCCTTCCAGCCGCCGATCGGGAAGCTCTTTTCCTCCTGGTTTCGGGTGTCGCCGCCCTCGGGGGCGTCGATCAGGCCCAGGGCCTGCAAGCGGCCGCCCTTGGCCAGGTCGCGGCGGTCATTCGGCAGGAAGCGGTAGAAGAGGCCGTCGGCCACGTCCTCGGTCAGGTAGACGACGCCGGTGCGCGGGTCGATGCAGGCGGCCTCGTGCTTGAAGCGGCCCAAGCCCTTCAGGGCGACGGGCTCAACCAGGCCGACGTGCGAGGAGGGGACCTCGAAGACCCAGCCGTGATCCTTGCCGACCTCCAGGCCCGCCTCGATCGTCGTCTCCTCGCACGTCAGCCACGAGCCCCAGGGCGTCACGCCGCCGCAGCAGTTGACCAGCGATCCGGCCAGGGACAGGTGCTGACGCTCGGTCTGGCCGGTCTTCAGATTGTACAGTTGAGTCGTCGTGCCGCCGGGCAGGGGGCGTTGGCCGTTCTGGAAGTCCCAGACCTTGGAGCGATCGATGCGGTCGATCAGCCGCTCGCCCAGGCCGAAGGCGCCGTTGTAAATGTCGCTGACCGAAAGCTCGTGGTTGCGCACCAGCAGGACGCGCTCGGCGTCGACGCCGAAGCAGCCCATGCCGTCGGCCTTGCCGGGGACCAGCAGGCCGTCGCTCATCGTCTCTCCGGCCTGGGAGATGACCTGGTAGCGGAAGCCCGGCGGCAGATCGATCATGCCCTTCGGGTCGGGGACCAGCGCGCCGTAGCCTTGCACCTCATTCAGGTAGGTCTCGGCCTCGAGCGCCTCGTCCTGAGCGCGGGCGGAGAAGGCCGCGAAGGCCAGGCTGGTGGCGGTCGCGCCCAGGAAGCCGCGGCGGGAGAAGGTCATGGAGCGCCCCTGTTAGTATGTAACGTTCAGCGCTATGCACGCCTTTCATGACGGTTTGAAAACGAAGGTTGCGGTATTATATTACCGTATCGCTCAACTCGTTGTTTTCAATGGGTTTTGCAAGTTTTTCGCGTCCCGTTGTTGACAGGCCGCCAGCCCTTCCGTAAATGCCGCGCCTCACACGGACGAAACCGGATTTCTCGGGGTCGGACGCCTAGAAATTACGGATCAATCCCATGCAGAAGATCACGGCTTCCTTGAAGCCAGCCGAGGTCGAGAAGAAGTGGATCGTGGTCGACGCCCAGGACGCCGTTGTCGGCCGTCTGGCTTCGTTCATCGCCATGCGTCTTCGCGGCAAGCACCGTCCTGACTACACCCCGCACGTCGATTGCGGCGACTTCGTCGTCGTCATCAACGCCGACAAGGTGAAGTTCACGGGCAAGAAGCTCGACGACAAGGTCTACTACCGTCACACCGGTCACCCGGGCGGCATCAAGGAAACCACCCCGCGCAAGGTGCTGGGCGGTCGTTTCCCCGAGCGCGTCCTGGAGAAGGCCGTTGAGCGCATGCTGCCCAAGGAGAGCCCGCTGGCTCGCAAGCAGCTGACCCACCTGCTCATCTACAACAACGGCGAGCACCCGCATCAAGCGCAAAACCCCGAAGTCGTCGACTTCGCGGGCCGCAACGCCAAGAACATCCGGAGCCTCTAAGCTATGACTGACGCTCAAGGCTTTGACGCGCTGGCCAGCCTGTCCAGCAACCCGGAAGCTGCCGCTCCGGCCGAACCGAAGATCGACGCCCAAGGCCGCGCCTACGCGACCGGCAAGCGCAAGAACGCGATCGCTCGCGTCTGGATCAAGCCGGGCAAGGGCTCGATCACGATCAACGGTCGTGACCAGGAAGTCTATTTCGCCCGTCCGGTGCTGCGCATGATGATCGCCCAGCCGCTGGAAGTGACCGATCGCCTCGGTCAATTCGACGTCGTCGTGACCGTGGAAGGCTCGGGCCTGTCGGGCCAAGCCGGCGCGATCCGTCACGGCCTGTCGAAGGCCCTGACCTACTACGAACCCGGCCTGCGCCCGGTCCTGAAGCCGCACGGCTTCCTGACCCGCGACAGCCGCGTCGTCGAGCGTAAGAAGTACGGCAAGGCCAAGGCCCGCCGCAGCTTCCAGTTCTCGAAGCGCTAATCGGGTCTCCGAAGCGCCCTTTTTCTTGGTCTTTTTCCTTGTTCTGTCAGGATCGGAGTCCGCCCATGGCGAGCGCCCCCAAGGTCTTCATCGACGGCGAAGCCGGCACCACCGGCCTGCAGATCCGCGAGCGCCTGCTGGCCCGCACGGACCTGCAGCTGATCTCGATCGATCCCGACAAGCGCAAGGACGCTGACGCCCGCGCCGAGATGCTGAACAGCGCCGATGCGGTGATCCTGTGCCTGCCCGACGACGCGGCCAAGGAAGCCGTCTCGCTGGTTAGCAATCCCGACACGGTGATCATCGACGCCTCGACCGCCTACCGCACGGCCGAGGACTGGACCTATGGCTTCGCCGAGCTCGACGGCGAACAGCGGGGCAAGATCGCCAAGTCCAAGCGGATCTCGAACCCCGGCTGCTATCCGACCGGCGCGATCGCCCTGACGCGGCCGCTGGTCAGCGCGGGCATCCTGCCGGCCGAGCTGCCGGTCTCCTACAACGCCGTCTCGGGCTATACCGGCGGCGGCAAGGCGATGATCGCCCAGTTCGAGGACGAGAGCGCCTTGAACCACACCCGCGCCCCATACTTCATCTACGGCCTGTCGCTGAGCCACAAGCACGTGCCCGAGATGCAGAAGCATGGCGGCCTGCTGACCCGCCCGATCTTCGCGCCCGCCGTCGGCCGCTACGCCCAGGGCATGATCGTCGAGCTGCCGCTGCACCTTTCGAGCCTGAACGGCGCGGCGCTGGCCGACATCCACGCGGCGCTCGACAAGCACTACAAGGGCGAACGGTTCATCGAGGTCGCCTCGCTGGATGAGGCCAAGGCGCTGACGACCCTGGACCCTGAAGGGCTGAACGGCACCAACAGCCTCAAGCTCTTCGTGTTCGGCTCCGACACCAGCGGCCAGGCGCGCCTCGTCGCCCTGCTCGACAACCTCGGCAAGGGCGCCTCGGGCGCGGCGGTGCAGAACCTGAACATCGCGCTGGGCCTGGAAGAGGACGCGGGCCTCTAGTCCGCGTCCGCCGGGTTCGATTTGACAAGCACGAAGCTGCCGGGGGCGTCCTCCAGCGGCTTCAGCTTGCCCTTGGCGGGGTCGCGGGCGGGGACCTGGTCGCCTGAGCGCGCCTTCAGCCACTCGCCCCAGTAGGGCCACCAGGACCCCGGGAATTCCTTGGCCCCGGCCTGCCAGACCTCGACCGACTGGCATTTCTGCTCGTTGATCCAGTGCTGGTATTTCTTGGCGCCCGGCGGGTTGATCACCCCGGCGATGTGGCCCGAGCCGGCCATCATGAAGGTTACCGGGCCGCCGAACAGCTTCGCGCCGCGGAACACGCTGCGATAGGGCGCGATGTGATCCTCCTTGGAGGACTGCACGAAGATCGGGACCTTGACCTTGGACAGGTCCAGCCGCTCGCCGCCGATGGTCAGCTCGCCCTTGGCCAGGGCGTTATCCTTATAGAAGTTGCGCAGATAAAACAGGTGGAGCGCCTTGGGCATCCGCGTCTGGTCGGCGTTCCAGAACAAGAGGTCGAAGGGCCGCGGCTCCTTGCCCATCAGATAGTTGCTGACGAAGAACGACCAGATCAGGTCGTTGCCGCGCAGGGCGTTGAAGGTGTCGGCCATCGACTGGCTGGGCAGGAAGCCGCCGGCCTGATCCATCTGTTGCTCGATCGAGCGCAGCCACTCTTCGTTTGTGAACAGCAGAAGGTCGCCGGCTTCGGCGAAGTCCTGCTGGGCGGCGAAGAAGGTGGCCGAGTTGATCCGCGTGTCGCCGCGGGCGGCCATGTGGGCCAGGGCGACCGACAGCAGGGTGCCGCCGATGCAGTAGCCGACCGTGTTGACCTTATCGACGCCGCACTGGGTCATGACCTGCTGGGTGGCGTCATAGACGCCCTCAATCATGTAGTCCTCGAAGGTCTTGGCGGCGAGCGTCTGGTCCGGATTGACCCAGGAGGCGACGAACACGGTAAAGCCCTGGCCGGTCAGCCAGCGGATCATCGAGTTCTCGGGGCGCAGGTCAAGGATGTAGAACTTGTTGATCCACGGCGGGAAGATCAGCAGCGGGATCTCGCACACCGTCTCCGTGGTCGGATCGAACTGCAGCAGCTGCAAAATGTCGTTCTGATAGACGACCTTGCCGGGCGCGGTGGCGACGTTCTCGCCGACCTTGAACTTGGCGAGATCCGTCTGGCTGATCGCCAGCTGGCCGCCGCCGCGCTCGAGATCGGCGGCGAAATTCTCCATGCCGCGCACGATGCTCTCGCCCTGGGTCTGGACCGCTTCGCGCAAGGCGGCCGGGTTCGACATCAGGAAGTTCGACGGCGAGAAGGCGTCGGTCAGCATCTTGGTGAAGAACTCGACGCGTCGCTTGGTGGCTGGATCCACGCCGTCCACCTCGGCCACCAAACTGTTCAGCCAGTTCGACGACAGCAGGTAGGACTGCTTCATCAGGTCGAACATGGGGTTGGAGGCCCAGTCGGGATCGTTGAAGCGCTTGTCGCCGGGCGCGGGCGTCACCACGGGCTCGACGACTTCGCCGGCCGCGCGGCGGGCGGCCGATTGCCAAAGGTCCATGTAGCGCGAGAACAGATCGGCCTGTGCGCGCATCAGGCGGTCAGGCTGGGCGGCGAGGCGGGTCATCACCTCGTTGAGGGCCGGGGCGACATGGAAAGGATCGGGCGTCAGCGCGGCCGGCCGATCGGCCTGGCGCAGCGCCGCTTCGGCGATCGCGCCCTGGGCGGTCACGGCGGCGCGGGCCAGGTTGGCCGAGAGCGTCTCGACCATCTTCACCTGCTCGGGCGACAGCAGCGAATCGAACGCTGGCGGCGGCGCGCTCGCCGACTCGGACTCGGGCGGTGGGGCGGCGGGTTCGGGCGAAGGGGGAGCTTCTGGCTTGGCCTTGACCTGACTCTTGTCGGTCTTGGGCGCGGCCTTCTTCTTGGGCTTGGGGGCGGCCTTCGCCGTGGCCATGAGGTTTCCTCCGCTTGTCCAAAGCCAGTTCGCGAAAAGCGACGTCGAACGCCTTCCGCTCGCCGCGATCATCGCATAAGACCAGAACCAATGAACGGCGAAACCCGCAAAATCATGCGTCTCGGTTTGATCGTCGGCCTCGCGGCCGGCGCGAGCGCCTGCGCGAACCCGTTCAAGACCGCTCCCGTGGATCCGAGCTCGCCGGTGGCCGCCGCCGCCGCCAGCGCGGCCAAGACCAAGGGCGCGCGTCTGAAGCTCTCGGAAATCCCGGTGATCCCGAGCGACATCCCCAGCGCGGACCAAATCCGTTCAGCCGTGGCCCAGCAACAGGCGGCGGGCGCCGCTCTTGAGCGCGCCACCGCCCCGTCGACCTGGGAGCTGAAGGACAGCGAGTCTTACGCCGCCAAGGCGCGCCGGGACGTGACGCCGCCGGCGTTCGAAGCCCCGACCGACACCGACCGCGCCAACACCGAAGCCTTCGCCCGCGCAGCCCGCGGCCGAGCTAGCGCGCCTCCGTCACAGCCCCAATAGGGCGACGGAGGCATAATCTTCCTTGAACTGGCTTGGCTTGGCCCCGCTCGGGGTCTATCCATGCCCGACTTTTCGCTCCCAAAGCGCCGACGCGGCGCAACGAGCCGTCATGAGCACCGATTTTCACCGTATTCGCCGCCTGCCGCCGTACGTCTTCGAAGAGGTCAACAAGATCAAGGCGCGGCTGCGCGCCGAAGGGACCGATATCATCGACTTCGGCATGGGCAATCCCGACATGCCGACGCCGCAGCATATCGTCGACAAGCTGATCGAGACCGCCAAGGATCCCAAGGCCGGCCGCTACTCCGCTTCCAAGGGCATTCCGGGCCTGCGCAAGGCCATGGCCAACTACTATGGCCGCCGCTTCGGCGTGAAGCTGAATCCCGACACCGAGGTCATCGCGACCCTGGGCTCGAAAGAGGGCTTCGCCAACCTCGCCCAGGCCCTGACCGGTCCGGGCGACGTGATCATCTGCCCGAACCCGGCCTATCCGATCCACGCCTTCGGCTTCATCATGGCCGGCGGCATCATCCGCCACGTGCCGGCCCTGTCGCCGGAAGAGTATCTCTCCAACATCAGCCGCGCGGTGAAGCACTCGGTGCCGCCGCCCAGCGTGCTGATCCTGTCCTATCCGTCGAACCCGACCGCCCAGTGGGTGGATCTGGACTTCTACAAGGACGCCATCGCGCTGGCGAAGAAGCACGACCTGCTGGTGATCAGCGACGTGGCCTATGGCGAAATCTATTTCGACAACAACCCGCCGCCGTCGGTGCTGCAGGTCGAGGGCGCCAAGGATATCGCCGTCGAGGTCAATTCGCTGTCGAAGACCTACGCCATGGCGGGCTGGCGTGTGGGCATGGTGGTGGGCAACAGCCGGATCTGCTCGGCCCTGGCGCGCGTGAAGTCCTACCTGGACTACGGCGCCTATACGCCCGTGCAGGTGGCCGCCGCCACGGCCCTGAACGGTCCGCAGGACTGCGTCGACGAGATCCGCGGCATCTACAAGAGCCGCCGCGACACCTTGATCAAGTCGATGAAGGGCGCGGGCTGGGACATCCCGAACCCGCCGGCCTCGATGTTCGCGTGGGCGAAGATTCCGGAACCGTATCGCGAGGCCGGCTCGATGCTGTTCTCGCGCCTGCTGATCGAGGAGGCCGGCGTCGCCGTCGCCCCGGGCATCGGCTTCGGCGAATATGGCGAGGGCTATGTGCGGATCGGTCTGGTCGAGAACGAGCACCGCATCCGCCAGGCCGCGCGCAACGTGAAGAAATTCATCGCCAACGCCGACTCCATCCTGGCCAAGGCCCACAACAAGATGGAACAGGCCTGAGGCAGGCCTTTCCCGACGGCGTATTGAGGACTCGAAGATGACGAACAAGACCTGGCGCGTCGGCGTCGCGGGCCTGGGCACCGTGGGCGGCGGCCTCCTGCAGTTCCTGGCCGAGCGGCCCGGCTTCGCGCCGGCCGGCGACAAGGCCGTCGTGACCGCGGTCTCGGCCCGGTCCAAGTCGCGGCCGCGGACGGTCGACATCTCGAACCTCGCCTGGTTCGACGATCCGGTGGCCCTGGCCGGCTCGCCGGACGTCGACCTGTTCGTCGAGCTGATCGGCGGTTCCGACGGTCCGGCCAAGGCCGCGGTCGAAACCGCGCTTAAGGCCGGCAAGCCGGTGGTCACCGCCAACAAGGCGCTGATCGCCGTGCATGGCGCCGAGCTGGCGGCTCTCGCCGAGTCCCAAGGCGTACCGCTGCTGTTCGAGGCGGCCGTCATGGGCGGCACCCCGGCGGTGAAGATGCTGCGCGAGGCGATGGTCGGGGACGACGTCGTCAGCGTCGCCGGCATCCTCAACGGCACCTGCAATTTCATTCTCTCTGAGATGGAAAGGACCGGACGCTCGTTCGCCGACGTGCTGCGCGAGGCCCAGGGCCTGGGCTATGCCGAAGCCGATCCGACCATGGACGTCGGCGGCTTCGACGCCGGCCACAAGATCAGCATCCTGGCGGCTCTCGCCTTCGGCTGCGCCCCGAACTTCGAGGCGGCCGAGATCGAGGGAATTAGCGATGTCGACCTGCTCGACATCAAGCTGGCCAAGGATCTGGGCTACCGGATCAAGCTGATCGCCGGTGCGGCCAAGGCCGAGGACGGCGTCGCGGTGAAGGTGCATCCGTCACTGGTCCCGCTGGACCATCCTCTGGCCCAGGCGGGTGGGGCGCTGAACGCCCTGTTCATCGAGGGCACGCGGATCGGCAGAATCTTCATCCAGGGGCCGGGCGCGGGCGCTGGCCCGACGGCGGCCGCCGTCGCCGCCGATATCGCCGACGTGATGACGCGCGCCGTCCGCCCGGTCTTCCAGGCCCCGGCCGGCGATCTGAAGCCGTTCATCGCCATCGATCCGGCCCGCGCGGTGGGCAAGGCCTATCTGCGGATCATGGTCCAGGACCAGCCCGGCGTCATCGCGGCGATCTCGGAAACCCTGGCCGAATGCGGTGTCTCGATCGACAGCTTCCTGCAAAAGCCTATCGAAGGCGCGGGTGGCGTGCCGATCGTGCTCGTTACCCATGCGACGCCGGAATCGAAGCTGCTGGATGCGATTAGCCGCATCGAAAAGCTGCAGACCGTGCTAGAGCGTCCCCGCCTTCTGCGCGTCGCGCGCATCTAACGACCCGGAAAATCCGGGCGCCGAGGGCGACATTGGGAACTAAGCCCTCGGCTGCGGGGGCTAGGAGAAACGGATGAGTTCGAACACCCTGGACCGCTCGCTGGTCCTGGACGCCGTTCGCGTGACCGAGGCCGCCGCCATCGCCTCCTGGACGATGTTGGGCCGTGGCGACGAGATGGCCGCCGACCAGGCCGCCGTCGACGCCATGCGCAATGCGCTCAACGAGCTGAACATCGACGGTGAAATCGTCATCGGCGAGGGCGAGCGTGACGAGGCGCCGATGCTCTACATCGGCGAGAAGGTCGGGACCGGGAAGGGGCCCCAGATCGACATCGCGCTGGATCCTCTCGAGGGGACCACGCTGGCGGCCAAGTCGCAGCCCAACGCCCTGACCGTCATGGCCTGGGCGCCCAAGGGAACGCTGCTCAACGCGCCCGACACCTACATGGACAAGATCGCCTGCGGGCCGGGCTTGCCGGCGGGGGTGATCGATCTCGATCGCTCGCCGGCCGAGAACGTCCGGAGGCTGGCCGAGGCCAAGGGCGTTCCGCTCACTGAAATCACGGTCTGCGTGCTGGATCGTCCCCGTCACGCCGAGATTATCGCCGGACTGCGGGCGGTCGGCGCGCGGGTCCACCTGATCACCGATGGCGACGTCGCCGGGGTGATCAACACGACCGATCCCTCGACGGGCATCGACCTCTATCTCGGCTCCGGCGGCGCGCCGGAAGGGGTGCTGGCCTGCGCGGCGCTCAAATGCGTCGGCGGACAGTTCCAGGGTCGGCTCCTGTTCCGCACCGCCGACGAGCGCGCCCGCGCCGCGCGGTGGGGCGTGACCGACCTCGACAAGAAGTACGACCTTCACGAGATCGTTCGGGACGAGGCGATCTTCGCGGCCACGGGCGTGACGCGGGGAGGCCTGGTCGACGGCGTCGTGTTCCGCGACGGCTGCGTCCACACCCACACCCTGGTGATGAACTCCTCGACGGGCACGGTCCGTGAGGTGCGTATGAAGCGGAAGGTTTGAAACCTTCCTGTCATGACCGCCCGGTAAGGGCGGCCAATGCTCACGGTTCTTGAGGTTCGCATGTCCAACTTTGTCGACCTGTCCGCCTGGCTCGCCACCGAGCCCGCCGACGCCGCATTGAAGGACGTCGTCCAGACGATCGCGGACACCTGCGCGCGGATCAGCGGCGTGGTGGCGTCCGGCGCCCTGTCGGGCAGCCTGGGCGCGGCCGGCAGCACCAATGTTCAGGAAGAGGAGCAGAAGAAGCTCGACGTCATCACCAACGACATGCTCAGCGACGCCCTGAAGGCCTGCGGCCCGGTCGCCGGTCTGGCCTCGGAAGAGCTGGAAGAGGTCGAGCCGACGGGCCGCGTCGGCGGCTATCTCGTCACCTTCGATCCGCTGGACGGCTCCAGCAATATCGACGTCAATGTCTCGGTCGGCACGATCTTCTCGGTGCTGCCGGCGCCTGTCGGTCATGCGCCCGCCGAAGCCGACTTCCTGCAGCCAGGACGCAACCAGGTCGCCGCAGGCTATGCCGTCTATGGCCCGCAAACCATGCTGGTCCTCACGCTGTCGGGCGGGGTCAACGCCTTCACGCTGAGCGCCGACGGCCAGTGGCTGCTGACCCATCCGGCGCTGAGCATCAAGTCAGACACGGCCGAGTTCTCGATCAACATGTCCAACCAGCGCCACTGGGCCGAGCCCGTCCGGCGCTATATCGACGGTTGCCTGCAGGGCAAGGACGGCCCTCGGGCCAAGAACTTCAACATGCGCTGGATCGCCTCGATGGTGGCGGACGTCCACCGCATCATGATGCGCGGCGGGATCTTCATGTACCCCTGGGACGCCCGCGAGCCGGGCAAGCCCGGCAAGCTGCGCCTGATGTACGAGGCCAATCCGATGGGCCTCGTGGTCGAGCGCGCCGGCGGCAAGGCCACGGACGGCGTCGGGCGCATCCTCGACATCCAGCCGACCAAGCTGCACCAGCGCGTGCCGGTGGTCCTTGGCTCGGCCAACGAGGTGGAAGAGGTCCGCTCAGAGATGGCGCGCGGCTAACCTGCGTCCGGGACTGTCATGGCGGTGTCGCATGGAGCGAATCCGCATGACCGGATACTCTGCCGCCATGGCCGCCGACGGTGTCTCGAATCTCGTTCCCAGCGCCTTCCTCGGCGTTGAACGCTCGCTCAGCGGCCGCGCCTGGCGCGAGCGCGCGGCCGACCCGTTGGTCGTGCGCGATATCCAGCAGCGCCATGGGCTGATCGAGCCCCTGGCGCGCGCCCTGGCGGCGCGCGGCGTTTCACTTGAGCATTCCGAGCACTATCTGCGCCCAACCCTCAAGGCGCTGTTTCCCGACCCCTCAAGCTTCACGGACATGGACCGGGCGGCCGAGATCCTGATCGACGCGCTGGAGCAGGGGCGGCCAACGATGGTCTTCGCCGACTACGACGTCGACGGCGCCACCAGCGCCGCCCAACTGGTCCGCTGGTTCCGCTACATGGGCGTCGAGCTGCCGATCTACATCCCCGACCGGCTGACCGAGGGCTATGGGCCAAGTCCCGCCGCCTTCCGCAAGATCCGCGACAGCGGGGCCGAGCTGGTCGTGACGCTTGACTGCGGCGCCGCCGCTTATGACGCCGTCGCCAGCGCGGCCGAGATCGGCCTCGAGGTGGTGGTCATCGACCACCACCTGATGCGCGAGGACCCGCCCGCCGCGGCCGCCGTCGTCAATCCGAATCGCCCCGGGTGCCAGAGCGGGCAGGGCGTCCTGGCGGCCGCCGGCGTGACCTTCGTCCTCTTGGCCGCGCTCAATCGCGAAGCGCGCAAGCGCGGCCTGTTTACCGAGGCGCGGCCGCAGCCCGACCCTCGCCAGTGGCTGGATCTTGTCGCCCTGGGCGAGGTCTGTGACGTCACCCAGCTGGTCGGTTTCAACCGCGCTCTGACCGCCTTGGGCCTGCGCACCATGGGCGCCTGGGCCAATCCAGGTCTCAAGGCGCTGTTCGAAGTGGGCAAGGGCTCCGGCCCGCCATCGGTCTTCCATGCCGGCTTCATCCTTGGACCGCGAATCAACGCCGGGGGACGCATCGGGCGCTCGGATCTTGGCGCGCGACTCCTGTCCACGGACGACCCCTTGGAGGCGCGCGCCCTGGCCGAGGAGCTCGACGCGCTCAACATTGAGCGCAAGGCGGTCGAGGCGGCGGTCGTGGAAGAAGCCGCCGGCGTGCTGGAGCGTGGCAATTTCAATCCCGACGCGCCGGTCATCGTCGTAGCGGGGGAAGACTGGCATCCCGGCGTGATCGGCATTGTCGCCGGCCGCTTGCGCGAGCGCTATCGCAAGCCGGTGGTGGTGATCGGGATCGACCGGGCCGCGAATGTCGGCAAGGGCTCTGGCCGGTCGCAGCCGGGCGTGAACCTGGGACAGGCCATCCAGGCCGCCTTCGAGGCGGGGTTGTTGATGGCCGGCGGCGGTCACGCCATGGCCGCGGGCCTTTCAATTCGGCCTGAGATGATCCCCGAGTTCCGAGCCTTCCTTGAGGAGCGCCTGGCCGGCGAGATGGAGGCGGCCGGCGCGGAGGCGGTGGAGATCGACGTCCTGCTGCAGCCCCGCGCCGCAAGCCGGGCCCTGCACGACGACTTCCAGCGCCTCGCGCCGTTCGGGCCCGGCAATCCCGAGCCGATGTTCGCCATGACCCAGGTGCGCCCCGACCGGGTGACGGCCCTGAAGGGCGGGCATGTGCGGCTCGATCTCGTCGGGCCGACCGGCGATCGAATCAAGGCGGTCAGCTGGCGCAGCGCCGAGACGCCGCTGGGCCAGCGGCTGCTGGCCGGCGGCGGCGCGCTCGACGTGGCGGGAAGGCTCAAGCCCGACGACTACATGGGACGCAATGGCGTTCAGTTCGAAATCGAGGACGCCCACGACCCCCGGGCGCGCTACGCCTAGCCGCGGCCTGGGCGTCCGAACACGCCGATCCGTGTCCTGGCCGCAGGCGGATGTGGACGGACAGAAAAAATGACTTTTGCCGGGTTGCGCACCCCAAACGGCGCGGCTATACACCCGCTTCCTCGCGGGGCCGTGGTCCCTTCGTCTATCGGTTAGGACGCCAGATTTTCAATCTGGAGAGAGGGGTTCGACTCCCCTAGGGACTGCCACCCGCGAGGCCATATCTCGACGATGTTCCGCCATTGGCGGCGACGTGGTCCCTTCGTCTATCGGTTAGGACGCCAGATTTTCAATCTGGAGAGAGGGGTTCGACTCCCCTAGGGACTGCCATCTTCGGCTGTATTTCCGAATGTTTCTAGATTGTGTCTGCGGCGAAATGTCGCGGACCCCCCTTGCGTGGCCGTTTGACGCGATTTCGTCATTGACGGTTCTCCTTACGCGAGAACACTGTTCTCGTGTGCTCGCTCCGATGGGCTGATCAAGCGAGCCAGAGGGGTGGGATGTCTGGTTACGATTTTGAGAATGCCGCGGCGCATGAGGAGTTCGTGCGCATCAGCGGAAGAGTGAAGTGGTTCGACGCCGGCAAGGGCTATGGCTTCATCATACCCGATGATCCTGGTCAGACCGGGCTGAAGGACGTGCTGCTGCACGTCACGTCGCTGCGGAACTGCGGACGAGAGACCGCCATGGAGGGCGCTGTCATCGTCTGTGACGTGGTGCGGCGGCCCAAGGGCTGGCAGGTGAGCGAGGTCGTCAACCTCGACGAGACGTCCGCCCCGGCGCCGATCGAGCGGCAGAAGCGAACGTTCGCGGATAGCCCGCCTCGGCGGGAGGGTCTGCGTGGCGACAGTCATGGGCGGAATCTGCTGGCGCCCGAGGGGCCCGCTGAGCGCGCCAAGGTCAAATGGTTCAATCGCACCAAGGGCTATGGCTTCGTGGTCCGCGACGCCGAGCCTGGCGACATCTTCGTCCATATCGAGACGCTTCGGCGCGGCGGTCTTGAAGATCTCCAGCCCGGCGACGATGTGCTGGTCCGGTTCGCCCGAGGCCCTAAGGGGCTTGTCGTCGCCGAGATCACCGCTAGCGACGCCTGACTTTCGCCATGGCGCTCCGGAAGCTAGTCTACCCGGCGAGCTTTCGGACGAGGTGATCAGTGTCAGGACCCAGGCTGAGCAGACGCGCGACCCTGTCCCTGGTGGGCGGGGCCTTCGGGCTTGGCTTCGCTGAGGCCTGGGCGGCGGAGGCCCGGCTGGAGACGGTCGAGGTCGTCACCGTCCGCGGCCGGACCCGGTTTCAGGTCGAGATCGCCGCCACCCAGGCCGAGCAGGCGAGGGGCTTGATGTTCCGCAAGTCGCTTGCGGCCGACCGCGGCATGCTCTTCACCTATAAGCGGCCGCAACCCGCGGCCTTTTGGATGAAGAACACGCTGATCCCGCTGGACATCATTTTCATCCAGCCGGACGGGCGCATTCTCTCGATTGTCCGCAACGCGCGGCCGCATGACCAGACGCCGTTGCCGTCGGGCGGCATGGTTCTGGGCGTTCTCGAGATCGCCGGCGGGCGCGCCGCCCAGCTCGGCATCCTGCCGGGCGATCGGGTGTTGCACAGGATCTTCCCCAAATGAATGATGCTCAGCTCCGTTGATCCGCAGGCCGAACCCCTGTAGAGCAGCCGCCTGCTGATGTTTCGGAGCGTAGCGCAGCCTGGTAGCGCATCTGTTTTGGGAGCAGAGGGTCGCAGGTTCAAATCCTGCCGCTCCGACCATCGGTCAGGTACTTTGGGAGAGGTCCATGCTGGCCCGCATCTATCGCCCCGCCAAGAACGCCATGCAGTCCGGCAAGGCCAAGACCAAGGACTGGGTGCTGGAGTTCGAGCCCGCCTCGGCCCGCAAGCCCGATCCGCTGATGGGCTGGACCCAGTCCAGCGACATGAACGGCCAGATCCGCCTGACCTTCGACACGCGCGACGAGGCCGTGGCCTATGCGCAGCGTCACGAGATCGCGTTCCAGCTGTTCGAGCCCAAGACGCCCAAGCGCATCATCAAGGCCTACGCCGACAACTTCGCGGCCAACCGCAAGCAGCCCTGGACCCACTAGGGGCCTCCAGGCTGGGCCGGCGAGCGCGCGCCCTTAGCTCAGATGGATAGAGCATTCGCCTTCTAAGCGAACGGTCGCAGGTTCGAATCCTGCAGGGCGCGCCAATCCCGGACAAAACCTGGAACGACAAGAGCCGCCGATTCTACGCCGTTGTTGACGGCCAGGGTTCTCAGCAACTCGACCCGCGAACCACAGATTCTGGCTTCGTGCGGCGAGAGCAGTTCCACCCGTTGCGCCACCGTTCGGATTAGATCCCGACGGAATGCGCCATCTTCAGCACGAAAGAGCGCCCGTGTCGCGTCCGAGAAACGGCGCAGTAGGTCGGGCGTGAGCGCGGGCATGATGTGCTCAATGGCCTTGGCGGCGCGTTCGGCGTCACCTTGGGCCTTGTCGCGATGGGCCCGAAGCTCCGTGACCCGTTGCTTCAGCGAAGGATCGCCTGGGTCGACGACGCCCTGTTCGATCGAGGCGTAGAGCCGCTGAAGGCGCTGATCGGCTTCGGTCGCGCGCTTGCGTAGATCGCTCACGTGACGGTGCCGCTTTTCAATCCACTCCGAGCGACGATCGATGATGTTGTCCATCATGGCGGCCAGCCGCTCGGGATTGAGCAAGCGGTTCTCAAGGTGGTCGATCACCGATGCATCCAGCAGGTCCATCCGCACGCTCATCCCCTTGCAGCCTGTCTCGCCTTGGCGGGCCTTGGTGCTGCAGGTGTAGTAGCGGTAGGCGGACTGCTTGCCGGTGCGCAGGGTCATCGCCATGCCGCAGCCACCGCAGAAGCAGATGCCGCCGAGCAGGATCGGGCTGTTGACGAAGCGCGGCGCCATGGCGAGCGGGTTGCGCTGGGACATCGCGCGCTGAACGGCGTCGAACGTATCTCGGTCAACAAGCGGCGGCACGGCCATGATGACGTGCTCGGACTCGTCCTTGGGCTCCTGACTGGCGTAGTGGCGGCTGTTGAAGCGGTGCTCGCCGATATAGGTCGGACGGGTCAGGGTGTAGTGGACCGTGCCGTTGCTCCAGCGCCCGCCGCCGCGGGTGGTGATCTTGTTGTCGTTGAGGTAGGTCGCGATCGCCTTGACCCCCATGGGGCCGCTGTTGTTAGCGCCATGAAGCGCTAGGCGATAGATGAGGCGGACCGTTTCGGCTCCGATCGGGTCGATCTCCAGCTTCTTCTTGATCCGCTCGCCCCGTTGCTCGGCGGCGACGACCCTATAGCCGAGCGGCGGGTGAGAGCCGTTCCAGAACCCTTGGCGAGCGTTCTCCTTCATGGCGCGCAGGGTGTGCTTGGCGTTCTCCCGCGACTGGTACTCGTCGAAGAGGTTCATCATCTGGCGGACCATCACGCCCATGGGGTCGTCGCCGACCTCCTGGGTGATCGAGACGATCCTCACCCCGTTCTTGGCCAACTTCCGAGCGTAGAACTCGAACTGGAACTGGTCCCGGAAGAAGCGGGAGAACGAGTGGACCAGGATGACTTGGAACGGTGGGGGTTTGGCCATGGCCGCGTCGATCATGGCCTGGAACGCGGGCCGCTTGTCGTCGGTAGCGGTGTTACCGGGCTCGACGAACTCGTCGGCCACTGGCCAGCCCTTGCCGTCACTATAGGCGCGCAGTTGCCGGCCCTGGTCGGGAATGGACAGGTCGCTGTCGGCCTGGCGGCCGGTCGAGACGCGCAGGTACAGCGCGGCGCTGGGGTTGGCGGGCGGTGGTGGGGTTCGGCGCTTGGCCATCTCTGTCCTTCCTTGCGTGGATCAGGGCAAAGGGCCGAGCAGTTCGGCCAGCACCGTCTCCAGATAGGCCTCGACCAACTGGAGCTCATCGATCTCGAAGGGGACCTTGGCCGACCAGACGTCCGTGACTGCAAAGGAGACACGGGAGGGAGGGGGTCTTGGTAGCGGCGGCGGCAGAATATTTAGGTAGTCGTGGAGATCCGTAGGCAGGTCTCGGGGCTGGGACTTTCTCGGCATAGGCCCATGGTCGCCCCCAGGCCCGCGGATGCAAACGCGATCAGCCCCGTGGCGTACCCTGGCGTACAAAGACAGGGGAACGGCGAAAGCGCCTCGACCCGACCGGGCCAGGGGGCGGCGTCGTGGGGCGGTGGTCGCCAGTCTTGGTCGCACCGCCCGTTGGGCGCGGGCGGGCCGTTGCTAGGTCGAAGCCCGGATCCGACGCTCAGTCGTCGTTTTCGGGCAGCTGTTTGTTGACGACGACCACGCCGGCGCCGGCTGACTTGAGCAGCTCCCATTCCTCAACGGTGAGGAGCTTAGCCGTGTCGATGTGCAACAGGACCGCATCTGTTTCGCCGTTCGCGAAGCCGGTCACCATCTTGCGAAACTCGGGTTCAACGCTCAATCGAGGTCCCTCCTCATCGCGAGCCGTCGTCGACGGTCGCCGTCGTCATTCTAGCAGAGCGCTAGATGCGGAAGCTACCGGCTCCGCCCGATCCGAGCGGGGTTCCCGCCGGCCGCTTGCGCGGTCGGCTCCACCCGACAAGGAGAGCGGCTGGCGGTCACGCTCGGTCCCGAGCCTTTCGGCTCTCCTACGGGCGCGCCGCCTTCGGGCAGGCTTTGGCCTGCCGCCAGCCGCTCGACGCGGACGTTCCGACACGCGCTTCGCGCGGTCTCCTTGCACGCTTCATTGGTCATGAGCGCTCGCATTTGCGCGCGCGCACCGCTTAGGGCTCCGCCCTCAGCGCGCTTCGGATCGGCTTCCGCCCAGCTTCGTCCGGCCCTTGGCCGTCCTGCAGCCGGATCCCCGCGAAGCCGCCCCTCCGCTTGCACACCCGGTCTCGCCGACGGGCGCCGGGGCCAGGCGCGCTTTTGCGCCTGACCCCGAACTCCCAAGGAGCAACTTCTATGACCGAGGATGATCATACCGCCGCGATCGCGGTGCTGAATGACGCCTGCCGCGCCGAGCCCGGCGCGGGCTGGGTGCTGACGCCCGGCGTCCAGGCCTTCTCCGAGCCGCAGTTGGCCCAGGTCGTGGCCGCCGTAAAGGCGTTCGCCGACTTTTCCGAGGACAACAACCCCCACGGCGAACGCGACTTCGGTGCGTTCGAGGTCGGGGGCGCGCGGCTCTTCTGGAAGATCGACTATTACGATCTCGACCTCTGCATGGCCTCGCCCGATCCGGCCGACCCGGCCGTGACCAAGCGCGTTCTGACCCTCATGCTCGCCGAGGAATATTAGGCGGCGAGGACGCCGCGCTTTCGGGCGCGGCGTCCATCTTTCGATGGATGGCGGCAAGGCCCGGCGGCCGATCCTTTGGGATCGGCCGCTTTCGTCTATCCGGCGCTGCGGGGTCCGGGGGGGAACGGGCATGACGAGGGACCATCTCTGCGACGGCCAGACTCGGCCGGCATGCGCGGCCGGGTCCGGCATAGCTATCCAAACGGTCGCTCCCGCCCGCGTCGTGACGCTACTGAAAAGGTCCCCTGAAACGAGGACCGCACATGACGTTCCAAGATCTCCTGAAAACCTACCTCGACACCGCCCGCCAGGCTGTCGACCGCCTGGACCGCGACATCGATCCGCGCGTCAGGCTCCATCGCATCGGCTGGGCGTTGGCCGAGATCCGGGCCAAGACCGTCGCCACCCCCGCTATCGCGCTCGCGCTGGCCGAGGTCGATCAAGCCCTGGAGATTGTCCGCGTGCGACTCAACAGCGTGGCCCTGATCATCCATGGCCTAGCGTCGGAAAAGGCGGTGCTGCTGGACCGGATCGACACTTTGGAGACGGCGCTGACGGGCGTTGAGCCCGATCCGGTCACGCTCTTCCTCCTCGGGTGTTAGCGGGGCGGCGCGATCGTCGTCGCCGCCGCCGCCCGCTGGCGCGGGCCCATCCCTGCCTAGCCGGCGCTTATCGCGCCGGTGTGGCTTAGGGCTCCGCCCTCGGCGCACTTCGCAACGCCTTCCGCCCAGCTTCGGACCTTCGGTCCTGCAGCCGGGTCCCCGCGAAGCCGTCCCTCCGTTTGCACACCCGGTCTCGCCGACGGGCGCCGGGTTCAGGCGCGCCTTTTGCGCCTGAACCCGTGAGCCCAAGGAGGCTACCATGTCTGCCAACACCCAGACCGCCGCCAGCGCCCAATATGGCGATGTGCGGGAAATCCCCCTCAATCGCCTGAAGGCCTCGCCGCGCAACGCGCGGCGCGTGGGCCATCCCGCCGAGGTGATCGAGGCTCGCGCCGCCTCGATCCAGGCCAAGGGCGTGCTCCAACCGCTGGTCGTGGAGCCCGAACTGAAGGACGGGCGCGCGACCGGCTACTATCTGGTCAGCGCAGGGGAGGGGCGGCGCCAAGCCCTGCGCCTGCTGGCCAAGCGGCGCGTCCTGGCCAAGGCCGTTCCGGTCCGCTGCGTGGTCGATACGGTCAACGACCCCGTGGAGGTCTCGCTTGATGAGAACTCCAGCCGCGAACCGATGCACCCGGCGGACGCGTATGAAGCCTTCCGCGAACTGTCCGAGCGTCGCGGCTGGAGCGCCGAGGAGATCGCCGCGAGGTTCGGGCTCAAGCCCGACACCGTGCGCCAGCGTCTTCGCCTGGGCTCGGTCGCGCCCGGTCTGCTCGACCTGTACCGGGAGGGCGCGGTGACCCTGGAGCAGGTGACCGCCTTCGCGGTCAACCCGGACGTCGTCCGCCAGCAGCAGGTCTTCGACCAACTGCCCGAGCACCAGCGCTATCCTCATGTGATCCGCCGCATGATGGTCGAGGACAAGGTCGCCGGGGACGACCGCCGCGTCGTCTATGTCGGCCTGGACGCCTACGAGGCGGCGGGCGGGCCGGTGTTGCGCGACCTGTTCACCCCGGCGGGCGGCGGTTGGGCCGAAGACGTGGCGCTTCTGGAACGCCTCGTCTTCGACAAGCTCGCCGTCGAGGCCGCCCGCGTTCAGGCCGCCGAGGGGTGGAAGTGGGTCGAGGCCTATCTCAGCCACCCCCACGGCCACGGCTGGTCGCGCGTCTGGGAAAGGGTGCTCCCACGGCCTGCCGATGAGGTGGCGATGCGCCAAGGCCTCTACGGCGAGCGTGACGAACTGATCGACCGCTATCCCGATCTGGAAGACCTGCCCGAGGAGGTGGAGGCGCGGCTCGACCTGATCGACCGCGAATTGGAAGCCCTGGCCGACGACTACGGCTTCGACCCGGCCGAAAAGGCGCGGGCGGGCGCCTTCCTGGTGCTTGGTCAGGACGGCGAGGTCCGCATCGAGCGCGGTTATGTCCGTCCCGAGGACCTGCCGCCCGAGCCCGAACCGGACGAGGAGGATGAAGCCGATGAGGCTTCGTCTGTCGCCTCCTCGGAGGGCGCGGCGCCCTTGGTCGATAATTCGGGCTCGGACGAGCCCGAAGAGGAGCCGCTGGGTGATGCGGCCGCGCCGCTGCCAGTGCGCATCCTGGCCGACCTGACCGCTCACCGCAGCGCGGCCCTGCGCTGCGTCCTGGCCGAAAGCCCCGACATCGCCTTGGCCGCCCTGGTCCATGTGCTGGCGCTTCGCACCTTCTCGCGCGGCGGGGCGATCCCCTCGTGCCTGGACGTTCGGATGGGCTCGCATGAACTGGCCAATGACGGCGAGGGGATCGAGGACAGTCGCGCGGGTCTGGCCAATGCCGAGCGCCATGCGGCCTGGGCGCGGCAGATGCCGGAAAACCCGGTGGACTTCTGGGCCTTCGTGGTGGGCCTGGACGCCGATAGTCGTCTGTCGCTGCTGGCGCATTGCTTGAGCCGCAGCCTCGACGCCGTGCGCGGCTGGGAGAACCGTCCTGGCGTCTGGCTGCACGGCGACCAGCTGGCCACGGCCCTCGATCTGGACATGCGTGATTGGTGGTCCCCGAGCGCAGACCGCTATCTGAACGCGGTGACCAAGGCCCACGTCCTGGCGGCGGTGGCCGAGGCGTCCAAGCCCGAGGACGCCGAGCGGATGGCCAAGCTCAAGAAGGGTCAGATGGTCGAGGTCGCCGAGCCGGTCTTGCTGGCGGCGCGCTGGTTGCCCTCGGTGCTGCGGACTGCCAAGCCCCAAGCAGCGCGGGCCGACGAGGGCGGGGAGGGCGATCGGGTAGGGCCGCCCGTCGAGGTCGGGGCGACGGCGCCAGGGGACGAGGAGGCCGACGCGGCGGCGTCTGCCGACGAGGTCGAGCCCCAGCTTGAGGCCCCGGCCGAGATCGAGACCTGAGCGTGTGGGGCGGCCTTCGGGCCGCCCCACTTTTCTCGTGCGCGGGCGCGGCCGATCCTTTGGGATCGGCCGCTTTTCGTTGATGGCCCGTCACGGGGCAGCCGTCCGACGATAGGGATTGGCTTGGGAGGGGCGCGCTGGGGCGAGGAATCGCCTATCGCCCTGCCATGACCCAAGCCGAGATCGACAGCCTGCTGAAAGCCATGCAGGACCAATTTGAAAAGACCGGCGACGACGCCGATCGGCCGGGCGTCATCACCTTTCAGACGGACGATTGGGTCGGCAAGAACCTGCCGACCTGCTGTACGGCGATCTGGCGGGGCATCCGCTATCGCGGCATTCGGATCCTGGTCAGCAAGGACCGGGAAACCCGGGTCTGGACGCGGGGCGAGGCGGCGGCTGCCGGCCAGAATGGCGAGCCTTTCGAGGACCTCAAGAGCCTTGAGGACGCTGCGGTCTAGCGCGACGGACGGGGCGGCGCGCCCGGCGCCCAGACGCCTCGTCTTGCCAGGCGGGCTTCGTCCTGGGCCTTGGCATAGGCGCCTTTGCTGTAGCGACGGTACTCCGTCGTCAGGCCCGACCGGATCAAGGCGGCGTTGATGTCGGGCGTCGCGTCCGACCAGCAGCGAGCCACATGGCGGCCGTAGCGGTCGTGGGCGACCACCCGGCAGCCCACGCGGCCGCGCGTCAGGCCGACCAGGAGGTCGCGCGCCTGGTAGGCGAATGGCTCGGCCGGGGTCCTTCCACGCTTAACCTCGGGGGCGTCGACGCCGTAGAGTCGGATGCGATCGGGGCCGCATCGCAAGGTGTCGCCGTCGTGGACCTGGGGCGCGGTGCAGGCGATGACGGCGGCGGCGAGAAGTGGGGTGGCGGGCATGGCGTCTCCTATAGCCGAGCCCGGCGCCGACACCAGCGCCGCGCCCGCCCGCCGGGGGGCGGAGCGGGCCGGCCGTGATCGTCAGCCCTCGCGGGGACCATTGCTGCGCGACCAGACCAGGGTCTGGACGCCGTCGCTGTCGACCAGGGCGACGTTGAGGGCGGCGACGAAGGACGGGGCGTTCAGCTCGACCGACAGGATGTCCTTAAGTCCTGCCTCGGTCCTCTCCGGGCCGCGCTCAGCTCGACCTTGCCGGCGAAGATGCGGAAGCCAGGGCTCTGGCCGCTGGTCCTCTCGGTCGGACGGCCCTGGCCGACCTTGAAGTCGTCGGCCAGGGCGTCGAGGGCGCCGGCGGCGAGCGGCTTTCATGGACGACGAAGGTGCCGACGCCAGCCATGGCGGTCTCTCCAAGAGATCTTTGCCGGGCTCGCCGACCGCGTCCTCTTCTGGCCTGATCTGGACCGGGTCCGGTCCGTCACCGCAACCTTGTCCATCGACTTTCTTCCCCTGGAGCCTGACGGCCCCATTCCTCGCGAGACAAGAAACTCTCCGCCTTCGGTCCTTCGCCGAGGCTTCGGGAGCGCGCCCCCAGCAGCGGTTGGGGGCAGGGCGCGCTCTGCGGGCCGGCGTCGGCCCGGGTCCTTCGGATCGCCATCGAGGCCGCGATCGGCGCGGCCCGGTTCAGATCGGAGAGACCACAATGGCTACCATCGGCACCTTCGTCGCCCACGAAAACGGCTCGCTCACCGGCGCCATCAACACCCTGACCATCAACGTCAAGTCCGTCCAATTCCGTCCGGTCGAGAAGACCAGCGACAAGAGCCCGGACTTCCGCATCTACGCCGGCAAGGCCGAGCTGGGTGCGGCCTGGAAGAAGACGAGCAAGGACGAAAAGGACTATCTGTCGGTCAAGCTGGACGACCCGTCCTTCGCCGCCGCCATCAACGTCGCCCTGGTCGACATCGACGGCGTCCAGACCCTGGTCTGGTCGCGCAGCAACGGTCCCCGCGAGGACTGACGATCACGGCCAGCCCGCCCCGCCCCCCGGCGGGGCGGGCGCGGCGCTGGTCCTTTGGCGGGCCTCGGCGCGAATCCGACGAGGGCCAAAACCGCCGACTCTACGCTAGGGCCTGTCTTTCTACGCCGGACGCCCTGGGCGTCTTGAGGCGCGCTGGAAGGCGGAACACAACGGTTTTCGCGGGACCCGCGAGGACGCTTCCACCGCCCGCCGAAGCGTCCGTTTCGCTCCCCGCGCGCCGCCGATCCCGTTTCCCCCGCGGTGATCGGCAAGGCGGCGGCTCGATCCTCAACCCGGCGCTCCCCCCGCCGCGATCGAGCCGCCGCCGACCGGCAAACGACCGGCGGGTTTCTCGCGGAAGGAATGAACATGACCACCATCGGCCATCTGCGTCGCGACGGCGCCGGCTTCGTCGGGCGCCTGGACACCCTGAGCCTCGCCGTCGACCTGCGCCTTGTCCCGGCCACCAAGTTCTCGGCCAGGGCGCCAGACTTCGACATCACCGCCGGGACGGCCGACGCCGGCGCGGCCTGGCGGGTGAACGACACCAGCGGCGCGGTTCTCAGTCTCAAGCTCGACGATCCCAGCTGGCCTGAGCCGATCAATGCGCGCGCCATGGCTAGTGAGGATGGCGAACTCCCACTGGTCTGGATCCGCAAGGTCGACACGCCGGCGACGTCGCCCCCGCCGCCCGCACCCGGCTAATCGGGTGGCGAACCTAGTCCTCCTCGCCGTCCGTGGGGTCCTCATAGAGTTCGTCCAGTGACGTCTCCAGCCACGCCTCCATGGAGTCAGCGCGGCGATCCAGATAGTCGCGCAGGTGCTCGGCCACCTTGCGCAACGCCAAGAGGACCTGGGAGGCCGGTATCAGATGCAGCCGGTCGCCCAGGGCCCGCCACATCTCCATGAACCCAAGCCACCCGGTCATCAGGAACTTGGACCGCATCGTGATGATCGCGATGCGCGGATTGCCGTACATCACCGCCAGGACGATCCCGATCGCATCGCTGCGGGTGGCCTTGGCGAAGCGTCGGATCTTCCACAGGTCAAAGTCGCCCTTTCCCTTCTCGAAGTCTTGATAGGTCCGAAGGGCCACGCCCATCTTCAAGGCGATCTCGATCGAGGTCATGCGTCGCTCCTTCTTGACCTCTTTCAGGGTGCGCGAAAGCAAACGGGCCTGGCGCGCCAGCGGCGCCGTAGGCGAGCTGAGCATGCAAAGCTCCAAGCCAACAACTTCTAGATGATTGTCGATCACATAGCCTGAACGCTAGCCCGTCAGTGCAACCTGAAATGCATAAATCTACATTTACACTGTCAGGGTGCTGTCAAATTTGACCGAAGGGTCCTCGTGGCGATGCCCGCTGCGGCAAAACCGGCAATGTTCTGCAATTTGGCAGGCAGGAAATCGGCGACACCGGATCGATACGCCGCGCGGTGAGTCGTCCCTGCCCCTGATCCACAGGGTTTCGCGCCGGATTGCCGCTGTCGGCTCGACGCGGCCGCAGGAGGCTCTCAGCATCGAAAGCCTTTCCCTGGAGCCCGCCTTGGTGCGCGATCGCGACCCCTTCGACCGAACGCTCGAGACCCTGCGCCAGCGCCTGGCGCGGGCTGGCCCGCTGCAGGGCGCCGCCTTGCCGATCGCGGGTCTGGCCGAGGAGCTGGGCGTCAGCACCACGCCGGTGCGCGAGGTGTTGGCGCGCTTGGCCGGCGAAGACCTCGTCGTGCGCACGCCCCACGGCTACGCGGCGCTGCTGCACGACCCGGTCCGGGTGGCTGAACTCTACGACCTGGCGGGCGTCTTGGTCATCGCCGTGGTCCAGGCGCGCGGCGCTGACCTGACGGCCTTCGATCTGGACAACCCGCTGGCCTCGGCGCGTGGCGCGGCCAATTGGGCCCTGATGCGGGCCTGCGGCCGCGTCGAAGCTCAGCTAGCCCCGCTGGCTGCGGCCGAAGCCAAGCTCTTCGGAGCGCCGGCTTTGGCGCGCGGCGCTGGCGGGCCGGACCGCGAGGGTTTGGACAAGGCCGCCCTGACCCGAGCCGTGCGCCGGCACTTCGCGCGGCGCGCCGCCCAGAGCGGGCGGATTCTCGCCGTCGCCCTGGGCCTGATCAAATCTTCCCGAATATAGGTTTGAATATAGCAATCCCAGGTCGTGTCATGGACGGGCCGCAACCAGCGGCTTTCGAAAGGAGACGATCATGTCCAAGACCCACACCGCTCAACGCCGGCGCCTGGTCCGCGTGGGCGACGCGCACCGGCTGACCCAGGGCTCCATCGTCGGGCTCTACTCCGAGGACTTCCAGCCGGGCCGCTACACCCCGGCCTGAGCGGCCTCGCCGCGACGGCGCGACCGTCACACCCTGGCGGCCGCGCCGTCGTTTTTCCCGCAACGCGGCCGTCTGGACGGCCGCCGCCACAAGGACCAAGACGATGAAGCGTCGTGTTCGACTGATCCGCGTGGGCCAGGCCCACCAACTCACTCAGGGCTCGATCATGGGTCCCGTCCCCGAGGCCATCGGTTGGGGTTACTACTATCCCCAGTAGCCCTCGTGGGCACGGCGCGGACGTCGTCAAATATAGGTTTGAATATACGTCCGCGCCGTCGCCTGCTTGTCACCGCCGCCACCGTTGGCGCTGACAGGGAGTAAAGCCGGTGACCCCTTCTTTCCGCCTGATCCGCTTGGGCAAGGCTGATCGTCTCACGCTCGGTTCGATCCTGGGGCTGTTGGTCGAGGACGTCACCGCGGCTCGGTACGACCCGACCTAACCGTCCGCGCTCACTGACCGCTCAGCCCCTCAGGGGATGTGGCGACGTTCGGAGTGGGCTTTGGACGCCACATTCCTCCAGCAGGAGCAGGCTCGTGGAGCTTTGGCTGAGCGACGGCGTGCACGCGACCATGATCGACGAGGACGCCGTCTTCCTCGACGTCGCCACCAATGCCTATTTCTGCCTTCCGGCGATCGGCGCTGCTCTACGTCTCGAAGGTCGCAAGATGATCGTCTTGGCCGAACCGCTCGGTGAGGATCTCCTGGGGGCCGGCCTGGCATGCGACGCGCCGGTCGCCAGCGAAGGCGTGATGGCCCAGGCGCCGGTTCATACGGCACGCGCCCTTATCGAAGCGCTTCCCGCTACAACTCGTCTTGCGCCGGCATGGCGCCACTGGCGCGCGGCCATTCTCGCGGGCCTCGGCAACGCCCGTGACCAGCGTCGCAGCTTCGCCACTCGACTGCCCCCACCCAATGGCGTGCGAACGGACACGCCGAACCCGACACTCCTGCAAGACTTGGCCGCCTTTCGGGGCTTAGCGCCGTGGCTTCCGTTCGATGGGGCATGTCTTTATCGCAGCGGGCTCCTGCGACGGTATTTGGCCGCGCTGGGGCACCGGGTGGACTGGGTGTTTGGGGTCAGGACGTGGCCGTTCGCCGCCCATTGCTGGCTGCAGGCTGGCGATGTGGCGCTGGACGACGAGGCTGAGCGGCTGGCGGCCTACCATCCGATCATGGTGCGCTAGCCATGGGCTATGTGATCCTCACCTATCCCGCCGGCCGGGCCTGCGAAGCATTCGATGAGATGGTCGCTGAGCTTCAGGCCGCTGGGACCTGGACCCTGGCCTATCGCGCCTTTCGCCTGGCCGTGCTCACCAATGGTGATCTTGCGCCCAGGGTCACGCCGATCGCGGGCTACGACGGCGTTGCCGGCGTGCTGATCGGCCGGATCTTCGATCGCGCCACCACCGATCGAGGCGAAGTGGCGGCGGCGAGGCTCGACGGTCTCGACCAGGGCGACCCCCTCGACGCCTGCCGCCGCCTCGTCTTCGAAAGCTGGGGCGGATATGTCGCCCTCTGGATAGGTCGGCCCAAGGACGGTCCGACCATTCTTCGCGACCCATCGGGCGCGTTGGAGGTGCTGGCCTGGCGCCGTGACGACGTCACGGTGGTCAGTTCCCATGCCCTGACCGGGCGAGCCGGGCCGTTGGGGCTCTCGATCAATTGGGCCCGGGTCAAGCGCACCCTCGACGATCCAACCAGCGCGGCCATGGCTCCGCCACCGCTGACCGGCCTGCTGTCGGTGGAGCCCGGCAGTGTGCGGCACGGTCCCGACCTTGCTGAAAAGACGGTGCTGTGGAGTCCAGCCGCAGTCGTCCGCGCCGCAAAGAGCCGCGAGGCCAAGCCACGCGGCTGGCCCTCGCGGCAGGAAATGCGGCAGACGATCGACGCCTGCGTGCGCGCCCTGGCCGCCGACGAGGCGGCCATCCTCTGCGAGATCTCCGGCGGACTGGACTCGGCGATCATCGCCACCAGCCTCGCCGCCAGCGGCCTTGGCCCCCACGCGGCCGTCAATTTCTATCGCGATCAAGCGGAGGCCGACGAGCGGGTCTACGCCCAAGCCGTCGCCGACCGCGCGGGCGTGGCGCTGCGCACGGTTCGCCGGCCGCCCTTTACCGTGACCCAGGCGGTTTTGCAGGCCGGGGCGATCAGTGCGCGCCCCAATTTCAACGGCCTCGATCCGGGCTATGACGAGGGGATCATCGCCGCCCTCGACGCTTGCGGCGCCAAGGTGCTGTTCACCGGCCAGGGCGGGGATACGGTCTTTTTTCAGATCGCCGCCAGCGCCCTGGCCGTCGATCTCCTCCGCGGCGCACCCTGCGAGGGCTCCAGGCTACGCCGGCTGGAGGAGGTTGCCAGGCGGACACGCCGATCGCTCTGGAGCCTGGCGGGAGAAACGATCACCGGCCGGCCTTCGCGCAACTCCCTGGATGGCCAGGTGCTCCAGGCCGAGGCGGCGCGGCAAAGGCTATCTGGGCCGTCGCATCCGTGGCTGTTGAACCTCAAGGGGGTCTCGTTCGCCAAGCGCCAGCAAATCGCCGCCCTGGCCGCCAACCTGATCGCCAATGGCGACACAGGAAGAGCCCGGCGCGCCCGCATCGTCCATCCTTTGCTCTGCCAACCGGTCGTGGAGATGGGCCTGGCCATTCCCGCGCCAGTGCTGAGCGCCGGTGAAGGCGAACGCAGTTTCGCCCGCGAGGCCTTCGGCGACCGGTTGCCCTCGATCATCACTCAGCGCCGGTCCAAGGGGGACGTCAGCGTCTTCATGGGGCGGACCCTCGCGGCGAGCGCCGACTTCTTCCGAGCGTTCCTGCTGGACGGACGCCTGGCCACCGAGGGTCTAGTCGATCGCGCCTGGTTCGAGGCCGCGCTCGAGCCCGAGGCCATGGTGTGGAAAGACGCCTCCAGGGAGATCCTCGCCGCAGCGACCCTGGAGGCGTGGGTACGTCACTGGGAAGGTCGGCTTTCAACCGCTACGCCGGACGTGCGGGCAGGGGCGATCGTGGTGTCCGGTCCCGACGCCGACCCCAAGGCGTCGGCCAGGAAGGCGAAGGCCCGCTGATAGAGATCGCGGACATTGGCCGGACCAATAATCTGGTGGTTCTCGCCCCGGTAGTACAACAGCTCCACGTCCTTGCCCTGCCGGGACAGGCTCATGAACATGGCTGTGACCTGAGTGGTGTCGAAGTCCATATCGCCATAGGCCAGCAGCACGGGCGCAGTGATGGTGTCGGCATGGAGCAACGGGCTGTTGCGGGCATAGCGCTCAGGCGCGCCCCAGGGCGGCGCGCCCATCCGACCCTGACCGCCCTCGGCCCAGCCGGCCATGTTGGTCAGCGACATGGCCACTTCCGGCACGGCCAGGGCGACGGGCCGCAAGGCGCTGTGGAAGGTCGTCAGATCTGTTGCCGGGGCCGTGGCGACAAGCGCCTTGAAGCGCGGCGACTGCGAGCCCGCCATCAGCGCGCTCCAGCCGCCGAAGCTCTGCCCCCAAAGGGCCAAGCGCGTGTCCGATAGGCCCGGATACTGTGCCCGAGCGCTATCGACAACGCCCAAGATAGCGTCGGCCAGGCCGTCTGCCGGCTCGGCGGCCGGCGCGACGGGGAGACTTGGTGCGATGACCGCATAGCCCTGGGCGACCAGCAGTTGGACATTGACGGTGGGAAACACCGAGCCCGGCATGAAATAGGCCGGCGGCTGGTCGTATCGTTCACCGGTGTAGGGCACGACGACGATCGGCCGGTCGTCGCCCGCCTTGTGGTCTGCCGGCAGATAGAGCCAGCTGGTCAGCGCCTCGCCAGACTTACCGGAATGCTTGACCGCCAGGGGGCGGCTGAACTGGACCTCGGCGAGACCGGCGTTGATCGTCACCAGAGCTCTGGACCGGGTGCGCGGACGATAGAGTGTCAGGGTCTTGACCCCATGCTCGTCTTTCAAGACGGCGGCGGCGTCGCCCTTGGACGAGAAGGCGCGCAGACCGGCTTCCTTGGGCGGCGCGGCGGCCAGCCCTTCGGTCCCTGCCGTGGAAACCAGGCGCCCACGGCCGTCCTGGTCGGCCAGGAGCAGCGTCGCCGCCTGACCCGGAAGCAGGCGGGCCGGCTGCCACTGCACCGTGGGCGGCGCCAGGACACGGGGCGCGCCTTGCGGCGGAAGGCGAACCAGACCCGACGCCGTGCTGATCAGCACGCCTTTGGCGTCGGCCGCCAGGGCCGTCCCCAGCGGCGGCTCGAAGCTGGCGGTGAGATTGATCGGCCCCTTGACGGTCAGGCGCCACCAGTCGAACCGCTTGCTCCCTTCCGGCTGGGCCAGGACGACGGGATCAGGTCCCAACCATACTGTCTGGCCTGTCGGCACGGCCATGTTGCCCGCGGAGACCAGCCCCACGCGCAGCTGGCTGGCCAGCGGCGTGGCTTTGCCATCGGCGCCCAGGCGCCAGTAGCCGTAGGTCGCGTTGAACCCAGGCTGGTCGCGCGCCGCGGCGACGATCGTTTTGCTGTCGGGCGACCAGGCCCACATGTTCTGCGCCAGGTCGCAAGCCGGGCAGGGGCGCGCGGTGGACCCGGTGTCGAGATCGACGAGAAGCAGGCGCCGGCGGCGATGCGGGTAGGACAGGCGGATAACGCCGCCGTCCTCGGGAGCGGTCAATTCCGCTTCCCGCGAAAGCGCCACCGTCTTTCGATCTGGTGAGATCAGCATGTCCAGGAACGCGCCGTGCGCCAGCACCCGCGCCTGGCGCTGCTCGACGTCAAACAGCGCCAGGGCGTAGTCGGCCGGCCCTGGGTTGACGCGGGCGTACCGCCCGGCCCCCAAGGTCACGCCAGAATAGTCGCCGCGACTGCTGGCGGCCCAGGCCGCCTGCGTTCGCGCCTGGGTCTGCCAACCCCCGCCGAGCAACATCGATGGCGCGTCTGGTGGTCGGGCGATCACCACGACCTGATGGTCGTTGCGCCACCTGGCCTGGGCCGTCCAGATCTCCGGATCGGCCGTCAGGCCCGACCAGGTGACCTCGCCCGTCGCCATCACCGCCACGCCGACCTCGCGGCGATGATCTTTCAACCGAAAGACCAGGACGCGGGCGCCGTCCGGCGAGAATTCGCCGAAGGTGTCTCCGGCCTTCGGATCTTCAGCCAGTAGGTTCCTGGGCGCTCCGCCGGCCTGGACATCGGTGATCAGAAGCCGGCTGCCGCCTTGATGGCCGTAGGCCTCATGGTCGAAATTGGGCGCGTCCTTGAAGGGGCCGTAGCGTTCGGCGATCAGCCAGCGGCCGTCGGGAGAAAAGGCGACCCGGCCGAAGTCTTCCAAGGCCAGCTGGTCGTTCATCGTGAAGGGGCGGCCGTCGGCCTTGCCCTGGCCAGCGGCCAGGGCGCAGGCAAGCGCGAGCCCTGCGGAAAATCGCATGACGTCTTCCTGAAATTCAAAGGAGCGGGAGTGGCCTACCAGGCCTTGGTCAGCTGCAAGGCCACCAGCCGGCCAGTGGGGTCGTAGTTGGCCGCGGCATAGCCCACGCCCTGCGGCGAGTCATAGAACGGCGGGTCGCTGTCGAAGAGGTTCTGGACGGTAAGGGCCAAGCTCACGCCCCGCAGCGGCCCGGCCTTGGCCGGGGCGACGTACTGCCACTGAAGATCCGCCGTCGTCTGGCTCGGCAGGCGCGCCCCGGCGCTGGTCGTCAGGTCGCCGACGTGGTTGAGCGTCAGGCTGGTGGTCAGCGGGCCATGGGTCCAGGCCGCCGTCACCCGCGCGCGCAGGTCGGCGGGGTTCTCCGCCATCCCGACCAACTCGGTCTTCTTGGCCACGGTCGTGACCTTGCGCGAATAGGACATCAGCCAGGAGAGATTGGCGCTCAGCATCACCGGGTTGTCATGGATGGACAGGCCGTAGCTGCCGGTCAGGTCCAGGCCCCTGACCTCGAATGTCCCGGTATTGACGTAGCGGGCGTCGGCGATCGCCCGGTAGGCGGCGGGCAGGTACAGCGATGCGACGCTGGCCGACGCGTATTGCAGGTAGTTTTGCACAAGGGCCAGGTCGCTGGTGTTGCTGGCCGGATTGATGAACTGGCGGAAGGGCGCCAGGTCGCTGGCGGTCAGCACCGTGGAGAGGTTGTTGATCGCCGGCTGGCCGATGCGGTCTTGGAACTTGGTGTCGAAGAGCGTGGCGCTGATCCGCGTCCCAGGATGGCTGGGCGGGGCGTATTCCAGGCCGGCCGTCCAGGAGACAGCGGTTTCGGGCCGCAGGTTGGGGTTACCGCCGTAGAGCAGCAAGGTCAGAACATTGCCGCCGTTGGCCGTCAGGTTGATCGGCGTGGCCTTCTGCGGGTCGTTCAGCTCACTGAGCGACGGCGCGCGGAACGACTTGCCGTAGGTGCCTTTCATTGTCCACGCGCTGATCGGCGACCACACGACGCCGAACTTGGGCACGGTGCTTTCCAGGCCCCCTTCATAACGCTCGGTGCGTACCGCCGCCGACACTTCCAGCCGCTCCAGGCCGGGGCGACGATAGTCGGGTCCGAACAGCGGCGCGCGCAGTTCCGCGAACAGCGCCCCCACGGTCCGGTCGCCGTGACGGGGCGACACAGCCTTGGGCGCGCTTCCCGAGGTGAACGACCAGCCCACATTCTTTAGCGTCTCGCTGCGGACCTGAGCTCCGACCGCCAGGCGCAGGGCTCCGGCCGGCAGGCGCCACAGCGGCCCGTCGGCGGTCACGCTGGCCGCGTCCAGCCGGCCGACCGTGTGGGTGGCCTCGAAGCCTTGGGTGACGAAGGCCAGCACCGTGGGGTTGTTGCGGCCCGTGCCGATGAAGGGATTGAAGTAGCCATCGCGCGCCGCGCTGTAGCTCGTGGCCGGGTTGTCGCCGGTGGTGCCCAGGGCTTCGGCCAGGAAGGTCGAATTGAGCATGCCGCTGTTGCGGTAGTCGCCGATCTCCTCGGCATGGAGGACGTAGGCGTTGAGCTGCCAGGCGGCAGGCAGATCAACCTTGGCCCCCAGGCTCAGGCTGCGATCCTGCAGTTCGCTGGTCGACTTGGAGCCGCCGGTCTCATTGGCGAACGAGTAGGCGATGTAGTCGACCGACGAACCATTGGGGGAGACGAAGTAGGGATTGTTCGGCGTGACCGTCATCACCGTCATCGGCGCATAGGCATAGGCCGTCGAGCGGCGGTCGCTGTAGCGCACCTCGGCGTTCAGAGTGACATGCGAGCTCACCGCCTGGCGGCCCGCAAGATACAGGCTACCGCGCTCCTGCGTGGGCAGAAGATCGATGGTCGAACGTAGGTTGGAGAGGTTGCTCTGTCCGGCCAGGAAGTCGCCGGGCGTCAGATGCGTGCCGTCCTGGCCGGCCGGGATCGCATAGCCCGGCGCCAGCGAATAGGTCGCGGGATCGAGCACCAGCACCGTACCCGGTTGGCTGTAGTAGACGCGATGATCCGTTCCGCCGAGCGGCCGCAGATCGCTGCTGGCGGTGTAGTCGCGGGCCGACGCGGGCGTGCGGTCGCGTCTTTGGTACTCGCCGCTGATCAGCAGCGAACCGCCGTCCCAGGCACGGCCGAAGGTCTGGCCAAACTGATATTGCGCCAGGTCGCCGCGCGTGGAGCCGGCGATGCGGGACCTGGTCTCCAGGCCCTCGTAGCCATCGCGCATGACGATATTGACCACGCCGCCGACGGCGTCCGAGCCATAGAGCGCCGAGGCGCCGTCGGTCAGGACCTCGATGCGCGAGACGGCCGACAGAGGGATCATCGAGACGTCGCTGAAGTCGGCCATGAAACCGGCGCCGGCCATGCGCTTGCCGTCGACGAGCACGAGGGTGGCGTCGGGGCCCAGGCCGCGCAGGTTGATGGCCGTGGAGAAGGCGCTGTTGGTGTTGGTCGGATCGGACCCGGCCATGGCTACGTCGTCGCTGATCGCGCCGCCGAACGCCTGGGGCAGGCTCGTCAACGCGTCGGCGACGGTGGCGTAGCCGCCGCGGTCGATATCCTCGCGCCCGAGCACGATGACCGGCGAGGGACCGTCCTTCACCCCGCGAATGTGGCTGCCCACCACCACCTCCTCCAGCTGCGTGACCTCGTCGGTTCTGGTCGGAGACGATGGGCGTTCATCGCCCGTCTGCAGTGGGAGCGAAGGCGCCCCCCTTGCCGGGCGGAGGGCGATCGGCTGGCGCGACGGCCGTAGGACCAGAACGCCGGGACGGGCGGTCTGCACCTCGATGCCGCTGCCGGCCAGCAGGCGATCCAGAGCCTCGCGCACCGTCATCTGGCCGCTGATCGCTGGCGCGCGGCGACCAGCCACGAGCTCGCTCTGGAAGAAGATCCGCGTATGACCCTGTTGTCCAAGCTTGATGAGGGACTGGTCGAGCGTGTCGGCCGGCAGGGAGATCGTCGTGCGCTGCTCGGCGACGGTGGGAGCGGCGATCACGCCGCTCGTCATGCTGAAGGCCAACACAGTCAACGCCGTGCTGACGAAAAGACGCTTTGAGAACCGACCCATACAAACCCCCGGCGGCGCCGGGCGCGATCCTCATGATGCGCTGATGACCGGCGGCCTTTCGGGTGGAGACACGGCAGGGGCGGCCCGTTGGTAGCGGACCTGCGAAATAATTATGTCATCAAGCGCCGGAGCGCGGCTGTAGTTCCATGCCGCCGTCGGCTCTGCGGCGGCTTTGAAGGCCAAAGCTCGTGGCGACAGCGGCCACGAACTCCTCCTCCTCGCCTGGCGTGAAGACGCCATTGACCCGGGATTGCGCCGGAACGCCCGGGGCGAGCGTGATCTTGGCGCGCTCGTAGCGGTTCATTTCCTTCACGGCGTCTGCCAGGGCCACGTCGTGGAAGATGATCTCGTTCTTCAGCCAACCGGTCTGGACGGCCAGGTCGATCGCTTTTGGTTGCGCTCCGGTCGCTCCGGGCGCCAGAGCCAGGGCCTGACCGGGAGACAGCGTCCAGTCTGTCTTGCCCGCGTCCTGCTGACGTACCTTCACGCGGCCTTGGGCCAGAGCGACCGTAGCGCCCGGACCATCGTGCCGAACGTCGAAACGGGTCCCGACCGCCCGTACTTCCATCTGTCCGGCCTTGACCAGGAACGGTCGTGCCGTGTCGTGGGCGACGTCAAAGAACGCCTGCCCCTTGACCAGTTCGAGCCGGCGCGCGCCGCGGCTGAAGCGGACGCGCAGCGTGGTGTCGGTGTTCAACTCCACGGCCGAACCGTCTTCGAGACGCACGGTGTCGCGCTGTCCAACATCGGTTTGGAAGGTCTTGATCGGGCCAGCCCACAGCAGCGCCGTCGCGCAGGCCAGGCCGCCGGTCAGCGCCAGTCCGCCGCCGATCCGCAGCCAGGGCGTCCGACGTGGCGCGGGAACGCGCCTCGGCCGATGCAGCGCCTCGCGCGCGGCGGCGCGAAGATCCGGATCGTCGCGCAGCGTCCGTCCAAGCTCGCTGATCTCTTCAATCCGATGGTAGGCCGCGCGGTTATCGCCACGCTGCAGCCAGGCGTCGAACTTCTCGAGATCCTCGTTCTCGACTTCCGTGTCGCTCAGCAGCGTGAACCATGCCGCCGCCTCTTTGTCCTGGCGGTCGGTCTTGCGTTGGTCAGCGATCATGTCGAGCGTCCGCTTCAGTCCTGCATGGCCTTTGAAGTTCGCTCCAGGGCCTTGCGCATCCGATGGTGAACCGTGGTGCGCGGAATGCCCAGGTGGATGGCGATTTCTTCGTAGGTCATCCCCTGGACGTGATTAAGCACGAAAACATCGCGCAACTCAGGCGGGAGGGCTAGCACGATCTGTTTGAACGTCACCGCGTGATCCTGGACGGCGCTGAGCGACTGCTTTTCGAGCGCGGATGCGCCAAGATCCTGTGCGACCTCCGGGTAGCGATCGCGACGCAGGTTCGACGCCAGGTTCTCGGCGATCCGAATGAGCAGGGCCTCGGGGTGGCGGAGCGTGCCGGCCGCCTGATAGGGCGCGGCGCGGATGTAGCTCTCGTGCACGAGATCCTCGGCGGCGTTGTCGCCGTGACGACGCCGCATCATCGGCCGAAACCAACCGTCGTGGCGCGTGAAGAGCAGTTCCAACGAGTCGGCGAGCGACGGGCGGGGCGGGGCAGGCGGGGTGGTGACGTCCACGAGCAACAGTCCGATCAACGATCTGCCCACAGAATCCTACGGATTTTATGATGTGTGAATACGTAAAACGCAGTTATACGTATTTTGAAGCCCTGTGTGTCTTTTGCGGCCAAGCGGAAAGTTCTCGCCGATTGAGCGGGGCGAGTACCGATGGCGAGTTTGCGGGAACAGGTCGGCGATTTGATCCGCCACCATCGCGATCGCGCCGGTCTAAATCAGACGCAGCTCGCTGATCAGATCGGAATGTCGCAAGAGACGATCAGTCGGATCGAACGGGGCCTCCTAGCTCCAAGCTTTGAGACCTTGGTCGATCTCGCTGGCGCGTTGAACGTCGAGGTTCGCGACTTCTTCGAGATCGGAGATATGGCCGCGCGGGAAGGTCGCGACGATCCTCTGGTCCGTCTAGTCGGGCGTCTGACAGAGCTTTCGGGTGACGATGTCGAATGGATCGACAGGTTGGTCTCCGCAGCGCTTAGCCGGAAATCGAAGCAGTAACACTGCCAGCTTTCATGCAGCCATTTGAACAAACCGACGCGGCGATCTAGCCGTGCCTTTGCCGACTCGCTGCGAAAGCGCGGGTTCGCTTCTGCCGCAGCCCTAAATTTCTATGGCCACGCTGTCGTGGGCGGAGGTCCGTCTGGCGCCATGGAAGCATGGCCGTGTCCGCCGCCGCGTCGGAAGCAGGACAGCCGCCCGGTGAGCGCCGAGGCGGTGGTCGGCGGCATGACATCGGCGCGCCGGGCTTGGCGTGGGAATTCTTGCGGCGCAATCCCGAATATCACCTGACTTATGCCGGTTGGCGGCAGGAACGGCGCGAACCGACCGCGCCCATCGACCGACGCTGGGGCCTACGGTTCGCGGCCGATCCTCGGTTGGGCGCCGAGGAGGCCGCCGTCTTTTGGCTGCCGGAAGTCGCACCAGGCGTCGTTCTGCGGCTGGAAGCGGGCGAGGGCGGGTCTGCTGCGGCCGCCAAGTCCCTGCCTACCGGCCAATTGATGCGCGCCGAGGATGGGCTGCATCTGCGCACCGCGTGGGGTCTTCAGGTGCTGGTGCGCGGCGGCGACCCGATCGATCGGCCGCTCGTTGTCGCTCTGACCTATGACGAGCACTTGCGCCTCCGGGTGAGGGCGGTGGATGCCTTGGAGCGACTGTCGGCGGGGCGGCCGCCGCCGAAATCGCACCTGACCCGCGCCCAGTTCGCACGGCTCGACCGCTGCTTGGTGGCGCTCGACGGCACCTTGGCCGGCCAAAGCTACCGCACGATCGCCGAGAAGATTTTTGGGCGCCGCGCCCTGGTCGGCGAGCCTTGGAAAACGGCCGCGATCCGGGGCGCGACCATCCGGCTCGTGCAGACGGGCAGGGCGTTGATGAACGGCGGATACCTCAAGCTTCTGCGCGGCGGCCTCTGACCCCTGGGGGTGACGAAGACGGCGCCCCCGGTCTTCGTCATCCCCTCGGGCGAAGACGCTACGCCAGCCTATCCCGACGACGCCGGCCGTATCCGGACGTCGCCGAGGACACGCCGATGAGTCTGAGTGACGGAACCACCCCTCCACGACATCTGAAGACCGCCGAGGCCGCGCGCTTCCTGGGCTTGTCGGATCGAACGATGGAAAAACATCGCTGCTACGGCACCGGCCCGGTCTATCGGAAGATCGGCGGCCGCGTGGTCTACACGCTCGACGACTTGCAGGCCTGGTCGCAGCGGGGAGCCCGCATCTCGACCAAGGAAGCCGCCGCCGACGTCGTCCTCCCCGCCAAGCTGCACGCCGCGATCACGCCGCCCGATGCGGCCGACGAAAGCGATCCCAAGTGAGCGGGTCCGTGACAACCCGGGTCGAACTTCTATGGCTCGAGGGCCAGATCGAACGCTGGATCCGCTTCGGCCGACCGGTCGGCGAGCGCATCATCGACCGCCGAAATCGCGTCGTCGAGTTCGCGCCCGGAGCGATCTTCGCCCTGGTCCGCTGGCGCGCCGGCGACTACGGCACCGTCGAGTCCCGGATCGCGATCCTGCGGGCGGTCCGTCAAGGCGAGGCCTTCACCACCCATCCCTTCGTCGCGCCCGGCGCGGAGATCCTGCTCAATCTCAGCGGATGGGCCAGGGTTCAGGCCGTGCTCGGGGCGATCGACGTCATCGAAGGAATGGGTCTGCGGCCCGAGGACGCCGCGCCCGATCATTGGCGCCATGTCGGCGCCCGGATCGGTGTCGGCCTGCCGGCTCGACCTTATGACCGCGCTCGTCATCGCGCCTGGTTGTTGCGGCGGAGGCTTGCGCGATGAGCGGCCAGGATCGCCGTCCGCTGGTCCTTGGCGGCTTTGCGTGCGCGCTGCTGGCGGCGGGCTCGGCCTTCGCGCCGGTCAAGCGCGTGGTGCTCAACACCACGGCCAGTGCGCCGATCGGTTTCTACTGGCTGACCGACGAACCCCCGGCCGTTGGCGATCTGGCGCTGGTTCGGCCGCCCCCAGGGCTGGCGCAGTGGCTCGCGGTTCGCGGCTACCTTCCGCTCAATGTGCCGCTGATCAAGCACGTGGCGGCGGTCGAAGGTCAGTCCGTCTGCGCGCGTGACGAGGTGGTGGCGATAGATGGCCGGGTCGTCGGCGCTATCTTGAAGCGCGACCTGGTCGGCCGCCCTTTGCACGCGGCCGGGACGTGTCGCCGACTAGGTGATGGGGAGGTCTTTCTCCTCAATCCCGCCGCGCCCAGAAGCCTGGACGGCCGCTACTTCGGCCCCGTATCGCGCGAGTGCATTGTCGGCCGCCTGCATCCGCTGTGGACCTGGGGGCGCTGAGTTGACCGCCGCGAGCATCCTTTCCCTGTTCGGTCGTCTGCAGTGGCCTTTCCCCGTCCCGGCCAAGACCGCGTCGGCGGTTGCGCGCAGTCGTGGTCAAGGACGGCCCCCGGGCCGGCGCGCTGAGCGCGCTCGCCTTGACGACGGCGAGCACGGCCGCACGCTTTTCAGCGCCGGGATCTCGGCAAGGACGCCGCGCGCCTGGCGCGCGACCACAGCCGTCTTCCTTCTGCTGACGGCGGCTCCGCCAGCCCTGGCCGAGCCGGCGCAACAACCGCCGCCGGCGTCGCCGACCAATTTAGTCAGCGCTGCGGTCGAGGAAGCGTCGGGTCGCTTCGGGTTACCGGTCAGCTGGATTGAGGCGGTGATCGCCGCCGAGAGCGGCGGCGATCCGAGGGCGATTTCCTCCAAGGGCGCGATGGGATTGATGCAGCTGATGCCGATCACCTGGCGCGAACTCCGTGCCGAACTCGGTCTTGGCGCAGACCCTTGGGACCGCCGTGACAACATCATCGCGGGCGCCGCTTACCTTCGACAGCTCTACGATCGCTTTGGGCGTGGCGGCTTCCTGGCTGCGTATAACGCCGGCCCCGCACGCTATCAGGCGATGCTCGACGGTGGGCGCAAGCTCCCCGCCGAGACGCTCGCCTATGTCGCGGTGGTCGAGGCGCGGATCGAGCGCTCGGCTGGTGGCGCGCGTCGCCAAATTCCGCCCAAGCCCCTCGATTGGCGAACCGCCGAGATCTTTGTGCCGTCTCGGAAGGCCCCGTCAAAGGGCGTCGAGCCGGGCGTCATGATCACGGTCATCGAGCCCTCCGACGAGGCGGTTCGTCCATGACCGCACGGCTCGAAGCAGCGTTGCTGAGATCGCTGGGAGGGTCGCAGAAGGGGAGGCAAAACAGGGCAGGGGAAGATGGCGAGATTAAAGGGCCGGGACCTTTTGGGTCCATGGCCTTGATGGTGCTCAGGAAATTCCGGGACCTCGGCTGGAGGCCAGGTCCCGGATTTCCAAGGTTTTTCAGCGCGTTCAGGGGCTTGTCCGGGACCTGGCTGCCAAGGCGGTCCCGATGACCGACGAGAACGAGTTTTTCCTTCGGCTGGGTCGCATCGACGACCAGGGCGCGCGCATCGCGCCCCGTCCTCGCGGATTTGTCCAAGAGGTTCTGGGCGCCTCGCGCCGAAGCGGGCAGGGGGCGTTCGACCTGAAGGGGCGCCAAGGCCGTCGCCGTTCCGGACGGGGGCGTGACGCAGCGGCCCGGAGCCGCGGCGGCAGCCGGCGGGTCATCGTCAAGGCCAGGATCGTCCGTCACCGAGGCAGCCGCTACACGGCCGCGCCGCTGGCCATGCACATGCGCTACCTGCGGCGCGAGGGCGTGACTCGCGACGGCGCCCCCGCCGAGATGTTCGACCGTGACGGCGCGGCAGACCCTGCCGCCTTCGCCGAGCGTTGCCAGGACGACCGGCACCATTTTCGCTTTATCGTCTCGCCGGAGGACGCCGGCTCTCTGGACGACCTGCGCGCCACGACGCGCGATCTGATGGCTCAGGCCGAGAAGGACTTGGGCACGCGCCTGGACTGGGTGGCGGTCGACCACTGGAACACCGACCACCCGCATGTCCACGTTCTGATCCGCGGCGTCGGCGCCGATGGCCGCGACCTCATCATCGACGCCGACTACATGACCAAGGGCCTGCGCCAGCAGGCTGAGGCGTTGGTCTCGCTGGAACTGGGCCCGCGCTCGCCGGAGGAGATCGCCAGGAGCCTGGATCGTGAAGTTGACGTCGACCGGTGGACCAACCTGGACCGAACGCTGCGGGGGCGCATCGGCCCTGACGGTTTGGTCGATCTTCGTCCCTCCGCCGACGGTGGCGACCGTGTGCCGCCTCGCCTGATCGGGCGGGCCCAACACCTGAAACGCCTGGGCTTAGCCGACGAGCATGGCGGCCAGTGGCGGCTTGCCGATGACCTCGAACCTCGTCTACGCGCGCTGGGCGAGCGGGGCGATATCATCAAGACCTTGCACCGCGCGATCCGTGACGCCGATCGTGATCTGGCCGACCTCGCGATCCAGGCCGAACCCCTGGATGCGCCGATCGTCGGTCGGCTGGTCGATCGCGGCCTCCACGACGAGCACAGCGGCCGGGCCTATGTCGTGGTCGATGGCGTCGACGGGCGCCTGCATCACTTTCGGTTCAAGGACCTCGGCGCGACGGGTGACACGCCGGTCGGCGGTCTCGTCGAGGTCCGCTCGCGCCAGGCCCCCGGCGAGAAGCCGAGCCTCGACCTCATCCATCGGTCCGACCTCTCGCTTGATCGCCAGGTCAGCGCGTCGGGTGCGACCTGGCTGGATCGACAGCTTGTCGTCCGCGAGCCGACGCCGCTCGCCGACGGCGGGTTCGGACGAGAGGTTCGTGACGCTCTGGAGCGCCGTCGCACGCACCTGCAGGCCAGCGGCCTGGCTGATCGCCTGGGCCGACCGCGGGCGGGGCTCGTGGCGGGTCTTCGCGCCCAGGAGCTGGCGCGCGTCGCCGGCAACATCGCCGCCGAGACCGGCGGGACCTGGAACCCGGTCAAGGCCGGCGACCCGATCGCCGGCATCTATCAACGGCGGCTCGACCTGGTGTCGGGCCGGTTCGCGATGATCGAGGACGGACTGGGCTTCCAGCTCGTGCCCTGGACGCGAGGGCTGGAGGAACAGCTGGGCCGGGAGGTGAGGGGCGTCGTCAGCACGGGCGGCGGCATCGACTGGGCGTTGGGGCGCAAGCGGGGGATCGGGCTTTGAAGAGCGAGATCCGCAGATGACCGGTACGAAAATCCTCTGGGGCCAGATCCTCGTGGTCGGCCTTCTGGCGCTGGCAGGCATATGGCTGGCCACCGAATGGACGGCCTGGCGGCTGGGCTTCCAGCCGCAGCTGGGGCCGCCCTGGTTTTGGCTCGGGCGCTGGCCGATCTATCCGCCGCCGGCCTTCTTCGTGTGGTGGTTCGTCTACGAGGCCTATGCGCCAGACGTGTTCGCGCGCGGCGCGTTCATGGCGGCCGGCGGCGCCTTGATCGCCGTCGTCGTAGCGATCGGCATGTCGATCTGGCGCGCGCGCGAGGCCAAGAAAGTGACGACCTATGGCTCGGCGCGATGGTCGACGGTGGAGGAGGCCAGGGCAGCCGGGCTGCTCGGCGCCGATGGCGTGGTGCTCGGCCGGATGAAGGATCACTACCTCCGCCACGATGGTCCTGAGCATATCCTCGGTTTCGCGCCGACCCGGTCGGGCAAGGGCGTGGGCTTGGTCGTGCCGACCCTGCTGACCTGGCCGGGCTCCGCGGTCGTCCACGATATCAAGGGGGAAAACTGGCAGCTAACGGCGGCCTGCCGCGCAAAGGTGGGACCGGTTCTGCTGTTCGATCCGACTAACGCCGCGTCCAGCGCCTACAACCCTTTGCTGGAGGTGCGGCGAGGACCGACCGAGGTCCGCGACGTGCAGAATATCGCCGACATCCTGGTCGATCCCGATGGTGCGCTAGAGCGTAGGTCGCACTGGGACAAGACCAGCCACAGCTTGTTGGTCGGGGCCATCCTACACGTTCTCTACGCGGAAGCCGACAAGACGCTGGCCGGGGTCGCCAACTTTCTGGCCGATCCGCGGCGGACCATCGAGGCCACGCTTCGGGCGATGATGGCCACGCGGCACCTGGGTGACAGCGTCCACCCGGTAGTGGCCAGCGCTGCCCGCGAACTCCTGAACAAGAGCGACAATGAACGCTCGGGCGTGCTGTCCACGGCTATGTCGTTTCTAGGTCTCTACCGCGATCCAATCGTTTCGGCGGTGACCGCGCGGTGTGACTGGCGCATCGACGACCTCGTCGTAGCCGGTCGGCCGGTGACTCTCTACCTTGTCGTGCCGCCGTCGGATATCAGCCGCACCCGCCCGCTCATCAGGTTGATCCTCAATCAGATCGGCCGGCGACTGACCGAGGGGTTGGAGAAAGCGCGCCATCGTCCGCGCCTGCTGATGATGCTCGACGAGTTTCCAGCGCTGGGGCGGCTCGACTTCTTCGAGCAGGCCATGGCGTTCATGGCCGGCTACCGGATCAAGGCCTTTTTGATCGCGCAATCGCTCAACCAGATCGCTAAGGCCTACGGGGAGAACAACTCCATCCTCGACAACTGCCATGTCCGGGTAGCGTTCTCGACCAACGACGAGCGCACCGCGCGCCGCATCAGCGACAGCCTGGGCACCGCCACAGAGATGAGGGCGATGAAGAATTACGCCGGGCACAGGCTTTCCCCCTGGCTTGGCCATTTGATGGTCAGCCGCCAGGAAACGGCCCGGCCGCTCCTTACGCCAGGGGAGGTGATGCAGCTTCCACCGGACGAGGCGATCATTCAGGTGTCTGGCGTGCCGCCCATCCGGGCGACGAAGGTCCGATACTATGTCGACGCGGAGCTCACCAGCCGGGTGGCTGATCCGCCCCAGCAGTTGCAGGCGCTTAGCGCCGGCGCGGCCGCCATGTGGACCACGACGATCTCGGCGGTGGCGTCGTCCGGGAGCCGCCCTGGCGAGGCCACCGATGAAGGTGGCCACCGGCTGGAGCCGGAATTCGAAGCGCCGGCCGAGCCGGCGCCGGAACCGCCTGCGCCCGAGACGTGGCTGGACCCTAATCCCGACGCCGACGAGTCCGTCCAGGCCGAGCAAGCCCGCCGGTTCCGGGCTGCGGCCAGGCAGGCCAGCCTCGACCCTGACGACGGTATTCCGCTGTGAGGGTGCGATGAAGGTTCAGACCAAGGTCTTTTTGGCGCGTGACCTCGTCCTGGCGCTCGACGAGGCGTCGCGACGGATGAAGCGGTCCAAGTCGGAGATCGTTCAGGCCGCGGTCGCCAGTTATCTCTCCCCTGACGGAGACGAGGCGGCCGAGGCTGCGGTGGTGCGCCGCCTGGATCGTATTGGCCGGGAGCTTGAGCGCCAGGGAAGAGACTTGACGATCTCTAACGAGGCGATCGCCCTCTTCGTGAAGGCGTGGCTGACCGCGACGCCGAGCCTGAGCGCTGGGGATCAGAAAGCCCAGAACGCCAAGGGGCAGGAGCGATACTCGGGATTTCTGGATGCTCTGGCGCGGCGGTTGGCATCGGGCCGACTACTGCGTACCGAGGTACTGGACGATCGCCCTCCGAACGCCGCAACGTGACTCACCGCCTCCGTTGGGAAGGTCTGCTTTATGGCAAGGTGGGAGGAGGCTACTGCACGGACGTGAGCGCCAGCATAATCGGGCGCATCACGTCCAGTGCTTGGCCGAGGTCATCGATCGGAAGATCGGTTCACCTGGCGGCTGAAAAGGGCCGCCGCGCCCAAGAACAGCAGCATCGTCCCCAGATTCCAGCCCAGGACCATGGCCGTGGCGTCCAGTGGATGGAACATCGACAGCGCCGTGGCGGTGATGGCCGACACGGCCAGGCTGCCCATGAGGATCACGGGCGTTGGCCGTAAGGCGGCGGTGTGGCGCAGCATGACTAGCATCAGCACTGAAAGCGGCAGGCTGGTTAGGACCATTGTCGATAGGCAGCTGGACGCCGCGCTGACCGTGACCGCGCCGGGCGGAACCGGCGTCCAGGCGGCGAAGCACTGATAGCCTATCGTAGATAGCCAGACGATGAGCGTCGGCGCGGGCAGCAGCAGCCAGCAGCGCGACCTATCGGGCAGGCTGGCCATGAAGGCGGCGATGGCGGCCAGCACGCCGGTCAGGAGGCACGAAATCATGTTGAGGGCGAAGACCGTGTCGCGCATGCGTTCGGCGAACTGAGGACGCACGCCGTGCCCCAACGTGATCAGGGTCATCAGAACGGCGGCCACCGCTAGCCAGATGAAGGCGCGCCAAAGCGGCGGACGCAGCCGTCTGACAGGGGCGGCGCTTTCGGCCAACGAACGGACGAGGTCGGAGGTGTCCATCACGAATCCTTCCGATCCGCGAGCATGGCGCGCAAGCTCTGAAGCGCGCGATGCGTCGCCATCTTGAGGGACGCGACCGAAAGACCGGTCTCGGACGACGCCTCCTTCAACGACAGTTCCTTTAGCTTGAGCAGGTCGATGGCTTTGCGCTGGACCGGGGGCAGACTGCCTATCGCCTCCTCCAGGCGCCCCTTGTCCAGCACCATGTGGGATTCTTGTAGGGTGGTCGGGGCGTGATGCTCCATGTCCATCTCCGTCTCCCGACGGATGGTCCGGCCCAGTCGTCGTAGCCGGTCGATGGCGCGCCGGTCGGCGATCCCGACCAGCCAGGGCCCGAACGGTCGGGACGGATCATAGGTGTGCCGGATGGAATGCAGGGTGAGCAAGATGTCCTGAACCGTGTCCTCGATGTCCCAGGCTTCCTTGTGCCACCGGCGCACTCGGGACCGGAGATAGGGCGTGATCTCGCGCAGCAGGCGCAGATAAGCCGCCTTGTCGCCATCCTGGGCGCGGGCCATCAGGATCGTCCAGTCGATGTCGCGCGCGTTCCCATCCGGCCGATCGGATTCCCGCTCGGCGCTGACCAGACGCAGACGTGGCTCTTTATCGGTGTTCATCGGCTAGCCCACTGGATTTCAGGGGCTGGGAAGAGCGCGATCAATCCAGCGATCGATCGACAGGCCGCCAGGGCCCAGGGTGACGACGCCCAAGGCAAGCGCGGCCCAATAGAGGTGAAAATTCGCCCAGCCATCGGGGAAAACCAGCTGGATCACGGCAGTCATGACCAGCAGGCCAAGGGCCGCCAGCCGAGTCCCAAAGCCCAACAACAGCAGGACCGGCAGGCCGATTTCGGCGCAAGCCGTCAGCCACGCCAGAAGATCGGGCGCCGGCAAAGGATATTCCGCGCCCAGGACATGGAGCCGGAACTGTTCCTTGAAGAGATAGAGCGTGCCGGCCGACAGCCCCCCCGGGCCGTCCCAACGCGTCAGGCCCGAGCGCAGGAACGGAAGGGCCAGGGCCAGGCGCACTAACGGTGGCGCGGCCTTGGCCGCTAGCGCGGTGACACTTTCGAGCCCGCCACGAAACCGCCGGGCCAGATCGTCGAGGCGGCAGATCATGCAGCCTCCCTCGCCGCCAGGGTGTTCCCATCCTGTTGGACGCCGATGCCCACGACGACGCCAGCCTCAAACAACCCAACCAGGCCGCCCGCCATGTCGAAGCGGGTATCGACCGCGTGGCTCAGCGTGAGAGCGTCTCCGATCGTGATCCCATCGCGCAACGCGGCGATGAAGTCCGCCGCACCGGGGGGGAGGATGTTGAGCGCGACGTCCGCGTCGGGACGGGACAGCATGACGTCCTCGCCCCCGCGATTCAGATCCAGGTCGCGCAAGGCCTCGACATCTTCGTGCAGCGACCAGAGCGTGCCGGCCGGAAAGATCGACCGCACCAGGCGGACGGACGGGTGGAGAAGCAGGCACGCGCGAGGTAGCTCGTCGAGAGGGATCCTTGCCAGAAAACCCGGCGACAGCGGCAAAGCCTCGGCGGCATGATAGGCTTCGGTCCAGGCGCGCTCCAGCCGAACGACATCACGCAGATAGGGCAAGGGCGCGGCCGGTTCAAAGCCGCCGACGAAGTCGGCGAATGTCGCCCCGTAGTCCAGCATGACCGGCGAGGTCGGCGGGATCTGGATCGCGTGAGCCCGAGCCAGGGCCGCGAAAAAGTCGTCTCCGACTAGGCGCCGTGTGACGGGAAAGGCTGCCTTCAGCGTCTCGATCAGGCCGGTGACGACATTGTTGCGATAAACCGCGAAACGTCGGGCACTGGGATGGCCGTCCGGTCCGACCAGACCTTCAGGAGGCGGCGCGTCGGGATCCAGTAACGCGTCGGCGAAGGCTTCTAGGCGCTCGGCGAATGGCGTGTCGGGATGAGTGCGGTCGGGCATGATCCGGATCTTTCAGAAAAGAGCGATCGCGCGATAAGACGGCTCGACTTCCAGCGGGCGGCCGGCCTTGGCCATTACGTCGTCGGCCTGCTCTGCCTGGGCCTTCAGCGTCGGCCAATTGGGTAGGTCAGTGTCCCACTCGATCAGGGTTGGAACGGGACCGATGTGCTTGATGACGTGGGCGAACAGCGACCAGACCGCGCGCGATACTGGCCGATCGTGAGCGTCGATCAGCAGCGGCCGGCCGTGCTCGTCCGCGTCGGGCGCAAAGCCCGCCAGATGGATCTGCTGGACCAGGCGCAGCGGATAGGCTGCCAAATAGGTGATCGGATCCCAGCCTTGATTGGTCGATGCGACGTGGACGTTGTTGAGGTCCAGCAGCAGGCCGCATCCGGTCCGACGCGCCACCTGGGTAATAAACTCGGGCTCGCCGTAAGTGCTTTCAGCGAAGGCCAGGTAAGTGGATGGGTTTTCAAGAAGGATCTGGCGACCCAGAGTCTCCTGCACCTGATCGACATGATCGACCACGCGGTCGAGGGTTTCGTGGGTGTAGGGCAGGGGTAGCAGATCGTTCAGGAAACCAGTGTCGTGACTGGACCAGGCGAGGTGTTCAGAAACGAGGGTGGGGCTGTAGCGATCGACGAGGGTTCGCAGTCGGTGCAGATGGTTCTGGTCCAGCGGACGGGCCGCGCCGATCGATAGGCCTACGCCATGCACCGACAGCGGGTAACGCTCGCGGATCGCCGTTAGGTATCGGTGCGGCGGTCCGCCCTTCCCCATGTAGTTCTCGGCATGCACCTCGAAGAAGCCGACATCGGGAGCCGTCTCCAAGATCGTGCGCAGATGCTCGGCTTTCAGCCCGACGCCTGCGCGGCAAGCCATCTGGGCGCGGACCCGGGGGGGAAGGGATTCTGGCATGGCGGACTCTCGCGGCGTTTCAACGTGTGGCGACCGGGCGGGGGGGGCTTTGCCCGGTCGCCCCGTCAAGCTCAGGCCTTGGGGCTGAGGCTGCCCGGGCCATGGGGGGTGTTGATGGCCGTGCAGGTGCCGGTCGGCACGAGCTTGAAGGCGTTGCCTTGATAGTCAGCGGTCGCGGTTCCCGCGCACGAGGTGCCCGCGCCGGCGTAGCAGTCGTTGTGGCCCTTCAGGGCCACGCCGAAGCAGGGCTGGACCTTGCCCGACTTCACCTTGACGGTGTTGGCGGCCTGGATCTTCTTTTGGTGGGCCGTGAACTGCTCGGCGTTCGCAGGCACGCTGGCCAGGGCGCCGAGGGCAGTGGCCAGAGCGCCGGCCACGAGCGCGGACTTCATACGATCCGACATGGTATTCTCCTTAAAATGGCGCCGGCGCGAAGATACCGGCGATTGACGCCCTATTGGCGCGTCTGAAGAGAGGTTCGACGGGAGCGGGAGGGAGGTAACGCCTGGTTTGAATTTTTCCGGGACGTCTGCGGCCGGTCAGCGGGTAGTTTTGGCAGCGACGACGGTGCTGGGATGCATTTCGGGATCTTCAGCCAGCAGTCCGGGAACGGTGGCGAAGATCAGGCTGGCGGCGTCGCCGTTCATGTGATTGGTGAGGCTTTGTTCGCCATCGAAGAGATCCACCAGGAAAATCCGGTCGGCATCGGCGTTCGAACGCAGGACGAGCCACAGGAGGGTTCCGCGTTCGGTCTCTACGGCGGGCAGCGCGGCGGCGACGCGCCTAGCGACCTCTTCTCCGAGGCCCGGTTTTGCTTTGAAGACGATGACGCCCGCGACGGTGGTCATGTTGGCATTCCCTGTCAGTGAAAGGACTGATCCGGCCCCAGCCGTGTGGCCCGCGCCTGGGGGAATAGTTCGGTTGCAGCCGCTGAAAGGTAACGGGTCGACCCGCGCTCAAACGTGCGCGGCGGCCGGTGATTTTGTCGCCACTAGGGTTGGACGGACGACTGTAACAAATGTCAGGAAGCTGGAGGGGGCGAGCTTCCGTTGATGCCGCGGCCCGGCAACAACCTCGATCCTGGTTTCAGTGCGCATATCTTGCGTTACCAAAACCACAGATCGAACGAGCCAAGCCCGTTTGTGCTGCGTGGGTTATCGCCGAGAGGCCGTCGACCTCTCGGCGGCGCCCCCTACCAGCGTTTACGCACGGCGACGCTGATCATCCGGCCCATCGGCGAATAGTTCACGCTGTCGTAGCTCACATCATAGGGCTGGGTGGTGTTGATGGTGTCTGGGGGCGCGTTGAAGAGGTTGCGGACGCCAAGGGAGAATTCGAGGCCATGAAGGGCGCCGCTTTGCCGGAAGGCGTAGATGCCATTGACGTCCACCGTGGTCATGCCGCCGACATTCTTGACGGTCGTCAGTCGCCGATCCTCGACGCCGCCGATAGCGCTGCAGCGAAAATGGAGATTGCGACGTCGGGCGCGCCTGTGAAGGCCAACGCGCTAAGAGCGGCATGATGACGCCTGCGTGTTGGGCGCCACGGTCAGCTTGAACTGGCGCCAAGCTAAGGCGTCGGTTCGCCCGGTGAGCGCGATGGGGCTGGCTCGAGCCGCGCCAAGTCCTTTTGGGGCTTCCACCGAATCCAGGCCAAAAGGCCGTACCCGCAAGTGAGCACGGACAGCCCCGCCAGGTCAGGCCAGACCTCGGCCAGACTTGCGCCCATCTGGTTGAGTTTGATGAAGACCTGGATGCCCGACGTGGAAGGAATGAAGTGCGCCGCCAGCGCCAGAGGGACCGGCATGGCCGAGAAAGGCCAGGCCAGGCCGCTCAGGAAGAAGAAGGGCACGGAACTGGCCGCCAGCACCTGGGCCGAGCGCTCGGGGCGGTCAAAGGCGCTGCCCAGCAAGAGGGCGAAGAAGACGACCGCCGGCACGTAGAGCGCCGTGGCCAGGAGCATGCCCACCAGATTTCCCCCGCGCGGATAGTCCTGAAACCAGAACACGAAACCGAAATAGAACAGGCATCCGGCCACGCCGATGGTGCAGAAGGCGGCTGCCGCGCCGAGGAAGTCGATGCGGGACGGGGCGATCTTGCCACGCCGACCGGCCGACAGGAGCACCACGCCCATCAGCAGGGTTTGTTGAATGATCAGCACCGCCACGCCGGGCACGACATAGCTTCCATAGCCCTGGGCGGTGTTGAACAGGGGGCGGGTGTCGGTCTGGATCGGACTGAGCGCTCTGATCCCCGCGGCGCGCGCGAGGGGCGCCAGGGTCTCGGCGACCGCGCCGGTCAAGACCGACTGAACGGTCGCGCCCACCGTACTGGCGCGGACGAGATAGGCGCCGTTGACATAGATGGCCAGACCCGCGGCCGGCGCGCCGGTGAGCAGACCGCGCTCGAGCCTTTCGGGGACCACGATGATGGCGTCCACGCGCCGGCTTTCCAGCGCGTGGCGGGCTTCACCAAAGTCTGTGGTGCGAAGAACGATGCGAACCCGGTTCGCGCTCGAAAGACGCTCGACGAGGGCTCGGCTGACCGCGCTCTGGTCCTGATCGACGATGGCGACGGGCAGGTGGGTCGCCACTTGCGAGCGGTAGGCGGCGGGGTAGTAGAAGGCGTAGACGATCACCGCCAGCAGCAGCAGCGAGACCGCGGGCCGGCTGGCCAGGATCGCTTTCCAAGTGCCAAGATAGGCGCGCGCGAACCGGTTCATTCGGCCGCCTTCGGGGGCTTGCGCAGGAGGAGACAGGCGGCGGGAAAGAGGACCGCGCAGAAGAGCGCCAGGACGGTTAGCCATCGCAGGGAGTCCGCACCTGGCGAGCCCATGAACATCTGCTCCATCTGCAGGCGCACATAGCTGGTGAACGGCAGAAGGTTCGACAGCACCCGGGTAAACAGCGGTGCGGTCAGGGTGGGCAAGGTGGCGTCCGAGAAGGTAATGGCCGGCCCGCCATAGATCGCCGCCGCCGACAGGGCCGTGGGGATGTCCTTGATCAACACGGTGACGAAGGCGGCCAGGGCGGCGTAGGCCGCGTACATCAGGAATTGGCCGGCGGTCAGCAGCAAAAGACTGCCATGCACGCCCCAGCCGCGAAAGCCGCACAACCAAGCCGTGCCCGCCAGGTTCCAGGCGGTGAACACCAGCACATAGGGCGCGAGTTTGCCCAGGAGCGCCGGCGCGACCTCGCGCGGGGCGGCGATCCAGGTCTTGAACGTGGCGTCGCGAAACTCGCGGCCGATCGTCACAACGATCGCACAACTCATCATCAGGTGCAGAACGCCCGGTTGGATCAGGGCTTCCAGGAACCATTCGTAGCTGAGGCCGGGATTGAACAGCACGGTCGCCTGCACGGCAGGAGGGGTAAACCGCGCTTGAGGCAGATTGTGGATGCGCTGCAGCCTGGGGGCGATCTGGCCTGACAGGCCGCCGATCGCTTCGGCCACGCCGCGCGCGGCCAGGGCGCCCAGCGAATAGTATGAGGCGTTGTCGTAGACGACGATGGTCGCCCCGACGCCGGACAGGGCGTCGCGGTCAGCGTTCTTGGGCACGTAGACCACGGCCCAGACCTTCCCCTGGCGCGCCAGGGCGAAGGCCGAGGGCAGATCCGCCGGTTCGGCGGCCAGGCGGATCGCGCCGGAGGCGTCCAGATCGCGCGCCAGTTGTCGGCTGAGCGTGGAGTGGTCGGCGTCGACCAGAGCCACCGGCAGATGCCGGGGGCTGCCGGCGAGAAACAGCCAGCCCATCACCACCAGCAGCAGCAACGGCCCCACCACGACCACGCCCAGATCCCAGGGGCTGGCGACGAGAAAGGCGATCTCGCGACGCCAGGCGCGAGCGAACGCCGCCACGGTCAGAATGTCCTGGTCTGCGGCCAGGCGAAGAGCACGCTCATGCCGGGACGCAGGCCCCCGATCCGCGCGACCGGCCGGACCTTCACCTCGAAGGAGCGAATGTCGTAGCCGCTGGACTGACGGGTGGCGCGCCAGGTGGCGAACTCGCCGGCCGGGCTGATGTAGTCGACCCGGAACCGGACGTTCTTCAGGTCCAGCGCGGGCACCTCGCCGGTCAAGATCTGGCCGGTCCGCAGGCCATGAAACTGGCTTTCGGGAACATTGAGGGTGACCCACGGATCGGACAGGCGCGTCAGGGTGAAGACCGGAAAGCCGAGCGGCACGATCTCGCCGTCGTTGACCAGCTTCTTGCCGATTTCGCCGTCAGCCGGGGCGCGCAGGGTGGTCTCGGCCTGGAGCGACGCGGTCTCGGCCATGCCCGCCTGTGCGATCCGCACCTGCGAGGCGGCGATGGTCTTTTCCTCGACCGTGGCTCCGCTAGCAACCTTCAGATATTGCAGACGCGCGGCCTCGGCCTGGCGGGCGCTGGCGTCGCGCGCGGCAAGAGCTTCATCGCGACGCTGGGCTGCGACCACGCCCTGGGCGTAAAGGTTGGAGGCCCGGACATAGGTCTTCTGCGCCAGATCCGCCGCGGCCTGGGAGGCGTTCCAGACGGCCTTGAGTGAGGCAATGTCCTCCTCGCGCGCGCCCTTGACGGCGCGTTGATTGACGGCGCGAGCGCTGTCGAGCAGACCTTCCGCCTGCGTCTGCTTGGCCGCGATTTCCGGACTGGCCAGTTGCGCCAGCAGCTGGCCGGTGCGGACCTGCGCGCCCTCGTCCACCAGCAGGCGCTCGACGCGGCTGAGAGGCGCCTTGGTGGCGATGGTCAGTTCTTCGGCCTCGACCATGCCCTGCAGTTGTCCCGCGGCCGGGCGATAGGCCAGCCACAGGCCCACGATGATGAACAGGCCCGCCAGAGCGACGATCCCGCCGGCGATGAGCTGTCCACGGCGGCGGGGCGGCTTGGCGGCGGGCGGGGCTTGCTGCGGCGCTGCGGGCTCGCTCATCGGACATCCTTGTCGGCGCGGGCGATGTGGTCGCCATAGGTCTGGATCTGGCCGCTGGCGGCCAGCAACTGGGCAAGCGCCAGGTCGTAAGCATAGGCGGCGGTGACCTTCTGGGTCTGGGCCAGGCTGAGCGCGGTCCGCGCATCGATGACGGCCGAGGCGGTCGCCTCGCCCTCCTTGAAGGCGATCTCCTGGACGCGCAGATTTTCCGTCGCCGCGGCGATGTTGGTGTCCAGCAGCAGGAACTGCTTGCGCGCGGTTTCGACCTGGCGCCAAGCAGTCGCGATCACCACGCGCAGGTCGTTTTGGGCCGCGCCGACCGCAGCGGAGGCCTGTTCACTCTTGGCCCGGGCGGCGGTCACCGTCTTGCCTCGGTCGATGTTGGAAAAGAGCGTGTAATGGACGCCCACGCCGACGATCCAGTCGGGGTCGATGATCACCGCGTCGTCGCGGTTGAGGTTGTAGGACGCGAAAGCATAGGCCTTGGGCAGCATGGCGCTCTTGGCGATCTTGACGCCGGCCTGACCGGCTTCGCGCAATGCCTTTAGACGCTTGAGCTCCGGCTGATTTTCCAGCCCGGCCTCCACGAAGGTCTGGGCCGGCGGCAGGGGCGCGGTCGACACGAACAGCGGCGTGGTGGGCGTCAGCGCGCCGTCTTCACGCAGCAGCAGGGCGAGGGTCTCGTTGGCGGTCTGGTAGGCGTCGGCCGCCGCCAGGCTCTGACGGCGGGCGCTGTCATAGGCGACTTCGGCTTGAAGGCGCTGGGACTTGGGGATGACCCCTTGGGCTTCGATCTTGCGGGCGTTATCCAGGTGATGGGCGAAGCTGGCTTCGGTCTCTTGGCTGACCGTCAGCAGGCGAGCGGCCATTTGCTGGCCGAAATAGGCCTGGATGAGCCGTAGCAGCGCGATGTCGCCGGTGGCCTGAGCCTGGGCCTCGGCTCCCGCCGCCTCGGCCTTGGCCGCGCTTTGGGCGCCGGAGATAAGGCCTCCGGTATAGAGCGGCATGATGGCGCTAGCGGTCGGTCGCAACACGCTCTGGCGGGTCTGCAGATCGAGCGTGTTCGGCGTCAGGGCCAGCGCGTCCTGGACCTTGCTGGCCAGGCCCGACTGGATGGCGGCCGTCAGGTCGCTGGGAACGTTGGGCAGCAGGCCCGGCAGATTGGCGATGAAGCCGTCGGCGGCCGAGCCCACCGCGTTCTTGGCCGGCTGCAGCGAGATGTCGATGCTCTTCTGATATTCGAAGGCTTGAGCGTCGAGCGTGATGACCGGCAGATGCAAACGCGTCAGAGCGTCGGCCTGGGCGCGGCTGGCGCGAGCGCCAGCCTGGCTGGCGGCGATCTGATCGGAACTGCGCTCGAGCTGGGCGCGGGCTTCCTCGAAGCTCAGTGGGCGGGTCGTTTGCGCAAGGCCAAGGCTTGGAGCCAGCATCATGGCCGCGACAAGCCACGAAGCGGGTTGGCAGATCACGAGCCTCGAAAATGGAAGAGTCTTCACGCCAGCCAACCTCGGGAGCGGATCACGGTCGCCATGGCCTAATCCCTCCCTAAGATGTGGTCGTCGCGCTTGACGGTGTCGATCACCTTTTCACCTTGCCAGACTTCCACGGCGACGGCGCTGGCGTGCTTTCTCAACATCTTGATCGCGTGATCGCGATAGCCGGTCAGCGGCAGTTCCTGCAGATCCACCATGGTCCTGCTCTGTGTGTCGCTGATGCAGACGAAGATGAAGGTGTCCACGATGGGATCTCTTGCCGCGTGCGAAAGCGAAATCTGAGTCTGGGTGGTGATCTTAAGCTTGTTCGAGCAAAGCCTTGGAGGTCGGGCCGGCGGGTTCCAGGCGCAACGTGGCCAGATAGCCCCTTACAACCTGCGTGATCTGACCGCGCAGGTCGGTCTCCGGCGCATGCCCGCGGTGCGCGCCGGTATATTGCCTGGCGATCATCAGATGGGTCGCGGCGAAAATGGTGCTGGCCGCAAGCCGTCCGGCCTCGGCGTGCTCCGCCAGGCCATGGGCGCGAGCCGCCCCCGCCAGGCGCGAGGCGATCGCGGCTTCCAGATCGGCGATGACGCCAAGCCCCTCTTGGCGGTTGGGCGTTGTCGGGGCGCCAAACAGCAACTCGCGCTGGTAGGCCGCGCCGTTGTCGCTGCTTATCCGTCCAAGCTCAAGCAGGGGAGAGACCATCTCCATGATCGCCTCGACGGGATCGTCCGCCCCGACGGCGCGCGTCGTTCCCTGGGCCAGCGCCTCGCGCAGTTTGTCGTTGTAGACAAGCAGCAGCAGTTCGCTTTTGGACGCCGCATACCGGAAGAGCGTACCGACGGCGATGTCTGCCTTCTCGGAAACTTCGTGGGTCGTGACGCCGTCATAGCCTCGGTCTTCGAACAGGCGCGTCGCGGCCTGGACGATCCGTCGCCGCTTGTCCTGCATGTTCCGGTCGCGCCGGCCCAGAGGCGGCGCGAGGTCGGGCGAACTCATGCGCGAACCCTCAAAAAATGACCATAGTCATAAATAAGCGTACTCATAATTTTTGGACGAGTTCAAGCCGCTCCTCGGCGCGCGTGGAAGCGCAGTCCAATTGGTGAGCAAAGACGATTGCCGTTGCGCCGCCAAGCGTCGCAGTCCTCGATCGTCGTTGCGCTGTCTCATGTCGGCCATCGCCCGATCGCAGTCGTCGATCAGGTCGGCAATTTTCCGCGCCACGCCGATGGACGTGGCTATACGAACAAATCGTGTCTTTTGCATTTTCTCGGTCCCTCCGCCGCAGGAGGTGACCGCCTTCTCTGAACCGCCTTGATCTACCTCAAATCGCCGACGGGAGCGCTTCAATCTTCAAGGGCGGCGCTCGCGGACGCTCATAGGGCGCTTGGGTAGGGCTCCAGAGGCCACGCGATCCCGGCGCCGAAAGTCACTGGAGCGCGGCGCATTCCCCGCCTCTCTGGGCGTCGAGCGCTCGATCGCCATCAAGTGCGTATGTCGCGAGGTCTAGTCAAGGTCGCCCTTTCCGGCCGTCCGGTGGCGGGACGTGATTTTGGTCTCGACCATCCGTCAAATTGGGATATCGTTTGATATCTGGATTCGTCCTCAATGCTGGCCGGTCCAAGGTTCAGCATGACTGCTGGAGGTTCCGACATGCCGATTCCGCGAAAGGAAACGCAGCGCCAAACACGCGACCGGCTGATCGCCGCGGCGCACACCTCGATCGTCGAGGAAGGGGTGTCCGGCATGTCGATCCGCAACATTTGCGGTGCGGCTGGCCACTCTCAAGGCGCCTTCTATTCGAACTTCGCCAGCAAGGATGACCTGCTGGTCGAGGTGATGGAGGCGCACATCCACGATGAAGTCGCGCTTTTGCGCGAGTTGGTGCGCGGCTCCGAAAGCGGCGACATCGAACGGACGCTTCGGCGTCTGGCCGACCGGCTCGCCAATCTGGCCGCCGAACCACAATGGTCGCTTCTTTCGATCGAATTGCAGCTTCACGCTCGGCGCGACGCCGCCTTCGCCGCCCGACATCAGGCGGGCAAAGCCTCGTGCTACCGGATGTTCGGTGAGCTCGTCGCCGACCTTACCCAGCGGTTCGATCTGACCCCAGCCCTGCCGCCGTTGCAGGCGGGTATCGGCCTTTACGCCTTGTGGATGGGGCTAGCCGTTCAGGGGCAGGTGGCTGGCGCGATCGGGCGCGAGGAGATGTTGGTCGCCTTCTTTCGCGCCATGGCGGGCCTGGATGCGCGGGCGCCGGCAGGAGCGCGGCCATGACAGGCGCCGTGGTCGCTCGCCGCCGGATTGGTTGCGACGCGGCTGGAGCGCCGCTTCTGGGACGCCTTGATCCGCAGCGACGCTTCACCCTCACGTTCTGCGCCCAGGACGAACACATCGATGAACTGGGCCATGTGAATAACGCCACTTGGGTCGTCTGGATTCAGGAGGCTTCGGTGGCGCATTGGTTCGCCGCAGCCCGACCCGAGGATGCGGATCGCTATGCGGCCGTGGTGCTCCGGCACGAGGTCGACTATCGCGGCAACGTCCTGGCCGGCGCGCACGTCACTGCGGTCACTTGGCTCGATGGCCCGCCGCGTGGCGCGCGCTACGCCCGGCGCGTCGAGTTCATCGACGTGCGCGGCCGGTGTCTCGTCGCGGCCCTGTCCCAATGGGCGCTGATCGATAAGGCGACAGGCAAACTGGTCCGCGTCCCCCGCCAGGTGTCCGCCCCATTTCTCCACGATGCCGCCGAACCCGGGAGCGCTTGCGATGATTGATATCCAGAAGGTCACCGTGCTGGGCACGGGCGTATTGGGCAGCCAAATCGCCTTCCAATCCGCTTTTCGCGGCTTTGACGTTGTCGCCTATGACATCAGCGACGAGGCCCTGGTCCAGGCCCGCTCGCGTTTGGATGGTCTGGTCGCGACCTATGAGAAGGAGATCCCGCAAGCCGCCGGCGGTAAGGCGGCGCAGGCGCTCGGCCAAATCCGGCTGTCGGCCGATCTGGCCGACGCGGTAGCACAAGCGGACCTGGTGATCGAGGCTGTGCCGGAGGTTCTGGCGATCAAGCAGCAGACCTACGAGGCGTTGGCTCGGGTCGCGTCGGACAAGACTATTTTCGCCACCAATTCCTCGACCTTGCTGCCCAGCGCCCTGAAGGATTTCACGGGGCGTCCAGACCGGTTCCTGGCCCTGCATTTCGCCAACAGCATCTGGAAGTTCAACACCGCCGAGGTGATGGGCACGTCCGACACCGATCCGGTCGTCTTCGATGCGGTGATCAAATTCGCCACCGACATCGGCATGGCGCCCATTCCCCTCCGCAAGGAAAAGGCCGGCTACGTCCTCAATTCGTTGCTTGTGCCGTTTCTCAACGCCGCGACGGATCTTGCCGCCGGCGGCTACGCCGGTCCCCCCGACATCGACAAGGTCTGGCGGATCGCCACCGGTGCGCCGATGGGCCCGTTCCAGATCTACGACATCATCGGTCTTTCCACGCCCTACAACATCCTCTCCCACGGCGACGAGCATGCTCGCTCGCTCGCCGCCTGGCTGAAGGAAAACTACATCGACAAGGGCAAGCTGGGCGTCGCCGCCGGCGAAGGCTTCTACCGATACTAGTCCCCACAAGATTTTCAGTTCAGCCGAAAGGACTTCGCCATGCACTACAGCAGCGGAAACTATGAGGCCTTTGTCCGTCCGCGCAAAGCCAAGGACGCCGACAAGAAGTCAGCCTGGTTCGTGGGCGCAGGGCTGGCCGGACTGGCCGGCGCGGCTTTTCTGATCCGCGACGCCGGCGTGGCGGGCGAGCGGATCACCATCCTGGAGGAACTCGACATTCCGGGCGGCGCGCTCGACGGCCTGGACGTGCCGGAAAAGGGCTTCGTCATTCGCGGCGGGCGCGAGATGGAGGAGCACTTCGAATGCCTCTGGGATCTTTATCGCTCGATTCCGTCGCTGGAGATCGAGGACGCCAGCGTCCTGGACGAGTTCTACCGGCTCAACAAGGACGACCCGAACGTCTCGTTGCAACGCGTCACCCAGAACCAGGGCCAGGACGTTCCCGACAAGGCGCTGCTGACGCTTAACGATCGGGCGCAGAAGGACCTCATCTCCGTCTTCCTGGCGACGCGCGAGGAGATGGAGAACAAGCGGATCAACGAGGTCTTTGGCGAAGATTTCCTCAAGAGCAACTTCTGGCTCTACTGGCGCACGATGTTCGCCTTCGAGGAGTGGCACTCGGCGCTGGAGATGAAGCTTTATCTGCATCGCTTCATCCACCATGTCGGCCATCTCGCCGATTTCTCCTCGCTCAAGTTCAATCGCTACAATCAGTACGAATCTATGGTCCTTCCGCTGGTCAAATGGCTGAAGGAGCACGGCGTCCAGTTCCGCTACGGTGTCGAGGTCACCGATGTCGACTTCGATATCCAGGCCGACCGCAAGCAGGCCACGCGCATTCACTGGACGGAGAAGGGCCAGGCCGGCGGCGTCGATCTTGGTCCCGACGACCTGGTCTTCATCACCATCGGATCTCTGACGGAGAACTCCGACAATGGCGACCACCACACGCCCGCCAAGTTGAAGGACGGCCCGGCGCCGGCTTGGGATCTTTGGCGTCGCATCGCCGCCAAGGATCCCGCCTTCGGCCGCCCCGACGTTTTCGGCGCCCATATTCCCGAGACCAAGTGGGCCTCCGCGTCGATCACCGCGCTGGACCCGCGCATCGCCCAGCAGGTCGAGAAGATCACCAAGCGCAACCCGTTCACCGGCAAGATCGTCTCGGCTGGGATTGTGACGGTCAAGGACTCCAGCTGGCTGCTCAGCTGGACCGTTCACCGCCAACCGCACTTTAAGAAGCAGCCCAAGGACCAGATGATCGCTTGGTTCTATGCGCTCTTCGTCGACAAGCCTGGCGATTATGTGAAGAAGCCGATGCAGGACTGCACCGGCGAGGAGATTACCCAGGAATGGCTGTATCACCTCGGCGTGCCGGTCGAGGACATCCCGGAGTTGGCCGCGACCGGCGCCAGGACCGTGCCGGTGATGATGCCTTATATCACCGCCTTCTTCATGCCGCGCCAAGCCGGCGACCGGCCTGACGTGGTGCCTAAAGGCGCGGTCAACTTCGCCTTCATCGGCCAGTTCGCCGAGTCCAAGCAGCGCGACTGCATCTTCACCACCGAGTACTCGGTGCGTACGCCCATGGAGGCGGTCTACACCCTGCTGGACGTTGAGCGCGGTGTCCCGGAGGTGTTCAACTCCACCTATGACATCCGCACGCTGTTGGCGGCGATCGGACCGTTGAGAGACGGTAAGGGCATTGACGTTCCGGGCCCTGCATTCCTGCGCAAGCTGCTGATGAAGAAACTGGAAGGCACAGAGATCGCCGCGCTTCTCGACGAATTTCATCTGATTTCGGAATAGGCAGGACAACAGGCCTTAGGGGAAACGCCAATGGCCGACAGGGATCACGAACGAGGAACGGCGGGCGAAAGCGCGGCGGCCAGTGGGGGCGCGCACGGCGACGCGGCGCCGCGCCGAGACCGCGTTCGTGATCCGGTCTGCGGCATGATGATAACGCCGTCGGACGCGACCCTTCGAAGCGACCATGAGGACGTGCGCTATTATTTCTGCTCGACCGGCTGCAAGGCGCGGTTCGATGCCGCCCCTGAATCCTATCGCGCGGCGGCGGGTATCGAGGGCGATGATGCAGGGTTCGCCAAGCCACATGGAGACCCTGTTCATCCGGGGCGTGACCAGCCAGCCGCCAGTTGTCACCCGCATGGTCCCGCCGACGCCGAGAAGGCGTCAAGTGCGCAGGGCGCGATCTGGACCTGCCCCATGCATCCGGAAATCCGCCGGAACGGGCCGGGAAGCTGCCCTATCTGCGGCATGGCGTTGGAGCCGTTGGTGGCGGCGCCCGACACGGGACCGAACCCTGAACTCATCGACATGACGCGGCGCTTCTGGGGCGGGTTTGCGCTCGGGCTGCCTGTGTTTCTGCTCGAGATGGGGGGGCACATCTTCCCCGGGCTGCACCATCTTGTGCCGATGGGGGTCTCCGTCTGGATCCAGTTGCTCCTGGCGACGCCAGTCGTCCTATGGGCGGGATGGCCGTTTTTCGAGCGGGCCTGGGTCTCGCTGGTGAACCGCAGCCCGAACATGTTCACGCTGATCGCCATGGGCGCCGGCGTGCCTGGACCTACAGCGTCGTCGCCACGCTGGCGCCGCGGATTTTTCCGCCGGCCTTCCAGACCACCGACGGCATGATCGCCGTCTATTACGAGGCGGCCGCAGTGATTGTCGTCCTGGCCCTGCTGGGCCAAGTCCTGGAAATGCGGGCCGGGAGCAGACCTCAGGAGCGATCCGCGCTCTGGTCGATCTGGCCCCGAAAACCGCTCGCCGGATCGCCGAGGACGGATCGGAAGACGACATCGACACCAAGTTCACCGGCCTCAAGGGCTCGGCCAGCGCCGGCGTCACAAGTTGAAGCGGAAGTAGAGCCAAACGGCGTGTCTTATGACCTCCGCAGGGAAGCGGTGGCGCTTAAACGACAGTGCTTTCAATCCCAGTCTCCAAGCTAGGAGACAAGGAGGCCGGGATGGGGAGACGGTTTGCCGTTAGACTGACAGTGCCTTCGATACCTTGGCATCGAGGTCGATGATGCGCTGGAGATGTCCGAGCAGATTGACCTTTAAGGCTGCCAGCTCATCACCTTTAGTGCGGCCAGAAAGCACGCCACGCCTCCATTGAACGTCGTGTTTCTGGAGGCGCGCCAAGGGCAGCAATTGGCGCGAGGCCGCCGTTTCCCTGTCTTTGTACGCCAGGGTACGACGCGCCGATTTGGCTGTTGAGATCGCGTCGAACAGGGTCTTCTTACTCATCCCCGTAAGCAACGGGGACCCGCCGTGGACCTTTCCGAAACCGATCTTGGACGCGAGCGCAGCCGCCAGATGCTGCGCACGGCGCTTGGGCCGCTGCTGCTGGCGCGGCTGGAGGACCCGGGCGTGGCCGAGGTCATGCTCAACCCCGATGGCCGGGTGTGGATCGACCGGTTCGATGTCGGGCTCGTCGATGCCGAGCTGTCTGTCGGCGCCGCCGACGCCGAGCGCATCCTGCGTCTGGTCGCCCACCACGTCGACGCCGAGATCCACGCGGGCCGTCCGCGGCTGTCGGCCGAACTGCCGGGGACCGGCGAGCGCATAGAAGGCCTGCTGCCGCCGCTGGTGGCCGCCCCGACCTTCTCGATCCGCAAGCCCGCCAGCCTGGTCTTCACCCTGGCCGACTACGTGCGCGCCGGGGTGATGAGCGAAGCGCAGGGCAGGGTGCTGCGAGACGCCGTGGCCATCCGCGCCAACATCTTGGTCGTGGGGGCCACCTCCAGCGGCAAGACCACCCTGGTCAATGCGCTCCTGGCCGAGGTGGCCAAGAGCGGTGATCGCGTGATCATCGCCGAGGACCTGCGCGAGCTACAGTGCGCGGCGGAAAACCAGGTCGCCCTGCGGACGCGCGACGGCGTGGCCAGCCTTTCGGACCTGGTGCGCTCGTCCCTGCGCCTGCGGCCCGACCGGATCGTCATCGGCGAGGTGCGTGGAGCCGAGGCCCTGGACCTGATCAAGGCCTGGGGCACGGGCCACCCCGGCGGGGTGGGGACGCTTCACGCCGGTTCGGCCCTGGGCGCGTTGCTGCGCTTGGAGCAGTTGATCCAGGAAGCGGTGGTCATCGTGCCGCGCGGCCTGATCGCCGAAACCATCGACCTTATCGCGGTCCTGCAGGGGCGGGGCCGACAGCGCCGCTTGGCGGACCTTTCGCGCCTCGACGGCCTCGGGGCCGACGGCGCCTACCAGCTCAGCCCCGCCTGAGATCTTAGCCCCTAAACCCCCGGAGATTTACTCGATGTCCACGCGAGAACCCTCGCGCCTGCGCGCACGCCTGCTGTCGGGCTCCATGCTCGACCGACTGGGCCACATCGGGGCCGCCGCGCCCCTGACCATCGCCACCCTCCTGGCCGCCTCCTCGGCCAAGGCCGCCGGCTCCTCCATGCCCTGGGAAGAGCCCCTGCAACGGATCCTGGAGTCGATCGAGGGACCCGTCGCCAAGATCATCGCCGTCATCATCATCATCGTCACGGGCCTGACCCTGGCGTTCGGCGAGACCTCCGGCGGCTCGCGCAAGCTGATCCAGATCGTGTTCGGTCTGTCGATCGCCTTCGCGGCCAGCTCCTTCTTCCTGTCGTTCTTCAGCTTCGGCGGCGGAGCGCTGGTCTGATGGCCGGCGATCGCGCGATGGGGCTGCCCGCGCCCGTTCACCGGGCTCTCACCGAGCCGATGCTGCTGGCCGGCGCTCCGCGCGCGATCGCCCTGGTCAACGGCACGCTGGCCGCGGCCCTGGGGGTGGGTCTTCGGCTGTGGGTGGTTGGCTTGGCCGTCTGGCTGGTCGGCCATGGCCTGGCTGTGTGGGCGGCTCGACGCGACCCCCAGATCTTCGATGTCGGCCGCCGCCACGTGCGGCTGCCCGCCCACCTGGAGGTCTGAGCCATGCTCGATCTTCGGGAATACCGCCGGCGCCCTGCGCGCCTCTTCGACTTCCTGCCCTGGGCGGCCCTGGTCGCGCCGGGCGTGGTGCTCAACAAGGATGGCAGTTTCCAACGCACCGCGGAGTTTCGCGGGCCGGACCTGGACTCGGCCACGGACGCGGAGGTCGCCGCCGTCGCCGCCCGGCTGAACGGGGCGCTGCGCCGGCTGGGCTCAGGCTGGGCGCTTTTCGTCGAGGCCCGGCGCGACCCCGCCGACGCCTACCCGGAAAGCCGTTTCCCCGACCCGGTCTCGGCCCTGGTCGAGGCCGAGCGCAAGGCCGCCTTCGTCGAGACCGGCGAGCACTTCGAAAGCCGGTACTATTTGACCCTGACCTATTTGCCGCCGGCCGAGCGTCGCGGCCGGATCGAAGGCCTGTTCGTCGAAGGGCGGGCAGGGGACGGTCTCGATTGGCGCGCCGCGCTGACCGGCTTCATCGATCGCTCCGATCGCCTTCTGGCCCTGCTCGACGGCCTGATGCCCAAGGTCGCCTGGCTGGACGACGGCCAGACCCTCAGCGTGCTGCACGGCGCCGTCTCGACGGTGCGCCAGCGGGTGGCCGCCCCCGAGACCCCGATGCAGTTGGACGCCTTGCTGGCCACCCAGCCGCTGGCCGGCGGCCTGGAGCCGCGCCTGGGCCGCGCGCACCTGCGGGTGCTGACCCTGACCGGGTTCCCGGCCGCCACGACGCCGGGCCTGCTCGACGAGCTCAATCGCCTCGGCATCGCCTATCGCTGGAGCACCCGGGCCCTGTGCCTGGACAAGACCGACGCCGTGGGCCTGCTGGGCAAGATCCGTCGCCAGTGGTTCGCCAAGCGCAAGTCCGTCCTGGTCCTGCTGCGCGAGGCCTTGACCCAGGAGCCGTCGCCTCTCGTCGACAATGACGCCTCCAACAAGGCGCTTGAGGCGGACCTGGCCCTGCAGGACCTCGGCGGCGATGCGGTCGCCTACGCCTATGTCACCACGAGCCTGGTGGTCTGGGATGACGATCCCGCCGTCGCCGAGGCCAAGCTGGCCCTCGTCGAGAAGGTCATCCAGGGCCGCGACTTCACCGTCATTCGTGAGAGCGTCAACGCCGTGGAGGCCTGGCTCGGGACGATCCCCGGCCACGTCTACGCCAATGTCCGCCAGCCGCCGCTTTCGACCCTGAACCTGGCCCATATCGCGCCGATGTCGGCGGTCTGGGCCGGGCCCGAGCGCAACGCGCATTTGCACGGCCCGCCGCTCTTGCTGGCGCGCACCGCCGGCTCGACGCCCTTCCGTCTCAGTCTGCATGTCGGCGACGTCGGCCACACCCTCGTGGTGGGGCCGACCGGCGCGGGCAAGAGCGTGCTCCTGGCGCTGCTGGCCCTGCAGTTTCGCCGCTACACCGGCGCACAGGTCTTCGCCTTCGACTTCGGCGCGTCCAGTCGGGCCGCAGCGCTCGGCATGGGCGGCGACTTCCATGACCTGTCGGGCGAGGGCGGGGCGGTGGCCCTCCAGCCGCTGGCGCGGATCGACGAACCGGACGAGCGCGCCTGGGCGACCGGCTGGCTGGCCGCCGTCCTGGCCCGCGAAGGCGTCGAGATCACACCGGCCGTCCGTGACCACCTCTGGGCCGCGCTGGGCAGTCTTGCGAGCGCGCCGGTCGGCGAACGCACGCTGACGGGGCTGGTGGCGCTCTTGGCCAGTCAGCCTCTGAAAGCGGCCTTGGCGCCCTTCGTCCTGGGCGGGCCTTTTGGTCGGCTGCTGGACGGTGCGGGCGAAGCCTTGGGCCAGGCTGATGTCCAGGTGTTCGAGACGGAGGGCTTGGCCAGGAGCGCCGCGGCGCCCGCCGTCCTGACCTATCTCTTCCACCGGATCGGCCGTCGGCTGGATGGCCGTCCGACCCTGATCGTCATCGATGAGGGATGGCTTGCCCTGGATGATCCAGCCTTCGGCGCGCAGTTGCGCGAATGGCTCAAGACCCTGAGGAAGAAGAACGCCTCGGTGATCTTCGCCACCCAGTCGCTGGCCGACGTGGTCGACAGCCCCATCGCCGCCTCCATCGTCGAAAGCTGCCCGACCCGGATCTTCCTGCCCAACCCCCGCGCCCTGGAGCCCCAAGGGGCGGCTGCCTACGGCCGGTTCGGGCTCAATGATCGACAGATCGAGATCCTCGCCCGGGCCACCCCGACGCGGGACTACTACCTGCAATCGCGCCTGGGCGACCGCCTCTTCGACCTGGGTCTGGGGCCCGTGGCCCTGGCGTTCTGCGCGGCGTCTTCCAAGGCAGACCAGGCGGCCATCAGCGCCGTGCTCGCCGCCGCTGGGCGCATGGGCTTCGCGGCCGCGTGGCTGCGGCTGCGCGGCCTGACCTGGGCAGCCGATCTTCTGACCTCGGGGGCGGCGGGCGCTTCGCCTTCTTCATCGGAGAGCCTGCCATGACCTTATCCCGACGCCGCCTGGCGGCGGCGCTCTTCTGCGCGCCCGCCGCGGCCATTGCCCTGACGGCGCCCGCCGCCCAGGCGCAGTGGGTGGTCTTCGACCCCACCAACTACGTGCAGAACGTCCTGACCGCCGCGCGCACGCTGCAGACGATCAACAACCAGATCGCGTCGCTGCAAAACGAGGCGCAGATGTTGATCGGCCAGGCCAAGACCCTGGCCAGCCTGCCGTACTCGACCTTGGCCACACTTCAGGCTCAGGTCGACCGGACGCGGCAGCTTTTGGGCCAGGCCCAGGCCCTGGCCTACGACGTCGCCTCCATCCAGCAGGCGTTCACCACCAACTATGGCGCAGCCTCCCTGTCGGCGTCGGATGCGGCGCTGACCGCCCGGGCCGACGCCCGCTGGACCACGGCCATGGCCGGCTTTCAGGACGCCCTGAAGCTTCAGGCCGGCGTCGTGGAGGGTCTCGGCGCCAGCCGCGATCAGCTGACCGCTCTGGTCGGGGCCAGCCAAGGCGCGGTCGGCGGGCTGCAGGCGGCCCAAGCCGGCAACCAGCTCCTGGCCCTCCAATCGCAGATGCTCGCCGACCTCATCGCTCTGTCCGCCGCTCAAGGCCGAGCCCAGGCGCTGGAGGCCGCTGGTCAAGCCGCCGCCCGCGCCGACGCCAAGGCGCGCTTCGCCAAGTTCATGGGGACGGGCTCGCAATGAGGTGGGCGATCGGTCTGGCTGCGGCGTCCTGGATCCTGATCGGCGTCGTCGTCGTCGCCGTGCGCGGCCGACATGAGCCGCCACCGCCGCCATCGGCGGCCCCGGCGGTCGCTGAACGTGACGATCAGCTCGGTCGCTGCCGGGATCTCGGCGAGGCGGCCCAGGACGACGACGCCTGCCGGCGGGCCTGGGCCGTCGCGCGCGCTCGCTTCTTCGGGGAGCGGAGGCCATGAACGACACCGGCGTCATCGACCGCTTCTTCGACGTCTATGGCAGCTACATCGACAGCGGCTTTGGCCTGCTGGGCGGGGAGGTGGCGTTCCTCTCCACGACGCTGGTGGCCATCGATGTGACCCTGGCCGCGCTCTTCTGGGCCTGGTCCCAGGGCGAGGATGTGCTGGCGAGGCTCGTCAAGAAGACCCTTTATGTGGGGTTCTTCGCTTTCCTGATCGGCAACTTCCACACCTTGACCGGCATCGTGCTGGCGAGTTTTTCGGGCCTTGGCCTGAAGGCGGGGGGTGTGGGGACCTCGGCCGAGGACTTCCTGCGGCCGGGTAAGCTGGCGGCCCTGGGCATCGAAGCCTGCAAGCCGATCCTGCAGGCGGCTAGCGACCTGGGTGGTTTCCCGGGCTTCTTCGAGAACATCGTCCAGATCCTGATCCTGCTGGTCGTTGCGATCCTGGTGATCGTCTCGTTCTTCATCATCGCCGTGCAGATCTTCGTGGTCTTGATCGAGTTCAAGCTCGTCAGCCTGTGCGGCTTCGTGCTGGTGCCGTTCGGCCTTTTTGGGCGCACCGCCTTCCTGGCCGAGAAGGTCCTGGGCAACGTCATGGCCTCGGGCGTCAAGGTCATGGTGCTGGCGGTGATCGTCGGCATCGGGTCGACCCTGTTTTCTCAGTTCACCAGCGCCGCCACCGGCCAGCCGACCTTGGAAGAGGTCCTGGCCATGGCCCTGGCCGCCCTGACCCTGCTTGGTCTGTCGATCTTCGGGCCCGGCGTCGCATCGGGCCTCGTCTCCGGCGCGCCGCAGCTCGGCGCGGGCGCTGCGGTGGGCACGGGCCTGGTCGTCGGCGGCATGGCCATGGCGGCGGCCGGCGCGGCCCAGATGGCGGCCGGCGCGGTCTCGGGGGTGTCGTTCGGCGGCGTTGGCGGCAGCGGCGCGGCTGGCGCGGCCGCCGCGGGCGGCGGTCGACTTCCGCCGCCCGGCGGTGGGTCTCTGCCGCCGCCCGATGGCGGGCCCTCCGGGGCGCCGCGCCTCCCACCGCCTGGCGGCAATGGCGGTGGCGGCGGCGCAGGCTTCGCGATGCCGCCGCCGAAAGCCAGCGACGACGAGGGCGGCGGCGGGGAGGGCGGGGGCGGCGCACCGATGGCCCCAGCTTGGGCCCACGCCCTTGCCGACCGCCACGCCCTGACCCGCGGCGCGGAGATCGCCGCCCACGCCGCCGGCGGCGGCGACCACTCCGGCGGCGACGCCGCCCCCAGCCTGAAGGAGGACTAGGATGAACCCTTTCAAGGGCGCGGCGCGCTATGGCGCGACCCCCGCGCCGGAAACGCCTTATCAGCGGGCCGGTCAGGCCTGGGACGAGCGGATCGGCTCGGCCCGCGTTCAGGCCGCCAACTGGCGCCTGGCGGCCCTGGGCCTGCTGATGGCCAACACGGCCCTGTGCGGGAGTCTGGCCTGGCTGGCGACCCGAGGTTCGGTGACGCCGTGGGTGGTCGAGGTCGACAAGCTCGGCGAGCCGAGGGTGGCTGCGCCGGCCATTCAAGGCGCCAGGCCGACCGATCCGATGATCGCCTGGACCTTGGCGCGCTTCATCACCGACGTGCGCGCGGTGTCCACCGACCCGGTGGTGATGCGCCAGGCCTGGTTGCGGGCCTACGACTTCACTGATGCGGCCGGGGCTGCGGCCCTGTCCGACTATGCCCGCCGGGCCGATCCTTTCGCCCAGGTCGGCCGCGCCCAGGTGGTGGTCAGCGTCTCCAGCGTCGTGCGCGCCACGCCGGGCAGTTTCCGGGTGGCCTGGACCGAGCAGCGCTATGCCGACGGCCAGCTGGCCGCCACCGAGCGCTGGAGCGCCATCCTGACCCTCAACCTCGTTCCACCGCGCACGCCCGAGGGGCTGCGGGCCAACCCGCTGGGCGTCTACGTCTCCGGCATCGCCTGGTCCAAGGAGTTCGGCGCATGACCCGCTCACTCCTGATGGCGTGCCTGGCTCTTGCCTGCCCGGGCATAGCCGCCGCCGAACCCTCCGTCCAACTACAGGTTCCTGGCGGCGCCAAGCGCTTCGATTACCGCGACGAGACGGTCTATCCGGTGATCGCCACGCCGGGCCGCATCACTGACATCGTGCTCGAGCCCGGTGAGATCCTGGTCGGCTCTGGGCCCGTGGCGGCCGGCGACACCGCACGCTGGGTGATCGGTGACACCACCAGCGGCCAGGGCGCGCAGCGGCGCGTGCATGTGATGATCAAGCCGACGGCCTCGGGCCTGGCCACGAACCTGATCATCAATACCGATCGGCGCACCTATCACCTGGAGCTGCGGGCTTCGGCCCGGACCTGGCTATCGCAAGTGGCTTGGCGCTATGCCGACGCGGCGCCGCCGGTCCTGGCGGCCGCCGCGATCCGAGGGCCCGGCCCAGAGCCAATCGTCCCGCCTGAGCAGCCGGACCGGCCGCTGAACCTCGCCTACAAGATCAACGGTCCGTACCCCAACTGGCGTCCCGTCGCCGTTTCGGACGACGGCCAGCGCGTGTTTGTCGACTTCGGCCCGGCCGTGGCCATGGACGACCTGCCGCCGCTCTACCGCATCGGTCCGGACGGCAAGACCGCCGAGCTGGTCAACTATCGCGTCGAGGGCCGCCGGATCATCGTCGATCGGCTCTTCGAGCGCGCCGAACTGCGCCTGGGCGCCAAGCGGGCCGGCCTGGCCGTGCGCATCGCCCGCACAACCCCGATCCAGGAGGCGGGCCGATGAGCCAAGACGCCGATCAAGCCGAGAAGACCATCGCCCAGACCCTGCGCCTGCGTGGCGCGCCGAGCCCCGTCGCCCGTGTCTCCCGGCGCGCCTTGGTCATCGTCGGCGCCGTCCTGATCGCGGGGGTTGCTGGGGCGATAAGCTGGTCGCTGATGGAAAAGCGCAAAGCCTCGCCCCAGGAGCCGAAGGTCGCCATGGCCCAGCCGCCCGAGACCGTCACCGCCTTGCCGCGCGGCTATGTTGGCCCGGCTGGGACGCCGGCGCTGGGACCGCCGCTGCCGGGCGATCTTGGCCGCCCGATGCTGAGCGCGGCCCGGGCACGGCAAGACGCGGCGTCCGCACCGATTGGCGCCGATCCGCCGCCCGTCGCTGCGCCGCAGCCGGCGGCGACACCCGACCCGCGGATCCAGGCCCGTCGGCAGGCCTATCAGGCCGCGATCCAGAGCGGCCTGTTCGTGACCGCCGCGGTCTCGTCCGGTGATGAAGCGTCGATCTTGTCGAGCGCTGCGCCGGCCCTGGTGCTGGCGCAGAGCAAGCCGGATGGGGGCGATCCGCGCCTGACCAGCGTTGAGCGTCTGCAAGCGCCGGCCTCGCCCTATGTTCTCCAGGCCGGCGCGGTGATCCCCGCGGCCTTGGTCACCGGTTTGCGTTCGGACACGCCGGGCCTGGCCATCGCGCAGGTGACCCAGGACGTGTTCGACAGCCTCGGCGGAGGCTTTCTTTTGATCCCCAAAGGCGCGCGGCTGATTGGCGAGTACGACGCTGCGGTCAAGAACGGCCAGAGCCGTTTGGCCGTGGTCTGGACACGCCTGACCCTGCCGTCGGGGCGGTCCATCGTGCTGGACAAGCTGCCCGGCGCCGACGCGCAAGGGATGGCCGGCCTACAGGACGGCGTCGACCGCCATGGTGGGCGCGTGCTGGCGGCGGCGGGGCTTTCGACCCTGCTGGCGATCGGGTCCGAGGCCGGCTCCTCCAGCGAGGAGTCCGACCTCGCCCGCGCCCTGCGCCGCGCCGGCGCCGACACCGCCAGTTCGGTGGGCCAGCAGATGGTCGGCAAGAGCCTGAACTTGGCGCCGACACTGACGATCCGGCCGGGCGCGCCCTTGCGCGTGCTCCTGACCCGCGACCTCGTGCTTGAACCCTATGTCGATGAAAGGAAGGCGCCATGAGCGGCAAGCTGAAGCTGGGGGCCCTTGAGGACGATACGCCCGTGAAGGTGACGCTGGACCTGCCGGCCAGCGTCCATCGCGATCTCCAGGCCTATGCCAAGATGCTGGCCGACCAGACGGGCGGCAAACCGGGCGAGCCGGCCAAGCTGGCGACCCGGATGCTCGAGCGGTTCATGGCGACCGACCGGGTCTTCGTCCGCGGACGGCGCGGCAAAGCCGCCTAAGCCGCCTGATCCTCCCGAGTCGGTTCGCCCAGCGCCGTCATCAAAGCAAGGACCCTGCGACGTCGACGCCGATCCAGACCGGACAGCAGGACGGCCAGAGCCAGCCCGTCGGGGCTGGCCAACAGGGCGGTGATCGCCTTGGCCTTCTCCAGTTGTTCTATCGTCGGCGCTTGGTCGCCGTCGGTGGCGGGGAGACCCTCGAAAAACCAAGCGGGGCTGGTGTGCAGCAGCGCGGCGACCCGGTAGAGCATCGAGGCGCTGATGCGGTTGGAGCCGCGCTCGTACTTTTGCACTTGCTGAAAGGTCAGCCCGACACCCTGGGCGAGTTTGGCCTGGCTGAGGCCGAGCACCTTGCGGCGCAGTCGGATCTTGGCGCCGACATGCTGGTCGACTGGGTGCGGCGAGGGACCGGACGGCAAAGGCTTTGCTCCACGATGTGTGGAGTGCAGACACGCCGGCCCCCTGTGCCGGGTAGTACGTCGGTCGAATTTTCTGGCGGCTACCGGATCGCCAATTGCGCGGCGGTGAGGATCAGGCCGATCGCCAGGAGGGCTAGGGCGACCAAACCCGCCCATCCAGCGGGCGTCAGAAGGCGGCCCCTCGGACGTGAACGTGGTGGCATGTCGCCGATTGTAGGGCCTGGGTCCTGGCGAGGCTAGGCGTGGCCGAAGACCGACGCAAAGCCGTTCTGGGGGCGCCGCCGCAGCGGTGCATCAAAGACGCAGCTCGATCCAGGCCGGGGCGTGATCACTCGCGCCGTCCAGGCCGCGCACCCAACGGTCGACGCCGGCGTCGATGAGGTCTTCGGCCAGATCGGGGGGGAGCAGCAGGTGGTCGATGCGCAAACCTTTGTCCTTGGGCCAGCGTTCGCGCAGATAGGACCAGTAGGTCCATGGCGTGACGTCCGGATGCTTGGCCTTGAGGGCGTCGGTCCAGCCCTGATCGAGCAGGCGCTTGAAAGCCGCGCGGCTCTCGGGGCGAAGTAGCGCGTCGCCGCCATAGGAATGGTTGGGGTAGATGTCGGCTTCGGTGGGCACGACGTTGTAGTCGCCGGCCAGAACGACCGGAGCGCCGCTGACCATCAGGCTCTGGGCATGGGCGATAAAGGCCTCGAACCAGGCCAGCTTGTAGTCGAACTTCGGGCCGGGGACGGGGTTGCCGTTGGGCAGGTAGAGGCATCCGATCAGCACGCCGCCGACCGCCGCCTCGATATAGCGGCTCTGGGAGCGATCAGGCTCGCCGGGAAGCGCGGTGCGGGTCACCACGGGCGTCATGTCGCGGGCCAGGATCGCCACACCGTTCCAGGTCCGCTGGCCCTTCCAGGCCGCGCGGTAGCCCATCTGCTCCAAGGGCTCTAACGGGAAGCGGCCTTGCTCGGTCTTTAGCTCCTGTAGGCAGACGACGTCGGGCTGGGCGTCGTCCAGCCATTCGATCAGGGCGTCGAAGCGGCTTCTGATGTTGTTGATGTTCAAGGTCGCGATCCGCACGCCACGACAACTTGCACGCCGCAGACTGCGTTCCCACTAGGGACGGAACGGTTGGGGCCGCTCGTCTTTTAGCGGCCGAGCGGACGCCTGACGGTCCGGAATGTCACCGAATAGCGCAGGGCCTCCACCGGTGGGATCGAGTGCTCCCACTGCGTGCGCGCGGGGCCGGTCAGCACATAGGCCGAGCGCGGCGCGGGTCGCAAAGTGGCCCGCTCGAACCGCTCGCCAACCTTGCGCCGGAAACGAAACGGACAGCTCGACAGCAGCGAGACGCCGGCGACGATGTCGAACTGCGGCCGATCGCGATGCCAACCGATCCCCGCGCCCGGAGCGTATTCGATGGCCAAGGCCTGCTGGAAGGCTTCGGGCGGGACCTTGGCCAAGGCCGCGACCCGGTCTCGCAAGGGCATCAGGAAGGCGGGTATCGGCTCGGCCGGCTCCAGCACCTGCCGCGCGAAGTCGTAGGCCCAGCCGAATGAGACCACGCGACGGGCGCCTTCATAGCCGTGGAACTGGAACGGCTTGAAGGGCAGGGCGGCGATGGCTTGAGCGACCTGCGCTTCCTGGGCAGGCCCGATCGCGTCGGCCTGGTAGAGCAAGCCTTCGGGCAATCCTGCGGCCGGCGCGGCGCGCGGCGCGTCGGTCAGGGCAAAGAGACTGGGCTGGTCGCTCATGGGGGTCCTAGCAGAAGTTGCGGCTGCGGCGGGCCCAGGCCAGATCGCCGGCGTCGGCGCCGCGATCCTGCAGGGTCGAGAGCAGGCCGCTGAGATCGTGGAGCTTGTAGGCCACCAGGTGGACGACCTCGCCTTCGCGCTGGATGCGGCCCTCCACGCCCAGCAGATGGGCCGAGAGCGCGACCCGGCGCTGCTTTTCGTAAAGCGTGCGCCAGATCACCAGGTTGGAGACCCCGGTTTCGTCCTCCAGGGTCATGAACATCACCCCCTTGGCCGTCCCGGGCATCTGGCGCACCAGCACCAGGCCGGCGGTCTTGATGAACCGGCCGTCCCGCCCCTGCGCCGCGGCCTGGCAGGGTGCGTAGCCCTGGGCGTGGAGATCGTCGCGCAGCAGGGCCAGGGGATGACGACGAAGGGAAAGGCCGACATGGCTGTAGTCCTCGACGATCTGGCGGCCTTCGGTCATGGCCTTCAGGGCCGGCGGCGGCTCGTTGAGGTCGCTGGCGCCAGGCTGGTCGAAGAGCGGCAGGGCCACATCACGCAGGCCCTTGATCGCCCAGCCGGCCTCGCGGCGAGCGAGCTTCAGGCTGGGAGCGAAGGCGTCGGCCTCGGCCAGCCGTGACAGCGCCCCGGTCCCGACCTGGGCGCGCCGCCAGAGGTCGTCGATCGAGCGGTAGGGCGCCTCATGGCGGGCTAGGACCAGGCGCGCGGCGTCCAACTCCGCCAGCTTACCGACCATCCGCAGGCCCAGCCGCACTGCCAGGGCGCCGTCGGCGGCTTCCTCCAGCGTGCAGTCCCAGCGCGAGGCGTTAACGCAGATGGGCCGGACCTCGACGCCGTGCTCGATGGCGTCGCGGACGATCTGGGCCGGCTGGTAGAAACCCATCGGCTGGCTGTTGAGCAGCGCGGCGCAGAAGACCTCGGGGTGATGGCATTTGAGCCAGGAGGAGGCGTAGGCCAGGAGCGCGAAGCTGGCCGCGTGGCTTTCAGGGAAGCCGTAGGACCCAAAGCCCTCCAGCTGGGCGAAGGTCTGCTCGGCGAAGTCCTGCGGATAGCCGCGCGCGACCATGCCGCCGACCAGTTTGGTCTTGAAGTGGCTGACCCCACCTGTGAACTTGAAGGTGGCCATGGCCCGGCGCAGCTGGTCGGCCTCCCCGGGCGTGAAGCCGGCGCACTCGATGGCCACGCGCATGGCCTGTTCCTGAAAGAGCGGCACGCCCAGGGTCTTGCCCAGCACCTTTTCCAGCTCGGGCTTGGGGTAGCTGACGGGCTCCTTGCCCTCGCGGCGGCGCAGATAGGGGTGGACCATGTCCCCCTGGATGGGACCGGGGCGCACGATCGCCACCTCGATGACGAGGTCGTAGAAGGATCGAGGCTTCAGGCGCGGCAGCATGGCCATCTGCGCGCGGCTCTCGATCTGGAAGACGCCCAGGGTGTCGGCCTTGCGGATCATCGCATAGGTGCGCGGATCCTCCGGTGGGATGGTCGCCAGGTCCAGGGCCACGCCCTTGTGGTCCTTGAGCAGGTCCAGGCCCCGCTTGAGGCAGGTCATCATCCCCAGCGCCAGGACGTCGACCTTCATGAACTTCAGCTCGTCGATGTCGTCCTTGTCCCATTCGATGATCTGGCGGCCGTCCATGCGGGCCGGTTCGATCGGCACCAACTCGTCCAGCCGCTCCTGCGTGAGGACGAAGCCGCCCGGGTGCTGGGAGAAATGGCGCGGGGTGTTGAGGAGCTGCTGGGCCAGCTCCAAGGTCAAGCGCAGGCGGCGGTCCGAAAGGTCCAGCCCCATGTCGCGGGCGTGCTTCTCCTCGATCTCTTCGCGCGAAAAGCTCCACACCTGGCTTGAGAGGCCCTTGGTCATGTCCTCGGGCAGGCCCAGGACCTTGCCCACGTCCCGCACCGCGCCGCGCGGCCGAAAGCGTTGGACGACCGCCACGATCGCCGCGCGATGGCGCCCGTAGGTCTCGAAGATCCACTGCATCACGCTCTCGCGGCGGGCGTGCTCGAAATCGACATCGATGTCGGGCGGCTCGTCGCGCTCGGCGCTGACGAAGCGCTCGAAGAGCAGGTCGTTGCGCTCGGGGTCGATGCTGGTGATGCCCAGCACGTAGCAGACCGCCGAATTGGCCGCCGAGCCGCGGCCCTGGCACAGGATGTCCTGGCTCCTGGCGTAGCGGACGATCGAATGGACGGTCAGGAAGTAGGGCGCATAACCCAGCTGGCCGATCAGCGTCAGTTCGTGGTCGAGGATGCGCCGGACCTCCGGGGTGAGCCCGTCGGGGAAGCGCTGGTCCGCGCCCGCCCAGGTCAGGCGCTCCAGGGTCTGCTGGGCGGTCTCGCCCGCCTCCACGACCTCGCGGGGATATTGATAGCTCAGCTCGGAGAGGGAGAACCGGCAGCGCCGGGCGATCGCCACCGAGGCGGCCAGGGCGTCGGCCTGGCGGGGAAAGAGCCGCTGCATCTCGGCCGCCGGCTTGAGGTAGCGGTCAGCGTGGCGGTCGCGCCGAAAGCCCACGTCGTCGATCGTGGTGTTCTCGCGGATGCAGGTGACCACGTCCTGCAGCAGACGCCGGTCCTTGTCATGGAACAGAACGCGGTTGGTGACCACCGGGGTGACACCGGCCGCCTCAGCTAGCTCCTGAAGCTGATGCAGGCGCAGCGCATCGCCCGGTCGCCTGCGAAGCGTCAGGGCGACATGGGCGTCCGCACCGAAGATCGCCGCCAGGCGGGTCAGCTGCTGGGCGCAGAGGTCGTCGGGCTGGTCGGGGACCAGCACCGCGATCAGGCCTTCGGCATGGGCGGCCAGGTCGGCCAGGTCCAGGTCGCACTGGCCCTTGCCCGCGCGGCCCTTGCCCAGGGAGAGCAGGCGGCACAGCCGCCCGTAGGCGGGCCGATCGGTCGGATAGACCAGGACCGTCATGCCGTCGCGCAGCACCAGCTCGCAGCCGACGATCAGCCGCACGCCGGTCGCCTTGGCCGCGATGTGGGCGCGCACCAGGCCCGCGACACTGTTGCGGTCGCAGATCGCCAGGGCCTTGTAGCCCAGGCGCTGGGCCTCGTCGAAGAGCTCGCCCGGCGAGGAGGCCCCGCGGAGCAGCGAAAAGTGCGAGGCGCACTGCAGCTCGACATAGTCGCCGAGATCCTCCGGAGCGCCTTGGGCGGAGGTCATCCGAAGACCCCGGCCATGAACCAGCGCTGGCTGCCGGTGGCGGCGTCCTCGCCGTCGCCGTCGCGATAGATCCAGTAGCGCCCGCCGGCCTCGTCCTCGACCTGGAAATAGTCCCGGCTGCGCGCCAGCTCCTGGTCGGCCTTCCACCATTCCCCGAACACCCGCTCGGGCCCGTCGGCCCGTCGCACGCGGCGGCGCACGCCTCGCCAGGTGAACGAGGCCGGCGGCTGGTCGGGCAGGAGGGCGACGGTGTCGATGGGTTCTGGGCGCGGGAAAAACCGCGTGGGCCGTGGCCAGTCGACCGGCCAGGAGAAGGCCGCCGGGCGTTCGATCGCCGGGGCCCTGCGCACGCTGCGCTCGGGGATGTCGCTGTCGGCGCTGGTCAGGCGGTAGACGGACGAGGGCCCCAGGCGCGCGGCCAGGGTGTCGATCAGGCCCGAAAGGTCGGCGGCGGACTGGCCGGCCAATCCCGCCGCCTGGGCCTCGCCTTGCTTGTAGGCCAGGGGCTCGGCGCCCGGCGCGGCCAGAACCATCTTGTCGACGCCAAAGCCCGGATCGACGGTCTCCAGCTTCTCGCACAGCAGCTTGGCCAGCCGCGGCGCATCGCGCGCCGGCGCCGAAAGCCCGATGCGGGCGGACTCGATGCGGTCATCGACACGGTAGAACCAGGCGTCGATCGCCTTGGCGCCGAGGCTGGCCGCCTCCAGGGCCGCGCACAGCTCCACAGTCAGTTCGCCCAGGTAGCGGGCCATGGTCTCGGGGGCGCCGATCGGCTCGGCGAAGATCTTGGCCACCCGCAGGGTCTGGCGGGCGAACACCGGCTCGATCGGTTCTGGCTCGCGAGCGAAGGCCTGGTCCAGGCGCCGGATCGGCTCCAGGCCAAAGCGATGGGCCAGCGGCCCCTTGGCCGTGGCCTCCAGCTCGCCGATCGTGTCGAAGCCGGGCTTGGCCAGGGCTTGGACGAGATCGGGCGGCAGGCGCAGGGCCGCGATCGGCAGGTCGCTCAACTCCCGGCCCAAGGCGCCGGGGGTAACCACGAAGATCGGGCGCAGGGAAAAGCGGGCCAGGGCGTGGGCGCCGCCCCAGCTGTCGGCGATGGCGATCTTGGCCGACAGGCCGACCGCTTCCAGCCGTCGCCGGATATCGACCAGCATCTTTTCTTCGCCCCCGAAGAGGTGGGCGCAGCCGGTGGCGTCGATCACCAGGCCATCGGGCGGGTCGGCCGCGACGGTGGGCGAGTAGAGGCGCTGGGCCCAGAGCGCCAGCCGGTGCAGGGCGGCGTTGTCGCCTGCGGCGTCCAGGTCATGCAGCGCAAGGCCCGGGACAAGGGCGGTGGCGTGGGCGACGGCCTGGCCCAGGCGCAAGCCGGCCCTGGCGGCGGCCAGATTCATGTGCGCGACCGCGCGACGTCTGCCCACCCGTCCGACCATGACGATCGGGGTGTCAGGCGACGGCGCGGCCTTGCCCTGCAGGCGCGCTAGCCGGTCGGTGGGCCAGCGGGGCAGGAAGACGGAGATGACCCTTTGCGTCACAGGCTTCTAGCTCGATGTCGAAGGCGTCGCCGGCGCGGCAGCGGAGAAGTTCGAGAAACCAGCGAGGACGACCCACGCCGGGAATGAGGGGCGGAAGCGGAGAGGAGGGCAGGGGTGAGACCCGCCAACGTGTCTCCGCCGCCGTCGGCTGGCCCAGATCGGCCGCGTCGGCGACCCGCTTCCACCGTCTGACCGCGATGGCGATCTGGCCGCTCTTCTCGGCGGCCAGCTGCAGGCGGCGCGAGGCGGTCATCGAAAGCCTGCCGACCTCGCCGACCACCCCCGCCAGACCTGGCCAGCGCAGACCCTCCTCCATGGCCGCCAGGACGCCGGCCTCGTCGCCGGCGTCGGCGAAGATCACTCGTTCTGGGGGCAGGCCGGCCTGGGCCAGGGAGGGAGCGAAGAGGTCGGCCTGGCGCCGGCACCAGAGGACTTCGCCTTGCGCGCGGGCCAGGATCCCGGCGGCGAACCGTGCGGCCGAGGCGCCATGAAGCGCCTCATCCGCCCCGCCCGCGACCTCATGCAGGGCGCCCAGGCCAAGGCCGCCGCCGGGCAGGCGCGCGTCCAGTGGCGCGATGCCGAACGGCAGCACCGCGCGGGTGATGCGGTCCTGGCTTTCCAGGGCGCGGACCTTGCGGCGAAGCGCGTCGAGCGCTGTGGGGGAAGTGGGCGAGAGCATGGTGATGATAGGTGATCTGTTCCACCTTTGTTCCCTTTGGCGATGGGGAGTCAACGGCCTTGCCGGTGCGACGCAGCGGCGCGGCGACGCGATACGCCTGTTGCGTAAGGGTTTGGCGGGACTCAGGAAGTTTTGGAGAGGCGAAGGGGACGTCCGATCCTGACGTTCGCGTCGCAGCTTCGGGTTGGTCTTGGCTCGTGCTCACGCTTAAGGTGGCGGCAACGAGTTGGGGCAGAACGATGGACGCGCTGAACTATCCGTACATCCGCGTGCGGGATGTGGAGTGGCTCAAGCAGACCTTGCTGCTCTTTCCGCACGTAGCGCGCATGACGCCGGAGTTCGACGCGCCGCCCGACGCGCCCGAAATAGAGCCTTACTGTTGGGAGGCCGGTGGGCGACACCCCCTCCTGCGTCCGGTCGATCTCATGGCTGGCCGCGTCTGGCGCGCTCAGGACGATTTGATCAGGAACATCGAAAAGCGCTTCCAGGCCGATGAGGTCGGCTTCCGATCGCGGTTCGGGCGCGAAGCCTTTAACGAGGGCTACGATCCGGCGACGGCTGGCCACGACCTTTGGGGCCAGAGGCTGCAGCCCAACGCCGGCTTCCAGATCCACCGCCACAAGGTGGTGACCCAACTGCGGGACTACCTTCTGGAGCGAAACTTGGCGTGGCGGCCGGAGCGGCCACATGGGCCCGCCTATATCGAGCTGCACCCGCGCCTGGGCACGGCGGTCATGACCACCTTGGCGTTCGCGGCGGCGCAGAACGAGGGCCTGACGGTCGTCACCGAGTTTCCTGACCTTCATGGCCAGGTGATCGCCGACGGCGCCGAAGGCCTGCTCGACCGGTTGGCCGAGGATCGTCTGCCTGACCCCGCCGTCAACGCCCAGCGCATCGCCGAGGTGATCGTCTACCAGCGCTGCGATGTCAGCCGCCTGGGACCCGAGGACCTGGTGGCCTTGCGCGACGAGCGCGCCGCCTTCGCGCGATTTCGCCAGGCGCTGGAGGCCGAGGCCAAGGAACTGCCGGCCCAGGTCGGCGATCCCAGGATCCTGCAGGAGTACCTGGACGACACGGTCAACGCGATCTTGGGCCAATGGCAAAAGGACCGCGCGGGGTTCACGCCCCTGGCCAAGGCGGTGTTCGGCGACGAGGCGATCAACGAACCCAAGTCGCTGTTGCAGAAGATCGCCGAGAAGGCCTTCACCCCAGAGGTCGGCGGGCCGGCCGCGAGCGGCGTGCTGATGGGGTCCTTGACGGCGCACACCCTGGCCGGAGCGGCCGCGGGCTGCGCGATCGGTCTGGCCGTACATACGCTGAAGTCCTGGCGCCAGGTGGTCCGGCGCGAGGCCGACAGCCCCTGGAAATACCTTACCACCCTTGAGAGGGGCGGGGTCGGCTTCCGGATGGTGGCCTAGCATGCGGCCGGTAGGTGGATGAGCCCGTCTGGCCGGTGTCGGTCGAGACAGGCGCAAGGCGCGGAAGGCGCCGGTCACGGTCTTTTCTTGGCGCGGGCGGAATGGGTCCGGCGGGCGTAGAGTGTGGTCGGACGTGCTGATCAACCGGGCGCGGCGGCAGGGCTCAGCAGGCCGAACTCGGCCAGCGCCGGGACGAAGTTGACGTTGTCGTGGTTGTCCCGGCTGAGTTTGACTAGGGCGAAGCGCTGCAGGTCCGAGAGGTTGCCCCAAGCCTCTAGGGCGATCGGGGCTACCGCCTTACTGGCGGCGAACGCGACGACTTGCTCGGGCGGGGCATCGACAGGCGGCAGGGGGATGGCCTGGTCGTCTGGCAGGATCCGCAACTGGCTATCGCTCTGTTCGGCGACATGGCGGCCCAGCTCGACCTGATAGGCGACGATCTCGGCGGGGGTCCGACAGGGTTGGTCGAGCAGAGCCCGACGGGCTTGGGTGGACAACTGGCTCCACTGGCGAAGCGTCAGCTTGATCCGCGCTTCGTCCAGTTTCAGGCGCACAGCCATGGGAATGCAGCGCAACGTGTCCACGAAATCGCTCTCGAACGCGAAGGTCTGATTATGCACCGATAGGCTCCGAACGATCGATCTGGGATGGGAAGGATAAGCGGCTAGCGCGTCGGGGTGGGGCGGGGGCGTCCGGCGGGGAGCGTCGCCCGGGCGGCGCGCTCCTGCGCATAGGCCGCCGTCGGCAAGCTTGTCCGCGCGCGCCAGTCGACATCTGCCTGGCAGCGCCCGCATCGGCCCTCCAGGTCGACCTCACCGCCGCAATCGGTGTGCCGCGTCTCGACCGCCAGGCCTTCGGACGGGTCCTTGACCCAGGCTTCGCCCCAGGCGCGCAGGGCCAGGAGCACTGGGATGAAGGCCGCGCCCTTGGGTGTCAGCCCATAGGACCCGCTTCGGTGATGCGTGTCGGCGCGCCGATCGATCAGCCCGCCGGTCTGGAGGCGCTTTAGGCGGTCCGACAGCAGCTGGGCGTTGACCCCCGTCTGGGCCTGAAGCTCGCCGAAGCGCGCCGGACAGAGGGCAAGTTCCCGCAGGACGAGGATCGCGCAGCGGTCGCCGATCAGCTCGGCTGAACGGTCGATCGGGCACAGGGTGGTGTCGAGCGGGGGCGTCATGGATCAGAGACTATGATTTTCATATTCATTTGACACTATGATTTTCATAGTCATAGCCTCGGCCGTCAAAACGGCGCCGGATTGGTGCGTCGCGCCCATCTGCAGAGACGGAAATTCGCCATGGCCGACCGCGCCTACGTACCTTCCCGCACCGCGCTCATTTTGGTCGACGTCTTCAACGACTTCCTCTCCGAGGGCGGCAAGCTGTGGCCCCTGGTGCGACCTGTCGCCGAGTCCGTCGACCTGCTGGAAAACCTCGGCGCCTTGCTGACCGCCGCGCGGGATGCGGGCTTGACGGTGATCTACGCGCCGCACCGGCGCTGGGAGCCCGGCGACTACGAAGGCTGGAGCCATCCCAATCCTTCCCAGCAGAGCATCGCCAAGTTCCAGACCTTCGCGCGCGGAACTTGGGGCGGAGACTGGCGGGACGAGCTTGCGCCCCGGGAGGGGGAGATCGTTGTCCAAGAACATTGGGCCCAGAGCAGCTTCGCCAACACCGACCTGGACTTCCAGCTCAAGCAGCACGGGATCAGCCATGTCATCCTCGCGGGCCTTCTGGCCAACACCTGCATCGGCTCGACCGCCCGCTACGCCATGGAGCTGGGCTATCACGTGACCCTCGTGCGCGACGCCACCGCCGCCTTCAGCCCCGAAATGATGCACGCCGCGCATGATCTCGATGGCCCGACTTATGCGCATGCGATTTTGACCACTCAGGCCCTCGCCGCCGGCCTCAAGTCGACCGACTGACCTGTTCCGCCAGACCCCGCTCTGGACTGCCCCTAAAGACCGGCGCGCAAGCGCGCCCATGACGAGAAATCGGATGACTTCAAACGCGGCTCAGGCCGTCTCCTCGATCCGTGGCCAAGACGCGCCGAGCGAAGAGTTCAAGGCCGCTACCGACAGCGAGTGGCTGGGGTGGTATCGATTCCTGCCCATCGCCTTCGAAGACTATGCCGGTCCGTTCTATGTTTTCTTCGAGGAAGGTCGGGTGGTTTGCGGTTTTCGCCCGCGGCCAGATCACGCCAACCTCTATGGAAACGTTCATGGCGGGGCGCTCATGGCGTTCGCCGACTACGCGCTTTCAATGATCGGTCGGGGCTTGGAGCGGGAGTTCCGCAGTCTCACCGTGACGTTCAGCAGTGAGTTTCTGAGTCCTGCCAGAATCGACGGCCTGCTCACCGCGCGTGGTGAGATCACCGGGGGCGGCCGATCGCTGCGCTTCGTGCGCGGCACGATTTATTGCGACGACCAGCCGGTGATGGCCTTTTCGTCGACGATCAAGCAGCTCAAGACGATCGGCTAGGCGGCTGTCAGGCGGCGAGGGGCGGGGCGAGCGTCAGGCGGTCCAGGAGCCGCCCTCGGGCCGCCTCCAGGGCCTCGTCGTCACGGGTCGCCAGCCAATGGGCGACGAGGCCGCGCAAGGTCGCCAGCAACAGCAGTGCGTCGGCCTGGGGCGCTTCGGTGTGTTGCCCGCTTTCCTTCGCTGCGTCCCGAAAGAACTCCTCCAGCATCGCCGTCTTTCGGTCCGACAGCGTTCTGATGGCTTCACCCAGCACGCTGTCCACGGCGCATTCGTTGAGGATCAGGTGCATGGTGCGCGCGGCGTCCGGATAGGCGCGGGACTGTCGGCAGTATTGGTCGACGAAGGCGCGCAGGCCCGCAGCGCCGGTGACCGGACCCACCGCCTGGCGGAAGCTCTCGGCGATGGTGCGGGCGACCTCCACAAGGAAGGCCGCGCGAGAGGGAAAGAGCGCGCTGGCGCGATACCGCGGCAATCCCGCACGTCTGGAGGCGTCGGCCAGGACGAACTGGGCCAGCCCGAAGCTCGCGATCATGGGGATAGCGCGCGTAACCACGCGCAGGCGCTCGGCGGCCCGCTGTTCAGGCGACCGGTGTCGACGCGGGGCGGCAGTGGCGGGGAGGTCCATGGTTTGTCGACTGCGTACCTGGTCAAGCTGGTGAGAGCCGTTCACGGCAAAGAGTTCAACCCACACTGCTTGTCGAAGGCTAGTCCCGGCCAAGTGTCAGGACCGCCTCAAGCGTCAATTGAGCGCTTTGCCACCGCCCTTCCCGGGCGCGACGTTCAAGCCTTATGCCGTCATGATTTTGGCGATGAAAGCTCAGAGATTTCTTGACTTCCGTTTGTGAATTGACTCATGGCGCCCCCACCGTAAGCTCCCCAAAACGATAATTACGCAGGGAGTTCCCGATGCCGGCGTTGCCAGATCTGCACGCGGACCAGGCCGACGTGAAGGGCGTGCCGCGTACGCCGCGACAGGCGGGAGTGACGACCAGAAAAACCCTCTGCGCGACATGCGATATCGCCTGCAGCGTGGTCAGCGAGGTGGTCGACGGGCGGGTCGTGCGCGTGCGCTCATCCGACAATCCGATCTTCCGCGACAATATCTGCATCAAGGGCATCGCCGCGCCCAAGGGGTTCGCCCATCCCAACCGCATCCGCCGCCCCCTCAAGCGCGTGGGCGAGCGCGGTTCGGGCCAGTGGCAGGAGGTCGGCTGGGACGAAGCGATGGCCGATATTGCCGCGCGCCTGAAGGCGATCGTCGCGCAGCATGGGCCCGAGGCGTGGGCGGTCTCGACCAGTCAGTGGAATACCGGGACCGATCACGGCCTTGGCCGGCGGCTGATGAACCATGTGGGATCGCCCAACTGGATCAGCGGCGTGGCGCTCTGTGCGGGCAACACCGCGGCGATCAACCGGCTGACCTACGGCTGGTACCCGATGGCGGATTTTTCCAGCACCAACTGCATCGTGTTGTTCGGTCACAATCCCAAGCGCGACAGCTGGGTGCCGGTTCACAACCAGATCCAGCGCGCCAAGGCGCGCGGCGCCAAGTTGATCGTTCTGGATCCTCGCCGCAGCGAGAACGCCGAGCAGGCCGACATCTGGCTGCCGCTGAAGGCGGGCACCGATACGGTCATGCTGTTTGGCTGGCTTCGGGTCATTCTCGACGAAGGCCTCTACGATCACGACTTCGTCGCCAAGTGGACCATTGGGTTCGAGGACCTCAAGGCGCGCGTCCAGGAGTGGCCGATCGAGCGGGTCGCCGCGGTCACCGGGTGCGAGGCCGAGATGATCCGGGCGGCGGCGCGGATCTACGCTCAAGGGCCCTCGATCATTCCCTGGACCCCGATCACCGACATGCAGCGCAACAGCACCTCGGCGATCCGGCTGCAATCGATCCTGCGCGCGATCTGCGGCAATCTCGACGTCCCGGGCGGCGAGGTTCTGCACGGCTTCAATCCGATGATCGTCTCGGAATCCGAGATTGAGATGCATCACGTGCTGGATGAAGCGCAGAAGGCCAAGCAGCTCGGATCAGACACCCATCCGGCCTTCACCTACCGGGGGCAGGCGCCGCTGCTGGACGCCTGCGAGCGGGTCTGGGGACACCGCTACGCCAACCAGGTCACCGGCTGTTTCATGGCCAACCCCTCGGCCACCTTCCGCGCCATGGCCGGGGAGGGGGCCTATCCGGTCAAGGCCTTCTTCGCCCTGGGCAACAACACCCTGATGAGCTTCGCCAACATGCCGCTCATCCACCGGGCGCTTCTCAATCAGGATCTGATCGTCGTCCACGAACAGTTCATGACGCCGACCGCCCAATTGGCCGACTACGTCATGCCGGCGGACAGCTGGCTGGAACGCCCGTGGATGATGGACGGCTATGGCTGGGTGTCGATCTACCGGCCGTCCCAGAAGGCGATGGAGCCGCCCGAGGAATGCCGCAGCACGTTCGATTTCTGGCGCACCTTGGCCGCGGCCATGGACATGCCGCAGGTCGTGCCGTGGAAGACCATTGAGGACTTCTACGACTGGCGGCTGGACAAGGTCGGCATGGGATTTGAGGAGTTCGCCGAGACCTACGACATCTACGCACCCAAGCCGGCCTTTCGGAAGTACGAGAAAACCGGGTTCGCCACGCCCAGCGGCAAGGTGGAGCTGAAATCTTCGATCCTGGAGGGCCTGGGTTTCGACCCCTTGCCCTATTTCCGGTTCGATCCGGACATGACCGACGACTACCCCTTGAAGATGTTCACCGGCGTGCGGGAGGGAGAGTATTTTCAAACGGGCGGACGTCACATCCCCGAACTCCGCGAGCGTTGTCCCGAACCGGTGTTGTTCGTCAGCCCGAAGCTAGCCGCCAGTTTGGGCGTGGCTGAAGACGAGTGGGTTCAGGTCTCCAATCCGACCGGCAAGATCCACATGAAGGTGGGCGTGCGCGACTCCATGCCCGACGACCTGGTGCGCATCCCGCATGGCTGGTGGAAGCCTGAGATGCCGCAAGGGGGCGAGACATTGTCCGGTGCGCTGAAATACTCGGACGCGATGCTTTGCCCCGACGACGAGGATTATCTCGATCGCGAGCAAGGCATCCCCCACCTCAAGGGGATTCCGTGCCGGATCGACAAGCTAGACCCTGCCGAGACCGCCGCATGAACGAGCGGGAAAAGGCCTATCGAAAGCGGGTCAAGGGCGCCGAACTCGGCTTTGCGCTCGCCACGCGCGCCACACGCAATCGCACGCTCCTGGACAAGCTTGCCAGGCTCATGCTCGACAAGATGATCAAGCCCGTCTCAGGGCAAGAAGAACGGGTTGTCGACGATCGGGGGTATGACCCCGCCGAGCTGGCGCGTTACGAGCGTGGCGAGACGCCATGAACTTGGCGATCGTTGGCGCAGGCCTCGCCCAAGCCTCAGCCGGCCTTGGTGCGCCGGGTTCGCGCCAGGGTTTGGCTGTTGGCTGCGCCCCGCGCCTGGCGGTCTTCGATCATGGCCGGCGACATCGTCGCATCCATGTCCATGGGGCTCACCAGAGCGTGGCAAGCGGGGCAGGCCAGGTGCGGATTGGCCAGGTGGCCGCAGTCGCGGTGGGTGAGCTCCAGCAGGTAGTTGTCCTGTGGACTCGACAGATGCCGGTCTCCCCAGGCCTTGAGAGTGATCAGCACCGGCCAAAGATCCGCGCCCTTGGCGGTCAATCGAAACTCGTGCCGGACCGGACGCTCGCTGTAGGTGACGCGCTGCACGATCTCTTCTGCGACCAGATCTTTCATGCGGCGCGAAAGCAACTGCGGGGAGATGCCGGTCTGTTCGCGGATCGTCTCGAAACGACGGCTTCCCAGGAAGAGTTCGCGCAGGATCATCAAAGTCCAAGGGTCGCCGACAACGGCCACGGCCCGCGCCATCGAGCAAACCTGGTCGCTCAGACGTTCGATCTTCAAAGCACCAACCCAGTCAAAACCTGTCGCCGATGATAGAGAAGGCCGTCCTAGGGGTCAAAGCGCCGCTCGTCCACGCCAGAAGACATGAGGGCGCCCCGTCATGAGACCCTGTCTTGGCGGCCGGATAGGGCGGCTGGGCAAGCCGTCCGGCTATCATCACGGCGATCTTCGCGAAGCCCTGATCGACACCGCCATGGAGCTGGCCGAGCGCGCAGGTCCCGAGAGTGTAAGCCTAAGGGCGGCCGCACGCGCGGCCGGGGTCAGCGCGACGGCGCCCTATGCGCACTTCGACGACCGGGACGCGCTGCTGGCGGCCGCCTGCGCAAGAGGCATTGGGCAGCTGACCACGGCGATCGCCGCCTGCATCGATCAGGCGCCCAAGCCCCAGGCCATGAGCGCCTTCTCTCACGCCTTCGTGGAATTTGGTCTGCGGCGACCGGGATTCTACCGGCTGCTCTTCGTCGCGCCCTATATTCAGCAGGCTCCGGTCGGTTGCGATCTGCACCGAGCCGCCAAGGCCGCCTTCGATCTCCTGCTCACCCTATTTGACCCCGATCTCGACGACGATCAGCGGCGGCGCTTGGCCATGCGGCTCCTGACGGGGCTTCATGGTCTGATCCTGGCCGAGCAGGCGTTGATCTTACCCGATGCGCCCCGGGTTGATCCTGGGGGGCTCGTCGACGACCTGGTGAACGCGTTGCTCGCCTCAAGCCGTGATCGATGACGTCACCCGGGGGCGACCACGCTCGAGCCATCCGCGTCCTCAGGCTTTCGATTTCTGCCAGGGTCCAACGCCCAGCCCTTCGATCCGCGAGCCCTCGGCGATCAGCACCGGGCGCAAGGCGCGAAACAGACGCGCGTAATTATAGAACGGCACGCTGGGCCATAGGTGGTGCATCAGGTGAAGGTTCTGCTGCAGCGTGAGCCATGTCCCGCCTAGCCAAAGGCTCACACGGGTATTTCCGTAGCGATCGGTGCGATCGAAGGGATAGTGGGGCAGCCACTGGAAGAAGATGTTGAGGATCAGGATCCCCAGTCGGGTCGGCAGGAACCACAGCATCAGCCAGTCCAGGAAATGACCGCTTACGGCGAACGCTGTCATGGCGATTAGATGGGCCGTCGTGATCGCCGAAATCTGCAACATCTCCCTGGCGGTGAAAATATAATCCACGCGCGCATAGATCCGCGGGGCCAGATACTTCAGCAGCTTGAGCGGTATCAGGCCCAGCGTGATGTTGACCGCCCACTTGATGACGAGCTGCGCCAGAGATCCCTTGACGAAGATGTCCGGGTCCCGGTCGCTGTTGGTATGGGAATGGTGCAGGACATGGGTCCTCTGCAGATAGGGCCAGGACAGGCCCATGCCCGTGGCGCCGATCCAACCCACCACCGTGTTGATCCAGGCCCACTGGGGATTTCGCGCCACGACATTTCCGTGAACGCTTTCATGCACCAGGGTGTAGTGCGCATACGAGAATAGCGTCAGAAGGGGCGTGCAGGCCCACAGGGGCCAGATCTGCCGCGCGCCCAGCGTGATCAGGGTGATGAGCGCGGCGGGGAGCGCGAGCGCCAAGGCCAGGGTCGGCCAGGCGACATCGGGCGAGAGCGCACGCGCGATCTGCTTTTCCTCGGCCCGGGAAATTGGACGTTGAGCCGCAGACTCGCGCAGCGCGCCAGCGTCATCCATTGCGTCGGATCCTTCCCTTGAGACGTCATTGACTGGCGTTCTTTGACCTATTCGTAACTTCCAAAGTTGAAGTCGGCAACATAAATGACGCGGGTGTCATCTTTCCGTGCCGAGCGCGTCTGGCGCATGACGGCCCGCGCAGTTGCACGTTGCGCGAAATCGGTCGGCGCGCCCATGATGCCGACCTGGCAGAGAGCCTGCCGTCACGGGTGTGGACCCACTGCGGCGGCGCCGGGGGGGGGGGGAGGCATGGTTTTGGGAAAAGCGAATTTGACTTCGTGCCGGAAGATCAGGGGCGTCCCGGCGCACACGGACCTGTGACGATGCCGGAGCCTAGACGGCGGGCCCCGCCTGGCAGCACTGCGAAGGGGGAACACGCCAAACGGCGCCTGGCCGAGCAGGCGATGCAGCAGCTGGCTAGCCTCAGTTACGCCCACACCTCCATGCGCGACATCGCCGCCGCGGCTGGCATGAACGTCAGCCGCCTGAACTACTATTTCGCCGACAAGCCTGACCTGATCATCTTCGCGGTCCGGCATTTCAAGCAGACATTCGGCGCCAAACTGGCCGAAGCGATCCTTCCCAACAGTACGGTCGATGCGATTATCGAAATACTGGTCCAAGCCGCCACCAAGGACGCGACCATGCACCGCTTCTGGTACGACATCCGCAACCAGTCGCTATTCGATCCGACCTACCATGAGATCGTCCGAGAGGTCGTGGCCGATCTGGAAGCCCTCACGGTGAGGGTGCTGAGGATGATCAATCCTCAGCGTGACGCGATCGAAATCCTGCCTCTGGCCGGCAGCATGATCGACGCTTTGTTCTTTCACGCCGTGCGCATGACCTTGCTGGGCGCGGCCGACGCCGACGTGGTGATGCGTGAGCAACTCACGGCCCTGGCGCGGCGATATCGAGACGGGTCCTGAGCGCGGATAAAAGACGGGCGGCGACAAAGCCGCCGCCCTAGTCGAGGTAGGCTCTCTTAAATCAGAAGGACTTGGTCAGGCTGACGCCGTAGAGGCGCGGCTCCAGCGTGATCAGATTGGCAAAGAGCCCCGAGGAATCGTCGGTCGTGTAAGCGTCCGTGATCGGGGTCTTGTTGCTGATGTTCTTGACGTAGGCGTCGATCTGGAGGCCCCACTCGGGCTTTTCGATCTTCAAAGTGACGTTGGCGTTGCTCCAGGGCTTCAGCCGGTCGTAGTCGCTGTTGTAGATGCGCGCATATTGCTTGGACTGGCGGTAGTAGTCGCCGCGCAGTGTGGCCGACCAGCCGCCAGCGAAATCCCAGGTGTATTGCGCGCCCACGGACGTCGTCCAATGGGGCGAATTGGGCAGTTCATGGCCTGAGAGGTCCGCCGCCACGCCTTCCAGCGAATAGCCAGCCCCATAGGCGTAGAGGCCCGTGTTGTTGGCCAGATAAGCCGCCGCGGCGGGTGTCAGGCCTGCGCCACCGGACGCCAGCGGTGTCGACAGGAAGGCCTGGTAAACCGCCGCCCCGCCACAGGCGAAGGGTAGGGTGGCGCCCGCGCCGGCGCTGATCACCGCGGCCGCGCCCGACGAGGTCAGCACGCAATTGGACCCAACCGCGGCGTTGGGCAGGCCAGGGCCCACCTTGACCACCACATAGTCCGAATTGCCCTGTGTGCGATCGATAGTGTCGATCGAGCTGACGCCCTTGCCGATCTTGGTGTTGAGATAGCCCAGATTGGCGTTGAGCTTCAGGTTGCGCACCGGTGACCACAGCCCTTCCAGCTCCAGGCCGTAGACGCTGGCGTCGACGTTTTCGTTGACCGCCGTGCGATTGACGATCTTGGAGATCTGATAGCCCTGGTAGTCGTAGTAAAACCCGGTGGCGTTGAGCATCACGCGACCGCCCGCGAGGGTATTTTTCGAGCCCAGCTCGAAAGCGTTGACGAACTCCGGGTCGAAGTTCGCCTTGATCCCGGCTGAGCCAGCCGCGGCGGCTTGGTTTGAACCGCCGCCCTTGTAGCCCTTCGAGAAGAACGCATAGACGAGATTGTCGTCGGAGAGTTTGAGGTCGGCCCCGAACCGCCCAGTCAGTTCGCTGAACTTGGAGCGAAGCTCCGGACTGGTGGTGCTGGCCTGCAGGCCCAGGCCGGGCGACAGCAGGACGGTGTCGAAGACCTCCAGACGCTTGTCATCGTGGGTTTGTCTCAGTCCCAGCGTGAACTTCAGCTTCTCATTGGCTTGCCAGTAGAGCTCGCCGAAGATGGCGTTGGACCGCAGATGATAGGGCGAGTGGCTGTCGAAGTAGTTGTGGCCAGAGCCGGTCGGGGTGGGGTTGGTGTCGATGCCGATGCAACTGGCCGGCAGGGCCGTCGGGCTGCAATTGGGATTGCCGGTGGCGGTGTAGTTGAGCGCCAAGGCCGCCAGGGTCAGGGAGTTGCCCACCACGAAGTAGTCGTTGACGGTCTTGTAGTCGAAATAGATCCCGCCGACGTTGAAGTTCAGCGGCCCGTCGAAGTTCGACTGCAGCCGGATCTCCTGGCTGAATTGCTTGGCGTCGTCGGAGGAGATGTCCAGGTTCGCGATGCGGTCGCGCGTGCCTAGCTGAGGGTCCGTAAAGACTCCGCCCGGCGTCAGCGCCGTAGAATTGAACCTCACCGCAGTGACATTGCGGTTGTAGTCCATGCTGCTGGAAATCTTGACGCGGGAGTAGGACGTCATCGCTGTGAACGTCAGGGCGGGGGTCAGTTCGTAGTTTAGATTGAACTGGTAGACGTCGGACTTGGAGCGGTAGATGGGGTCGAACAGCGTTTCGATCTCACGCAGGTTGCGGCTTGTGGTGTCGCCTTGGTTGGCGTCGCCGCTCGTGAAGCCAAAGAGATTGCCCAGCATGCCGTTGAGCGTGCCGGAGGTGTTGACCGTCCCGTAGGCCGCAGCGCTGTAGAGCGAACCGGGAAGGCAGCCCTGGGTCAGGAACGGACGCGCCGAACCGGTGGCCACGCCCCCGATCGTCGCCGGACCCAGATCCTTGGTGCACAGCTGCTTGCCGATCCGGGCGCGGTGGTCGTCCTCGTCGAAATGCTCCCACATGAAGCTGGTGCGCAGGGTGTCGATCGGGTTGAACATCACCGACACGCGGGTCGAATAAAGCTCGCGATCGTCGACCTTGCGATTGTTGTAGGTGTTGGTCACCGTCCCGTCGCGCTTGAGATAGTTGCCGGCGGCGCGGATGGCCAGCTTGCCGTCCAGCAGCGGCACATTGATCATGCCCCTGAGCTTCTCGGCGCCGTAGTTGCCGACCTCGGCCCGGATCTTGGCCTCGAACGTGTCCACCGGCTTGGCGGTGATGATGTTGACCACACCGCCGGTGGCGTTGCGGCCATAGAGCGTGCCCTGAGGGCCTCGCAGCACCTCTACGCGCTCGACGTCGAAGAACTCGGCTTCAAAAAGGTTTCCCGCCTGCATCGGCGCGTTGTTGAGGTGGACGCCCACACCGGCGTCGCCCGCTACGCCGACAGACTTGTTGCCGATGCCGCGGATCGAGAAATTGAAGCTGTTGGTGAAGTTGCCCTTGGCGAAGCTGACATTGGGGATCGATTGCTGAAGGTTGGGGCCGCCATCGATCTTCTGAGCCTCCAGCGTGTTCTGGCTGAACGCCGACACCGCGATCGGCACGTCCTGAAGGGCCTCTTCCTTCTTCTGAGCGGTGACCACCAGCTCCTCGAGGACCGAGTCCTGCTGGGTTTGCGCCAAGGCGGGCGTGGCGGCCGCTATCGCGGCGGCGGACACGGTGACAGCCAGAAGGCCACGCAGGCTTAGGCGTTGGATCATCTCGATTCCCTCCCTCGACGCCATGGCTCCTGTTCACGGAGCCTTGAGGCGTCTTTTGTCGTGACCGCACTTTTTCGAGCGCCCGCAGCGTGCGGCGAACCACCGGGCGATGTCAGAGATCGTTGTTTTTCTGAATTGGACGTTTGTCCCATTTTTTGCAAGTTCGAAATTCATAGTCACTTGAGTTTTCGAACGTGCGGTATTGCGGTCGAGGGCCTTGGGCTTTGCGATGAACGCGCTGCGGGCGTCATGGCGCCGAGACGCGCTCATGCCCGATCCGCCGGAGCGTGCGGTTGGCGGACCGTTTCCAAACCGTGGAATCGTGGTGAGGAGGCCGCCGCGTCCGACAGGACGCGGCGGCGCAGTGATCGGAAGGCGAGACTGCTTGTCCTGGCGGCTGACGCCGGTGGGAGGGACGTAGTCGCCTTAACGCGAGGCCGGTTCGGTCAGGTCTTGGTCGGCCTGGGCGAGGGTTTTGTCGTCCAGCGATCCGGCCGCCACCGACAAAGCTAAGCGGCTGTACTCATAGTCGTAGAGGGCCGAGCGCAGCCGCCGATCGGTCTCGAAGCTCTGGGCCTGAGACGCCAGGACGTCAGTTTGGGTGCGAACGCCGACTTCGCGGCCCGTGACAGCGGCCTGCTCTTGCAACTGGGCGGAGGCTAGGGCCGCGCGTAGCGCCAGGATCTGATCGGCGCCGCTGCGCTGCGCGCGCCAGGCTTTCTCTACGTCCAGGCGAAGATCGCGCTTTGCGGCGGCCAACTGAGCGTCCGCCCCCCTGGCCTGGGCCTGGGCCTGGCTACGCTGGGCCGTCAATGACCCTCCAGTATACAGCGGCGCCTTCAAGCGCACGCCGGCCGTGAACCCTTCCGCGCGATCAGGCAGGGCGACGCCGAGCAGGGCGGAATCTGAACCGCCCCGCCACAGTTCGCCCGCCGTGGCCGTGGCCGAGATCTTGATCTGGCTCGACCAACGATATTGGTCGGCCTTGGCTTGACTGGCGGCGAGCTGCGCGCGGCGCGCGGCGATGCTGGGGGCGTTGTCTTCCGCGCGAGCCTGCCACAGGCTCAAGGCCTCCGATGGGGCGGCCGCCGCTAGATCGGTTCTGGGGCGCAGCGGCGCAAAATCATCCAAACCGGTGAATTCCGCCAGGCGTGATTGGGCCAAATCCTGCTGCGCACGCGCGTCTACCAATTGCGCAGTCAGGGCGTCGGCGCGCGCTCGTGCTTCATAGACATCGGTGATCTTGGCCCGGCCAGCGTCGAAGCGCGCCTGGGCGGCTTGCTGTTCGCGTTGGGTCAGAGCCTGTTGCGCCAACACACTGGCCACCAGATCTTGAGCTTTGAGCAGGTCGAAATACGCCTGTGCGACATCCAAGGCGAGTTTCTGCCGACGTGCGTCGTAGACCGCCAGTCCAGCCTGGACGCCAGCACGCAATTGCCGGGACTGGGCGCGCGCCTCGCCATCGATCAGCGGCTGTTCGATGCCCACCAAGACCGCGCCGCCAGAGCCGTCATTCGAAAGCCCAGCCGGCGTCGTGTCCGGATGGAGGGTGACGCGACTGTAGCTGGATGACGCCTGCAACTGGGCTTTCGGAAGCCAGAGGGCGCGCGCCAGATCGCCGTTGGCGGCTGCGGCGTCCCGATTGGCCAGAGCTTCGGCGTGATCGGGGTCATGCCGGAGAGCCAGGTCGTAGGCCTGCGTCAAATTCTGAGCCAGGGCTGGTCCGGCGGAGAGTCCGACAAAGACAAGCCCGGCCAACGACGCCAAGGCTCGAGGGCTGTGATCAAGCATGAGAAGCCTCCGGCGAGGATGCCGCCTCGCGCACGCCATAGGCGGCGGCATAAACGGCAGGCAGGAATATCAGGGTCAACAGCGTGGCCGCCATCAGGCCGCCCATGATCGCCCAGGCCATCGGTCCCCAGAAGACGGACCGCGTGAGCGGGATCATGGCCAGGATGGCGGCTAGGGCGGTGAGCATGATCGGGCGCAAGCGTTGAACGGTAGCCTCGACGATGGCGTCGAACCGCGCCACGCCCTCGGACTCCAACTGGTCGATCTGCGTCACCAAGAACAGCGAGTTGCGGATCACCATGCCAAACAACGACAACCCGCCCAGCATGGCCACGAACCCGAACGGGATCTGGAAGATACTGAGGATCAAGGCCATGCCGATGAGGGCCAGTGGGCCTGTCAGCACCACGAGCGCCACCTTCTTGAGGCTCTGAAGCTGCATGACCAAGAGCAACAGGATCAGCACCAGCGCGATGGGGGCCTTGCTCATGACGGAGGCCTGTGAGTTCGCGCCTTCCTCGATCGAGCCGCCGAGCATCAACGTGGCGCCGGCCGGGAGGCTGGCGCTGATCGCATCCAGGTCCTTCTTCATACCTGCCGCCACGTCCGCAGGCTGGGCTTTGACCGTGTCGGCCTGCAGGGTGATCGTCGGCATGCCCGAGCGCCGGTTCAGCTCGGCCATTTGGAAGGCCGGGGTGAGGCGGGCGACCTGCGAGAGGGGGACCATTCTGCCCGACGCCGTGGCGACGTTGACTTGGGCTAGCCGATCGAGCCGATTGCGTTCGGCCGCGTCCAGTCTGGCCACGACCGGAAGGCTCTTGTCGCCGGTGCGATATCGCGTGATCGGCGCGCCCTCAAGCGCAGCCTGAAGGGCCTGCTCGATGTTCAAAGAGGTCACGCCAAGGGCGCGGGCCTTGTCCTGGTCCACATCGACCTTCACGGTCTTGAGCGCATCGCCGTAGTCGGTGTTGACGTCGCTCAAGCGTCCGTTGGCGCGCATCAGCGCCTCGATCCGCTCCGCCGCCGGGGCGAGCTGGGCGTAGTCCGAGCCCGTCAGGCGGATCTTGAACGGCTGGCCGATCGCCGGTCCCATTTCCAAGGTGCTGATACGCCCGCGCACTTCGGGGAACTGGCTGGCCAGCAGGGCCTCGATCCGATCATGCACACGTTGGCGGCCCTTTCCGCCCGTCGTCTGGATCACAACCTGAGCCAGAGAAAGGTTGGGGGTTTGCACGTCCAGGGACAGATAGAACCTCGGCGTGCCGCCGCCGACATAGGTCGCGATCGACGTGATGTCCCGGTCGCCGGCCAGGGCCTTTTCAAGTCGGCGGGCGACGGCTGAGGTCTGCTCGAACGAAGCGTTCTGAGAAGCGCGTAGGTCAACGATTAGCTCCGGGCGATCCGAAGCGGGGAAGAACTGCTTGGGCACGGCGACGGCGAAGACGCCGATCGAGAGGATGAAGGCGCCGGCGGCTGAAGCGATGACCGCCCAACGGCGGTCCAGGCTCCAGCGCACCAGGCCTCTGAACCGTCGATAGAAGGCGCCGTCATGGGCGCTGTGATGACCCCTTGCCTCACCCTCTGCCGAGGCCTTGGCCGGCGTTTCGCGCAACATCTTGTTGGCGAGATAGGGCGTCACGAACACCGCCACGATCCAGGAGAACAGCAGCGAAATGGCCACGACGTAGAAGATCGAGCGCGAGTATTCGCCAGCCGCGGAGTTGGCCAAGGCGATGGGCAGAAAGCCCAGCATCGTGATCAGTGTTCCGATGAGCATGGGCTGCGCGGTGACCGTGTAGGCCGCCGTCACCGCCTTGATCTTGGCCCATCCTGACGCCAGGTGGCTGTCGATCTGTTCGATCACAATGATCGCATCGTCAACCAACAGGCCAAGCGCGATGATCAGCGCCCCCAACGAGATCCGATGCAGGGGGATGCCCAGCATCAGCATGGTGGCGAAAGTGGCGGCCAGGACGATCGGTATGGACAGGGCCACCACCACGCCGGGCCTGACGCCCAGGGACAGGAAGCTGACCACCAGCACGATCACGACGGCTTCGGCCAGGGAGCGGGTGAACTCGCCGATAGACTCCTTCACCACTTCCGGCTGGTCGGCGATCACGTGCAGGCTTACCCCCGCCGGAAGTCGAGCGCGGAACGCGGCGATCACCTCATGGGCTTGATGGCCTAGTCGGGTGACGTCGCCGCCCTTGCGCAAGGAGACCATGACCCCGACCGCGTCGGCGCCGTTGACGCGCATCTTGAAGGTCGGCGGATCGACCAAGGCTCGGCGCACCGTGGCGATATCGCCCAGGCGCACGGAGCGTCCGTTGGCGGTGATCCCAAGCTGTCGAATGCTCTCCACCGAGTCGAAGGCGCCGGTGACGTCGATTTGGATTCGCTCGCCAACCGCGTCGACCTCGCCAGCCGAGGAGATGGTGTTGGTTTCGTGCAGCGTCTGGATGATCGAGCGGGGATCCACGCCCAGGCTCGCCAGCTTGGCCGACTGGTACTCGATGTAGATCCGTTCCTGCGGCTCACCCTCCAGTTCGATGCGCCCGGCGTCGGGAAGACGACGCAGGTCATCGCGCAGGCGGTCTGCGAAGGCCTTCAGCTGGGGCAGGGTGAAGCCATCGCCCGTGAGGGCGTAGATATTGCCGTATGTGTCGCCGAAATCGTCATTGTACTGGGGGCCTTGGACGCCCTCGGGCAATTGGGCGGCGCGCTCGCTGACGCGCTGGCGAATGCGGGTCCAGACCCCGTTGACCTGCGAGGGCGGAAGGTCGTCACGCAGGCGAACATTGATGATCATGCGACCGGCCTGGATGTTGGTGCGCATGTAGTCGACTTCGGGCAGGGTCTGGATCCCGCGCTCGATCGGTTCGGCCACCTGATCGGCGACGGACTGGCCGTTGGCCCCCGGCCAGGTGGCCGAGACCAGCATGTTCTTGACGGTGTAGTCAGGGTCTTCTTGGCGCCCGAGCACGGCGTAGGCGTAGAGACCGCCGATCACCGCTACGGCGATCAGGAACCGCATCATGGCCTCGTGGGCCAGGGCCCACGACGAGAGATTGGGCCCTTTCATTGGTCGCGCTCGGCGCTGCTGGATACGGCCGTCACGGCCTGACCAGGTCGCATGAGGTGTGCGCCGGCGCTAACGATGCGCTCACCGGGCGCCAGTCCGCCGGCCAGCAGCACCGCGTTGTCCTGCATCGCCTTGATTGTCACGATCCGCGGCTGAACGCGTTGAGGCTGACCCGAGATCACCCAGACGACGCTATGGCCGTCGCGCTCGGTCACCGCCGCCAACGGGACACGGAGGGTCGCCCCGTCGGCGGCCGATTGCTGGACGATCACTTCGGCCGTGCCGCCGATCGCGGCCACGCCCGGCGGCGGCTTGAAGGCGACCCTAGCATCGAAGGTGCGGGTCTGGGGGTTGGCGGCGGCCGAGAGCGTGCGCACCTGGCCGGGAAAGACTTGGCTCGAATTCCACAGTCGCACGCCCAGGCTGGCGCCACGGAACGCCGAGACCTCGCCCTCGGGCACGCTGACGGCGATTTCCAGTTCTCCAGGGGTGTCGACCGTGACAACAGGCTGTCCGGCGGCCACGACCTGTCCGGCTTCGCCGGCGACAGCGGTCACCACACCGGCTCGCACGGCCCTGAGCGATGAATAGGACAACTGTTGGCCGGCGCCGGTCTGCTGGGCTTGGGCGGCCCTTAGCTGCGCCTGCGCGCCCTTGGCGGCCGCCTGGGTCTGATCGAATTCCGCCTTGGAGATGAAGCCTTGGGCCAGAAGGCTTCGCGCCCGCTGAAGGTCCGCCGACTGCGCGTTGGCTTGGGCGTCAGCCGCCGACGTTTGCGCAGCGGCCCCTCGGGCATTGGCCGCCAGGTCTTTTGGATCCAGGCTGGCCAAGACCTGTCCTGCGGCGACCGTCTGACCGATCTCGACAGGCCGTGAGGCGATCTGGCCCGGCACCCGGAAGCCATACTGGATCGAATAGCGGGCGACCACCTGACCTGAGTAAACGCTGCGCAGCGAGCCCGTGGCGGGCGCGGCGACGATCGCCTCCACAGTCCGATAGGGCGGGGCGGGCGTTTTCTGCGGCCCACACCCCGTCAGGATCACCACGGCGCCGACGGCCAGCACGGATCCGGCAAGTCGCGTCTCCGCCCTTGGATTTGAAGGCGTGATAAAACTATTCGTGCTGGTCATTTTAAGCGCCGAGGCAGTCTGCGATATGAGGCGTGGTAGCAGAGAATGCTGCGGTGCGATATGGTCGGCTATGATTAAACTGACGATAAAGTCAGTATGTCGCAATCTGGCGAGCGCCAAGGTTTCGACGGGCGGGCACCTGCTCGCCCCTCGGGCAGACGGCTTCATCAGGGCGTGGTGTTGAAACGCGAACAGGGGGAAAAGGTGTCCATGGATGAGCAGGAAGCGCCCCGGACGCCTCAGAAGCCCAAAGCGGCCACCCGCAAGCCGCAGGCGGCGCGTCGGGCCAAGACGCGCGAGCTTCTGATCGAGACAGCCGCTCGTCTGTTCAGCCAGTCCCATCCAGATTCGGTGACCATCGAAGACATCATCCAGGCCGCAGGACTGGCCAAGGGCACCTTCTATAATCACTTCACCGACAAGGAGGCCCTTTCGCTGGAGGTCCTGAGAAGGGTCCTGGCGCGGGCCGACGCGGGGGTCGCGGCGCTCAACATCGACGTGACCGATCCCGCCGAGAGAATTGCCCGAGGCATCTGCTTCTATGCGCGGCTAGCCATGATGGATCCCGTCGAGGGCCGGCTTTTGTCCCACAACGCGCCCCTCGACCTGGCTTCCGACGCCTTTGACTCGACGGGGTTCGCCCCGGACGTCGGCGCGGGCATCGCTTCGGGTCGATTGCGGGTCGCCACGCGCGAGGACGGCGCTGTAGCGATCGTGGGCGCCAGTTGGGCTTTGATGTTTCGCCTGCTCATCCAGCCCAACGCCTCCGCGGCGATCTTTCTGAGCCAGCAAGTCGTGACCATGACACTGCAGGGCTTAGGCCTCAGCAGCGTCGAGGCCGATGCGCTGTCGGCCAGGTGCTGTGATGAAATCCTGGCTGGTCGGGTGGCGGCCTAAGCTAGCAGAACCGCGCGCCGTGGCGGGGGATTAAGGGGGGCGTGTGGAAATGCGTGAGGCATGCCCGTGCGCACGGGCGTTCTCATGCTCGGCCGTCCGCTGGCCTTCGCAATCCGGAAGGGCTGCTTTTCGCGCAACCCAACCAGGGCGGAGACCGCGCGACGCCACGCTGCCAGTCTTTGGCGCGAAATGTCAGGCGCCGCCGACCCTAGCCACTAAGGGAGCCGTCAAGCACGTCGTCCATCGTCGACGTGAGAAAGGACGCCCCAGGGTCAGGGGCGCCATGACGCGGAGGAACATCATGACGCCCATCTCGACACGCCCGATCAACCCCTTCGCCGGCATGGATATGCGCTCCATACTGGACGCGCGCGCGGCCAGTCGCCCTGACCACCCGTTCCTGATCTGGGAGCCTTTGGAAGGCGAGGGGCGACGCTGGAGCTATGCCGCCTTCGTCGAAGCCGTTGGTCGCTTCGCGGCGGGGCTGCACGCTAGGGGCGTGGAGCCTGGTCAGCGGGTCCTGATCCACATGGACAACTGCCCTGAGTTCGTGATCGCCTGGATGGGCTGCGCCTATGCGGGCGCGGTGGCCGTGACCACCAACACCAAATCCGCGCGCGACGAGCTGGCCTATTTCGCCAAGCATAGTCAGGCCGTCGCAGCCGTGACCCAACCAGCCTTCGCTCGATTGGTCGCCGAGGCTGCGCCAGAGTTGGCTTGGCGCGTCGTCACTGACACCGACGGCGGCGTCGCCCCGACGAAAAGGGTCGATGGCTTTGAGCCCTTCGCCGCCATCGATGGAGACGTCGGAAACCTGCCGGCACGACCGCACGATCCCTGGGCCCCATTTGGCATCCAATACACGTCCGGAACGACCGCGCGGCCGAAGGCGGTGGTCTGGACACACGGCAACGCCCTGTGGGGCGCGCGGGCCTGTGCTCAAAACGAAGACCTGCGCGCTGACGACGTCCATTTCACCTACCTGCCGCTCTTCCACACCAACGCACAGTCCTATTCGGTGTTGGCCTCGCTATGGGTCGGGGCGACCGTAGTGCTGGCGCCGCGGTTTTCGGCGTCGCGGTTCTGGCCTGTCTCGCTCAAACACGGCGCGACCTGGACGTCCATGGTGCCGTTCTGCGCCCGCGCGCTGCTGACCCAGCCCGTGCCGGACAACCACAGCTATCGCCAATGGGGCAACGGTGTCTGCGATGCGCCATGGGACGCCCATTTCGGCGTCAGAACGCTTGGCTGGTGGGGTATGACCGAAACCATCACCCACGGCGTGGTCGGTTCGATGAACCAGGCGAACGCCGCGATGTCTATGGGGCGGCCGGCGCCGGGCTACGCCATCCACGTGCTGGACGAGGCCGGGCAGCCCGTGCAGCCTGGTCAGGTGGGCGACCTGTTCGTCGGCGGGGAGCGGGGGGTGTCCCTCTTTCTGGAGTACGCGGGCGATCCGGCCGCGACTGCTGCGGCGTTCAGGGCCGATGGCCTGTTCGCCACGGGCGACAGGGTTCGACTGGGCCAGGACGGGTTCCTCTATTTCTCAGATCGCAGCAAGGACATGCTGAAAGTCGGAGGTGAGAACGTCGCCGCGTCGGAGATCGAACACGTCATCGCCGCGGTTTCCGGCGTGGCTGAGGTGGCCGTGGTCGCCATGCGTCACACGATGCTCGACGAGGTGCCGGTCGCGTTTGTGATCCCGCAACCGGGCCACGCGGTCGGGCTCTCGGAGCGCATCGCCGAAAGCTGCCAAGGTGCGCTGGCGACGTTCAAGCGCCCCCACCAAATCCGTCTGGTCGACAGCCTGCCGCGCTCAACCCTGGAAAAGGTCGCCAAGGCGGAACTTCGCGCCGCCTTAGTGGCCGAGTCCAGCGTGCTGGCCTGATGAGGCGGCGCTGAGCCGGCGCGTCCGCGCGACCGGTTTAGGATGATGATCGACAAGAAAAGGAGGACCGCAAAGGGGCGGTCCTCCAGTCAGAGGTAGTAGTTGAGCTGGCTGGCGTCTCAGGCGATCCCGAAGACCTGCAGCCACTTGGCCTTATCCGCCTCGAAGCGTGGCCTGATCTCGTCAATCAGTTCGCGAGGCAGCTCGCCGACGGGGAAATGGAAGTCGTCGCTTTGGGTCGATTCCAGAATACGATCGGCGACGTCTTGCGGATCGAGGATCTCTCCACCGCTGACCGCCGCGCGATAGTTGATGCCGTCAGGCGTGTCGTGATCAAGCATCGGCGTGTCCACGCAGTAGGGCTCGATCAGCGACACGCGCACGCCATGGCGACGATAGGCCACGAGCAGGGCTTCGGAGAGGCCGCGGACCGCGAACTTGGTCGCCGCATACAATGCCTGGATCGGCGGAGATTGCAGTGAGGCCGAGGAGCCCAGGTTCACCAGGGTGGAATCCTTGGTCTTGGCTAGGTGCTTTACGCCCGCATGGGAGCCGTAGACGACGCCCTTGACGTTGATGTCGATCAGCGGCGCGAAGGAAGCAGGATCCTGGTCGTCCAGCCATCCAAAGATCAACACGCCAGCGTTGTTGACCAGCACGTCCAGCGCGCCGTCATCCGGGGCGCAAAAGGCGTCCAGAGCCTTGGTCCAGCTGTCATAGTCGCGAACATCATGCACGAAGGTCTCGACATGGGCCTGAGCGGCGGCCGCCGCCAGGGCGTCTGGCTTGATGTCGCCGATTCCGACACGCCAGCCCTTGGACAGGAAGAGTTTGGCCGTCACCAGCCCGATGCCGCCGGCGCCGCCGGAAATGAAAATCGAACGCTTCCTCACGCGCCATGTCCCCCGACAACGATCAGCTTGCTGCAGTCAAGATCCCGTCCCGCGCATTGCGCGCGATAGAGGGTCAGGATCGCATGGGCGTCGATTACGGCGGTCACCTGCCTGTCGCCGTCGATGTTGATGTTGGGACCCCAGATCGCAAACCAGGCGATCGTGTCCTCGGACTGGTCGGCGGCGGCTTGCAGCGTATGCACCGAGCCTGCGGGTTCGAACAAATACGATCCGGTCGAGTTCACCTGGTTCGGGCTTTCTTGATAGAACCAGCGACCCTGCAGTGTGACCGCCAGCACCATCCCGGCATGGAAATGGGTCGGCACGGCGGTGCCGGGCTTGAGGCGCGTGCGGTTGATCCACAGTCCTTGGTTCAGATCCACGTGCAGGAGCTGAAGGTCGACGCCCTCGCCGACCGGGATCCAGGGCAAATCGTCGCCGCCGAGGTGGAGCGTCTCGGCGCTTGGCGCAAAGCCGACCGGAAAGACGGTTGGGGGCGCCACTGGGGGCGCTGCGACCTGGTTCACGTTTATCCTCCCTCGCGTGGCCGGCTCTGGCGTCGACCTTGATCGCGATGGAAAAACATTAGAGACATGGGCAAGGATGCGTTTGACAGTTCGCGCCAAACATCTGACGGCTTTAGGGGGCGGTCGTGGGGGAAATGCTCAACAGCGCGGTGCTGTCCGGCGCCGCTGATCTCATCGCCGAGCTAGGCGGAGATCCGTTCGATATTGCCCGGCAGGCCAACATTCCCCCCGCAGCGTTGTTCGAGAGCGGAATCCCCGTTCTAGGCTACTCGATGACGGATTTCTTCGAGCTGGCCGCGTCGAGCTGTGACTGCCGGGTATTTGGCATCAAGCTGGCAGAGCGCGAGAGCGAGGACCCTCTTGGACCGCTGGGCGTCCTTCTTGAGACGGCGCGGACAGTCGAAGCGATGCTGCACGACCTGACCACCTATTTTGAGACCTTCAGCGAAGCGGCGGTGGTGGGACTGGAACGTACGGGCGAAGGCGCTGTGTTGTCGTTCGAGGGGCGGGCGGGGCACTGCGATAGCGAAGTGCAGATGGTCGAATTCACCTTGACCCGGAACGTGGTGGCAGTCGCCAAGCGATGCCAGGCAGGGTGGCGTCCGGCCGCGGCGATGTTTCGTCACGCAGCGCCCCGCGAACTTGCAGCGCACAGGGAAGTCTTTGGTCTTAACCTCATGTTCGAGCAGGATCGCAACGGCGTCTTCTACGACCGAGAGACCCTCGATCGTCCATGGCGCATTGGAACGTCGCCGCCTCGCTCAGAGGCCGAGCGCGCGCTGTTCGAGGCGGACAAGGCGCGAAAGCCTCTTATCGCCGCGCGGGTGGAAGTGGCCATGCGTTCTCAGCTAAACCTTGCCGATGGAACGATCATCGCGATCAGCGACCAATTGGGGCTGCCCTCGCGAACGCTGCAACGGAAGCTGGAAGCCGAGCGCACGAGCTTCAGGGCGATCTTGAATAC
>NZ_QFQZ01000154.1 GCF_003243465.1 Caulobacter segnis
CGTAGGAGTTTGGGCCGTGTCTCAGTCCCAATGTGGCTGATCATCCTCTCAGACCAGCTACTGATCGTCGCCTTGGTGGGCCTTTACCCCACCAACTAGCTAATCAGACGCGGGCCGCTCCAATGGCGATAAATCTTTCCCCCGAAGGGCACATCCGGTATTAGCTCAAGTTTCCCTGAGTTGTTCCGAACCAAAGGGCACGTTCCCACGTGTTACTCACCCGTCCGCCACTAATCCCGAAGGATCCGTTCGACTTGCATGTGTTAGGCCTGCCGCCAGCGTTCGCTCTGAGCCAGGATCAAACTCTCAGGTTGAGTTGACATTGACTCCAGCTATTTAGTTCGGAGGAAAATCCGAACTGCGTATCTGGTTTGCATAGTATCTTGACGAGTTCCCATCACACTCCGACCAACTCCGAAGAGCCAATCGGCGTATAAATGGTGTCTTCAAGAGACCGCATTACGTCAGCGCCAAATGATCCACTCCGTAGAGTGAACCGCCAGAGCGCCGCCGCCTGCGTTTCTCTTTCCAAATCAACAATGTCAAAGACCCGGACCGCCTCAGCGGCCCCACCGTTTAGCGCCCGGTGTCGGCGGAGGCGGCTATCTATCCAACCTCGTTTTCCGTGTCAAATCGTTTTTTTCAAAACTTTTCGACTTCGTTCCGCTTGCCAGCCCAGGAGGCTTTCGGCGGAGCCGGCAGCTTCTAAAGAAGTCACCGGAGCCAGTCAAGCATCTTTTTCAAAAGAAAGAGAAGCTCTTCTGGAGTGAAATACTTCAGCAACCTTGCGGCGGCTTCCGTATTTCAGGGAGCGCGGCTTCTAGCGAAACCGAATTCCCAGGTCAACCGCCCCTTTTTCTTTTTCTCTACTTGAGGCCGAGGCCACTTTAGAGCGCAAAAGCCACCCGAAGCGCGCCATGAGGAGCGCCAAGAGAGGAAAGAGATTCGATTGAGGCTGCGGAACTTAGCGACGTGCTGCTCGAAACGCAAGCCCCGAGGGGCGGATGTTCCGTTCAGCGGCCGCGGCCCCGAAGCGAGGGGCGGCTTCTAGAGCCCCCTCCCCGGGCCCGCAAGCCTGAAATGGCCGGCTTATCCCCAGAAGGGCCATTCCCCTGTGCATGAACAACGTCACGCGAGGCTTGCGTCGTGACAAAGCCTCGCTCAGAAGGCTGAACGCTCTTTAGGAGACGCGCTGCGGCGCGCCTGAACAAGGTCACCGGCGTCCATGTTGTCCCAGAAGGCGCGCTACGCCCTGCGCGCGATGATCGAACTGGCTCGTGAGAACGGGCAGGTCACGGCCGGCGAGCTGGCCGAGCGCGCGGACGCGCCGCGCAAGTTCCTGGAGGCGATCCTGCTCTCCCTCTCCCGCGAGGGGCTGGTCGTCAGCCGCCGCGGCAAGTTCGGCGGCTATATATTGGGCCGCGCGCCGGACCAGATCAGCTTCGCCGAGATCATTCGCCTGGTCGACGGCCCGCTGGCCCTGACACCCTGCGTCAGCCGCACGGCCTTCCGGCGCTGCGAGGACTGTCGCGACATCGCCACCTGCGCCTTGCGCGAAGCCCTGCTCAGGGCGCGCGACGCCACGGCCGCCGTCCTCGAGGGCTACAGCCTGGCCGACGCCGCCCAAGGCGCCGGCGCAGAACTCATCGAGGGCTGAGAGCGCCCCCTCTCCTCCTAGAGAGGCGGAGCCTGTCAGCCCGCGGCGATATAGGCCTTCAGGCCATCGGCCTCGGCCTGGGCCTCGCTGATCTTGTGCTTCACGAGATCGCCGATCGAGATGATGCCCGCCAGGCGACCGCCCTTCACCACCGGCAGGTGGCGGATCCGACGATCGGTCATCCGCTCAAGCATGGCTTCGACGGTTTCATGGGGTTCGGCGAAGATCACCTTGGCGCTCATGCAGCTGGAGATCGGCTTGGTCAGGGCCGTGGCCCCTTCCTTGGCGATCGCCCGGACGATGTCGCGCTCGGACAGAATGCCGACCACCGCCTCGGTCTCGTCGACCACCACCATGGCGCCGACACGACGCGTATGCAAAAGCGCGGCCGCGGCGCCGACGGTCTCCTGGGGGGAGGCCGTGAACACCAGATCACCCTTGTCCTTGAGGATTTGAGAAATCAGCACTGAGCTACCTCCCTTGTTCTTTTATAGAACGAGGGTCTCGCAAACAGGCCTCGGGATCAATCGTTATCGCGCGGGGCGCGATCGGCGGGCTCGGCCCAGCGGTCGAACAGGCCGATCAGCAGGACGC
>NZ_QFQZ01000087.1 GCF_003243465.1 Caulobacter segnis
TGGTGGACGCGACAGGGATTGAACCTGTGACCCCTACGATGTCAACGTAGTGCTCTCCCGCTGAGCTACGCGTCCGCCGAAGCGATCCGAAGCGTCTTCAAGAAGACGTCCCGGCCGGGAAGGTGTGGGGGTATAGCGGCGGCTTTTCCGGTAGGCAAGCCGCCCCCGAAACTTTTTTAGGCGGCCATCATCTTTTCCACCTCAGCGACGAGGTCGCGCAGGTGGACGGGCTTGGACAGCACCTTCGAACCGGCCGGGGCGCGGTCCTGGGCCGAGAGGGCGACGGCGGCGAAACCGGTGATGAACATGATCCGCAGGCCCGGATCGCGGGCGGCGGCCTGGCGGGCCACCTCGATGCCGTCCATGCCGGGCATGACGATGTCGGTCAGCAGCAGGTCCCAGGGGGTGTCCAGGTGCTGGACGGCTTCCTCGCCGTCGGCGCAGGCCGTCACCTCGAACCCGGCGCGTTCCAGGGCGCGGGCCAGGAAGCCGCGGAGGGAGTCGTCGTCTTCGGCGAGAAGGATGCGGGCCATGAGGTCACGTGTCCTGAGGATTAAGAAGTCGTAGCTTCGGCCACCTTAGCAAGTTCAGCGTAAATCGGGGATGAACCTAAACGTCGCGGCTGTGGACGGATGCGGACCCCGGCTTGATCAGCGGTAAGTTGCCATTTGACCCCGGGGGCGCGGACTTCGATGATGGGCCATGAGCGCTGCGCGGCCGATCGTGTCTGAGACGCTGGAAACCCTGACCGGGCCGGCCTTCGAGGTCCTGCGCGCGGCCCCGCCCGGCGCGCCGCCGCCGACGGCCCTGGTCTTCGCCTCGCCCCACTCGGGCGGCGTCTATCCGGCGGAGATGGTCGAGGCCGCCCGCCTGCCGGTCGAGACCCTGCGCGGCTCCGAGGACGCCTTCGTCGATCGGGTGATCGCGGGCGCCCCCGGCCTCGGCGCGGCGGTGATTCTGGCCCGGCTGGCCCGCGCCTATGTCGACCTGAACCGCGAGCCGTGGGAGCTGGATCCGGCGATGTTCGACGAGGAGCTGCCCGACTACGCCCAGGGCCGCACCGCGCGCGTGGCGGCGGGGCTGGGGGCGATTCCCCGCGTCGCCGGCGAGGGGCGGCCGATCTACGCCCGCAAGCTGACCTTCGCCGAGGCGCGCGACCGGATCGAGCTGGCCCACCGTCCCTATCACGACGCGCTCGACCGCCAGCTGGCGGCGGCGCGCGCGGCGCACGGGGCGGCGATCCTGATCGACTGGCATTCCATGCCCGCCGCCGCCGCGCGGAGCGGGCGCGGCCGGGGCGGCTCGTGCGACATCGTGCTGGGCGACCGCTTCGGCGCGGCCTGCTCGCCCCGGCTGACCGGTCTGGTCGAGCGCGAGCTGGAGGCCCTGGGCTACCGCGTCGCCCGCAACGCGCCCTATGCCGGCGGCTATACCACCGAGCACTACGGCCGCCCGGCCAGACGCACCCACGCCCTGCAGATCGAGATCAATCGCGGCCTCTACATGGACGAGGACACCCGCGAGCCGACCGAGGGGCTGGCGAAGCTGACCGCCGACGCCGAGACGCTGACGCGGGCCCTGGCGGCGCTGGATGTGGCGGAGCTGAAGTAGCGCGCCGGAGGGGGGAGCGGAAATCGCCGTCCGCCGAAGCCTTTGCGCCACGGCCCCGCCTCTGCTATCCCCACCGCCATGAGTTCCGTTCGGAAGATTTCGCGAATTATCCGCCCGGCGTGACGCCGCCGGACGATCCTCCAGCGCGCGCCGGGTTCTCCCGCCCTCTTCCGACAATTCCAGAGCCGGATTCCAATCCCATGGCCGACGACGCCACGCCCGCCCGCGACTATCGCGAGACCGTCTTCCTTCCCGACACCCCGTTCCCGATGCGCGCGGGCCTGCCGAAGAAAGAGCCCGAGATCCTGGAGGGCTGGGCCGCTCTCTCGCCCAAGGGCCTCTACGGCGCGGTGCGCGCCAAGCGCCAGGCGGATCAGGCCAAGCTCTATGTGCTGCACGACGGCCCGCCCTACGCCAACGGCGCGATCCACATCGGCCACGCGCTGAACAAGATCCTGAAGGACTTCGTGGTCCGTTCGCGCTTCGCCCTCGGCTACGACGTCGACTACGTGCCGGGCTGGGACTGCCACGGCCTGCCGATCGAGTGGAAGATCGAGGAAAAGTTCCGCGCCCAAGGCCGCCGCAAGGACGAGGTTCCGGCCGAGGAGTTCCGCCGCGAATGCCGCGCCTATGCCGGCGGCTGGATCGAGGCCCAGAAGACCGAGTTCCAGCGCCTGGGCGTGCTGGGCGACTGGTGGAACCGCTACGCCACCATGGACTTCAGCTCGGAAGCGACGATCGTCGCCGAGTTCCACAAGTTCCTGGCCAGCGGCCAGCTCTATCGCGGCTCCAAGCCGGTGATGTGGAGCCCGGTCGAGCGCACGGCCCTGGCCGACGCCGAGATCGAGTACCACGACCACGTCTCGCCCACGATCTGGGTGAAGTTCCCGGTCGTCGAAGGCTCCGAGGCCGCCCAGGGCGCCAAGCTAGTGATCTGGACGACCACGCCGTGGACCATCCCGGCTAACCGCGCCGTCTCGTACAACCCCGACATCCCCTACGCCGTCTTCGAGGTGAAGGCGCTGGAGGAAGGTCTTGAGTTCGAGCCCTGGGCCAAGCCGGGCGACCGCCTGATCGTGGCCGAGAAGCTGGCCGGCGACGTCTTCAAGGCCGCCAAGGTCGCGGCCTGGGAGAAGGTCGAGAGCGTCGACTGCGAGGGCATGGTGCTGGCCCACCCGCTGGCCGACCTCGACAGCCACTACGGTTTCGCCGTGCCGATGCTGGCCGGCGACCACGTGACTGACGACGCCGGCACCGGCTTCGTCCACACCGCGCCGGGCCATGGCGCCGACGACTACCAGGTCTGGCTGGCCCACGGTCACCGCGAGATCCCCGACACCGTCGATCCGGACGGCGCCTACTATCCGCACGTCGCCCTGTTCGCGGGCCTCAAGGTCCTCGAGACTGAAGGCAAGAAGGTCGGCAAGTTCGGGCCCGCCAACGGCGCGGTCATGGAGAAGCTGATCGAGGCCGGCAACCTGCTGGCGCGCGGTCGCGTCGAGCACAGCTATCCGCACAGCTGGCGCTCCAAGGCCCCGGTGATCTTCCGCAACACCCCGCAGTGGTTCATCCGCATGGACCACGCGGTCGACAGCCTGGACGGCAAGACCCTGCGCGAAGTGGCCGTCCAGGCCATCGCCGACACCGCCTTCCACCCCGACGCCGGCCGCAACCGGATCGGCTCGATGGTCGAGACGCGTCCCGACTGGCTGATCAGCCGCCAGCGCAACTGGGGCACGCCGTTGGCCATGTTCGTGGACAAGCACACCGGCCACCCGCTGAACGACCCCGAGGTCAACGCCCGCATCCTGGCGGCCATCCGCGAGGGCGGCGCCGACGCCTGGTTCACCCGTCCCGACAGCGACTTCCTGGGCGCCCACGACCCGGCTCAATACGAGAAGATCACCGACATCCTCGATGTCTGGTTCGACAGCGGCTGCACCCACGCCTTCACGATCGAGGGCCGCGCCGACAGCCACTGGCCGGCGGACCTCTATCTGGAAGGCTCCGACCAGCACCGCGGCTGGTTCCAGTCCAGCTTGCTGGAAGGCTCCGGCACCCGGGGCCGCGCGCCCTACAAGGCCGTCCTGACCCATGGCTTCACCATGGACGAGAACGGCGAGAAGATGTCCAAGTCCAAGGGCAACACGGTCGAGCCGCAGGCGATCACCAAGGAGTCCGGCGCCGAGATCCTGCGCCTGTGGGCGGCCATGGTCGACTATTCGGAGGACCAGCGGATCGGCAAGACGATCCTGGCCACCACGACCGACGCCTATCGCAAGCTGCGCAACACCATGCGCTACCTGCTGGGCGCCCTGGCCGGCTTCACTGAGGAAGAGCGCGTCACCGACTACGCCGACTTCCCGCCGCTGGAGAAGTACATCCTGCACCGCCTGTGGGAGCTGGATGGCCAGGTGCGCGAGGCCTATGAGAGCTACCGGTTCTCGGACGTGATCCGGCCGCTGATCGAGTTCTGCCAGGGCGACCTGTCCGCGCTCTATTTCGACGTCCGCCGCGACAGCCTCTATTGCGACCGCCCCGACGCCCTCAAGCGCCGGGCCTATCGCACCGTGCTGGACCACGTGTTCGACCGCCTGACCATCTGGCTGGCCCCGCTGGCCAGCTTCACGATGGAAGAGGCGTGGGTGACCCGCTTCCCCGAGGCCGGTCCGGTCGCGCTGCGGGTGATCCCGGCGCGGGTCGACGCCTGGCGCAACGACGCCGAGGCCGCCCGCTGGGCCAAGGTCGAGACGGTCACCTCGGTGGTCACCGGCGCCCTGGAAGTCGAACGCCGCGAAAAGCGGATCGGCTCGGCTCTGGAGGCTAATCCGATCGTCTTCATCGTTGATAAGGACCTACTGGAAGCCTTCGAGGGTCTTGATCCCGCAGAGATCTTCCGGACCAGCGATGCCGAGATCATCAACCCAGACCTCGATGAGCGCTACAACACGGACGAGTATGCGCGCACACTATGCTTCTCGACCGACGTAGAGTTTGTCTGGGTGTTTCCGCGGAAGGCCGAAGGCAAGAAGTGCGCCCGCTCGTGGCGTATCCTGCCGGAAGTGGGAACCGACCCCCGCTATCCGGAGCTTAGCCTTCGCGACGCCGACGCCGTGGCCCACTGGGACGCGACGCACGGCTAGTTCTTTACCCTTCTCCCCTTGCGGGAGAAGGTGTCGCGCAGCGACGGATGAGGGGTTGCACGGCGATCCCCGAGAGACCCCTCATCCGACCTGCTTCGCAGGCCACCTTCTCCCGCAAGGGGAGAAGGAAGTTGGGGACGAGACTTGCCGCCCTTGAAAATCACCCGCCTCGGCTGGACCGCCTATGCGATCGCCGCCGCCGTCCTGGTGCTGGACCAGGTGTCCAAGCTCTGGATCCTCGGCCTCCTCGGCCGCGAGCAGGGCGCCAGCCTTGCGCTGCTGGGTCCGTTGCACCTGACCATGGTGCATAACTACGGCATGAGCTTTGGCCTGCTGAAGAACAGCGACTGGGGCCGCTGGCTGCTCACGGGCTTTTCGATCGTCGTGGTGATCGCCCTGGCGATCTGGGCGCGCAAGGCGACCAAGCTGCTGCCGGCCCTGGGCATCGGCATGATCATCGGCGGCGCCATCGGCAACAACCTGATCGACCGGGTGCTGTACGGCTATGTCGTCGACTTCATCGACGTGTCGCGGCTCTATTTCCCCTGGGTGTTCAACGTCGCCGACTCGGGCATTTCGGTGGGCGTGGCGCTGCTGCTGCTGGACAGCTTCCTGTCCGAAGAGAGCAAACTGTCCCACCAGACCGAGTAGTTTGGCCGATTGCCGCCGCAATCGCGTGGGACATTGGCGCCTGCGCGAGGATGTCGTATCGAGAGCGTCCGAATTTTTGGGCCGGGGGTCGGCTCTGCTGGAGCATGGTTTGATGAGTTTCAAACGGGTCGCCGCTGTTAGCGCCCTGACCGTCGTGGCCGCGATCGGCCTGGCCGGCTGCACCTCGGCGAAGAAGGCCCTGGGGATGGACAAGGTCGTCCCTGACGAATTCCGCGTGGTCAGCAAGGCGCCGCTGGTGGTGCCGCCCGACTATTCGCTGCGTCCGCCGGCCCCCGGCGAGCCGCGCCCGCAGGAGCTGCAGCCCGAAAGCGCCGCCCGCGCCGCCCTCATCGGCCAGAGCAACGCCGCCGGCCGCTCTGAAGGCGAGAAGCTGCTGGTCGCCCGCGCCGGCTCGGACAAGGCCGACCCGCTGATCCGCTTCGTCGTCGACGACGAGAACGGCGACCTGGCCCACAAGGACGAGAGCTTCGCCAGCAAGGTGATGTTCTGGAAGAAGGGTCAGTCCAAGACCAACGTGACGACGGCCGCCGAGTCGGGCGCCAACGCCCCGCTGGAAGTCGACGCCGCCGCCGAGGAGGCTCGCCTCAAGAAGCTGGTCGGCACGGGCGGCGTGGTCATCAGCCGCGAAAAGAAGGGCGGCATCAAGCTGCCGGGCCTGTAGGGCCGGACTTTCCGCTGGAAAACAGGACGGCCCGTAGCCTCGCGGTTCCGGGCCGTTTTTTCTCCTCCCCCACTGGGGGAGGTGGCCTAAAAGGCCGGAGGGGGCGGCTCGGCGTAGGCCGCATCAGCCACCTCAGTCGCTCCGCGACAGCTCCCCCAAAGGGGGGGGAGCAGAGTTTTATCATCCCTCCGCCGGCGTCCGCACGGTGATCCCGCGCGCCCGCAGCTTGTCCAGCACGCCGTTCTCGGCGACCAGGGCGCGGAGCGGGAAATAGGCGACCGCGTGGCCAGGGGTCTTGAGAAGATCGGCCAGGGCCTGGACCTCGTCCTCGATCAGCTGGCGCTTCAGGTCGACGACGCCGGGCATCAGCAGCTCGCAGCGTTCGGCGCTGCGCGGTCCCGCCAGCGCGTCCTTGACCCGCCCCTTGGCCCAGGCGTCAGCGGCGGCCCGGATCGGCGCGGGCCCCGCCTCGGTCGCGTCCAGCGTCTCGGACAGGCAGGTCAGCCCCGCCGCCTCGCTGTGCTCGCGGACCAGGGTCTTCAGCATCGGCATGGCCTTGTGGACCGCCGCGGGACGCGACTTCACGCGCCGCTTGCGGGCCAGATCGCTGATGGTCCGGTCGGGTTCGGAGACCTTCAGCTGGGCCTCGCCGTTGGCCTTGTTGTTGAGCTGCAGGGCCACGAAGGCCGGCTTCCATTTCCGCCACGCGTCGGCGTTCTTGGGATCGACGGCGCTCCAGGCCCGCTGGGTGCGGGCGGCGAGCGCGGGGGAGCGGGCGATCCAATCGCCGTCGTCCTTCAACTGACCGCGCAGGCGCAGCATCGCCGGAATGTCGGTCAGGCCCGCCTGCCAGACCGGCGGCGTCAGCAACACCGACGCCCCGTCCAGCCGCCGCTCCAGCACCGACCGGTCCCAGGCCATCCCCTTGGGCAAGGCGCTCGGGACGCCCAGGACATAGATCGTGGTGTCGCCGTCCGAGACCCGCCACCAGGCCGGGCCCGGCAGCTTGGCGCTGACCACCAGGGCGTCGACGACATTGGCCTCGGGGTCTTCGATCGCCTGGGCCCTCGCCGCGCCTCCCGTCATCGCCGCGGCCAGCATCAGCCCCGCCAGGATCGTCCGCATCTCGTCCCCTCCGTGTTGCGGCTCAACCGTCGCGGGACCGTGTGGCCGAAGCTTGGCCTTATTCGGGCGCGGTTACGGTGAAGCCCTTGGCGCGCAGGCGGTCTAGCACCCCGCCCTCGGTCAGCAACGAGCGCAGCTCGATGACCGCCACCGCCTTGCCGGGCTTCTTCAGCGCCGAGGTGATGGCGGAGACCGCGTCGTCCTGGCCGTCCTTGAACTGGCGCGCGATCCAGGGCGTCGAGGCCAGGCAGCGCTGGAAGCCGCGATCGGCCGCGACGACCTCGCGCACCTGCCCCTCGGCCCACTGCTCGGCGGTCTCGCGGACGCTGGCCAGGCCGTTCTCGGCCTGACGCAGGCCCGCGTCCAGGCACAGCTCCTGCAGCGGCTGGGGCGCCTCCGCCAACGACTTGACCATGCCGATCAGGTCGTAGTCGTCCAGTTTCTTGACCCGCGGCTGGACCTTGAGATCCTTGCTCTTGGCCAGGTCGCGAATACGGTCGGTGAGGTCGCCCACGTTGATCGAGACGCTGCCGTCACGGCTGTTGGCGATGACGAAACCCGCCAGCGCCGGCTTCATATCATCGTATTCGCTGAGCGGCTTGCCTCGCGCCTTCAGCTGCTTCTCCAGCCGCGCGCGCAGTTCGGGCGGCAGGGTCTCGCGCATCGGGGTGGCCATCATGAACTGCTTGCCCCGCCCTGGGATCAAGGCCAGCAGGCTGAGAATCCGGACCTCGGGCTCCTGGCCGATGATCAGCACGTTGGCGCCGTCCAGCCGTCTGCGGAGCACCGAGTCGTCGAAGTCCTGCTTTCGCGGCGTGAAGGCCGGTACGCCCATCACATAGACGGTGGTGTCGCCGTCCGAGACCTTCCACCAGGCAGGCCCCGGCAGGCGCGCATTGACGATCAGCTCCTCGACGAGGTTGGCCTGGCTGTCGACCGGCGTCAGGTCCACGGGCTTGGTCTGGTGGATCGAGACCTTGTTCCTACCTTGAACCTGGGCCAGGGCCGAGCCGCCCAGCAGCAGCGAAAGCGTCAGGCCGGCGGCGGCGATGCGGGGCAGGATCAAGATGGCTGTTCCTCGAACGGCGGCGGAATCGCGCTAAATAGATGTGTCCTCCTTGCTTGGCTGACGGGCCGTCGGCCGGTCAAATTAAGGAGTCGCAATGGTGGCGCTCGCCGCTCGGCGCGCTCCCTCGAAAGTCCGCTTGATGCCCATCCGCCGCCTGCCGCCCGAGACCGTCAACCGCATCGCCGCCGGCGAGGTGGTCGAACGGCCGGCCAGCGCCATCAAGGAGCTGGTCGACAACGCCATCGACGCCGGCGCCACGCGGATCGAGGTCGAGGCTCACGGCGGCGGCCTGACCCGCATCCTGGTGGCCGACGACGGCTGCGGTCTTTCCGCCGAGGAGCTGCCGGTCGCGATCGAGCGTCACGCGACCTCGAAGCTCGCGCCCGACGCCGACGGGCTGTGGGACCTCTTGCGCATCCACACCATGGGCTTCCGGGGCGAGGCCTTGCCGTCGATCGGTTCGGTGGCGCGGCTGCAGATCAGCTCCCGCGCCAAGGGGCAGTCGGACGCCCACTCGATCCTGGTCGAGGGCGGCCAGGTCGGCGACGTCGCCCCCGCCGCCTTCCCCGGCCCGCACGGGGCGCGGATCGAGGTGCGGGACCTGTTCTACGCCACGCCGGCGCGCCTCAAGTTCATGAAGTCCGAGCGCGCCGAGGCCCTGGCGATCACCGAGGAGATCAAACGCCAGGCCATGGCCAACGAGAGCGTCGGCTTCTCGCTGGACATCGACGGCCGCCGGGTGCTGCGCCTGCCGCCCGAGCATCCGGGGCCGCAAGGCCGCCTCGCCCGTTTGGCCGCCGTGCTGGGCCGCGAGTTCCAGGACAACGCGCTGGAGATCGACCAAGTCCGCGACGGCGTGCGCCTGTCGGGCTTCGCGGGCCTGCCGACCTACAACCGCGGCAACGCCGCCCACCAGTATCTGTTCGTCAACGGCCGCCCCGTCCGCGACCGGCTGCTGCAAGGCGCCCTGCGCGCGGCCTATGCCGATTTCCTGGCGCGAGACCGCCATCCAACGGCGGCCTTGTACGTCACGCTCGATCCGACCGAGGTCGACGTCAACGTCCACCCGGCCAAGGCCGAGGTGCGCTTCCGCGACCCGGCCCTGGTGCGCGGCCTGATCGTCGGCGCGCTGCGTCACGCCCTGGCCGGCGCCGGTCACCGCGCCTCGACCACCGTCGCCGCCCAGGCCCTGGACAGCATCCGCGCCCAGCAGAGCCCGTTCCCGGGCTACCAGCCGCAGTACCAACCGGGTCCGTCGGCGGCGGGCTTCTCGGCCTGGCGCGAGGGCGGCTGGACGCCGCCGACCCAGCGACCGATGGATTTGCCCGGGCTTTCGGAAGTCTCGGCGAGGGTTGAGCCCGCCTATGGCGGCGAGCTGGCCGAGGTGGTGCGCGAGGCCTATGGACGCGTCGCCTTCGAAAACCATCCGACCACGGACTATCAGGCCGCAGGCGCGCCGTTCGACCCCATCGACTACCCGCTGGGCGCTGCGCGGGCCCAGGTTCACGAGACCTACATCGTCTCCCAGACCCGCGACGGCATGGTCATCGTCGACCAGCACGCCGCCCACGAGCGTCTCGTTTATGAGCGGATGAAGGGCGAGATGGCGGCCGGCGGCGTCGCCCGCCAGACCCTGCTGCTGCCGGAGGTCGTGGACCTCGATCCGGCCGAGGCCGAGCGCGTGGTCGCCCGCGCCGAGGAGCTGGCCAGCCTGGGCCTTGTCATCGAAAGCTTCGGCCCTGGCGCCGTGCTGGTGCGCGAGACGCCGGCCCTGCTCGGCAAGACCGACGCGGCCGGCCTGGTGCGCGACATCGCCGACGACCTGGCCGAGAACGGCGCGGCCCTGGCGCTGAAGGAGCGGCTGGAAGAGGTCTGCTCGACCATGGCCTGCCACGGCAGCGTCCGCGCCGGCCGCCGCCTGAACGGCGCTGAAATGAACGCCCTGCTGCGCGAGATGGAGGCCACGCCCCACTCGGGCCAGTGCAACCACGGCCGCCCGACCTATGTGGAACTGAAGCTGGCCGATATCGAGAAGCTGTTCGGGCGGCGGTAGGCCTCAGCCCAAGGCGATCGGGGCGCCCTCGGCGGCGGCGAGGGGCTTGTCGAGCAGGGTGGTGATCGCCGGGCCCTGGACGCGGGCTATGCCCCCGGCCCGGCAGGCCTCGAGCTCGGCGCGGGTGGCGACGCCGGCCACGCCCTGAAGCACGCCCTTGCCGTCATAGACGGTCTTGCGCTCGGCGAACCTCTGGATCGTGCTCATCCGGTCGAACTCGGTCTCGCCGGTCAGCGACAGGGTGACGCTGTCGATCAGCTCCGGCGGCAGGCCGTGGATCGGGAAGGTTGGGTCGTCGACCCGCAGGTCCATGAACGCGAAGCTGCCCTTCAGGAAGGCGCGCATCTGTTGCAGCATGCCCAGCGAGGCCTCGCGCGGCGTGCCGTAGATGGTGGCGACCAGGCGCGGCTGCTGATCGAGCGGATAGCGCGACAGGCGGCTCTTGTAGGCGTCTTGCGCCGAGGGCGTCGTCAGGTTCCAGAAGCCGAACGGCACCAGGATCTGGCCGAACGGCGAGGCCTTCAGCGCGACCTGGGCGTCGGTCAGGCAGACGAGGTCGCGCTTGAGGAGCTTGTCGTCGTCTTCGGGCGGCGGCTGCAGCAGGTCGGCGCGCATGCCGATCAGCGAGGCGGCGAAGGCGTCGGCGCCAAGGTCGTAGACGCCCCACCACGCGGTCTGGGCCGGCGGCGGCGGGGGCGGCGCGGCCTTGGCCGGAACGGGGGCCTTGGCCGGCTTGGCCGACTTGTCCGCCAGCGGAATCTCCACCGCCTGGCCCTTGGCCTCGGCCGGCGTGCTGGGCACCGCCTCGACCGCCTCGGCGGTGATCACGTGGACGCGGCCGGCCTCGCCGGCATAGCCCTTGCCGGCGACGAGGCCGGCCAGATCCTGCTGGGACAGGCTGGCGAACTTCAGGACGGCGGTCTCATCGCCCTCGAAGGTCATCAGGCAGACCTGGCCGCCCTTCTTGCCGGGAAACAGCACCTGCTCCAGCTCGGCGGCCAGGCCCTGCATCTCGCTGGGATCGAGCTCGGTCACCCGGTTGTCAGCCAGCACGAAGGCCAGCGGCGCCACCGCGCCGCACTTGCGCGGCGCGCGCCAGCGCGACTTGAGGAAGGCGTCGGCCACGGCTTGGGCCTTCGACTTGGGCACCTCGCCCGGGAGGCTCTCCTCGCCGGCGTTGAACAGGATGCGGAGGCAGGCGATAGCCGTCATGATTGCAACATTAGGTAGGAGTCCTCGCCAATTCGTTGAGGAGTCCAGCGGAAGGCGGGCGGCCGCGCCTCTTACACGGCCAACGGAAGCTCATCGATCGCCGCCTCTTGCTCGGCGATCGGCGCGGCGAACAAGCCGCAGATAAACGGTCCGGCGACGGTGGTGGCGCCCATCCGCCGCGCCAGCTCCAGCTCGCGCGCATTGCGCACGCCGGAGAGACCCTGGCGCATGCGACGCCCAGCATAAACCTTACGATCCGTCAGAAAGCGATGGACCTTCAGCAGGCGCGACTTTTCGTCCTCGCCCTCCAGCTGAAGGATGACACCCTGCGCCAGGCCTTCGGGCACGGTCTGGCAGTAGAAGCCGGGGTCGGTCACGCGAAGGTCGACCCGGGCGAAGTGGGGCGCGACCTCGCGCAGCGGCGCGATCGCCGAGAACGGCAGGTCGCGGGGGACCTCGTAGACCACGGCCGCCATCCGCTCGCGCACGTGCGGCGCCAGAGCCGTCAGCCGGGCCAGATAGGCCTCGCGGCTTCCCGCGCGCACCACGCTCCACATCCGCACACCGACCCAGGCCTTGAGCGCGGGGTCGGCCTCCAGCGCCGTGACGGCGCGATCGAAGGCCAGCAGGTCGTGCTCGGCGAAGGTGGCGTCGTCCTGCGGCTCCGGCGCGCCCGCCTTGCGGACGACCATGATCTCGGAGCTCTCGAATTTCTGGCTTCCCAGGTTGTAGACGCCGCGCCAGCCCAGGTGGATCGGCGCGGGCGCCTCGGCCTTGGGCTTGGCCGCGACGACCCGCGGGGTCGAGCCCCAGGGCGCCAGCTCGGCGACGCCGTCCTGGCGGATCAGGCGCGTACGGCCTTCCGGCGGCGGCGGCTTGCCCCCGCGCATGGCCAGCAATTCGTCTTCAGTCAGGGTCGAGAACTGGAGAACCTTCTCCTCCTCGCCCTCGAAGGTCAGCATGCACAGGTCGTCGCGCCCCTGGGTGCCGAACAGCCGCAGCTGCAGGTCCTGGGCCATCCGGCGCAGTTCCTCGCCGTCCAGGAACTGGGCGTGCGGATCGACCAGCACATAGGCGCCGGGCGCCACGCGGCCATACCGGCGCGGCGCGGGCCAGTGGGCCTCGATATAGGCCGAGGCGGTCTTGTCGATCTTGGCCGGAGTCACGCCCTCGACGGCCGTCTCGCGCGCGCCGTGCTCAATGCAGATTCGAAGACAAGCCATCCCGCCCATGCGCGGGATTGGAGGGGCCTAATGTTGAGAAATGCTTGTCAGGGTTAAGGGCGCGACATCTCGCCACGGACCTCAGACGAAGGTCTCGGACAACCGGAAATCCAGGCGCTGGCGCACGCCCGGCCAGTCGTAATCGGTGATCGAGAAGATCGCGGTGTCGCGGACATAGCCGGTCCAGGTGATCTTGTGGTTGCGCAGCACGCCTTCCTTGGTGGCGCCCAGCTTCTGGATCGCGGCCTGGCTGCGGGCGTTGCGCACGTCGGTGACCAGCTCGACCCGGATGGCGCCGCAGTTGAAGGCGTGGCCCAGCATCAGCCGCTTGCTCTCGGGATTGATCGGCCCGGACCGCGCGTCGGGATTGAGGAAGGTCGCGCCGATCTCCAGCCCGCAATGGACGCGGCGGATGTTCAGGAAGCTGGAGGTGCCGACCACCTTGCCGTCCGACAGGCGGCGGATCGCGAAGCCGATGCGCTCGGCGCGGTCGGTCTCGCCCTGCAGCGCGCCCCAGAAGTCGTCGAAGCCTTCGCCGCAGCCATTGACCGACATGATCTCCCAGCTCTCGGGATCGCAGTCGATGGCGGCCTTCAGCTCGTCGCGGTGATCGACGGTGACGGGTTCGAGCCGGACGTGGCGGCCCTCGAGGATGTCGGCGGTCAGGTTCAGCATGGCCTCGTTGTCCGACAGGCGCGGGCCGAACACAAGACGCCGGCCGGCGCCTTAAGCGATCGGACGCCGACCTGCCCGCTTGCCGGGCGCGGAATGGCGGTCTACAAATGCTTCAAACAAGTGTTTGAGACACGCCGAGCGGGCAGAGGGAACGCCATGGACTTCGACATTTCCCCCAAGCAACGGGTCTTCCTGGATCGCGTCAACGCGTTCATGGACGAGCACGTCTATCCGGCGATCCCGGCCTACGAGGCCGAGATGAACGTCCTGGGCCAGGAGCGCTGGAAGGTCGTCCAGGTGCTGGAAGAGCTGAAGAAGAAGGCCAAGGCCGCGGGCCTCTGGAACTTCTTCATGCCGCCGCACAGCGGCCAGCATCACGTCGACGACACCTTCCAGTTCGAAGGCGAGCAGCTGACGAACCTGGAATACAGCCTGATCGCCGAGCAGATGGGCAAGGTTGGCTTCGGCTCCGAGGTCTTCAACTGCTCGGCGCCCGACACCGGCAACATGGAAGTGCTGATGCGCTACGGCACGCTGGCGCAGAAGGAGCGCTGGCTGCGGCCGCTGATGAACGGCGAGATCCGCTCGGCCTTCCTGATGACCGAGCCGGCGGTGGCCAGCTCGGACGCCACCAACATCGAGACCCGCATCGAGCGCGACGGCGACCACTACGTGATCAACGGTCGCAAGTGGTGGAGCTCGGGCGTGGGCGATCCGCGCTGCAAGGTGGCGATCGTGATGGGCAAGATCGATCCGACCGCCTCGACCCACCAGCAGCAGAGCCAGGTCCTGGTGCCCATGGACGCCCCCGGCATCGAGGTCGTCCGCATGCTGCCGGTGTTCGGCTATGACGACGCCCCACACGGCCACGCCGAGGTCATCCTCAAGGACGTCCGCGTGCCGGTCGAGGAGGCCCTGCTCCTGGGCGAAGGCCGCGGCTTCGAGATCGCGCAGGGCCGCCTCGGTCCCGGCCGCATCCACCACTGCATGCGCACGATCGGCGCGGCCGAGGTGGCGCTGGAAAAGATGATCAAGCGCCTGATGACCCGGAAAGCGTTCGGCAAGTACCTGTCCGATCACTCGGTCTGGGAGCAGCGCATCGCCGAGGCCCGCATCGACATCGAGATGTGCCGCCTGCTGTGCCTGAAGGCCGCCGACATGATGGACAAGGCCGGCAACAAGTCGGCCCGCCTCGAGATCGCGATGATCAAGGTCGCCGCCCCGCGTATCGCTCTGAAGGTGATCGACGACGCCATCCAGGCCCACGGCGGCGGCGGCGTCACCACCGACTTCGGCCTCGCCAAGCTCTATGCCGGCATCCGCACGCTGCGCCTGGCCGACGGCCCGGACGAGGTCCACTGCCGCACCATCGCCCGCATGGAAATGTCCAAGTACGGCGACCTGGCCTACAAGCAGAAGGCCGAACGCGACGCGGCCCTGCACGTGCCGGGGATTCGCTGATCTCCCCCTTCCCCCTCGATGGGGGAAGGGTCGGGGATGGGGGTGATCTGCTGAACTGACGGCCTCGCGCTGCATCAGCCATCGTGATCACCCCCACCCTACCCTCCCCCATCAAGGGGGAGGGAGCGCTGCTGTCACCGCAAAATCCGGGCGGACAGGCTCGGGCCGTCGGGCGATCATCGCCTCATGACCCGCCCCACTCGCCTCTTCCTGGACCGCGCGCCCTCGCCGATCGGCGAGCTGCTGATCGTCACCGACGAGACCGGCCTGCTGCGCGCCGTCGACTTCCATGACTTCGAGCCCCGGCTACGGCGGCTGCTGCGCCTGCACTACGGCGACATCTCGCTGGAGGCCGGCGAAGCTCCTGCCGAGACCAAGGCCGCCTTCGCCCGCTACTTCGCCGGCGACATCTCGGCCCTATCCGCTCTGATCTGGGACACCGGCGGCACGCCATTCCAGCGGTCGGTCTGGCGCGCCCTGGCCGCCATTCCGCCCGGCGAGACGGTCACCTATTCAGAGCTGGCCCGCCGGGTGGAGCGCCCCGCCGCCATCCGCGCGGTCGGCGCGGCCAACGGCGCCAACCCGCTCAGCCTCGTCGCGCCCTGCCACCGGGTGATCGGCGCGAGCGGCGCTCTCACCGGCTATGCCGGCGGGATCGAGCGCAAGCGCTGGCTGCTGGCGCACGAAGGCGTAACTCAGGCGAAGCCCATGCCCCTCGCCACATAGGGGCCGACATTGAAGAACGGCAGGCTCAAGGTGATCCCGATCAGGGCGTTGAAGACGATCGAGCCGGCGTTGAAGCGCCCCGCCGCTCCGTCCATCGCCGCCGACAGCGCCCGCGCCGCCGCCGCGCCCAGCCAGCCGACGGCCAGCGCCAGGGCCATGGCCGCGCCGAGCCTGGGCTGATAGCCGAGGTAAAGCGCCGCGATTCCGTGTGAGGCGATCAGCATGCCGCCGAACGCCCGGCCTTCCGCGAACAGCGGAGACTTTGGGGTTTCCTCGTCGGCGAGGCCGGCGAAACCGAGCATGGTCTGCGGCCGCGCCAGGATCATGCCCCCCAAGGCGCCGCCGATGACGCAGGCCACCACCGCCAGGAACAGGGACAGGACGTAGCTGGACATCGGCTCTCCTCAGCGCCCGTCAGGCGGGCGCGTGACAGACGGCCTCGACGTTTCGACCGTCCGGGTCAAGAACGAAAGCGCCATAATAATTGGGATGATAGTGAGGCCGAAGCCCCGGCGGGCCGTTGTCGGTCCCGCCCGCCGCCAGGGCCGCGGCGTGGAACGCGTCGACCTGCGCCCGATCGGCCGCCAGAAAGGCGACGTGCATGGCGCCGGTCGGCGTCGTCCCCTCGCTGATCCAGAAGTTCGGCTTGCCGATCTGGAGGTCCGGCCTCGCCGGCGTCGCGCCATAGCCGAGATGCGCCGCTCCGCCGGTCTGCTCGGCCGTCACGCTCAGGACAACGGACAGCCCCAAAGGGGCCAAGGCCGCATCGTAGAAGACCTTCGCGGCCTTGAGATCGCTGGCCGTCACCCCGATATGGTCGATCACCGAAAGGCCTCCCGTTAACCGCCCGACGAAAAAACTTCACCTCGGGCGTTCTTGACTCCCCGAAGGCCGGCGCCTAACTGACGCTCGTCGTTAGCACTCGGAGGGAGCGACTGCTAACAGCACCGCTCCCCCTGCCGACGAAGCCTTTAAATCAAACCGTTCCGACGGAGAACCACAATGAAGTTTCGTCCCCTGGGCGACCGCGTCCTCGTGAAGCGCGTCGAAGAAGAAACCAAGACCAAGGGCGGGATCATCATTCCCGACACGGCGAAGGAAAAGCCTCAAGAAGGCGAAGTCGTCGCGGTCGGCCCCGGCGCTCGCAACGACAAGGGCGAAGTCGTCGCCCTGGACGTCAAGGCTGGCGACCGCATCCTGTTCGGCAAGTGGTCGGGCACCGAAGTGAAGGTCGACGGTCAGGACCTCCTGATCATGAAGGAAAGCGACGTCCTGGGCGTGGTCGAGGCTTAAGGCCTCCTCCGTCCTCCGACGCTTTCTCCCCTAACCTCTTTCCAGAAAGGCACCACACATGGCCGCCAAAGACGTTTATTTCTCGTCCGACGCCCGCGACCGCATGCTGCGCGGCGTCAACATCCTCGCCAACGCGGTGAAGGTCACCCTGGGCCCGAAGGGCCGCAACGTCGTCATCGAAAAGTCGTTCGGCGCTCCGCGCACGACCAAGGACGGCGTCTCGGTCGCCAAGGAAATCGAACTGTCGGATAAGTTCGAGAACCTCGGCGCGCAGATGATCCGCGAAGTCGCGTCCAAGACCAACGACAAGGCCGGCGACGGCACCACGACCGCCACGGTCCTGGCCCAGGCCATCGTCCAGGAAGGCCTCAAGTCGGTCGCCGCCGGCATGAACCCGATGGACCTGAAGCGCGGTATCGACAAGGCCGTTCTGGTCGCCGTCGAGGACATCAAGAAGTCCTCGAAGAAGGTCACCACCAACGCTGAAATCGCTCAAGTCGGCACCATCTCGGCCAACGGCGACAAGGAAGTCGGCGAGATGATCGCCAAGGCGATGGACAAGGTCGGCAACGAAGGCGTCATCACCGTCGAGGAAGCCAAGACCGCCGAGACCGAACTCGACGTCGTCGAAGGCATGCAGTTCGACCGCGGCTACCTGTCGCCGTACTTCATCACCAACGCCGACAAGATGGAAGTTCAGCTGGAAGAGCCGCTGATCCTCCTGTTCGAAAAGAAGCTGTCGTCGCTGCAGCCGCTGCTGCCGGTGCTGGAAGCCGTCGTCCAGTCGGGCCGTCCGCTGCTGATCATCGCTGAAGACGTCGAAGGCGAAGCCCTGGCCACGCTGGTCGTCAACAAGCTGCGTGGCGGCCTGCGCGTCGCCGCCGTCAAGGCTCCGGGCTTCGGCGACCGCCGCAAGGCCATGCTGGAAGACATCGCCATCC
>NZ_QFQZ01000088.1 GCF_003243465.1 Caulobacter segnis
AACCGCCCTGCTGCATTCGATCCATCCCGCTTAGATAACCCTACACTGCCCGCGGCGTGATTTTCTCCAGCTCCGCGCCCATCTTCCGACGCTACTCCATCAAGTCGTAGCTGTTCTGGAGGCCGAGCCAGAACCCGTCCGACAGCCGCCAATAGCGCCCAAGCCTTAGGTCAATGTCAGCGCTCACGGCGCGCTTGCCGCGCACAATCTCGTTGATCCGGCGGGGCGGCAAGCCGATGGCCTTGGCCAGAGCCGTCTGGCTCATGCCGATCGGCTTGAGGAAGTCTTCCAGCAGGATATCGGCCGGCGTCGGATTGGGCAGCCAGTCTCTGGGGCCGACGGCTGCGGTCGATCTCGCCATTGTCGACTCCTTCGAGAGTAATCCACCACAGATCGCGCCAGCAATCGCACTCCCGCTTGGCGTGACCATCACCACGCCCCTTTCCGACAAGACAGCGCCATCGGAACCGCCCAGGGTGGCGGGCCGTTTCGACGTCCAAGCTTCACGGAGACGCCCCATGACCGAAGTCACCTACACCATCGTCGAGCATGACGGCGGCTGGGCCTACAAGGTGGGCGACACCTTCTCCGAGACCTTCCCCAGCCATGACGCGGCGCTGAAGGCGGCCCAGCGCGCGGCCGGCGAGCAGCGCCTGCCCGGTGAGACCGAAGGCATCGTCTACGAGGACAAGCAGGCCGTCTGGCACCAGGAGGTCTCGTCCGGCGACGACCGTCCGACGACCCGCGTCCAGGACGCCGAGTAAGGTCGGCGCCGCAGCGTGGCCGGCGCGCCACGCTGCAGCGCTTCGGCGCGCCGCGTGGGAACGCGGTCCATGGTCAGGCTTTGTAAGGAGGAGGGTCGACGCGATCGGCCCGTCTCCAGGAGCCCCTTATCCATGGCCGGCAAGCCGCTGAAAATCGTGCCGCCCGTCTCGGGCGTGGCTGAAATCTACGACCTCGGGCGCGGCCCCGAATCCACCGCCGAGCGGGTCCAGCGCCTCCAGGCCGAAGCGCGCATGCTGGCCCGCGAGGAGGTGGAGCGGCTGGAGCGCGACATGCGTCGCCTCGCCGAGCAGGCCCGCACCATCGCCGACGGCGGCGAGGCCTATCCCGCTGGCATCCGCGAACTGACGGGCCGGATTTCGGTCGACACCGTCCAGCGCGCGGAAATCCTGCAGGCGCTGCTGCAGCGACTAGGCTAACTCAAACCGCGTTGGCCATCCGCCGCAGGCGCCGCGCCAGGTCCTCCGGCCGGTCGGCGATCTGGTCGAACAGGGCCTGCACCTCGGCCTCGCCGAAGCCGGCGGCTCGCAGGGTGCGCCAGGCGCCGGCCAGCACCGCCTCGGCGATATCGAGGCGATCTTCGGTCAGGCGCAGGCCGGCGCCGAACGGGCTTTGCGACAGGGACGACGGAGCGATCGGCGACATGGAAGCTCTCCTGCGGCTGGGGAGTAATGTTCCTTTTTTGTTCTCATTCCGGCGCGGAGTCGAGTCTCCCGAAGCTTAAGCGCGACAAAAAGCCCCAGGACCGGTTGATCCTGGGGCTTCAAGGCGGATCGTCGGCTCACAACGACGACCCGATCGTCCGTGTGTCTCAGCGGCACACGGTTCGTTCGTAGTAGCTGCCGCTCCAGCGATCGTACTCGCGCGTGGTCCAGCATTCGCGGTCGCCGTAGTAGGGGCGCGGGGCGTAGCCATAGCCATACCCGTAGGCGCGCGGCGGGGGCGGGGACGGCGGCGCATAGGCGCGGCGGCCATAGTAACGATCGTCGTAGCGATCGCGCCGATCGTTGTCGGACAAGGCCGCGCCGACCGCCAGGCCCAGCACGCCGGCGGCGATGGCGGCCACGGCGACGTCGTCGCCCTTGCTCTTGTGATAGCGGTGATAATAGCGCGGATCGGCCGAAGCCGTGGTCGCGGCGGCGACCAGCGACAGGGCCGCGACACCGGCTCCGACCCGGCCGAGCGTGTTGACGATTTTGCGGACCATGACGGCCTCCCTGACCTCTCCCGCTTCCGGCGCGGCGCACCGCGCCGAAGCGTCAGAAGGACGATCGGCCTCGCCGCCTGAACGGCGCCTGAACGAATTTGCAAGGTTGGCTGGAACCGGTTTGTTCATCTTTTTCCCAGAACGTGCCGCTGACGAATTCGCGCTCCCCGGAGGCCGCCATGACCAACACCGTGTCCTACGCCCAAGGCCAGGCCCTGCAGGTCCTGTCGTTCGAGGTGGGCGCCCAGACCTATTGCGTGCCCGTCAGCGCCGTCCGCGAGATCCGCGGCGTCACCCCGCCGACCCCGCTGCCCGACGCGCCGCCGTTCGTGCGCGGCGTGATCAACCTGCGCGGCCAGGTGATGCCGGTCATCGACCTGTCGCAACGCCTGGGCAAGGGCGCGGCGCAGGACGGTCCGCGCCAGGTGATCATCGTCGTCGAGAACCAGACCGACGTCGCCGGCCTGCTGGTCGACGCCGTCTGCGACAGCTTCACCGTCGAAGCCGACGCGATCAATCCGCCGCCGTCGCTGGGCGACGTCGAGGACTCGCCGCTGGTCTCGGCGGTGATCACCAGCACCGAGGGCCAGATGACGGTCCTGCTGGCCGTCAGCCGCATCCTGCCCGAGCGCCCGATCGCCCTGGCGGCCTAAACGCCCGCGCGAGCCGCGCGCCGGCTTGCCACCTTCCGTCGCATCGAACACCCTGCTCGCCGGAGTCGGAGCGGGGGTTGCGTATCGTGGGCGAGACAGTTGAGCGTAGCGGGACCGAGCCCGCGGAGCTTTGGCGGCTCTGGCGTTCGCTGCACCGCCTGTTTCCGACCTGGGCCCTGATCCCCGAGAGCTTCGTCACGCCCGGCGCCTGGGGCTATCTGGGCCTGGACTTCCTCAGCGGGTTTCGACGCAACCCGACGACCCTGAAGGCCTTCGCGCTGCTCGACGGAGTCAGCGACGCGCTGTTCGACGGCCTGACGGCGCTGGCGGCCCTGAACGCGCGCCGGCAGGACCAGCTGCTGCGGGTCGTCATCGTGGCCTACCTGACCGTCCCTCTCTCGATCCTCGCCCTGGTGGCCGAACTGGCCGGCGCGGACCTGATGAGCTTCGTGAAGGCGCACCAGAACATCACCTTGTGGATCGCCCTCACCCTGACCGCCGCGCCTGTCGGCTACATGATGAGCACGTGGCGGTCGAAGCAGGTGATCGGCGTGCTGGACCTGATCCGCATCGAGCGCCAGCAGCGGCCCTACACAGCGCTCGAACTCCGCGACGAGTAGGCGCCCAAACATTTGTTCGAAAGGCCTCTTCCGCTCGCCCCGAGCGGGACGCTAGTCTCCGCCCAAACAAAAAGGGAGACGAGCATGAAGGCCGCAGTTCTGCGCGAGGTGGGCAAGCCCCTCGAGATCGAGACCGTGGCCATCGGCAAGCCCGGCCCGCGCGAGGTGCTGATCCGCACCAAGGCCGCCGGCGTCTGCCACTCGGATCTGCACTTCATCGAGGGCTCCTATCCTCACCCCCTGCCCGCCGTGCTGGGCCACGAGAGCGCCGGGATCGTCGAGGCGGTCGGTTCGGAGGTGCGGACGGTCAAGGTCGGCGACCACGTCATCACCTGCCTCAACCCCTATTGCGGCCACTGCGAGGTCTGCCTGACCGGGCACATGAACCTGTGCATCAGCCCCGAGACCCGTCGCGGAAAGAGCGAGGCGCCGCGCCTGTTCAAGGAAGACATGAACGGCGGAACCGGTCCGATGGCCCAGTTCCTGAACCTGTCGTCCTTCGCCGAGATGATGCTGGTCCACGAGCACGCCTGCGTGGCCGTGCGCAAGGACATGCCGTTCGACCGCGCCGCCCTGATCGGCTGCGCCGTGACGACGGGCGTCGGGGCGGTGATCCAGACTTCCAGCGTCCGGGCCGGCGAGACCGTGGCGGTGATCGGCTGCGGCGGCGTGGGCCTGGCCACCATCAACGGCGCGGCGATCGCCGGCGCGGGGCGGATCATCGCCATCGACCGCGTGCCGGCCAAGCTGGAGCTGGCCAAGACCTTCGGCGCGACGGACGTGATCGACGGCTCGCAGGTCGACGACATCGCCAAGGCGGTGATCGAGCTGACCGGCGGCGGCGTGCAGCACAGCTTCGAGGCCATCGGCCTGAAAGCCACCGCCGAAGCCTCGTTCAAGATGCTGAGGCGCGGCGGCACGGCCAACATCATCGGCATGATCCCGGTCGGCACCAAGATCGAGCTGCACGGCCCCGACTTCCTGGGCGAGCGACGCATCCAGGGCAGCTATATGGGCTCCAACCGCTTCCCGGTCGACATGCCGCGGCTGGTGGACTTCTACATGTCGGGCAAGCTGAAGCTGGACGAGCTGATCTCGCGCCGGATCAAGCTGGACGACGTCAACTCGGCCTTCGACGAGCTGAAGCGCGGCGAGCTGGCGCGTTCGGTGATCGTGTTCGAGTGAAACTGGTCTAGTCCAGTTGTCACAGGACTGAAAAATATCTCATGCTATCTCCGGTCCCGTTCACCGGAGTCCCGCCATGCCCCAGATCGACCGCCGCGGCCTCTTGGCCGCCATCGGCGCCCTGACCCTGCCGCCGGCCCTCGCGCGCGCGGCGGCCATCGACGCCGACGTTCGCAGCGGCACGATCCAGGACGTCGAGCACGTGGTGATCCTGATGCAGGAGAACCGGGGCTTCGACCACTATTTCGGGACGCTGAACGGGGTGCGGGGCTTTGGCGACCGCTTCCCGGTCCCGGTGCGCGACGCGGCGGGCCGCAAGGACGCCTCGGTGTTCGTCCAGGCCTATGACAAGGACAAGCTGCTGGCGCCGTTCCCGCTGAACAGCGCCCAGACCTTCGCCCACATGCGGGTCGAGGGCACGCCGCACAGCTGGACCGACGCCCAGGACGCCTGGGACCAGGGCCGCATGGACCGCTGGCCGGACGCCAAGCACCCCTGGTCGATGGGCTATTTCCAGCGCGCGGACATCCCGTTCCAGTACGCCCTGGCCGACGCCTTCACCCTCTGCGACGCCTATCATTGCGCGACCCAGACCGGGACCAACACCAACCGCCTGTTCCTGTGGACCGGGACCAACGACCCGGCGGGCAAGGCCGGCGGTCCGTCGATCTCGAACAGCCACGACAACTTCGCCGACAAGGGCGGGGCCAAGGAGTCGTACCGCTGGACCACCTATCCCGAGCGGCTGCAGACGGCCGGCGTCTCCTGGCGCATCTACCAGGACATGGCCGACAACTTCACCGACAACCCCCTGGCGGGGTTCAAGGCCTATCGCGACGCCTACAAGGACCTGCCGGGCTCGGACCAGACTCTGAAGACACTGGGCCTGTCGACCTGGCACCTGGACAAGCTGCGCGAGGACGTCGTCAACGGCCGCCTGCCGCAGGTGTCGTGGATCATCGCCCCGGCCGCCGACAGCGAGCACCCGAACCCCTCCAGCCCGGCCCAGGGCGCGGACTACACCGCCCGGGTGATCGACGCCCTGACCGCCGATCCCAAGGTCTGGGCGCGGACCGTGTTCCTGGTGATGTTCGACGAGAACGACGGCTTCTTCGACCACATGCCGCCGCCCTCGCCCGCCTCGCTGGGTCCGGACGGCAAGCTGCTGGGCGGGACGACGGTCGACGAGACCGGCATGCGCCACGTTGTGCGTAACCCGACCGAGGCCAAGTCAGAACGCGACGACCTGATGGGCCGGCCCTATGGCCTGGGTCCGCGCGTGCCGCTGTATGTGATCTCGCCCTGGAGCCGGGGCGGCTGGGTCAACAGCCAGGTGTTCGACCACACGTCGGTGATCCGCTTCCTCGAAGCGCGCTTTGGCGTCGCCGAGCCCAACATCGCCCCGTGGCGGCGCGCGGTCTGCGGCGACCTGACGACCTGCTTCGACTTCAAGACGCCGAACGCCCGGCCGTTCGCGCCCCTGCCCGCCACGGCCGAGGCCGCCAAGCGCGCCAACGCCCTCGGCCGCACCAAGCCGCCGACGCCGACCGCGGTCGTGGCCCCCGTCCAGGCCAAGGGGACCCGGCCCTCGCGCGCCCTGCCCTACGCCCTCAGCGTCGACGCCGAGGTCCGCGACGGCGCCGCGCGGCTGAAGCTCGCCAACACCGGCCAGCAGGCGGCCGTGCTGCACGTCTATGACAAGCTGCGGCTCGAGACGGTTCCGCGCCGCTACACCCTGGCCCCGGGCGCGAGCCTTGAGGACGCCTGGCCGGCCGGCGCCTACGACCTGTGGGTGCTGGGCCCGAACGGCTTCCACCGGCGCTTCGCGGGGACAAGCGAAGGCGTCGAGGTCAGCGCCCGCGCCGAGGGCGACGCCCTGCGGGTCAGCGCGGTCAATAACGGCCGCGAGCCCCGGGCCCTGATCGTGGACGTGATGGACGGCGCGCGCCTGCACGTGGCCCTGGCGCCGGGCGAGACCCGCTCGACCACCCTGCCGACCCGCCAGGGCTGGTACGACGTCACCGCCCGCCTCGACGGCGCTCCCGCGTGGCTGCGGCGGGTGTCAGGCCGCATCGAGACCGGCAGGGACTCGATCAGCGATCCCTGGATGGGCGGTCCGGCGGTGCTGACGGTCTGAATTCCGACCTCCCCGGCGAATGCCGGGGCCCAGATCGAACCCACGGTGTGAGCTAAGTTCGCACAGGGCTTAGGCGCACGCGCCCCAATCGTTCGAGATGAATCTGGGCCCCGGCATTCGCCGGGGAAATCGGATAGGGGTTAGGTCCGGGATTCGTTCAGGACGCCGCCATGACCCTTCGCCACACTACTTCCGTCGTCGCCCTGGCCTTGGCCCTGACGGCCGCGCCGGCCTTCGCCGCGCCCAAGGCCGATCCGGCCAAGACGGTCGGCAAGATCGTCGCCTCGCCGGCCTTCCAGAAGGCGGTGGCCAAGCTGGACGCCGACTACGACCGCACGGTCGCCGACATCATCACCCTGACCGAAATTCCCGCCCCGCCCTTCAAGGAGGAGCAGCGGGCCAAGGCCTATCTCGAGATGCTGAAGGCCCACGGCCTCACCAACGTCGAGATGGACGCCGAGGGCAATGTCATGGGGGTGCGGCCGGGAACCGTCACCAAGGGCAAGGGCCCGTTCGTGGTCATCGCCGCCCACCTGGACACCGTCTTCCCCGAAGGCACGGACGTGAAGGTCAAGCGCGAGGGGACCAGGCTGATGGCGCCGGGTATCGGCGACGACACCCGTGCGCTCTCCACGCTGCTGGCCTATGTCCGCGCGATGGACGCGGCCGGGATCAAGACCAAGGCCGACATCCTGTTCGTCGGCAATGTCGGCGAGGAAGGGCCGGGCGACCTGCGCGGCACGCGGTTCCTGTTCAACAAGGGTCCGTACAAGGGCCGGATCAGCGCCTTCTTCTCGATGGACGGCGGCGCGCCCGAGCAGGTGGTCGATCGCGGCACCGGCTCCAAGCGTTATCGGGTGACCTTCACCGGTCCCGGTGGTCACAGCTACGGCGCGTTCGGCATCGTCAATCCGATGGTCGCCATGGCCAAGGCGGTCACCGACCTCTACGCCATCCAGCCGCCGAAGGATCCCAAGACCACCTATTCGGCCAGCGTCACCGGCGGCGGCACCTCGGTGAACTCGATCCCGCACGACGTCTTCATGGAGTTCGACATGCGCTCGGAAAGCGCGGCCGAACTGGCCAAGCTGGACCAGACGTTCATCGGCCTTCTCGACAAGGCGGTCGCCAGCGAGAACGCCGCCCGCTCGACCCGGGCCGGGGCGGTGACCTATGCGGCGAAGGTGATCGGCGAACGGCCGGCCGGCGCCACCCCCGAGACAACCGACATCTGGCTCCTGACGCGGGCGGCGATTACGACGCTGGGCTACAAGCCGTCGATGGACGCCAGCTCGACCGACGCCAATGTCCCGATGAGCCTGGGTATCCCCGCCCTGACGATCGGAGCGGGTATCAAGGGCGGCCGCGCCCACGCCCTCGACGAGTGGATCGACGTGGAGAAGGCCCCGGCGCTGAAGGGCATGCAGGTGGGCCTGGCCGCCCTGCTGGCCGTGGCGGGCGTCGACTGACGTTCAGGGCGCCGACAGGATGATCAGCACGGCCGGGATCACGGTCCCGGCCCCCAGCAGGATCCAGGAGAGCGTCTTCTCGCGCCCGTAGGCGAGCGCCATCCAGGCGCCCAGCACGGTGGCGGCGGCCAGGGCGATCGAAACCAGAAGGAAGAAGGCCTTGAGCAGGGTCACGGCCAGCTTGGGCTTTGCCGGGGTCTTGGCTTCCGGCGGCTTGGCTTCGGGCGGCTTGGCGGCCGTGGGCGCGGCCGGCCTGGCCCCTTCGGCGGCGGGCGGGCCGGGTCGCTTGCCGTGGGCCCGATAGACCTGGACCTTGTGCACCATGCCCAGCTTCTCGATCACGGGCGGCGGGACATAGGCCTCGTGCGCCTCATGCAGCTTGTAGATCTGCAGCGCCCCGGTCAGGGCGAACAGCAGCACGCTGGGCGCGATCAGCAGGCCAAGATAGGTGTGGATGCGCCGGACGGCGGCGAAACGCAGGGCCGGGTTGCTGCGAGGCTTGGGCGCGCGGGCCATGTCGAAAGCTCCTGAAAGCGACTAAGCCCGAGCTTCCCGCGCCGATCGCCGCCGCGCCTAGCGCCAGATCAAATTCTACTCGCTCTTGCCATGGTCGAGGTTGGCGAGCCGGGGCGTGTCCAGCACCGCGCCGCCGTCGGCCAGCATCCGGTCGATCTGCGCCTTCTGCGAGCGGAAGGCCGCCAGCTCCGAGCCGGCCAGCACCGTCCCCTGCGGCACCTTGGCGCCGATCGGATTGACCCGTTGGCCGCGCTGCCAGATCTCGTAGTGCAGGTGCGGGCCCGACGCGAGGCCGGTCGAGCCGACATAGGCCACCACCTGGCCCTGGCGCACCTTCACGCCCGGACGGATGCCCGGGGCGTAGCGCGAGATGTGGCCGTAGCCGGTGTCCCAGTTGCCCGAATGACGGATGCGCAGCCAGTTGCCATAGCCGCCCCAGCGCTTGGCCTCCAGCACGACGCCGTCGCCGGCCGCCAAGATTGGGGTGCCCGTACCGGCCCCGAAGTCGACGCCCTGGTGGGCGCGGGTGTAGCCCAGCACCGGGTGGCGGCGCATCCCGAACACCGAGGTGATGCGCGCGCCGTCGACCGGCGTCCGCAGCAGGAAGCCTTTGATGTTCTTGCCCAACTCGTCGAAGAACTGCGGCTTGCCGTCCGTATCCTTGCGGTCGAAGGCGTAGAACTTCTGGCCCTTGACCTCGGCGTATTCGAGGTCGCCGGCCTCGATCGTGCGGCCGCTCTCGGTGACCTTGCGCTCGAACACCAGGCAGAAGCGGTCGCCTTCCTGGATGTCGCGCGAGAAGTCGATCTTGTGCGAGAACAGCTTGGCCGCCTGGCTGATCACCTGCGGCGTGCCGCCGACGCTGGCCACGCTCTCGTAGAACGAGCCGTTCATCTCGCCGCACGCGACCTTCTTCTCGTCGCGGACCTTCTCCTCCAGCTCGCGCAGGCGCAGGGCGCCGTCGAAGGTGCGCGAGACGGTCAGGGTCGAGGACGGGCTGGCGCGCATGGACAGGCCGATCAGGCGCGCCGGACCGCGCTGGTCGCGCCGCTGGGCGATGGCGGTCTCGAAGGCCATGCCGGCTTTGATGTTGACGGTGTCGATCGCGCCTTGCAGCACCGCGACGACCTGGCGGGCGTCCTCCGCCGTCACGCCGGCGCGCTGCACGGCGCCCAGCAGGGTCTCGCCCGGACGGACCTTGACCGCGACGTTCTCGGGACGCTCGAAGCCCGGCTGGGCCTCGGCGCCGGCGAAGGCGACGTGCTGCAGGGCGGTCAGGGCGGCGGGATCCAGCGGCGCCTTGTCGGCGGGGGCCTTGACGTCATCGGCGGTCAGCTTGAGCCCCAGGCCCAGGGCGGCCAGACCGGCGATGGCGGTGAACAGCCTCGGCGCCCAGCGCGTAGCGCCGCGTCGCGGATCGAATTCCTGCATCGTGCCCCCGTCGATGTCGACGCCGCGCAAGTCTTGCAACACGGCCGGGAAGCCCCCCGGCGCCCGCGCCGGACCTTGGTCGCCCCCGCCCGCAGCGGCAAGGACTATCCAGCGCACCGGTCGATTTGTCACGCAGTCGGACGAGTCGCAAGCTGAGCCGAACCCAAAAGAAAAACGCCCGCCGTTTCGGGCGGGCGCTCTTGCGGATCCGGATCGCGGCCCTATCAGGCGGCGTTGATCTGCTCGTTCGGGTCGCGCAGGACGTAGCCCCGGCCCCAGACGGTTTCGATGTGGTGCTTGCCGTGGGCCGAAGCGGCCAGCTTCTTGCGCAGCTTGCAGATGAAGACGTCGATGATCTTCAGCTCGGGCTCGTCCATGCCGCCGTACAGGTGGTTCAGGAACATTTCCTTGGTCAGGGTCGTGCCCTTACGCAGGGAGAGCAGCTCGAGCATCTGATATTCCTTGCCGGTCAGATGCACGCGGTTGCCGTTCACTTCGACGGTCTTGGCGTCGAGGTTGACGATGATGTCGCCGGTCTTGATGACCGATTGGGCGTGCCCCTTCGAACGACGGACGACCGCGTGGATGCGGGCGATCATCTCGTCCTTGTGGAAGGGCTTGGTCATGTAGTCGTCGGCGCCGCCGGCGAAGGTTTTGACCTTGGTGTCGATCTCCGACGAGCCCGACAGGATCATGATCGGCGTGTTGATCTTCGCGACCCGCAGGGTGCGCAGAACGTCGATGCCGCTCATGTCGGGGAGGTTCAGGTCCAGAAGGATCAGGTCGTAGTCATAGATCTTGCCCAGATCCACGCCTTCTTCGCCCAGATCGGTCGTATAGACGTTGAAGCCTTCAGACTTCAGCATCAGTTCGATCGTCTGCGCGGTCGCGCTGTCATCCTCGATCAACAGTACGCGCATGAGCCCCTCCACGCCATTCTCGGCGTAATTCGACGTCTTGGCGGAACGCCGCCGGTTAAACCCTTCGGCCATCCTGCCGGAGAGTTAATTTAAGACTGGTTAATGGTGAATGTTCTGGTCGGTCGAATGGTTAATCTGATTTGCGAATCGGGTGCAAGCCGTCCCCCGACGCTTTGGCGCTTTGGTCGCAGGCGCCGCACCCGGACGTTCGAGGCGCTCTGGAACAAGGCCGCCGCGCCCGTGAAGGGGGGCCGTCACAGGGGTCCCCGCGCTACAGGAACCGTCCGGCCAAGCTCGTAGCACAGGCTGGCGGAGCGGCTCTTGCGGCGTTCTGTCGCGAGACTTTCGCCGCCGCGATCGCGCCGCCTGCGACGCCGCGACGCGGCGCTCGAAGCGCGCCTGTCGCCCCTTTCGGACGGTCGCGGCGCGCTCAGAGCGACCCGCCGCTTTCGCGGACCAATTGGTCGCACCCCAAGACGTCGCGCCCCCCGCTAGATTTCATACCTGGTTAACCACGTTGGCCGACTGTGGCGACACGGAGGCAATGGCCAAGCTCGGCGCCGCCGTAGGGTTTCGGGGTCCAGCTTGCGTAGTCTCATCGCCGCCGTCGAACGTATCGACCCGCTGACCGTCTATGGTCGGGTGGCCGCCGTGAACGGCCTGCTGATCGAGGCGCGCGGCGGCCTCACCCGCCTGGCGGTCGGCGCCCGGGTCGAGATCGAGCGGCTGGGCCAGACCGCCCTGCCCGCCGAGGTCGTCGGCTTCCGCGAGACCCGCGCCCTCCTGATGCCCTTCGGCCCCGTCGAGGGCGTGGCCCCGGGCGCGGAGATCCGTATCGTTCCCGAAGGCGCCGTGGTCCGCCCGACCAAGGCCTGGCTGGGCCGCATCATCAACGCCTTCGGCGAGCCGATCGACGGCCTGGGCCCGCTGCCCCAGGGCGAGGTTCCCTATCCGCTGAAGACGCCGCCGCCGCCGGCCCACGCGCGCGGCCGGGTGGGCGAGCGCCTGGACCTGGGCGTGCGGTCGATGAACGTCTTCACCACCACCTGCCGCGGCCAGCGCCTGGGCATCTTCGCCGGCTCGGGCGTCGGCAAGTCGGTGCTGCTGTCGATGCTGGCCAAGGAAGCCACCTGCGACGCCGTCGTGGTCGGCCTGATCGGCGAGCGGGGCCGCGAGGTGCGCGAGTTCGTCGAGGAGACCCTGGGCGAGGAAGGCCTGCGCCGCGCCGTCGTAGTCGTCGCCACCTCGGACGAACCGGCCCTGACCCGCCGCCAGGCCGCCTACATGACCCTGGCGGTCAGCGAGTATCTGCGCGACCAGGATCAAGAAGTCCTGTGCCTGATGGACTCGGTGACCCGCTTCGCCATGGCCCAGCGCGAGATCGGCCTGGCCGCCGGCGAGCCGCCGACCACCAAGGGCTATACGCCGACCGTGTTCACCGAGCTGCCCAAGCTCTTGGAGCGCGCCGGGCCCGGCCCGATCCGCGCCGACGGCACCACCGCCGCCCCGATCACCGCCCTCTTCACCGTGCTCGTCGACGGCGACGACCACAACGAGCCGATCGCCGACGCCACCCGCGGTATCCTGGACGGCCACATCGTCATGGAGCGGGCCATCGCCGAGCGCGGCCGCTTCCCGGCGATCAACGTCCTGAAGTCGATCAGCCGGACCATGCCCGGCTGCCAGCACCCGCACGAGCGCGACATCGTCAAGGGCGCGCGTCAGGTGATGGCCGCCTATTCGAACATGGAAGAGCTGATCCGCATCGGCGCCTATCGCGCCGGGGCCGACCCGGTGGTCGACCGCGCCATCCGCCTGAACCCGGCGATCGAGGCTTTCCTCAGCCAGGATAAGGAAGAGGCAACCAGTCTCGACGACTCTTTCGGCTTGCTGGGCCAGATCCTGCAGAGTGAGTATTGATGACCAAGTGGGCCGCGTCTCTGATCCGCATCTCCACCCACGAGGTCGAGACCCTGCAAAAGCGGCTCGCCGAGATCGTCGAGCGGCGCATGGCCGCCGAGATGCGGCTGGCGATGCTGGACGCCGAGGCCGAGGCGGAAGCCAAGCGCGCCGAGGGCGACGCCGCGGCCGGCTGGTACATGATCGGCTATCGCGAAGGCCATAAGCGCCGCCGCGCCGACATGCTGCTGCAGATCGACCAGTGCCACGAAGAAGAGATCGGCGCGCGCGACGCCCTGTCCGAGGCCTTCGAGAACCTCAAGAAGTACGAGCACGTCGCCGAACAGGCCAAGGTGCTGGCCGCCAAGAAGCAGGGCGCTTTCGAATCCGCCCAGCTGGACGAGCTGGGCCTGCGCCGCAAAGCGGCCGGGTTCTAGGGTCCGCGGGCCCGATCCGCGCTCCGTGACCGGCTAGTCGAACCGCGCGAAGACCTTGTGCGCGAAGATCGCCAGCAGGTGGTCGACCTGGTCCCAGCGAACCGTGCGCCAACCGATTTCAGTGTCATGCCGGTTGTGGTCGACCGGCCCCGGGTAGACGCCGCCGTAGATCACCTCCACCAGCCCGTCCTCTCCCGCGGAGAACGCGATATAGGGCGGCGGCTGGCCGGCCGGGTGGTCGGGCCGACGAATCTCCAGGCGGTAGGTCGAGGCCCGCCCCTCGCCCGTAAGCTCGAGCCGCGCCTCGCTACCCTGCGCGCGAGCGCGATCGACCAGGTTGCCGAGCAGGGGCTCCAGCCTTTCCCGAGCCATTTCGCCAAAGCCCAAGGCGGCGGCGGGGGGCCGTCGATCGGAGCTCTGGCCGACGCGGTCCGGCAAGCTCGTCGCCGCGCCCGCCGTCTTCGACGATCCGAACCTTGGCGCCCCCAATCCGAAGATCAAGGCGATACAACTCGCAACAAGCAGGAAAGCCAGGATGCCTGGCCATCCACCCAACGCTTCTAAGTCCATGGACGCCTCCACGACCGCCGTAGAGCCGTCGGCGCCCCGCGCGGGCATTGTCCTGGATCAACCTGTGCGCCGCGTCGCAAGCGGCGGGACGGCGACGCTCAAGGTTAATTCCAGGTCATGAAGCTCTTGTAAGTTGAGGCTTGAGGTCAGCGCCCGTAAACCCCGCGACCTCGACGCGTAACGTCGTTTTTTAAACAGCAATTGGCGAGCCCAAGCTCGGGCGCGCGACAGTCGTCGCGCGTCGTGAGCCCCGCTGCGCCCAGTCATTAGGGGTTTATCATGATCCATCATCTGTCCGTCAGCGCCATCGACCCTCAAGACGTGGCCCAATTCTTCGCCGACATCATGGGCGGCGTCGTCGTCGACTTCCCCCCCAATCCGGGGAGCTTCATGGTGTTCAAGGCCGACGGCATGGGCACGGCCATCGAGATCTATCCGGCCGGCAGCGTCATGGTTCCGAACGGCGAGCCCGGCGCGGTGTTCGAGCGCCAGGCCGACGGCGCCGCGCGCCGCTCGCCCACCCACTTCGCGCTCAGCGTCTCGATCGACGTGCAGGACGTGCTGGACCGCGCCGCCGCCAAGGGCTGGGACGCCTTTGTCTGCGACCGCGGCGGCCACTTTCACGTGGTCGAGGTCTGGATCGAGAACGCCTGGCTGGTCGAGGTGCTGCCGCTGGCCTTCGCGGCCGAGTATCTGGGCTTCGCCAATGCGGTCACCGAGATGGCCAATCCCAACGCCGCCCTCGACAGCCACCAGCCCCAGGCCCGCACGCTGGAGCACGCCTGAGGCCCGGCGGGAGCGGCGGCCGCCAGACCGTCGCTCCCACGCGCGCGGCGCATTACAGCGAGTTCACTTTCTTCGCTACACATGTAGCGCTACACATGTAGCGACACAGATTCAGCGGAGCCCGCCGATGATCGACGCCCTGCCCCGACGCGAGCGCGAGGTTTTCGAGACCCTGTGCCGCCTGGAAAGCGGCACGACCGCCGAGGTCCGCGCCGCCCTGGCCGATCCCTTGAGCGACTCCGCGGTCCGCACCCTGCTGGTCCGGCTGGAGAGCAAGGGGCTGGTGGAGCGCGCTTCCGGCGCGCACGGCGTCGCCTATCGCCCGGCCCAGGCCACCGAGACGGTCGCCGTGGGCGCGCTGCGCCGGCTGATCGACACCTTCTTCGCCGGCTCGGCCGCCAGCGCCGCCAGCGCCCTGCTGGGCCTGGGGCAGAAGCTGACGCCGCAGGAAGCCGCCGCCCTCGAGGCGATGATCGACAAGGCCGTCGAAACGAAGGCTGGGGAGGACAAGCAATGACCTGGACGCTGCTGATCTCGCTGCTGGTCAAGTCCAGCCTGGTCGCGGGCGGAGGCCTGGCCCTGTCGCGTCACCTGACCCGTCGCCCGGTCGAGCGGGTCGACATCCTGCGCGGAACGGTCTGCCTGCTGCTGGCCCTGCCGGTGATCATGAACGCCCTGCCGCCGATCGAGCTGGCCCTGCTGCCGCCGATCGAGGCCGCCCCCGTCGCCCTGCCGAGCGCCCTGGTCGCGACGACATCCCTGCCCGCCGCGTCGGCGCCGGCCTGGATCACGCCCGGCGCGATCCTTGGCGGCCTGTGGCTGCTGGGCGCGGCCCTGATCGGCGCCCGGCTGGCCCTGGGGCTCCAGACCCTGACCCGCTGGACCCGCAAGGCCGATCCGGTCACCTGCCCGGCCTGGCTGGCGCCGATCGACGACCTGCCGCCGGCCGACCGCCCCAACCTCGTCTGCTCAGACCGCGTCGCGGGCCCCTTGAGCTGGGGCGTCGCGCCAGGCGCCATCCTGATCGACCCCGCGACCTTGGCCGAGCGCCATACCGCCCCGGCGATCATGGCCCACGAGCTGGCCCACCTGCGCCGTCACGACTGGATCTTCCTGCTGATCTCGCGGGTCGTGCTGGCGATCTTCTGGTTCAACCCGCTGGTCTGGCGCCTGCACGCGGTGCTGCGCCAGCGCTCGGAGGAGGCCGCCGACGCCGCCGCGCTCGGCTTCGTCGACCGCGCCCTTTACGCCCGCACCCTGGTGCGCCTGGCCGCTCACCCCGCCCCGCTGCTGGCGCCCGTCGCCTCTCTGCCGATGGCCGCCGACAGCCGGACCCTGAAATCGAGGATCGCCAGCATCATGACCGACGCCCCCGCCCGCCGCCGCCCGCTGACCGTCGCCTTCTGCATCGGCGCCCTGGCGCTGGTCGCCGCGCCGCTGGCCGCCTTCGCCGTGACCCGCCAGATCGCGCCGCCCACGCCGCCGGTCCCGCCGGCCAAGATCGCCAGCACGCCCCTGCCGCCCGCGCCGCCGGCCGAAGCCGCCCCCGCCGCCGAGGCTGCGCCCGCCGCCCCTGCGGCCCCAGCAGCGCCGCCGGCGCCGCCAGCCCCGCCCGCTGCGGACGCCGCCGACGCCTATGACATGGCCCAGGCGAACTGGGACCGCGCCCAGGTTCGCGCTCAAGCCCGGTGGGCCCGCGCCCAGGCCGAGGCCGCCCGCGTCAACGCCGAGGATATCCGCCGCCAGGTCGAGGCGCACCGCGACGAGATCCAGGCCGCCGCGCAAGCGGCCGCCGCCCAGGCTCGCGCCCAGGCGCGCGTCTACGCCGAACAGGCGCGGCTCTCGGCCGACGAAGCCCGCCGCATCAGCGACGAGGCGCGCAAGAACGCCGAGCGGACCAGGGAGGTGGCGATCAGGCAGGCCCACATCGACATGGCCAGGGGCGCCGAGCAGATGCGCGTCGGCGCCCGCCAGATGCGCGAGGAAGCCGCCCGCCTGCGCGATCCGGCCTACCGCGCCAAGCAGATCGCCGACAACCGCGCCCGCGGCCAGACGGTGACCGACGAGGAGCTGAAGGCCCTGTCCCGCAGCCTGCCGAGCAAGGCCGACGACCTGGACCGCGAGGCCGACCGGCTGCAGGAACGCGCCGAGGAGCGCGGCAATCGACCCACTTGAGATTTATTCGCAAAGAGGATAGAGAGGTCTTGTCGCGCCCGCGACCGTAAGCGTCTCACGTCAGGCAACGCATCCCCTCCGGTTCCGGCCGGACAGCCGGAGCTCCTCCGGTGGATGCGAAATGGCCGGACCTCGTCAGTGAGACTTTCGATGCAATCTCATCCCTCGATCATCACGTTCCAGCGCCTGCCCGCCCGCTACGCGGCCGTCGTCATGCCTCTGGTGCTGTCGGTGATCATGACCTTCGTGGTGTCGGGCATCTCGACCTTGCGGTCGGTGGGCCTGTCGCCCGGGCTCGGGGCCACCTGGATGTCGGCCTGGGGCCTGTCGTGGCTGGTAGCCTTTCCCACCCTGCTGCTGGTGCTGCCGCTGGTGCGGCGCATCGTCGGCCTGATCGTGGCGCCGCCGGCGCGCTAGGTCATCAGCCCAAACAAGAAGGGCGGCTCGTGAGAGCCGCCCTCGCCGTGTCCTAGCTGTCCAGGAAGCTGCGCAGCTTGCGCGACCGCGACGGGTGCTTGAGCTTGCGCAGGGCCTTGGCCTCGATCTGGCGGATGCGTTCGCGGGTCACCGAAAACTGCTGGCCGACTTCTTCCAGCGTGTGGTCGGTGTTCATGCCGATGCCGAAGCGCATGCGCAGCACGCGCTCTTCACGCGGGGTCAGCGAGGCCAGCACGCGGGTGGTGGTTTCCCGCAGGTTCGACTGGATCGCCGCGTCGATCGGCAGGACGGCGTTCTTGTCCTCGATGAAGTCGCCCAGGTGGCTGTCTTCCTCGTCGCCGATCGGGGTTTCCAGCGAGATCGGCTCCTTGGCGATCTTCAG
>NZ_QFQZ01000155.1 GCF_003243465.1 Caulobacter segnis
TTGATCAGCACGTCGATGTTGCCGCCGGCGTTGTCGATCGTCGAGACGAAGTCCTGCTGCTGGGTGATGGCCAGCCAGATGCCTTTGAACTGGACGTCGACCACCTTCCAGGTCTGGCCGTTGCCGAGCACGCGCCACGAGACCGGCAGGGGCTGGGTGATCTGGCCGCCGGAGATGGTGGTGTTGACGATCACGTCGCCCGGCTTGCGCACGACCGAACCGGTCACCTTCAGCTGCTCGCCGCGATAGTCGTCGATGCGCGACTGGTAGACGTTCTCGGCGTAGGCGCGGAACACCGGGGTGAAGCGCGCCCGCTGGTCCGGCGTGATGGTGCGGGCGTACTTGCCCAGCACGAAGTTGGTGATCTTCGGCACGTCGGCCAGCTCGTCCACGGCCTGGCGGAAGACCTGCTTCTTCTGGGCTTCGGACTGCTTCTTGTCGGCTAGCACGGCGATCACGCGCTCGGCCTTGGTCTGGACGAAGGCCTCGGCGCCGGGATCGCGGGCGCTCTGGGCCAGGGCCGGGACGGCCATCGCAGCGGCGCCGAAGAAAGCCAAAAGCGCGGCGTTGGCGCCGCGCCGGGTGGGGCGCCGGGTGGAGAAGGTGCTCTGCATGGTCTTACCGGTCATGGTTTGGGTGCTGGCGGCGGGGCTTCCGGGGGCGGCGCGTCGAAATCGGGGAGAACCTCGGCCTCGCCCGCCGCCTCGCGGACGGACGCCTCGCGGTACTGGGTATAGGCCGAGCGGGTGGTGACATAGGGGTCCGAAGCGTCCTTCAGGGCCTGGAAGGCCGGGTCGGTCGCCGCGCGCAGGTCGACGATCGTGACGCCCGTGCGGGCCTTGCCGAAGTCGGTGTCCAGCCCGCCGACATAGAGCGAGACGGGATCGGTGACGATATCCAGGGCGCGGCCGACGCCGTCGCGAACGTTCAGCGGGCCCATCAGCGGCACGTAGAGATAAGCGCCGGGCTTGGCGCCCCAGACGCCGAAGGTCTGGCCGAAATCGGCGTCGCGGCGCGGCAGGTTCATCTTGGCGGCCACGTCGAACAGGCCCAGCACGCCGACCGTCGAGTTGACGATGAAGCGCGTGGTCGAACGCATGGCGCGCTTGGGCTTGCCCTGCAGCACCAGGTTGATGACCGTGTTCGGCTCGCCGAGATTGTAGACGACCGCGCTGACATGATCGCGCACCCCGTGCGGCGTGACGGCCATGTAGCCGTGGGCGATGGGCGCCAGGATCACGTGATCCAGGCCCATGCTGAACTTGAAGGAAGCGCGATTGGCCTTTTCGAACGGGTCGGAGGCGGACGTCTCTTGCGCCCAGACAAGGTCGGATTTGGCTACACCCAGGCAAACAAGCGCCAGCAGCATCCAGTGCCTGACGGGGAGACCTGCGCCCTTCCCGACGTTTTGTGCGCGGCTTCTCTGCACCCCGAGCCCTTCGAACCCCAAAAAGACACTCATGCGTGCTATTACGCCTCAGCGCTGATAAAGCAACTGAGTGGTGCATTTAATTTTCGGTCCGAAGGGCCCCGCCGTGGTAGGCAGACGCCATGGACACGATCGCGGAACGACGCCGAAACGCGGGCCGGCCGACCAAGGCCGAGGCCACTGCGCTCGACGAGGCCATCCTCGTCGGTGCGCGGGCCGCCTTCTTCGACAAGGGCGTGGCCGAGGCCTCAATGGACGAGATCGCCGCCAGCATCGGCGTCACGAAACATACGATCTACCGGCGTTTTCCCAGCAAGGCCGCATTGCTGGACGCGGTGATCGAGCAGCAACTCCGGGCGCTCGGCGAGTCGATACAGGCTCCGACCGGTGGGGCCTCGCGCCCGCTCGACGATTTGAAGACGGTCGCCCGACGCTTCTTCGACTACACCATTTCACCCGACAGCGGTCGCCTGGTCAGCTTGATCCAGCGCACCGAGGGACAGTTTTCCGCCGAGATGAAGCCAAAGTGGAAGCGGTGGGAAACCATGGCCCTGGGACCTTTGCGCGAGCGGATGGTGGCGGCTCAGGTCGCAGGCGACCTCATCCCGAACGATCCTGATGAAGCCACGTTTGTCCTGGTGGACATGCTCGACGGGGCCGCCAAGCGTCTTCGCCTTGGAAATTGTCCGTCGTCAGAAGTTTTGGGACAGCCGGGCTGCGGATTTAGTGGAGGGTTGGCCTCGTCTGGGCTTGAGATTTAGG
>NZ_QFQZ01000089.1 GCF_003243465.1 Caulobacter segnis
GTGCGGCAAGCGCCAGGGCGGCGGCGGTCATGGCGAACTTCATCGATTACCCCGAACAGAATAGATCACGGCCGGCGTAGAACGACACGGCCTCCCCGACAAGTGCGGCGAACCTTGAACCTCAGGATTCCGGCCGCTTCGGGGCGAAGCGGAAGAGCCAATCCGCATCTCGCAGAATGTCCTTTGCGTGTGTCGCGCAGCGAACCGCCTCTCGCCGCCGTTGGTCCAGGGCGTCCATCCACACGAGAAGGAGACATCCATGACCCGACACGCCCTTACGATCGGCTTGTCCGTGATCAGCCTCGCCACCCCTACGGCGCTGGGCGGCTGCTCGCGGCGCGACGAAAATCAAGCGCCAGCCGCCGCGACCGAGGCTGGCCAGACGCCCACCGCCCGGACATGACGACGCCCGGCAATGTCGACGCAAGCGGAACGCCAGCGAATGGGGCCGCGGGGACCGCCGCCGGCGCCAACGGAAGCGCTTCACCCGGAACCGGAGCCCCGGGCTCGAACAGCACGCAGGACCGCTCGACCGGAACCACGCCGGGCGCCACGACCTCAGGGTCATCGTCACCGTCGACCAGCGCCGGGCAAAGCACGCCGCGATAGTCGGAACGTCCGGAACGGGAAGCCGTCGCGTTCGGCGGCCTTCCCGTCCTGCGTGCTCAGCCGCGTCCCACCTTGGACAGCAGCTGTTGGGCGACGCCGGTCGGAACGAACTTGGAGATATCGCCGCCCAGGGTGGCGATCTCCTTGACCAGCCGCGAAGCGATCGCCTGGTGGCGCGGATCCGCCATCAGGAAGACGGTCTCGATCTCACGGTCCAGCTGCTGGTTCATCGCCGTCATCTGGAATTCGTATTCGAAGTCAGCGACGGCGCGCAGGCCGCGCACGATCATCTGGGCGTTCACGTCCCGCGCGAAGTGCATCAGCAAGCTTTCGAACGGCCGCACCTCGATCTCGGCGATCTTGGTCAGGTGAGCTGTCTCGCGCTCGAGAATGGCGACGCGTTCCTCCAGCGAGAACAGCGGCCCCTTGCCGATATTGACGGCGACGCCGATCACCAGCTTGTCGACCAGCTTGACGGCCCGCCCGATGATATCGAGGTGACCGTTGGTGACCGGATCGAACGTTCCGGGATAAAGCCCAACCCGCATGCAACCCCCTACGCTACGGATCGAGGGTTACGGAGTCTCGTCCGCCCCGCTGTCCTCGCCCTGGTTATCGTCGCCGCCGGAATCGGCGAGACGCTCGACGCTGACGACGTGCTCGTCCTGCGCGGTGCGGAAGATGGTTACGCCCTGAGTATTCCGCGCTGCAACACGAATTTGCGAAACCGGCACGCGGATCAGCTGTCCGGCGTCGGTGACCAGCAGGATCTGATCGCTCTCGTCGACCGGGAAAGAGCCCACAAGACGGCCCCCGCGCTTGCTCAAATCCTGAGCCGCCAGGCCCTGGCCGCCGCGGCCCGTGCGACGGAAATCATAGGCGCTGGTGCGCTTGCCGAAGCCTTCCGACGACACGGTCAGCAGGATTTCCTCGGCCGCGCCCAATTCGGCGATGCGTTCGGGCGACAGGGTGGTTTCGTCACCTTCCTCTTCGCCCTCCTCAGCGGCGACGGGCGTATCATCTCCCTCTTCCCCGGCGGCGCGCAGCATGGCGCGCTGGTGCTTGAGGTAGGCCGCGCGCTCGGCGGGCGTCGCGTCGACGCTGCGGAGCACGGCCATCGAGATGACTTCGTCGCCCTCGGCTAGGCGCACGCCGCGCACGCCGGTGGAGTCGCGGCTGGCGAACACCCGCACCTCGTCGACCGAGAAGCGGATGCAGCGGCCGGCGGCGGTGGTCAGCAGCACGTCCTGGTCGGCGTTGCAGACCGCGACGCCGACAATGCCATCGCCCTCGTCGAGCTTCATGGCAATCTTGCCATTGCGGCGGACGTCCACGAAGTCGCTCAGCTTGTTGCGACGGACGCTGCCCGAGCGGGTGGCGAACATCACGTCCAGGCCGCTCCAGGTCGCCTCGTCCTCGGGCAGGGCCAGGATCGAGGTGATAGTCTCTCCGGACTCGATCGGCAGCAGGTTGACGAACGCCTTGCCGCGCGAATTCGCGACGCCCAGCGGCAGGCGCCACACCTTCATCTTGTAGACCTTGCCGCCCGACGTGAAGAACAGCAGCGGCGCGTGGGTTGAGGCCGAGAACACCCGGGTGACGGCGTCCTCGTTCTTGGTCGCCATGCCCGACTTGCCCTTCCCGCCCCGGTGCTGGGTGCGGTAGTTGGCCAGCGGCGTGCGCTTGACATAGCCGCCCATGGTGACGGTGATCACCATGTCCTCACGGACGATCAGGTCCTCGTCCTCGACGTCGGCGTCGCCGTCGACGATCTGGCTACGGCGCGGAACAGCGAACTTCTCGCGAACCTCGACCAGCTCCTGGCGCACCACCGCCATGATGTTGGCGCGGTCGGAGAGCAGCTCCAGATAGCCGCGGATGGCGTCGGCCAGGGCTTCAGCCTCGTTGCCGATTTCCTCGCGGCCCAGGCCCGTCAGACGCGACAGGGTCAAGGCGAGAATGGCGCGGGCCTGCTCGTCGGTGAGGCGGATCAGTCCGCCGTCTTCCTGGATGGTGCGCGGGTCGGCGATCAGCTCGACCAGCGGCAGCATGTCGCCGGCCGGCCAGGATTTGGCCACCAGGCGCTCGCGGGCCTCGGTCGGGTCCTTCGACGAGCGGATGATGTGGATGAACTCGTCGATATTGGCGACGGCGATGGTCAGGCCGACCAGCACGTGGCCGCGGTCCCGGGCCTTGCCGAGTTCGAACTTGGTGCGGCGGACGACGACTTCCTCGCGGAACTCGACGAACAGCTGCAGCAGCTGGTGCAGGCCCATCTGCTCGGGCCGGCCGCGGTTCAGGGCCAGCATGTTGACGCCGAACGAGGTCTGCAGCGCCGTGAAGCGGTACAGCTGGTTCAGGATCACCTCGCCCGAAGCGTCCCGCTTCAGCTCGACGACGATGCGCATGCCGTCGCGATTGGACTCGTCGCGGATGTCGGCGACGCCTTCGATCCGCTTCTCGCGAACCAGCTCGGCGATATGCTCGACCAGGTTGGCCTTGTTCACCTGATACGGGATCTCGGTGATGATGATGGCCTCGCGGCCGGCGCGGAGCTCTTCGACGCTGGCGACGCCGCGCATGACCACCGAGCCGCGGCCGGTCAGCAGCGCCTGACGCGGCGGCGCGCGCCCGATGATCTCACCGCCTGTCGGGAAGTCGGGACCGGGCACCAGATCGAGCAACTGATCGGTCGTGCAATCGGGCTCGTCGATCAGCAGAAGGCAGGCGTCGATGATTTCGCCGAGATTGTGCGGCGGGATATTCGTGGCCATGCCGACGGCGATGCCGCCCGCGCCATTAACCAGCAGGTTCGGAATCCGCGACGGCAGGACGGTCGGTTCCTGCTCCTTGCCGTCGTAGTTGTCGGCGAAGTCGACCGTGTCCTTGTCCAGGTCGGCCAGCAGCGCCATGGCCGGCGGGGCCATCCGGCACTCGGTGTAGCGCATGGCCGCGGGCATGTCCCCATCGACCGAGCCGAAGTTGCCCTGGCCGTCGATGAGCACCAGACCCATCGAGAACGACTGGGTCATGCGGACCAGGGTGAAGTAGATCGAGGCGTCGCCGTGCGGGTGGTACTTACCCATCACGTCACCGACCACGCGGGCCGACTTGACGTACGGACGGTCCGGGGTCTGCCCCTGTTCGTGCATCGAGAACAGCACCCGACGGTGCACGGGCTTGAGACCGTCGCGCGCGTCCGGCAGGGCGCGGCTGACGATCACGCTCATGGCGTAGTCGAGGTAGGAGCGGCGGAGTTCGTCCTCGATGTTGATCGGGGCGATATCCCCGCGGGAACCGTCGGCGGGGATGGTGGTGTGTTCGTCGCTCAAGGGGATTTTTCGCCGTCAGAATCGGACACGGAACTGTCGAAAACTGTTAGCATTCCAATGGGCTCGGCGCCACCTTTCCGGCCGCTTCGTCCCCAGTCCCCGCTTGTTCAGAAGGAAACCCCGTCATGCGCAGCCTCACCCTCGCGACGACCCTCGGCTTGGCCGCCCTGCTCACCGCCGCGCCGGCCCTGGCCCAGACCGCCGCGACCGCCCAGGTCAAGGGCGGCGACGGCAAGGATCTGGGCGTCGTCAGCCTCACCGAGGCCCCGCACGGCGTGCTGCTGAAGCTGGAGCTGAAGGGCCTGACGCCGGGCTGGCACGCGATCCACTTCCACGAGAAGGGCGACTGCGGCGCGCCCGACTTCAAGTCCGCCGGCGCCCACGTCCACACGGCCGCGACGACGGTCCACGGCCTGCTGAACCCCGACGCCAATGATAACGGCGACCTGCCGAACATCTTCGCCAACGCCGACGGCTCCGCCACGGCCGAGGTCTACTCGACGCTGGTGTCTCTGAAGGGCGCCGGCGGCCGCCCGGCCCTGCTGGACGCCGACGGCTCGGCCATCGTCGTCCACGCCAGCCCCGACGACCACAAGAGCCAGCCGATCGGCGGCGCCGGCGCGCGCGCCGCTTGCGGCGTGATCAAGTAGTCGCTTAGCTCCCGCCGAGACTCACCCCTCGGCGGGACACCCCATGCGTATCTGGCGACTGTCGATCCTCGCCCTGCTGATGGCCGCGACGGCCGCCTGCGATGGCCAGAAGGGCGATCGCAAGGCCGAGGCGCCCACGCCTCCGACATCCCAGGCCGCGCCGGCCGCGCCGCCGCAACCGGCAGCTCAGCCAACAGAGCTCGTGTCGCTGGCCTGGCGGCCAGCCAACACCAATCAGAACCTGCAGGCTTTCGATCTCGAGGTTTCCGGCCTCGACGTGCTGGCCGTCTGCCACGTGCCCCCCGGCTGGACGATCAACGCCACCGGCGCCGGCGAAGGCGTCACTGAACTGAAGGGTCAGGCCACGGTCGGCGCGGCCTATGTCAGCCTCGACGACATGCAGGATATCGCCGGGCTGTTCCTGGTCCGCGTCCGCCCGAACGAACCCTTGGCGGTGAGGGGCGGCATCACCACAGGGACCTACGACGGTGATCAGACCGAGATCAGAGCGACGCCCGCCCTGCTCCGGCGCGAAACCGCCGATCGCTGCCCGCCACCGAAGGGCTAGGCGGCTTCGGCGATCGCCTCTTCCGGCTTGATCCGCTTCTCGGTCATGGCGACCAGGGCGACCCCCACCATCGTCGCCCCGCCGCCGATCAGCAGCTGGGACGTCAGCTTGTCGCCCAGAAACAGGATGCCGAGACTGCAAGAGACCAGCGGCGTCAGGAGGAAGTAGGGCGTCACCCGCCCAGCCTCGCGCCGCTGCACCAGCCAGAACAGCAACGCGCTGGCCCCGACCGTCGAGACCACCGCCGCGAACAGCACCGCCGCCCAGGCGATGGTCGGCGCGGCCTTGACCTTCTCGATCTGGCCCGTCTCGAAGACGAACGACAGCGCCAGCAGCACGGGCGCGGCCACCAGGGCCGTCATGCCTTGCATTTTCAGGGGCTTGATCCCTGGCGTCTTGCGCACCAGCACCGTCGCCACCGCCCAGCAGGCGCCGGCGACGACGATCAGGGCGATAGCGGGGAGATCGCCCGTGGCGTGCGGATCAAGACTCATCCAGGCCACGCCGACGAAGGCGATCACCAGACCGGTCACGGCGGGAGGGCGCATGCTCTCGCCCAGCATCCGCCAGGCGAAGATCGCGGTGAAGGGAATCCACAGTTGGCTCGCCACCACCAGCGGGCTCAGCGCCTTGGCCATGCTGAAGGCGACATAGATGATCCCGAAATGGATCGGCCCGGTCAGCAGGACGATCGTCAGGATCTTGCGCGGCTCCGGGAACGGGGGGCGGATGAACGGAAACAGGAACGCCAGGGCCACCAGGAACCGCAAGCCGCCCATCAGCATCGGCGGCAGGTACAACGTCGCCACCTTCGCAGCGACATTGTTGAGCCCCCAGGTCAGGATGATCGCCAGGATGGCGAGATATTCCAGACCGGTCAGGGGCGAGGACTTGGCGGACATGGCTCGCTTGGACCAGACCCGCCGCCGCGGGTCAATCGCGGGTCAGGCGACGCCGACCACCGTGCGGACGGCGGATGTCAGCCGGGCGAGGTCCTCATTCGGTGTCGTGAAGGCCGGCGTCAGATAGATCACCTTGCCCATGGGCCGGATCCAGACGCCCAGTTCAGCAAAGCGCGCGCAAAGCTCGCCGACGGCCACCGGCGCGTCGAACTCGACGACGCCGATCGCGCCCAGGGTGCGGATATCGACGACACCCTTGCCTTCCCGGCAGGGCTCGAGACCTTCGGCGAGTGCGGCGCCGACCCGGTCGACGTTGCCCGCCCAAGCTCCGTCCTCGAACAGGTCGAGCGAGGCGTTGGCCGCGGCGCAGGCCAGCGGATTGGCCATGTAGGTCGGGCCGTGCATCAGCGCGGCGCTTGCGTCGTCGGACCAGAAGGCCTCGAAGACCTTGCGCGAGGCCACGGCCGCCGAAAGGGGCAGCGTCCCGCCGGTCAGAGCTTTCGACAGCGTCACGATATCCGGCTCGATCCCGGCGGCCTGCATGGCGAACAAGGTCCCCGTGCGCCCAAAGCCGGTGAAGATCTCGTCGAAGATCAGCAGAACGCCGTGCTTGTCGGCGAGCCGGCGAAGGGTCCGCAGGACCTGCGGCGGATGCAGCAACATTCCGCCCGCGCCCTGCACTAGAGGCTCAACAAGGATCGCCGCAATCTCCGCCCCGCGCGCCGCCAGCAGCGTGTCCAGCGCCGCCTCGCTCTCCGCGTCGCGCGGGAGATCGGCGATGACCTGGGCCGGCATCACGCCCGCGAACAGGCTGTGCATCCCCTCCTCCGGGTCGCAGACCGTCATGGTCACCAGGGTGTCGCCGTGATAGCCGCCCCGGAAGGCCAGGAATTTCGTGCGTCCCGCCACGCCCCGATTGATGTGGAACTGCAGCGCCATCTTCATGGCGATCTCGACGGAGACCGAGCCGCTTTCGGCGAAAAAGACGTGGCTCAAGTCGCCAGGCAGCATCTGCGCTAGGCGCCTGGCCAGTCGGTAAGCCGGCTCGTGCGCGAGACCGCCGAACATGACGTGCGGCATCTGCTCGATCTGGTCGCGCATGGCTTCGGCGATATGCGGATGATTGTAACCGTGGCAGGCGGTCCACCACGAAGCCAAGCCGTCGACCAGCTCGCGACCGTCCGACAGCACTAGGCGCGACCCGCGCGTGGCCACGACCGGCAGCGGCGGGCGCGCCGTCTTCATCTGGCAGTAAGGACGCCAGACATGCGGCGCGCCGGCGGTCAGCCAGTGGGGATCGGTCATGACGCTTTCCGTTTGCGGACTCGGGGCGCCTTGCCTATTCCCGCCCACCAGCCACGGCAAACGGGAAACGACATGCAGAGCCTCGACGCCTTCGCCGGCGAGAAGCTGGCGACCCTGGAAGCCAAGAGCCTGCGGCGGTGGCTCAAGCCCACGCGACGCCATGATGGCGCCGTGGTCGAGCGCGCCGGACGGCGGCTGATCTCGTTCTCGTGCAACGACTACCTAGGCCTGTCGCAGCATCCGCAGGTGCGCGCGGCGGCGGCCGAAGCGGCGCTGAACTACGGCGCGGGCGCGGCGGCCTCGCGGCTGGTGACAGGCGACCATCCGCTTCTGGGTGACCTCGAAAAGCGACTGGCGCGGCTGAAGGGGACCGAGGCGGCCTGCGTGTTCGGTTCGGGCTACCTCGCCAACACCGGCGTGATCCCGACCCTGACTGGGCCTGGCGACGTCGTACTGGTCGACGCCCTGGCCCACGCTTGCATCTGGGCGGGCGCGCAGCTTTCGGGCGCCAAGATCGTCAAGTTCGCCCACAACGATGTCGCCGACCTGGAGCGTCTGCTGAACGCCGAACGCCCCCTCGCCCGCCACGCCCTGGTCGCCACGGACGGCGTGTTCTCGATGGACGGCGATATCGCGCCGTTGGATCGGCTCTCCGACCTCTGCGCGCGCCACGACGCGTGGCTGCTCAGCGACGATGCGCACGGTGTGGGCGTGCTGGCCGAAGGGCGCGGCTCGGCCGCCTTGTTCCCTGGCGCCCAGATCCCGCTTCAGATGGGCACCCTATCCAAGGCGCTTGGCTCCTATGGTGGCTATCTGTGCGGCTCCCAGGCGGTTGTCGACCTGCTGAAGACCCGCGCCCGCACGCTCGTCTACGCCACTGGCCTTCCTCCCGCCTCGGCCGCCGCCGCCCTTGCGGCGCTGGACCTTATCGAGACCCAGCCGGCGCTCACCGCTCGACCGCTCGCAAAGGCGCGGCTGTTCACGAAAAAGCTAGGCTTACCAGAAGCCGAGAGCCCCATCGTGCCGGTGGTGCTCGGAAGCGCCGAGGCCGCCCTCTCCGCGTCGACTGCCCTGGAAGCGCAAGGCTTCCTGGTGGTCGCCATACGCCCCCCGACGGTGCCAGAGAGCACGGCGCGGCTTCGGGTTGCTTTCAACGCGGCCCATGAGGACGCAGACGTGATCCGCCTGGCCGACGCTATCGCCGCTCTGCGAGGGCGAGCCGCATGAGAGCGTTCTTCGTCGCCGGGACGGGCACAGATCTTGGCAAGACCCACATCGGCTGCGCGTTACTGGAGGCGGCGCGAAAGCGGGGGCTGAGCGTGGACGCCTTCAAGCCCGTGGTCAGCGGCTTTGATCCCGATGCGCCGGATTCGAGCGATCCTGCGCGTCTAGCCGTCGCCCTGGGGAGACCAAACGCTTGGGCGGACGTCTCGCCGCGCCGCTACCGCGCCCCGCTGGCTCCGAACCTCGCCGCGCGGCTGGAGGGCGATGTGCTGAGGATACACGACCTGATCGGCGACTGCAGGACCTGGCTGGACGCGCGGGACGCCGATCTCGTCCTCGTCGAGGGGGCTGGCGGCGTGATGTCGCCGATGACCGACGATGCGACGAACCTGGATCTGATGGTAGCGCTGGGCCTGCCCGTCCTGCTGGTCGCGGGAAGCTATCTCGGCACGGCCAGCCATCTGCTGACCGCGCTGGAAGTGCTGCGGGCGCGGGGTCTGGCGGTGGCGGCCCTCGTGATCAGTGAGAGCCTCGATGCGCCGGACCTGAACCAAACCGTGGAGATGATCCGGGTCTTCGAGCGACAGGCCCCGATCCTCGTCGCCCCTCGACCCGCATGGGACGCCGGCGAACTGGCCGACGTCCTGCTTCGGTAGCGGTCTACTTTTCCAGCCGCGCCACGAGGCTCGACGTGTCCCAGCGGGCGCCGCCCATGGCCTGAACCTCGGCGTAGAACTGGTCGATCAGGGCCGCGCCCGGCAGCGTGGCGCCGTTGGCGCGGGCCTCGTCCAGCGCGATGCCCAGGTCCTTGCGCATCCAGTCGACGGCGAAGCCGAACTCGAACTCGCCGCGCGCCATGGTCGCCCAGCGGTTCTCCATCTGCCAGGACTGGGCCGAGCCCTTGGAGATCGCCGCCAGCACGTCGTCCGTCGGCAGACCGGCGCGCTTGGCGAAGTGCAGCGCCTCGGCGACGCCCTGGACGACGCCGGCGATGGCGATCTGGTTGCACATCTTGGTCAGCTGGCCAGCGCCCACCTCGCCCATGCGGCGGACGGCCTTGGCGTAGACCTCGATCACCGGCAGAACGCGGTCGTAGGCCGCTTGGTCGCCGCCCGCCATGATGGTCAGCTGACCGTTCTCGGCGCCCGCCTGACCGCCCGAGACCGGGGCGTCGACGAAGCTTAGACCACTGGCCGCCGCCAGGGCCGCCATCTCGCGCGCGACCTTGGCGGAGGTGGTGGTGTGGTCCACGATCACCCCGCCCTCGGCCATGGCCGGCAAGGCCTGCGCCACGACGTCGCGAACATCGTCGTCATTGCCGACGCACAGCAGCACGACTTCGGCGCCGGAGACCGCCTCGGCGATCTTGGCGAAGGCGGAACCGCCATGCTTTTCCGCCCAACGACGCGCTTTGTCGGGGCTGCGGTTATAGACGGCGACCTCGTGGCCGGCGGACTTGAGATGCCCCGCCATCGGAAAGCCCATGACGCCAAGGCCGATAAACGCCGTCTTCATCGCGAACTCCTAGTGTTAGCCCCCGAATTACGCGGGCTGCCCCCGCTTCTTCAACCCCATCTTAACGCGCCTCGGTCAGGTTGCGGTCGTTGGGTTAAACAGGCTTAAGCACGATGGCGGTCAGCAGCGAGCAACCGATCCTCATCAAGAAGGTGAAGAAGGTCTCGGGCCATGGCCACCACGGCGGCGCCTGGAAGGTGGCCTATGCCGACTTCGTGACCGCGATGATGGCCTTCTTCCTGCTGATGTGGCTGCTGAACACGACCAGCCCGGAGCAGAAGCAAGGCATCGCCGACTATTTCGCGCCGGCCTCGATCTCGTCCACCACCAGCGGCGCGGGCGGGATCCTGGGTGGGACCTCGCTCGGTGACGACGGCGCCAAGTCGGATGGCAAGATGTCGGCCATCCAGCAGATGGCGCCCGAGGTGCCCGACAACGTCGAGAAGGACGGCCAATCGACCGACACCGCCAACCTGTCCTCGGCCAGCGAGCAGGCGCTCCGCGACGCCCTGGCCAAGAAGGAACAGGACAGCTTCGCCTCGGCCGCCCAATCGCTGCGCCAGTCGTTGCAGGACATGCCGGAACTGGCGGAGCTGTCGAAGCAGATCCTGATCGACCAGACGCCGGAAGGGCTTCGCATCCAGCTGGTCGACCAGGAAGGCCGTTCGATGTTCCAGGAGAACTCGAAGGTCCCGAACGACAGGGCGCGAATTCTGCTCCGCGCCGTCGCGAAGGTGATCAACCAGCTGCCCAACCGCGTGACGATCTCGGGTCACACCAGCGCCAGCGCCTACGGCAAAAGGCAGGACGGCGACTGGTCACTGTCGGCCGCGCGCGCCGACTCCTCGCGTCAGATCCTCAGCGCCGCAGGGGTCGACAATGACCGCATCTACCAGGTGTCGGGCAAGGCCAATTCCGAACCGCTCTATGCCGACGATCCGACCCTGGCCGGAAACCGTCGTATCTCGATCGTGCTTCTGCGCGAAAAGCCGGTTCTGCCCGACGGTCTGTGACCGTTCGCCGCGCGCGGGCGCTGTGACGCTTGCGCAACCAGACGCGATACCCCCTAATCGCGATGAGGGCGCTTTCAAGCTAGAGGGGACCGGGCTTCCGTGACGCAGCATTTTCCGACGCGACAGCTTCGGTTCTTCCTGACCGCGCCCACGCCTTGCCCCTACCTGCCTGGCCGCGAGGAGCGGAAGGTGTTCGCCCACCTGCCGCTGTCCGACGGGCCGACCGTCAATGACAGCCTGACCCAGGTCGGCTTCCGCCGCTCCCAGAACATCGCCTATCGCCCCGCCTGTGAGACCTGCCGCGCGTGCCAGTCCGCCCGGGCGCCGGCCGGCGAATACGTGCTCTCGCGGTCTGAACGAAAGGTCCTGAACCGCAACGACGATCTCGAGCGCCATCTCGTCGAGGCCGAAGCGACGCTGGAGCAGTTCGAGCTGCTGCGCCGATATCTGCTCACGCGGCATGCAGACGGGGGCATGGCCGAAATGACCTGGCCCGACTATGTGGCGATGGTCGAGGACACCGCCGTCCGCACCCATCTGATCGAGTATCGGCGCAAGTCCGTCGATCGCGGCCCCGGCGATCTGGTCGCTTGCGTGCTGGTCGACGTGCTCGCTGACGGCCTCTCCCTGGTCTACAGCTTCTACAAGCCGGACGAGACCCGCCGTAGCTTGGGCTCCTTCATCATCCTGGACCATATCGTCCAGGCCCAGCAGAGCGGCCTGCCCTATGTCTATCTTGGCTATTGGGTGCCCGGCAGCGAGAAGATGGCTTACAAGGCCCGTTTCTCGCCGCTGGAGATCCTGAAACCCGGCGGCTGGTCGCTGATGTCGGCTCGGGAGCGCGGCGCTCGCCCGCCGGCGATGCGCGGCGACGCGAAGGACGCCTGCGACCTGCCTCTCAGCGACGCCGAGCCGGCGGATATCGAGGAGCTGGGTTAGCGCGCGAAGCTGACCCCGCCGTCCACGGTGACCGCGCCGCCCATCACATAGTCCCCCGCCCGCGACGCCAGGTAGATGGCCGCGCCGGCCATGTCCTCCTCCTCGCCGATGCGCCCCGCCGGGATCATCTTGGCGACCGCGTCGGCGTGGTCACGAGCGACCTTGTTCATGTCCGAGGCGAAGGCGCCGGGCGCGATGCAGCTGACGGCGATGTTATCGGCGGCCAGGCGCAGGGCCATGCGCTTGGTCATGTGCAACAGGCCCGCCTTCGAGGCGCCGTAAGGGTAGGTCTCGTCCTTGGTCACCGACTGGCCGTCGATCGACGCGATGTTGATCACCTTGGCCACCCGGTCCTTGGCCGCGGCGCGGAGCGGATCGATCAGCGCCTGGGTCAGGAAGAACGGCGTCTTCATGTTCAGGTCGACGGTCTTGTCCCAGCCGGCCTCCGGGAACTCGTCGAACGCCGCGCCCCAGGCCGCGCCGGCGTTATTGACCAGGATGTCGAGCTTGTCCTCGCGCTCCTTGATCCGGTCGGCTAGGCCCTGGATCCCCTCCATCGTCGAGATGTCGCCCGGCAGCGAGACGCACTCGCCAAACTCGCTGAGCGCCTCGGCGGCCGCGTCACAGGCGGCGGCCTTGCGGGCGGTGATGTAGACGCGCTTGGCGCCGTAGGTCAGGAAGCCCTTGACGATCATGGCGCCGATGCCGCGCGAGCCGCCGGTCACCACCGCCACGCGGCCTTCGAGCGAGAACAGGTTCTGCATGTCGAATATCCTCTAGAAGCCGCGCGCTGCGGCCAGGGCGCCGAGGCGCCCGCAAATGGCGTGGAATTGGGCGACGGTCTCGTCGACGATCTCCTGAACGGGTTTGACTGCGTCGATCAGGCCGACCGTCTGGCCGGCCAAGGCTGGCGCGGCTTCCATGTCACCACCGAAATAGACGTCGAGGATGTTCCGCAACACGTCGGGCGGCATGACGCCCGCGTCGTGGATTTCCTTGGTCAGTTCGGACTTGATCGTTCGGATGCAGGGGCTGGCCTTCTTGTTCAGCACCCAGGTGCCGGTCTCCTTGGCCCCGGTGATCGCGGCCTTGTAGTTGGCGTGCACGGGGCTCTCGGCAGAGCTGACGAAGCGCGTGCCCATCTGGATCGCCTCTGCACCGAGGGCGAAGGCGGCGGCCATGCCTCGCCCGTCGCAGATGCCGCCGGCGGCCACCAGCGGCACGTCGACCTTGGCCCGGATCGCCTGTAGCAGAACCAGGGTCGAGACTTCCTCGGGGTTCTTGAAGCCGCCCCCTTCGGCGCCTTCGACGACCAGGCCATCGACGCCCGCCTCGACGCACTTCACCGCCGCATCGACGGTGGGGACGGCGTGATAGACCACGATGCCCGCGTCCTTCAGCGGCCCGATGAACTTGGCCGGGCTGCCTGCCGAGGTCGTCACGAACTTGACCCCGCTCTCGCAGACAAAGCGCAGCATGGCGTCGTCGCGCAGGAACAGGATCGGCAGGTTTACGCCAAACGGCAGGCCGGTGGCCGCCATTCTGGTGATCTCGGCCTTGCAGTTTTCGGTTTCTCCGGACGAGGTCTCGATGATCCCGAGGCCGCCGGCGCGCGACACAGCGCTTGCCAGCGGGAACCGCGCGATCCAGCCCATGGGAGCCTGGATGATCGGATACTTGGCGCCCGTGTGGGCCAGGACACGGTTGCTCATGGGATCAGCAGCACCCGACCGACGGCCTGACGGCTCTCAATGTAGGCGTGGGCGGCGGCGGCCTCCGACAGCGGGAAGGTCCTGTCGATCAGAACCTCAAGCTCACCGCGCGCGGCCTGCTCGATCAGATCCTGGATCATGTCGTGCACCCGGTCCGTCATGATCTCGGCGCCGAGGAAGACGCCCGTCAGAGATCGATTGCCGGCCATCAGCGACGAAACATCGACCTTCATCGGCTCGCGACCGGCGTTGCCGACCAGCGAGACACGTCCGCGATAGCCGAGCGCCCCGAGACTGCCGGCCAGGGTGGCGCCGCCGACCGGATCGACGACCAGATCCACGCCCTTGCCGCCGGTGAGCTTCATCACCTGCTCGACGAGATCGTCGCGGCTGTAGTTGATCCCGTGGTCCATGCCGAAAGCTTTCAGCCGCTCCAGGCGCGCGTCGCTGGAGGCTGAGGCCAGGACCGTTGCGCCGGCCTTCTTGGCCAGCTGGATGGCGGCGAGGCCGACAGCCCCCGCTCCCGCCTGGACCAGCACCGCCTCCCCGGCCTTGAGCCGGCCGGCGCCGAAAAGGCACTCGTGCGCGGTGCCGAAGGGCACGGGGATCGCCGAGGCCTTGTGGATGTCGAAGCCCTCGGGGATCGGCCAGGCGTTGCGCGCCGGCACGGCCCTCAGCTCGGCGTGGGATCCGAAGGCGTTCACGGTCACCACCTTCTGGCCGACCTTGAGGTGAGCGACCTCGGCGCCGACCTCGACGATCTCTCCCGCGGCCTGATAGCCAACGATATGGGGGCTGCCCGCCATCTGGCCGCCGCCACGGTTCAGGGTATCGCCCCCCTCGATGCTGACCGCCTCGACGCGGATGACCACGCCTTGCGGATGGCAGACCGGGTCCGGAACATCCTCATAGCGAAGGACATCCGGCGCCCCGGTCTCGTAATAGACGGCGGCCTTCATGCAGCGTTACTCCCTACCGTTCTCATGGCCTTAAGGCCTATTTCTTGGGGTCTTTCAGGGCGTCGTAGACAAGCTTGGCGCTATCGTCGTCGATGTCCTTGATGGCCGGATCGCCATCCTTGTTCAGGATATGGATCATGCCCAGGAAGAAGAGGTCGTTCTTCGGGTCGATCCAGAACCAGGTGCCGGCCGCGCCGCCCCAGCTGAAGGTCCCTTCGCCTTGCGGACCGGCCTTGGCGCTGTCCAGCACCACGGCGAAGTCGAGACCGAAGCCACGCCCCCTGGCCGCGTTGAACGGCGGGGCGTCGCCGTTCATGATCGCGTCGCTAAGCGCATTGGTCCGCATCAGCTTGACGGTTTCAGGCTTCAGGATCCGCTTGCCGTCCAGCGTCCCGCCGTTCAGCAGCATCTGCGCGAAGCGGGCGTAGTCGGCGTTGGTCGAAACGAGACCGCCGCCGCCGGACGCCATGACCGGCGGTTTGGTTATGTCCAGCACCATGAAGCCGCTGGCCGGGACCAGCTTCTGCTCCTTGGGACTCCAGAGGTAGAGCGACGCCAGTCGCCCCTGCTTTTCGGCCGGCAGCCAGAAACCCGTGTCAGTCATCTTCAGCGGCTCGAAGATCCGCGACTTCATGAAGTCGCCCAGCGACATGCCCGACAGCTTCTCGACGATCAGGCCCTGGATATCGACGGAGACGCTGTACTTCCAACGCGTCCCGGGCTGAGCGACCAGCGGCAGCTTGGCGATGTTGTCGACGAACTCCTGCTGCGTCCGCGCGGCCAGCACGTTGCGGGCATAGGCCTTGTCGATGGGATTGTCGGGGACGAGGCCATAGGCGAAGCCGCCTGAGTGGCTCATGATCTCGCGCATGGTCGGCGGACGGTCGGCGGGGACGGTGTCGAACGACCCGTCAGGATTGACCGCCTTGAAGACGCGCAAGGAGGCGAATTCGGGGATGTACTTGCTGACCGGGTCGTCCAGCTTCCACTTGCCCTCTTCGTAGAGGATCATCATGGCGACGCCCGTAACCGGCTTGGTCTGGGAGTAGATCCGGAAGATCGTATCCTTGGTCATCGGCGGGCCGTCGAAGCCCTTCTTGCCGTGAACCTGATAGTTCACGACCTTGCCGTGCCGGACCAGCATGGTCGTCACACCCGGCAGATGCCCCGTATCGACGAGGCCCTGCATGTGGGCGTCGAGCTTGGCCAGACCCTCGCGTGAGAAGCCTGCGCTCTCCGGCGCGGCGACGACGAAAGCCGAAGGGTTGGGCGCCGCTGCGACCGCGAAGCCTCCACTCGCCAAGGTCGCGGCCAGGATCGCGCCGATCAGCTTGCGAAACGCCAAGTCCCCCTCCCAAACACATGTTTGAAGCGACCTTAGAGCGCGCGTCAGCGGGGTCAAACCGCTTTTTGATCGGAGCGCGTCCTGCTCACCAACGCCCCCCAACGGTGACGGTTATTTAATGACGAGCCCGATTGACCGAACGACGTTCAAGTATATTTTTTACTGCACGAGGGATTACGAAATAGACATGTTAGGCAATCGATGGCCACGCTCGCCAATCTGATCAGCATCTATCGCAACGTGAACCGCGTCCCAGCCACCGCGGAGCTCCCCGCGGACGCAACCGCTCAACTGACCATGATGGCCGGCGGCATCGACGCCGCGCGTAACGGCATGATGGGCGACGGCTGGACCTATGCGAGCGCCGTCCAATGGATCATGGACAGCGCCAAGGCGACGACCGCCGTGGCGGTGATGGCCTACGGCTTCCTGGCCGACCTGCCCTTGAGCACCGCCGGGCTGGACTTTCTGGTGTCCCCGACGGGCGGCAATCCGAACAATCTGAACAGCGACTATTATGCCAAGTTCGACACCACGAACCGCTACATCAACTTCGCCATCAATCTGGCCAAGAACGGCGACGGGCGCGCGAACTTCATCGACGCGTACGGCGAGAACGGCACGATGTATGCGACGCTCCAGAAGGCCTATCTGAAGCTGTTCGGCGTCACGATGTCCCACGACAAGGCTCTAGAATATCTCGACGCAGACGTGCCTAACGGCCGCGGGGGGACCTATACGCGCGGAGAGTATTTCGTCGAGCTGGGCGGCGAAGGCGGCAACGGCATCGGCAGCCGCGCAGCGATGATTGGCGCGCTGATGGCCGAAGCCATGAAGAGCGGCCAAGGTCCCTACGCAGACGCCGTACGATCTTGCCTGAACGAGGTCGCGGTAACCGGCAAGGGCGTTCCCTTCGACCATTTCTTCTCGATCTATGGCGCGGGCGGCGACTATGCGTTGGGTGGCCCGTCGGACCCGGGCCTGCCGGGTGAAACCGCCCGCTTCGCCCACGACTGGAACGTCGACGCCTATAATCAGGCGCCGGATGACAACACCCACGTCCTGGCCAGCGACGGCAATGACGTGATCAAGCCGATCATCACCGACGGTCCAGGCGGCCTGGACGCCGGCAAGCACATCCGCACGGCCGGTGGCAACGACCTCATCGTGGTCGACAATGGCGTCATGCGCGGGCTGATCGACGCCGGCCAGGGCAACGACTCGATCTTTGTCGAGAAGTTCGACGGACGCATCATCACGGGCGACGGCTACGACAACATCGACATCGGCGCGTTCGCCTCGCTGCATCTTTCGAACGGCAAGGTTAGCGATATCGCCCTCATTGAGGATTTTCAGAAGGGACGCGACGCACTCAGCTTCGCCGGGCTCGTCGGGCCTGGCGAGAAGAAGCAGCTCTACTTCATCGCGACCGCCACC
>NZ_QFQZ01000090.1 GCF_003243465.1 Caulobacter segnis
CACGATGAGCCCCTATCAGCACGGCGAGGTCTTCGTGACCGACGACGGCGCCGAGACGGACCTCGACCTGGGCCACTATGAACGCTTCACCGGCGTCTCGGCGGCCAAGTCGGACAACATCACGACCGGTCGCATCTATCAGACGATCATCGAGAAGGAGCGTCGCGGCGACTATCTGGGCGCGACGGTCCAGGTGATTCCGCACGTCACCGACCAGATCAAGCAGTTCTGCCTGAACCCGGCCAAGACGGACGGCGGCGAGGATGTGGACTTCGTCCTGGTCGAGATCGGCGGCACGGTCGGCGACATCGAGGGCCTGCCGTTCTTCGAAGCCATCCGCCAGCTGCGCCAGGACCTGCCGCGCGGCCAGAGCTGCTACGTGCACCTGACCCTGCTGCCGTTCATCAAGACGGCCGGCGAGATGAAGACCAAGCCGACCCAGCACTCGGTCAAGGAGCTGCGCTCGATCGGCATCCAGCCGGACATCCTGCTGTGCCGCTGCGAGCAGGAGATCCCGCCCGAGGAAAAGCGCAAGATCGCCCAGTTCTGCAACGTGCGGCCCAGCGCCGTCATCCAGGCCCTGGACTCCTCGTCGATCTACGCCGTGCCGATCGACTATCACGAGCAGGGCCTGGACGCCGAAGTCCTGGACGTCTTCGGAATCCACGACGCGCCGTCGCCCGACCTGTCGCGCTGGAAGCAGATCGATAGCACGGTCCAGCATCCCGACGGCGAGGTCACCATCGCCGTGGTCGGCAAGTACACGGTGCTGAAGGACGCCTACAAGTCGCTGATCGAGGCCCTTCACCACGGGGGCCTGGCTAACAGGGTCAAGGTCAATCTGGACTGGGTCGAGAGCGAGACCTTCGAGGGCGACGAGGGCGCGGCCGCGGCCCGTCTCGAGAACGCTCACGCGATCATGGTGCCCGGCGGCTTCGGCGAGCGGGGCGCGGAAGGCAAGATCCGCGCCGCCCAGTTCGCCCGCGAGCGCAAGGTGCCGTACTTCGGCATCTGCTTCGGCATGCAGATGGCGGTGATCGAGACGCTGCGGAACGTCGCCGGGGTCAAGGACGCCAGCTCCAGCGAGTTCGGCCCGACCGACCGCCCGGTGGTTGGGATCATGACCGAGTGGATCAAGGGCAACGAGACCGTCCAGCGCCGTGCATCGGACGATCTGGGCGGCACCATGCGGCTGGGGGCCTACGAGGCCGTGCTGACGCCGGGATCCAAGGTGGCCCGCATCTATGGCGCGACCGAGATCAGCGAGCGCCACCGCCACCGCTACGAGGTCAATATCGGCTACGTCCACTTGATGGAGGACGCCGGCTTGAAGCTGACCGGCCGCTCGCCCAACGGCGTGCTGCCCGAGATCGTCGAGCGGGACGACCATCCGTGGTTCATCGGCGTGCAATATCACCCTGAACTGAAGAGCCGCCCGTTCGCGCCGCACCCGCTTTTCGCCAGCTTCATCGCCGCCGCGAAGGAGCATGGACGGCTGGTTTAACCGGTTTTCCCCAGGTGCTTGCATCTTCGGGGAGATTCGGGCATAAGCCCCCGCTCACGCGGCGGCCTGGGTCGAACCCTAGTCGCCGCTTCCGATTTTCACGCTCAGCGAGCAGAGTCACTTCGATGGCCGTTCCTAAAAGAAAAACTTCGCCTTCTCGCCGGAACATGCGCCGGTCGCACCACGCCCTGGGCGCCAACTCGTTCATCGAGGACAAGGATACCGGCGAGCTGCGTCGTCCGCACCATGTCGATCTGAAGACCGGCATGTACAACGGCAAGCAGATCCTGACGCCGAAGGAAGACTAAGGTCTTCTTTCCGTCCCTGACGGCTTGAAAGCGCCGCCCGGCTTGGCTGGGCGGCGTTTTTCGTCGTATTCGCGCGCTGTGTCGAAAAATCGGTGTTATCCTTCGCGAAGGAGGAAACACCCATGCTCACACGCCGAATCCTAACGGCGGGTCTGGGTCTGTCCATGGCTGCGCCGGCGGCGCTGGCGGGATCCGTCGCGCCGATGTCCCTCAGCACGCCTCAGACCGCGGGACCGCCCGCCACAAGCCTTGAAGAGCCGCTCCTGTTCGTGGACGCCTCGGTCGACGAGGACGAGCGGATGACGATCGAGGTCACGATCAACGGGCGGGGGCCCTTCCGATTCGTGGTCGACACGGGGGCGGGGCGTTCGGTGCTGACGCCCGGCCTCGTCGAGCAGCTGGCCTTGCCGTCTGGCCCTGAGATGATCATCCATGGAATCGCGGGCTCCATAGTCAGTCCGACGGCGCAGGTCGCCCTGCTGCGGGCGGGCGAGGCGCGCCTGGCCGACGGCGTCCTGCCCGTGCTGCCGCGAGAGCGGGTCGGGGCGGACGGCTTGCTGGGCGTCGACATCCTGGACGGCCGCAACGTCCTGATGGACTTCAAGAAGAACCAGCTTCAGATCCGTCGAAGCCGGAACTTTTCCGAGATCAACCGCCGCGGCGGCGAGGCGACGATCGACGCAGGCCACCGCTTCGGACGCCTCACCCTGGCGGGAACCCGGATCGGCGGGACACGGGCGACGGCGTTCATCGACTCCGGCGGCGGCGTCAGCATCGGCAACATGGCCCTGGCCCGCGCCATCGCCGCGCGACGGCGCCGAAGCTCCGATTTCGTCCGGCCCGCGCACCTGCTCACCGCCGATGGCGAGGTGCGGCTGGCGGAATTCCGCGTGGTGCCCTCGATCGAGATGGGCGCGCTCAACCTGACCAACGTGCCGATGGCCTTCGCCGACGTGCATATCTTCGACGTCTGGTCGCTGAAGGCTCAGCCCGCCGCCCTGCTGGGGGTGGACATCCTGCGCCTGTTCGCCCGCGTCGAGCTCGACTATGGCGACGACAAGGTCCTGTTCCGCCTGGGGGAGGGCGGGGCCTCGCCCAGGGTTCTGACGGCCTGACTACTGCGAGCGCCCGCGGGTCATCACCTGGCGGCGGCGAGCCTCCACCGTCTCGGGCGTCACCTCGCGATTGTGGGCGCTGGATCGCTCGTGCTCGAACGCCATGGCGTCCCCAAAGGCGCGCTCATAGCCGTCGTCGATCAGCTGCTTGTAGAAGGCGAGCGTCTCTGTCGGGATCGAAGCCATGTCTTCCGCCAGCTTCAAGGCGGTCGGCAGCAGGTCCGCCGGCGTCGTCACGCGATTGACCAGGCCCCAGTCGGCGGCGGTCCGCGCATCGAGGAAGTTTCCGCTCAGCGACAGCTCCTTGGCGCGATAGGGGCCGATCAGCCGCGACAGCTTCTGCGACAACCCCCAGCCCGGCATGATGCCGACCCGCGCATGGGTGTCGGCGAACCGCGCGGTCTCCGAAGCGATCAGGACGTCACAGGCCAGCGCCAGTTCGAAGCCGCCGGTGATCGCCACGCCGTTGATCGCGCCGATCACCGGCTTGCCGCATCGCTCGACCGCGCGCACCGGGTTGGAGCGGGCGTCCTGATCGTTCGCCGCCCCCATCGCCGAGGCGTCCCCACCCAGCTCCTTGAGGTCGAGCCCGGCGGTGAAGGCGCGCTCGCCAGCGCCGGTCAGGATCACCACGCTGACTTCCGGATCTTCGTCCAGGGACACCATAGCGTCGAAGAGGGCCAGTCTCAGCGCCTTGGACAGGGCGTTCATGGCCTCTGGCCGGTTCAAGGTGACGATGGCGATACGGCCGCGCCGTTCGACGTCCAGCATGTGATCCTCCTTAAGGCGCCTGATGTTCGGATGATCTCCCGAAGGGAAGTCAAGTTGCGCGAAAGTCGCTTGGCGGCTAAAGCCTGCCGCGCCTTTTGGCCTTGAGGAGCAGTCCATGACCGAGATCGTCGACATCATCGCCCGCGAAATTCTCGACAGCCGGGGCAACCCGACCGTCGAAGTCGACGTCGTCCTGGAAGACGGCGCGTTTGGTCGCGCCGCGGTGCCGTCGGGCGCCTCGACGGGCGCTCACGAAGCCAATGAAAAGCGTGACGGCGACAAGGCGCGCTATCTGGGCAAGGGCGTCCAACAGGCGGTGGAAGCCGTCAACGGCGAGATCTTCGACGCGCTGTCGGGCGTGGACGCGGAAGATCAGCGTCGCGTCGACAACCTGCTGATCGAACTGGACGGTACGCCGAACAAGGCTCGCCTGGGCGCCAACGCCATCCTGGGCGTGTCGCTGGCCGCCGCCAAGGCCGCCGCGGAGTCGGCCGGCCTGCCGCTCTACAAGTACGTCGGCGGCGTGAACGCCCGCGTGCTGCCGACCCCAATGATGAACATCATCAATGGCGGCGCCCACGCCGACAACCCGATCGACATCCAGGAGTTCATGATCCTGCCGACGGGCGCCAAGGACTTCCGCGAAGGTCTGCGCATGGGCGCCGAGATCTTCCACGCCCTGAAGAAGGCTCTGAAGGACGCCGGCCATAACACCAACGTCGGCGACGAGGGCGGTTTCGCGCCCAACCTCGCTTCGGCCGAGGCCGCGCTCGACTTCATCGTCAAGGCTGGCGAAAAGGCGGGCTACAAGGCCGGCGACGACTTCGTGCTGGGCCTGGACGTCGCCTCGACCGAGTTCTTCAAGAACGGCAAGTATGAGCTGGAAGGTGAGGGCAAGTCGCTCGATCCGGCCGCCATGGTCGACTACCTTGCGGGCCTCGTTTCGAAATTTCCGATCCTCACCATCGAGGACGGCATGGCCGAGGACGATTTCGACGGCTGGAAGCTGCTGACCGACACCTTGGGCAAGAAGGTTCAATTGGTGGGCGACGACCTGTTCGTGACGAACCCCAAGCGCCTGCAGCTTGGCCTGGACAAAGGGCTGGCCAACTCGATCCTGGTGAAGGTCAACCAGATCGGCACGCTGTCGGAGACGATCGACGCCGTCGAACTGGCCCACCGTCATGGCTACACCAGCGTCATGAGCCACCGCTCGGGCGAGACCGAGGACAGCACGATCGCCGATCTGGCCGTGGCCCTCAACTGCGGTCAGATCAAGACGGGCTCGCTCGCGCGCTCGGATCGCACGGCCAAGTACAACCAGCTCCTGCGCATCGAGGAAATGCTGGACGACCAAGGCGTCTACGCCGGCCGGGCGGCGCTCAAGGGCCGTTAAGCCTCGCGAGCGACCAGATAGACCAATGGGAAGGGCGCGGCTTCGAAGGAGGCCGCGCCCTTTGCTTATGGATCTGCCGGAGTCGATTCTGCTGGAAGATCAGCCGTTCGGTGCGAGTGTGCAGCGCCGCGCCGACCGGTTAACCCACAAATTTTCTAAAAGGGTGGGATTGGTTTCACAAGACACCAACTCACCTTTGTTCGCGGAAGCGAAATAACTTCGGCGATGCGGCATCTAGATGCTGCTGAAACCATCTCACCTGAAAGCAGTTCCCCCAGCGTTGGCAGGCGAGCGACCGGCGTTCACAATGCTTGGATTTAGAAGGCGTTAAGGTGGTTCGACGATCCTGCGACTCCCTCTTTGGGACACTGACATGTTCGCCCGACTGCAACCCTTCCTGCCGACTGCGGCGATCTTCTTCCTGATTTTCTACTTCGCCTTTCACGCTCTGACGGGTGATCGCGGGCTGCTGTCCATTTCGCAGCGCAATGCTGACCTCGCAGCAAAAACAAAGGAACTCAGGAAGATACGTGCGGAGAGGATGGACCTGGAGGCCCGCGCTCGTCTATTACGCAGCGGCAGTCTGTCGGCCGACCTGCTGGAAGAGCGCGCGCGCTCGCTCCTAGGATACGCCGACCCGAGGGACTATGTGATCCGGGTCAAGCGTCCGAGCTGACCGAATCCGTAGGCGCTTGGAATCGATTGCTGGCCGACGCGGCGCCCCTAGGCGCCGGGCGGCTGGATGGTGCACTAGGGCGTTTCCTTCGCGGAACCGACGACTTTTTCGGCGGGAAATGCTCTCAGGACGAAGGCCGCGATGAAGATTGGCCAGGGAGATTTGAATGGCGCGTACGCGCAAGGCTGAGGCCTCAGAGGGGAAGGCGGCTGACACCGGTGTCAACGCCTTCGTCGGAAAAGACGAACTCCTGAAATTCTATCAGGACATGCTTTTGATCCGCCGCTTTGAGGAGCGGGCCGGTCAGCTGTACGGCATGGGCCTGATCGGCGGCTTCTGCCACCTGTACATCGGTCAGGAAGCCATCGCGGTCGGCATGCAGTCGATCTCGCAAAAGGGCGACCAGATCATCACGGGCTACCGTGACCACGGCCACATGCTGGCCGCGGGCATGGATCCGCGCGAGGTCATGGCCGAGCTGACCGGCCGGGCCGGCGGCTCGTCCAAGGGCAAGGGCGGCTCGATGCACATGTTCGACGTCGAGACCGGCTTCTATGGCGGTCACGGCATCGTCGGCGCTCAGGTTTCGCTCGGGACCGGCCTGGCGCTGGCCAACCACTACAAGGGCAACGGCAACGTCTCGTACGCCTATATGGGCGACGGCGCGGCCAACCAGGGCCAGGTCTACGAGAGCTTCAACATGGCCCAGCTGTGGAAGCTGCCGGTCGTGTACGTGATCGAGAACAACCAGTACGCCATGGGCACCGCCGTCGAGCGCGCGGCGTCCGAAACCGCTTTCCACAAGCGCGGCGTCTCGTTCCGCATCCCGGGCGAGGAAGTCGACGGCATGGACGTCATCGCCGTCCGCGAAGCAGGCGCCCGCGCCACCGAGCACGCCCGCAGCGGCCAAGGTCCCTACATCCTCGAGATGAAGACCTACCGTTACCGCGGTCACTCGATGTCCGACCCGGCCAAGTACCGCACCAAGGAAGAGGTCGACGAGGTCAAGACGACTCGCGATCCGATCGACCACATCAAGGAGCGCCTGGCCAAGGCCGGCGTCACCGAAGACGACCTGAAGAGCGTCGACGCGGAAGTGAAGCGCATCGTCGCCGAAGCCGCCGAGTTCGCCCGCACGAGCCCCGAGCCGGATCCCTCGGAACTGTACACTGACGTATACCTGGAGGCCGCCGAGTGACGGACATCCTGATGCCCGCCCTTTCTCCCACCATGGAGGAAGGCACCCTGGCCAAGTGGCTGGTCAAGGAAGGCGACACCATCAAGGCCGGCGACGTGATCGCCGAGATCGAGACCGACAAGGCGACGATGGAAGTCGAAGCCGTGGACGAAGGCGTGGTGGAAGCCATCCTGGTCCCGGCCGGCAGCGAGAACGTCAAGGTCAACACCCTGATCGCCCGTCTGAAGGGCGAGGGTGAAGCCGCTTCGACCCCGGCCGCCGCTCCCGCGCAAGCCACGGGCGAGTCCGAGAAGGCCGCGCCGCAGGCAGCCACCCCGACGCCGGCCGGCCCGATCTCGGCCGCCTCGACCTTCGCCGATCCGGAAATCCCGGCCGGTACGCCGACCAAGAAGATCACGGTCCGCGACGCCCTGCGCGACGCCATGGCCGAGGAGATGCGCCGCGACGACCGCGTGTTCCTGATGGGCGAGGAAGTCGCCCAGTACCAGGGCGCCTACAAGGTCAGCCGCGACCTGCTCCAGGAGTTCGGCGACAAGCGCGTCATCGACACCCCGATCACCGAGCACGGCTTCGCCGGCATGGGCGTCGGCGCGGCGATGGCCGGGCTGAAGCCGATCGTCGAGTTCATGACCTGGAACTTCGCCATGCAGGCGATCGACCAGATCATCAACTCGGCCGCCAAGACGCTCTACATGTCGGGCGGCCAGATCAAGTCGTCGATCGTGTTCCGCGGCCCCAACGGCGCTGCCTCGCGCGTGGCGGCCCAGCACAGCCAAGACTACGCCGCCTGGTACGGCAATGTCCCGGGTCTGAAGGTCATCGCGCCTTATGACGCCGCCGACGCCAAGGGCCTCTTGAAGGCCGCGATCCGCGATCCGAACCCGGTCGTCTTCCTCGAACACGAGATGATGTACGGCCACGAGTTCGATATCCCGGACGTCGAGGACTGGGTCGTGCCGATCGGCAAGGCCAAGGTCCGTCGCGAAGGCTCGGACGTGACCCTGGTGGCCTACAGCCGCATGGTCGGTTTCGCGCTGAAGGCGGCCGAGGAGCTGGAGAAGGAGGGCGTCCAGGCGGAGGTCGTCGACCTGCGCACGATCCGTCCGATGGACCACGCGACCATCCTGGAAAGCGTCAAGAAGACCAATCGCCTGGTCACGGTCGAGGAAGGCTGGGGCCCGATGGGCGTCGGCGCCGAGATCGTCGCCCGCATCACCGAGCACGGCTTCGACTACCTGGACGCCCCGCCGCTGCGCGTGCACCAGGAAGACGTGCCGCTGCCCTACGCGGCTAACCTGGAAGCCCTGTCGCTGCCTTCGGTCGAGAAGATCGTGAAGGCCGCGAAGGCGGTCAGCTACCGCTAAGACCGGCGCGGCCCTCGCCCTCGACGGGCGGGGGTCGCATCGTCTTGGCCAACGAATTCATCCCGCCGCGAGGCGGGGTATCGCGGACGACGGCCCGGCCGAGAACGTCCCGAACGCTTGAGGAAGAAGCTCAATGTCGATCGACATCCTGATGCCCGCCCTGTCGCCCACCATGGAGGAGGGGACCCTCGCCAAGTGGCACGTCAAGGTCGGTGACACCGTCAAGGCCGGCGACGTGATCGCCGAGATCGAAACCGACAAGGCCACCATGGAAGTCGAGGCCGTCGATGAGGGGGTGGTCGAGGCCATCCTGGTCGCCGCCGGCACCGAGAACGTCAAGGTCAACGCCTTGATCGCCAAGCTGGCGGGCGAGGGCGAGGGCGAGAGCCCGGCTCCGGCTCCGGCGCCGAAGGCCGAGGCCCCCAAGGCCGCCGCTGCTCCGGCCCCCGTCGCCGCCGCGCCCGCCGCTGCTCCGGCTGCGCCCGCGCCGGCCGCTCCGGTCGCCGCTGACGGCTCGCGCGTCTTCGCCTCGCCGCTGGCCCGCCGCCTGGCGTCGGCCGCCGGTCTCGACCTGAAGAGCATCAAGGGCACTGGCCCGCACGGCCGCGTCATCAAGTCGGACGTCGAAGCCGCCAAGTCGGGCGCGCCGGCCGCCAAGGCCGCTCCGGCTCCCGCCGCCAGCGCCGCGCCTGCCGCCGCCGAGCCGCGCAAGGCGCTGTCGCTAGAGCAGATGGGCATCCCCGCCGGCTCGTACGACCTCGTGCCGCTGGACGGCATGCGCAAGACGATCGCGCGCCGCCTGACCGACAGCTTCCGCGACGTGCCGCACTTCCCGCTGCAGATCGATCTCGAGATCGACGCCCTGCTGGCCGCGCGCGCCAAGATCAACGGCCTGCTCGAGAAGCAGGGCGTGAAGGTCTCGGTCAACGACATCGTCATCAAGGCCGCCGCCGTTGCCCTCAAGCAGGTGCCGGAGGCCAACGCCAGCTACACGCCGGAAGGCATCGCCATGCACCACCACGCCGATATCGCCGTGGCCGTGGCGATCGACGGCGGGCTGATCACCCCGATCATTCGCAAGGCCGAAACCAAGGGCCTTGCCCAGATTTCGGCCGAGATGAAGGACCTGGCCCAGCGCGCCAAGGACAAGAAGCTGAAGCCCGAGGAATTCCAGGGCGGCACCTTCTCGATCTCGAACCTGGGCATGTTCGGCATCAAGTCGTTCTCGTCGATCATCAACGAGCCGCAAGGCGCGATCATGAGCGTCGGCGCCGGCGAACAGCGCCCGGTGGTCAAGAACGGCGAGCTGAAGGTCGCCACGGTCATGACCGTGACCCTGACCTGCGATCACCGCGTGGTCGACGGCGCGGTCGGCGCCAAGTTCCTGTCGGCCTTCAAGCCGCTGATCGAAGAGCCGCTGACCCTGATCGTCTAAGCGGCGGTAGAAGGAAGGCCCGATGTCCGTCTACGACTACTCGGCCAAGACGCTGGACGGCCAGGACGCGAGCCTGGCCGACTATCGCGGCCAGGTGCTGCTGATCGTCAACACGGCCAGCAAGTGCGGCTTCACCCCCCAGTACGAGGGGCTGGAGCGGCTGTGGCGGACCTACAAGGATCGCGGGTTCACGGTCCTGGCCTTCCCCAGCAACCAGTTCGGCGCCCAGGAGCCGGGCGACGCCGCCGAGATCGCGAACTTCTGCTCGCTGACCTACGACGTGACGTTCCCGGTGATGTCGAAGATCGACGTCAACGGCGCCGACGCCCACCCGCTCTACAAGTTCCTCAAGAAGGAACAGAAGGGCCTGCTGGGCACCGAGGCGATCAAGTGGAACTTCACCAAGTTCCTGATCGGTCGCGACGGCGAGGTGGTCGAGCGGTTCGCGCCCACCACCAAGCCCGAAGACCTCACGGCGGCGATCGAGGCGCTGCTCTGAAATTTCCCCGGACCGTTCTGTTCGATCGGTCGACCGTCGCGCCGCTCTCCGGCCGGTGTCCAAGCTAGGGTTGAGAAGACTATGTCCACGGAATTCGATGTCGTCGTCATCGGCGCCGGTCCTGGCGGCTACGTGGCCGCGATCCGCGCCAGCCAGCTGGGCCTGAAGACGGCCATTGTCGAGCGTGAAAACCTGGGCGGCATCTGCCTGAACTGGGGCTGCATCCCCACCAAGGCGCTGCTGAAGTCCGGCGAGATCTACGAGCAGCTGTCGCACCTCGGCGGCTACGGCCTGTCGGTGCAGGGCGCGTCGTTCGACTTCGGCAAGATCATCGAGCGCTCGCGCGGCGTCGCCAAGCAGATGTCGGGCGGCATCGCCTTCCTGATGAAGAAGCACAAGATCGAGGTGATCGAGGGCGAGGCCAAGCTCGAGAAGGGCAATCCGGCGCCGAAGCTTGTGATCGCCCTTAAAGCCGGCGGCAGCCGCACGGTGCAAGCTAAGAACGTGATCCTGGCCACCGGCGCGCGCGCTCGCGAGATTCCGGCCATCGGCGCGGTCTCGGACGGCGACAAAATCTGGACCTATCGCGACGCCCTGGCCCCCAAGGCCATGCCGAAGTCGCTCGTCGTGATCGGCTCGGGCGCCATCGGCATCGAGTTCGCCAGCTTCTACCGCGCGCTGGGCGCCGAGGTGACCGTCGTCGAAGCCATCGACCGCATCATGCCGGTCGAGGACGAGGAAGTTTCGAAGGCCGCCCAGAAGGCTTTCGAGAAGCGCGGCATCAAGTTCCGCGTCGGCGCCAAGGTCGGCAAGATCGAGAAGACCAAGGACGGCGTGGCCGTGACGGTCGAGGCCGGTGGCAAGATCGAACAGCTCACCGCCGAGAAGTGCATCGTCGCCGTCGGCATCGCCCCGAACAACGACGGCCTGGAAGCCCTGGGCGTGAACCTGGATCGCGGCCACGTCGTCACCGACAAGCACTGCCGCACGAACATTCCAGGCCTCTACGCCATCGGCGACATCACCGGCGCGCCCTGGCTGGCCCACAAGGCGAGCCACGAAGGCATCCACGCCGCCGAGGCCATCGCCGGCTACAAGACCCCGAATGTCCACTCCCCGATCCCAGGCTGCACCTACGCGAACCCGCAGGTCGCGTCGGTCGGCTATACCGAAGCCGGCGCCAAGGCGTCGGGCATCGAGGTCAAGGCGGGCCGCTTCCCGTTCCGCGTCAACGGCAAGGCCGTGGCGGCCGGCGAGGTCGAGGGCTTCGTGAAGACCGTGTTCGACGCCAAGACCGGCGCCCTGATCGGCGCCCACATGATCGGCCACGAAGTGACCGAGATGATCCAGGGCTTCGTCACCGCGATCACCCTGGAAGCGACCGAGGAAGACCTGCACGGCATCGTCTACGCTCACCCGACGATGTCGGAAGCCATGCACGAAGCCGCTCTGGACGCCTACGGCCGCGTGCTGCACATCTAGGTCAACTAGGGAGTCTGGATGGCGCGCAAGGCCGCCGCGACAACGGGTGAGAAGCCAAAGGCTCGAAAGGGGTCGAAGACGACCCTTTCGGAGGCCAATCTGGCTGACCTGGGTCCCGAGCGTCTCGCCGCCATCCTGCTCGACCTCTCCAGCGACAGCCACGTCAAGCGCGTGCTGCGACTGGAGCTGTTCGCGGAGTCCAGCGCCGAGGGTTTGGCGCAAGAGATCGCCAAGCGCCTGGCGACGATCGGCAAGTCTTCCTCGCGCATCCATTGGCGCAAGCGCGCGGCGTTCGCCAAGGACCTCGACCTGCATCGCCGGATGATCGAGCGGCTGGCGGAAGACGAGCCTAATGCAGCGCTCGATCTGATGCTCGATCTGCTGGATTTGGCGACGCCGACTCTGGATCGCTTGAGCCAGGCTGAAGGCCCCATCGGGGACGTCTTCTTTGTGGCGCGCGACGGCGTGGGCGCGATCGCCGCCAAGTCCATGCCTGATCCGATTGCTCTGGCCGATCGCATCGCCAAGCTCCTCCGCCGCGACGACTACGCCCAGTTCGGGCCGCTGGTGAACGCGGTGACGCCGGCGCTGGGCGCCGAGGGGCAGGCGCATCTGCGCGAGACCCTGGAGAAGATGCTCGCCGCGCGCTCGACCCGCTCGGCCCACCTCTTCGACGCACAGGGCGCGATCTACAAGGACGCCCTGCGGCGGCTGGCCGACGCGAGCGGCGACGTCGACGCGTTCGAGGCCACTTTCTCGCCGGAGCTTCGCCGCACGCCGCTGGTCTCGGCCGAGATCGCCCGGCGGCTGCTAGAGGCAGGCAGGGCGGAGGACGCGCTCGCGACCCTCCAGGCCGGCGCGCCCAGCGAGCAACGCGGACGCCACCAGAGCGCCGTCGAGGAGCGTGTCGCCTGGGAGGACGCGATGCTGGAGGCTCTCGAAGCCACCGGCCATCACGAGGAAGCTCAGAAGCGCCGCTGGGCGGACTTCGAGGCGACGCTCTCGATCAGCCGCTTGCGCGCCTATCTAAAGAGCTTGCCGGACTTCGACGACGTGGAGGCCGAGGATCAGGCTAAGGCGGTCGCCAAGCGCTTCCCGCGCTTCGATACCGCGCTGGCCTTCCTGGTGTCCTGGCCCGATCTCCCGGCCGCCGCGCGGCTGGTGCTGTCGCGCTCGGGCGAAATTAGCGGCTCGGACGACACCCTGATCGTCGAGGCCGCCCGCCGCCTTGAGGGGAGCCACCCTCTGGCCGCCACGCTGCTGCTACGCGCCTCGATCCAGTACGTCCTGACCTATGGCGTCGCTATGCGCTACGCGGAGGCCGCCCGTCAGCTGCTCGAGGCAGAGTCGCTGGCGGCGATGATCGGCGAGTACGGCGAGTACCCCGACCACGCCGCCTTCGTCGCCGATCTGCGCGCTCTGCACAGCCGCAAGCAGGGCTTCCGCGCGGAGCTGGAAGCCCTGGGCGCGACGTTCTAGGGACGCTTGCGGACCTGGGCGTCCAGGCTCCATTCGCCCGGTCCTTGGAACACGAAATACAAGAACACGAAGCAGAACAGGATCGCTGCTTCGCCGCCGTTCAACGCCGGCCAAAAGCCCTTGCTCCCATGCGCCAGGAAATAGGCCACGGCCATCTGGCCCGACAGCACGAACGCGACAGGTCGGGTGAAGAGCCCGACCGTGAGCAGGACCCCGCCGATGATCTCGAGCCAAGCCGCCGCCAGCAGCAAGGGCGGCAGCGGATCCGGCGCGCCGGGTTGCGCGGCCGGGAAGTGCAGCAGCTTCATCAGGCCATGCTCCATGAAAAGCAGGGCGGTGATGATCCGCAACACGCTGAGGACGCGAGGCGACCAGACGATGAGGTGTTCCATTCTTTCCTCCTTCGGCGACGCTTGCAGAACGCCTGGAGAGCGAATTGGTCACGCCGCGCGGGTGTCCGTCTCCGCCATTCGCTGGATCGCGACATAGTCGGTCTTGCCGCTGCCCAGGACTGGCACTTCGGTGACCTTCAGGATCTTGCGGGGCACGGCCAGTTCCGGTGCGCCGATCGTCTGGGCGTGGGCGACCAGGGGGGCTACGTCGGCGTCTGGGCGATCGGTGACCAGGATCAGCTTCTCGCCCTTCTTCTTGTCGGGCAGGGAGATCACCGCGTGACGGCCATCGGGCCACACCGCCGAGGCGAGATCCTCGGCCGCGGTGAGCGAGACCATCTCGCCGCCGATCTTGGCGAAGCGCTTCACGCGGCCCTTGATCGTGATCCACTGGTCGTCTGTCATGGTGACGACATCGCCGGTGTCGTGCCAGCCGTCCTCGGGCGGATCGACGCCACCGTCCTCGCGCAGATAGCCGGCCATGATGTTGGGCCCGCGCACGAAGAACCGGCCGCCCTCGGCGATGCCTTCGACGGGCTCGATCCGGACGTCTTGGCCGGGTAGCAGGCCGCCGACCGTGCCGGGACGATTGTCGGTGGGCTTGTTGACCGCGATGACCGGCGAAGCCTCGGTGGCGCCGTAGCCTTCCAGCACCGGAATGCCGCCGAAGCGCTCCTTGATCAGGGCATGGGTCTCGTCGCGGACCTTCTCGGCGCCGCAGACGATGAACTCCAGGCTCGAAAGCTCGCCAGCTTCCGATGCGCGAGCGTACTGGTTCACGAAGGTGTCGGTCGCCAGCAGGATCGAGGCCTTGGCGTCCTTGATCAGCGGCGGGATCTGCTTGGTGTGCAGGGGGGAGGGGTACTGGAACGCCTTCATGCCTGTCAGGATCGGCAGGATCACGCCGCCGGTCAGGCCAAAGCAGTGGAAGACCGGCAGCGGGTTGAACATCACCCAGTTGGGATCGAGTTCGATGTGCGCCGCGATCTGCACGGCGTTCTGCACCAGGTTTTCCTGGGTCAAGACCACGCCGCGCGGGGCGCCGAAGCTGCCGGAGGTGAACAGCACCACGCCCTTGTCGGATGGCTTGGCCGGCGCACGGAACTGGCGCGGAAAGAGGCCGGCGGCGGCCGCGAACAGCTTGTCGCCCAAGCCGATTGTGGCGCGGACGTCCTCCAGATAGACGATCTCGGCTTGAACGCTGATCGCATCGACGATGTCGTGCAGCTTGCCCAGTTCGACGAATTTATGCGCCGTCAGGACTCGCCGGATGCCGGCCAGCCGACAGGCCGCCTTGATATTCCGAAGACCCGCCGTGAAGTTCAGCATGGTCGGCACGCGGCCAAAGGCGTGCAGGGCGAAGAAGGTCACCACCGAACCCGCGCCGGACGGGAGCAGCACGCCCACGTTCTCGCCCGGGCGAGTCATGGCGGCGATCTTGCGGCCCAGCGCGAAGCTGGCGCGGATGAGATCCGTATAGGTGAGCGGATTGCGATCCTGGTCCTCAAGGATCTGCTTCCGAGCGCCGTACTTGTCGCGGGCGTCGATGAGGGCGTCGAAGAGAGCCTTTTGGCCATTTCGCGCGTCGTAAGCTACCGGCATCCCGGCGAAACCTCCCCGAAAAGCGAAGATCGCTCTCGTTCGTCAAACGCCGACTCTGCCGAGGAAGGTCCAGCTTTGCAAGAAAGAGTCACAAACCGTGAGCCGAGCCCTTTGTGACGTAAGGGCTTGAGCAACGCCTCTCGTTGCACGGTCGTGGTTTCAAGGCCCGAAGTGATTCCGTCGCCGAATGGGTCTTAAGCCGGATCAAGCGCTTGATCCGGGAGCCAAGAAGACCGATTTAGGCGCCATGGCCACGGTGATCGACACCCTCAAGGCTCGCGGCCCGGAAGACCGGGCGGTGCGCCACCCCGAAAAGCAGAACCGTCCGGATACGCCGGTGCTGCGCAAGCCCGAGTGGCTGCGCGTGCGCGCTCCGGGCTCGGGTCAGTATAACGAGACCAAGAGCATCGTGCGGGAGAACCGCCTGCACACGGTCTGCGAGGAAGCGGCCTGTCCGAACATCGGCGAGTGCTGGAGCCAGAAGCACGCGACCATGATGATCATGGGCGAGATCTGCACCCGCGCCTGCGCCTTCTGCAACGTCACCACGGGCCTGCCGACCCAGCTCGATCCCGACGAGCCGCGCCGTGTGGCCGAGGCCGTCGCCAAGATGGGCCTCAAGCACGTGGTCATCACCTCGGTGGACCGCGATGACCTCCTGGACGGCGGCGCTCGTCACTTCGCCGAAGTCGTCACCGCCATCCGCGCCGCTGCGCCGGGCACGACGATCGAGATCCTGACGCCGGACTTCCTGCGCAAGGACGGCGCTGAGAACGTGGTGATCGATTCCAAGCCTGACGTCTTCAACCACAACCTCGAGACCGTCCCGCGGCTCTATCTGAAGATCCGCCCCGGCGCCCGCTACTACAACTCGCTGCGCTTGCTGGACCGCGTGAAGCAGCGCGATCCTTCCCAGTTCACCAAGTCCGGCCTGATGGTCGGTCTTGGCGAGACCAAGGAGGAGGTCATGCAGGTGATGGACGACATGCGTTCTGCCGGCGTCGACTTCATCACCATCGGCCAGTACCTGCAACCGACCCGCAAGCACGCAGCCGTCGAACGCTTCGTCACGCCCGAGGAGTTCAAGGCCTATGAGGCTATCGCTCGGGCCAAGGGCTTTCTGATGGTTTCGTCCAGCCCGTTGACGCGCTCGTCGCATCACGCCGGCGACGATTTCGCCAAGCTGCAGGCCGCTCGCCGCGCGCTCGACGCCCGCAAGGCCTGACGCCTTGCATCGTCACGTGGTCACGCGCGTGCTGCCTTACGCGCCGGAGCAACTGTTTCAGTTGGTCGGTGATGTCGACGCCTATCCGAGCTTCGTGCCCTGGATCACCGGAATGCGCACCTGGAACGTGCGCGAGGACGGCGCGGTCAGCACGGTCGACGCAGAAGCCCAGGTCGGCTTCTCGTTCCTGCGCGAGAAGTTTGCGACGCGGGTCCGGCGCGATTGCGAGGCGCTGCGCATCGACGTGAACCTGCTGTATGGGCCCTTCAAGCGCCTTGTGAACGCTTGGCGGTTCGTCCCTGAAGAGGCGGCGACGCGGATCGAGTTCACGATCGATTTTGCGTTCAAGTCCGTGATGTTAGACGCCCTGCTGGCGGCGAATGTCGACAAGGCCGCCGGCAAGCTGATCGCCTGCTTCGAAGATCGCGCCCGGCAAATCTACGGACCGCAAGCCTAATCCTTCTGGCGCACGGTCTCCTCGATCCGTTCCTCGAAGTCGCCGAGGTTGGCGAACAGGTTCTCGATCGCGAATACCAGGCCGAAGACGCGCGCTGCGCCGTCGAATTCCAGGTTGCGTGTCACGCCCTTTTCTCGCAGGCTTTCAAAGCAAGTCTGAAAGGCCTGATGCGCGCTCGCGAACGCGATGCGATCGGGCTTCGGTCCTCCGGCGAGAAAGTCGGCGGACGCCCGCAGGAACCGGCTGCTGGCTTCCAGCATTTCAGCTGCGCCTGGACCGATCGCGTCAGGCAGGGGGCCTCTCACGGCGCGAGTGACCATCACCGTATCGTCGCGAAGCCG
>NZ_QFQZ01000091.1 GCF_003243465.1 Caulobacter segnis
GCCCGACAGGCACAAGGCGGCCGAGGCGCCGACCATGGCCAGGATGTCGGGATCGCTCTCGAGGTCGTGCTGCAGCACGGTGACGACGACCTGGACTTCGTTCTTGAAGCCCTTGACGAACAGCGGACGGATCGGACGGTCGATCAGGCGGGAGACCAGGGTCTCCTTTTCCGACGGACGGCCTTCGCGCTTGAAGTAGCCGCCGGGGATCTTGCCGGCCGCGAAGGTCTTTTCCTGATAGTTGACCGTCAGCGGGAAGAAGTCTTGGCCCGGCTTCTGGGTCTTGGCGAACACGGCGGTGGCCAGGACGACGGTTTCGCCCATGGTGGCCAGGACGGCGCCGTCGGCTTGACGGGCGATGCGACCGGTTTCGAGGACCAGCGTCTTACCGCCCCACTCGATCGTCTTGCGCTTGATATCGAACATTTTTCTTCTTTCGGTTCCCGCGGGCGGATTCCCGTCGGGGCGGACAGGGGCGGACGGCTAACGGAAGCCGGCCCGATGATCCTCATCCAGTGTGACAGGCGGGTTTGAGGACGTGAACCCTCGGACAAGGAACGACCCTTGGAAGCGGGCGTCCCAACGGAGTCTGGCGTACGGCCTGTCTCGGCCGCCAGGCTCCAAATACGCGATCCGCCGCCCTGCTTGCGCGGGGCGGCGGACCTGGATGCCTTAGCGACGCAGACCCAGCTTTTCGATCAGGGACTGATAGCGACCGGCGTCGGACTTCTTCAGGTGGTCGAGGAGCCGGCGACGCTGGGAAACCAGCTTCAGCAGGCCACGACGGCTGTGGTTGTCCTTCTTGTGCGTCTTGAAGTGCTCGGTCAGGTTCGAGATGCGTTCCGAGAGGATCGCGACCTGGACTTCGGCGCTGCCGGTGTCACCCGCGCCGCGGGCGTGTTCGGCGATGAGAGCGGCCTTGCGCTCGATAGTGATCGACATCGGTAAGTCTCCGCTCAGGTGAGTTGGAAGACCCGCACCGGATTGAGCCGCCCGGCGCGCATCTCGCACAGGGCCACCAACCTGTCGCCGGACATGGCGGAAACGGTGCGATCACCGGGCGGAAGCTCGGCTTTCAGCGTTTCAACCTGCCTTGGGAGCAGGACGATGGCGCGTCCCTGTGCAAGCCGGAAGGCGTCTTCATCGGTCACGGCCAACGCCGGGATGTCGTCCAGCGCGGTCTCGACCGGAAGCAATGCCTCCGACAGCCGGGCCTCATAGCTCAAATTCTCGAGAGTTTCCAGCGATATCGCCCCGGCCTCCGAGAAGCCCCCCACCCGGGTGCGGCGCAGGTCGGCCACGTGACCGCACGCGCCGAGCGCCTTGGCCAGGTCGCGGACCACGGCGCGGACATAGGTGCCCTTGCCGCATTCCATCTCCAGGGTGACGTGATCGGCGTCCGGCTGGTCCACGACCTTGAGGTCGAAGATCGTCACCTTGCGGGTCGGCAGCTCGAACTCGACCCCGTCGCGGGCCAGGTCATAGGCGCGCTCGCCGTCGACCTTGATGGCCGAGAAGTTCGGCGGGATCTGGTCGACCTCGCCGATGAAGGCCGGCAGCGCCGCCTCGACCTGCTCGCGGGTGGGGCGAACGTCCGACGACGCCGTGGTCTCGCCTTCGCGATCCAGGGTGGTCGTGTCCCGCCCCCAGGCGATGGTGAACCGATAGGCCTTGTCGGCGTCCATCAGGAACGGGACGGTCTTGGTCGCCTCGCCCAGCGCGATCGGCAGGATGCCGGTGGCCAGGGGGTCTAGCGTGCCGGCGTGGCCGCCCTTCTGGGCGTTGAACGCGCGGCGCACCCGGCTGACGGCCGTGGTCGAGGTCAGGTCGTAGGGCTTGTCCAGGCAGATCCAGCCCGAGACGGCCTCGCCCTTCTTGCGGCGGGCCATGCCTTAGTCCTCGTCGTCTTCGCCGAGCACGTCGGACAGGGTCCGGGTGTCCTGCTGGACGCGCGGATCCAGGAACAGCTTGTCCATGTAGGCGGCCGTGCCGAAGCTCTCGTCGTGGATGAACTTCAGGTCCGGCGTGAACTTCATGTCGATGTTCCGTCCCAGGCGCCCGCGCAGGAACTTGGAGACCCGGTTCAGGCCCTTGATCACCTCGGTGGTGTCCTCGCCCGTGAGGCCCGCGCCCAAGGGCTCCACGAAGCAGACCGCGTGCTTCAGGTCCGGGCTCATCCGCACTTCGGAAACGGTGACGGAGACGTTGTGCAGCGCCTCATCCTGGAGTTCCTCCTCGCGGAGGATCTCCACGAGGGCGTGGCGGATCAGTTCGCCGGCGCGGAGTTGGCGTTGCGAGGGGCCGGTGGCGGCGCCCTTCTTGTTGTCGGCATGGCGCTTCATGGCGCGATAGTCCTTGCGGCCCGGCCGGCGGATCGAACGCCGGTGCGCGGGGAAAATCGAAGGCGGGGTGTCTAGGCCCGGAAACGGGAGAAGTCCAGTACGGTATCCTTCTCCCCCTGCGGGAGAAGGTGGCCCGAAGGGCCGGATGAGGGGTCGCGCAAGCTCGTCGGACAAGCCTTTCAACCCCTCACCCGTCTCGCCTCGCGAGCCACCCTCTCCCGCAAGGGGAGAGGAGATTAAGCGCCCGTTCTCTCCCGGAAGAACGCGATCACCCGGTCCCGCGCCTTCATCGTCCCGCAGTCGGGAACCGAGCGGTGCAGGTGCAGGGTCAGGACCGAATGCGGGGCCATCGGCACGCCGGGCGCGGCGTCATGGTCCTCCAGTTCGATGACCTCGACCTTGTCGCCGAACTCGGCCCGGAGGCGGGCGATGCGGGCGTCGGGGACCAGCTTGTCCGACCTGAAGCGCATGGCGATCATCGACAGGTTCTCGTCCTTGAACCGCCGCTTGGCGCAGGCGAGTTCATCGGCGGAACAGTCCAGCCCCCCGCGATCCGCGAACGGCAGCGACGGCTGGGACATGACCGGCGCGACGACGGCGGGCTCGGTCATCATCGCCAGGGCGAAGCCGCCCGTGAAGCACATGCCCACCGCCCCGACGCCCTTGCCGCCGCATTCGGCGTGGACCTCGCGCGCCAGGGCCCGCAGCCAGTCGACGATCGGGCTGGAGCGCCCGCCCTTCCAGACGCTGAACTCGCGGCGCACGCACATGTTCTTGAGGATCTCGCCGACCGCGTAGCCCTGGGTCACGGTCTTGCCGGGCTTGCCGAACAGGCTGGGGCAGAAGGCGGTCATGCCGGCGTCGGCCAGGTCCCGGGCGAAGGCCAGGACGCCGGGGTGCAGGCCGGGAACCTCGTGGATCACGATCACCGCCGGGCCCGCGCCGATGCGGTAGACCTCGCGCGTCCAGCGGCCGTCGTCGAAGTCGAAGCGCTCGAACCCCGCCAGCGGATCGTTCGGCATGTGATCGCCCTCCCTGCCCCGCGTGAACGCTAGACCGGAAGAGGCCGCCCGGCCAGATCAGTTCGAGGTGTCGGGATGCTGGGGATTGTCGGTCCAGTCCTGCATCGGGTCGGGGGCGTTTCGCCCCTTGGGCAGCCGCCACTCGCCGCGATAGGAGAAGTCCAGCGTGCCGCACAGCCGCGCCTTGCCCGGCGCCTTGGGATCATCGCCGAACGCCTGGATGCGCAGGTCGCGGCGGATGACGATCGTGCTGAACGACAGCCACAGGCGCGTGGAGCCCGGGCAGAAGGCGCGGACATAGATCTTGCCCTGGGCGGCGCTGGCGTCGACCTCATAGAGCATGGCGTCGGTGTCGACGCCCTCCATGGCCGACAGGCCGCCCGGGCCCAGGTCCTTCTGACGGCCGTCCTTGAGACGGGCCTCGGCCGGAACGCCGGTGGCCAGCACCTTGATCGGCTTGCCGCCACCCAGGAGTCCCTGGTTGAACAGGATCGTCACCCCCGCGCCCGTCAGCCGCTTGGCGTCGGGCGAGATCGGGTCGTAGGAGAACATCCGCGTCTCGGCCCGTGCCGCCGAGGCCGACACCACGATCAGGGCGGCGAGCGCCCAGGCCCGCCTGATCATCGCCGCGGGCGCAGGTTCGCCGCCTGCGGATCGAAGCTCGTCAGGCGCCAAGTCGCGCCCTCGCGCGTGAAGGTCAGCAGGCAGGGGCCGTCCTTCTTGGCCGCGCAGACCCGGCCCTCGCCCGCCGGGCGCAGGGCGCTGGCGATCGCGATCCGCCCCGGGATCGGGCGATCGGGCGTGTAGCCATAATAGGTCGCGGCCGCGTGGAAGGTCTCGGGCCGGATCAGGGCCTCGCCGGCCGCGTCGGCGATCGGTCCCGCCGCCAGCGCGGCCAAGGCCGCGACAGCGTCGCTGGACCCGCCGCGCCGCCGCGCCTCGTCCATCAGCCGCGCCTCGATCTGACCCTTCAGCGCCCGACGATCCACATGGGCGTCGAACCGCGCCCGGTCGTTGTCGCGGATCGCCACCAGGAGGTCGTGGACGTCGCCCGCGGCGTCATAGCGATCGGCCGTGGCGCAGGCGGTCAGCGACGCGGCGACGGCGGTCAGAGCGAGGAGGGCCTTGATACGCATCCGTCATGCGTAGCCTTGGATTGGGGCGATTTCCAGTCTCGGCTCAGCCAGGCAAGACTTCCACCCCGCACCGAAGCGCAGCGGCGGTGAGGGGCTTGTCCAGTGTCGCCAGCCGAGCCTCCCGGCGAATAGCCAGCTCCAGATAGGCGGCGTCATAGAGCGTAAGGCCCAACTCCCGAGACAGAAGCAGGGTCTCGCTCCATGCGCGCTGATCTGTCTCCGGATCGATCGCGATGGGGAAGGCGCTCAATGTCGCAAGCACGTCGTCGGCGAACGCGTTTGAGGCGCGGCCTCGCAGGACGAGCGTACGCAGAACGTTCGCGACCTCCAGCCGCCAGAGGGACGGCGCCTCAGCGCCGTGAAGCGCGATCTCTCGCATGACCGCCTGAGCCGCGTCGGTGTGTTCCTCCCGCGTGAACGCGGCGATGGCCAGCGAGGCGTCGAGAACGATCTTCACCGCCGGCCTTCGTCGACCAGCTCGCGAATAGACAAGCCATCAAGGGAAACAGTGTTCGAGAGCTCGACCATCCGCTCCAAGGCGGCGTTCGCCCGGTGACGGGCGTCGGCCCTGGCGCTTGATCGACGGAGCACGATGTCGCCGTCATGGATTTCGATGTCGACTTGCTCGCCTTCGACGAGGCCCGTCGCCCGGGCGATCTCCTGCGGCACGCGCACCGCCAGGCTCCTGCCCCAGGTTCCGACAGTGATGCTGGTCATCGCGGCCTCCAGGTCCGAAGATATGCTGGCATATTCCGATGGAGCGGTCCATCTCGGCGTCGCCAAAGACAAAGGGCGCGGACCTTTCGATCCGCGCCCTTCAGCTTTTCGATCTGGCGATCAACCCTAGTCGAGCTGGCGCTTGATCTCTTCGACGGTGAAGCACTCGATCACGTCGCCGACCTTGATGTCCTGGAAGCCGGCGAACATCATGCCGCATTCCTGGCCGACGGGGACTTCGTTGACCTCGTCCTTGAAGCGCTTGAGCGTCTGCAAGGTGCCCAGTTCCAGGACCACGATATCCTGGCGGATGATCCGGACCTTGGCGCCCTTGCGGACCACGCCCTCGGTGACCTTACAGCCGGCGACCTTGCCGACCTTGCTGATGTCGAAGGCCTGCAGCACCTCGGCGTTGCCGAGGAAGGTTTCGCGCTGGATCGGCGCCAGCATGCCCGAGAGCACGCCTTTGATGTCGTCCAGCAGGTCGTAGATGATCGCGTAGTAGCGGATCTCGACCCCTTCGCGCTCGGCCAGGGCCCGCGCCTGGGCCGAGGCCCGGACGTTGAAGCCGATGATCGGCGCGCCGGCGCCCTTGGCCAGCATGACGTCGCTTTCGCTGATCGCGCCGGCGCCCGACAGGATGATCCGCGCGCGGACCTCGTCGGTGGCCATCTTGTCCAGCGAGCCGATGATCGCCTCGGCCGAACCCTGCACGTCGGCCTTGATGACCAGCGGCAGTTCTTTCAGCTTCTTGTCCTGCAGCTTGGCCATCATGTCGGCCATCGAAGCGCCGGCGCCCACCGGGGCCAGCGACTTCTCGCGCTTCAGGCGGATGCGGTACTCGGTCAGCTCGCGGGCGCGGGCCTCGTTCTCGACCACGGCGAACGCGTCGCCCGGCGAGGGCACGCCGTCCAGGCCGAGGATCTCGACCGGGGTGGCGGGACCCGCCTCCTGGAGCTGTTCGTTGCGCTCGTTGAGCAGCGCGCGGACCTTGCCCCACTGGCTGCCGGCCACGACGATGTCGCCGCGCTTCAGCGTGCCGCGGTTGACCAGCACGGTCGAGACCGCGCCGCGGCCCTTGTCCAGCTTGGCCTCGATCACGACGCCGTCGGCGCTGCGGTCGGGGTTGGCCTTCAGGTCGAGCACTTCGGCCTGCAGCAGGATGGCTTCCAGCAGGTCGTCCAGGCCGGTGCGGGCCTTGGCCGAGACCTCGATCAGCTGGGTGTCGCCACCCAGGCTTTCGACGACGATCTCGTACTGCAGCAGCTCGTTGACGACGCGCGTCGCATCCGAGCCCGGCTTGTCCATCTTGTTGACGGCGACGATGATCGGCACCTCGGCGGCCTTGGCGTGTTTGATCGCCTCGATCGTCTGGGGCATCACGCCGTCGTCGCCGGCCACGACCAGCACCACGATGTCGGTGATGTTGGCGCCGCGAGCGCGCATTTGCGAGAAGGCGGCGTGGCCGGGCGTGTCGAGGAACGTCACGCGCTGGCCATCCTTCAGGCGAACCTGATAGGCGCCGATGTGCTGGGTGATGCCGCCGGCTTCGCCCGCCGCCACGTCCGTGGAGCGCAGGGCGTCGAGCAGGCTGGTCTTGCCGTGGTCGACGTGACCCATGATCGTGACGACCGGGGGACGCGTCTCCATGTGGTCGTCGTGGTCGTCCGCGCCGATGAAGCCTTCTTCGACGTCGGCTTCCGACACGCGCTTGACGGTGTGGCCGAACTCGGTGGCCACCAGTTCGGCGGTGTCGTTGTCGATCACGTCGTTGATCTTCAGCATCACGCCCTGACGCATCAGGAACTTGATGATGTCGACGCCGCGCACGGCCATCCGGTTGGACAGCTCCTGCACGGTAATGACGTCCGGAATCACGACCTCGCGGGCCACGCGGGCCTGCTCGGCCACACCGCCGCGACGCTTTTCCTTTTCGCGCTCACGGGCCCGGCGGACCGAGGCGAGCGAACGCATCCGGTCGGCGGAATCCCCGTCACCGGCGACGGCCTGGATGGTCAGGCGGCCTTCGCGACGCTGCGGAGCGCCCTTGACGCGCGAGACGGCCTTGTTCGGCGCGGCGCTCTTGCGACGATCATCGTCCTCGTCCGGACGACGATCCATGACGCTGCCGCCGGGACGCGGCGCCGAGCGCGTGGCGCGCTGGATTTCCGGCGTGGCGGGAGCCGAGGCCGGAACGCCGGGCCGCGGACCACGTGGCGGGCCGCCGGGACCGCGCGCGCCCGGGGCCGGACGCGGCGCGAGGGCCGAGTAGCGGACGGTCTGCTGCGGGCGGTCGCCCTGAGGACGATCCCCCTGGGGACGGTCGCCGCGGTAGCCGCCGCGATCCCCTTGCGGGCGATCGCCGTCGGGACGCGGACCGCGCGGTCGGTCGCCTTCCGGACGCGGCGCGCGCTGGCCGAAGTTGGCGCCGGCGTCGGGACGTGGGGCGCGCTGGTTGAACGGGCGGTCGCCTTGCGGGGCCGGGCGGTAGGTCGTCGTGGTCGGACGATCGTCGCGACGGTCGCGGCTGGGCTCGTAGGTGCGGGTCTGGCCCGGGGCCGCGGCGCGCGGCGCATCCTGGCGAGGGGCGTCCTGACGCGGAGCCTCGGCGCGCGGAGCGGCCGGGGCCTGGGCGACGGGCGCCTGGCTCACGGGCGCCGGCGCAGGGGTCGGGGCGACCGGCGCAGGCTTCGGCGTCGCGGCCGGCTGGGCCGGAGGCGGCGGCGGGGCGGAGGCGGCGCGAGCCGCTTCCTGCGCCGCGCGCTCAGCGGCGGCCTTGGCGGCGGCTTCGCGCTGCGCGGCTTCCTGAGCCGCACGAGCCCGAGCCTCGGCGGCCGCCTGCTCGGCGGCGCGCGCTTGAGCGCTCTCGATGGCGCGCTGACGGGCGCGCAGTTCTTCCTGCGACAGACCGCCAGCCGAACCACCGCCGCCACCCTGGGACGGGGCCGAACGCGGCGCCGAAGCGTCGGGCGTGTGACGACGTTCCGCCGAAGACGGCGCGGCGAGATTGCCTGAGGCGGGCGCGTGAGGCCGCGTCCGCTTGGTTTCCACCACCACCGTCTTGGTCCGGCCGTGGCTGAAGCTCTGCTTCACGACCCCTGCGCTCACCGAGCCCTGACGGGGCTTCAGCGTGATCGGGGCTCGTCCGCCGGGTCGGCCGTTTTCGTTGTCGTCGCTCATGCGCTCGCTTGTACTTCCGCCAGGCGGTACCTGGCTAAAAAACCGTGTTTCCATGTGAGAAAGGGGCCTGGACGCACTTCCAAAAGGAAGCCGTTTCCCGACCCTTCGCCCACGAACGCGACCCGAATAGCCGCGTCCAACGTCAAAGATTCTAGAGCTTTTCCATTCCACCGGAGATCCGGTGAGATGCAAAAGCCCTAGAGCCCGCCTTGGTCGGATGAGCGTCCAAGGCGAACAGGCTCGCCTGTTTTCGATAGAGATCTTCTTGTCCGTCGAGACGGGAAAATCCCTAGCTTTCCTCGCGTCCGTTCGCCGACCATTCGGGAGGCGAAAGCGGGCGGAAGCCTGACAATCGCTCGACATCCTGTGTCCAGCGATCGATGCCGCGCCCGGCAAGGAGAGCGGTGTGTATCACATTCTCCCCACCCAAGGCCAAACCCAATTCGTCCGAATTGAACGCGCCCAGCAAACGGGGCGCTGTCGGGGCCTTGCGGGCGGCGGATAAAATCTTGCGGCGACCGTCCTCGGCGCCGTCCGACGCCTCGATCAGCCAGGCCACCTTGCCCGTAGCCAGGGCGGCGACCACCTTCTCGAAACCCGAGATAATGCTCCCCGCCTTCCGCGCAAGGCCCAGGCCCTCCAGAACGCGCCGCGCCAGCAAGGCCTCGACTTGGTCGGCGAGGTCCGGCGCGGCGGTCAGCTTGGCCTTGGCCGCGCGGGAAAAGAGCCCCTTCTTGGCCGCGGTCGCCACGGAATCGCGATCGGCGCCAACCCAGATCCCGCGTCCCGGCAGCTTGCGCGCGAGGTCGGGAACCACCGCCCCGTCCGGGCCCGCCACGAAGCGGATCAGGCGCGCCTCGTCGGTCGCCTCGCCCAGGACGATGTCCTTGCGCTGGCGGCTGGCTTCGGCGTGGGTCTTGGCGGTCTGGTCTGTCATGGGTCCTGAACAGCGAACGGCCCCGCGGATCGCTCCGCGAGGCCGTCGTTTGATACGCGAAGGCGCTTAGGCCTCCCCGGCCTCTTCACCCGCTTCGACGGTCTCGGCTTGAGCGTCAGCGTCAGCCTCGGCTTCAGCTTCAACCTCTTCATATTCGGGCTCGGGCGGAGCCTCGACCCAGCCCATGGCGATCCGCGCGCGCATGATCAGCGCCTCGGCGTCCTCGGGCGAAAGGTTGAAGCTTTCCAGGATGCCCGGCTCGCGCACGCGCTCGCCGTTCTTGCTTTCGAACCAGCCGCGCATGTCGTCGGGCACCAGACCGGCGAGGTCTTCCACCGACTTCACGTCGCCTTCGCCTAGGGCCACGGCCATGGCCAGGGTCACGCCGTCGATGGCCAGCACCTCGTCCTGCACGCCCAGCTCGATGCGCTTGGCGTCCAGGGCGGCGGCTTCCTTGTCCAGGAATTCGCGGGCGCGAGCCTGCAGCTCCTCGGCGGTCTCCTCGTCGAAACCTTCGATCGAGGCGATCTCATGCGGCTCGACGAACGCGACGTCTTCCACGGCGGCGAAGCCTTCGGTGACCAGCAGCTGGGCGATGACCTCATCGACGTCCAGGGCTTCCTGGAACAGGGCCGTGCGCTCGGTGAACTCGCGCTGACGGCGCTCGCTCTCCTGGCTTTCGGTCATGATGTCGATCTGCCAGCCGGTCAGCTGCGAGGCCAGGCGGACGTTCTGGCCGCGACGGCCGATGGCCAGCGACAGCTGCTCGTCCGGCACCACGACTTCGACGCGCTCGTCTTCCTCGTCCATGACGACCTTGGAGACTTCGGCCGGGGCCAGGGCGTTGACGATGAAGGTGGCTTCGTCTTCCGACCACTGGATGATGTCGATCTTCTCGCCCTGCAGCTCGGCCACGACCGCCTGCACGCGCGAGCCGCGCATGCCGACGCAGGCGCCGACCGGGTCGATGCTCGAGTCGTTCGAGATGACGGCCATCTTGGCGCGCGAACCCGGGTCGCGGGCGACGGCGCGGATCTCGATGACGCCGTCATAGACTTCCGGCACTTCCTGCGCGAACAGCTTGGCCATGAAGCCGCCGTGGGCGCGGCTCAGCATGATCTGCGGGCCCTTGGTCTCGCGACGGACGTCGTAGATGTAGGCGCGGATGCGGTCGCCGACGTTGAAGTTCTCGCGCGGGATCGACTGGTCGCGGCGCATGATGCCTTCGCCGCGGCCCAGGTCGACGATGACGTTGCCGTATTCGACGCGCTTGACGCTGCCGTTGACGATCTCGCCGACGCGATCCTTGTACTCGTCGTACTGACGCTCGCGCTCGGCCTCGCGGACCTTATGCATGACGACCTGGCGGGCCATCTGGGTCTGGACGCGGCCGATCTCGAACGGCGGCAGGACTTCTTCGTAGACCTTGCCGATCTCGGCGTCACGCCAAGCGCGCTTTGCGATCGACAGCTGCATCTTGCCGATCTCGCCTTCGAGTTCGGCGTCGTCGGCCACGACTTCGATCACGCGCTTCTGCGTCGTCTCGCCCGTGCGCGGGTCGATCTTGACGCGGATGTCGTGCTCGGCGCCGTAACGGGCGCGGGCGGCCTTCTGCAGGGCGTCCTCGATGGCCTCGATGACGACTTCCTTCTCGATGCCCTTTTCGCGGGCGACCGCGTCGGCGATCTGCAGGAGTTCAAGCCGGTTGGCGGCGATGCCGATGGCCATGGTCAGTCCTCTTCACTTTCGGACAGGTCGTCGTTGTCGGATTGGAGACGGGCGGCGCGCTGCTTGGCGCCCCGCTCCATCAGGGTGTCGGTCATGACGAGCTTGGCGTCGATGATCCAGGCGAAGGGGAAGTAGACGGTGACGTCGTCCTCGCCCTCGATATTGAGGCCGACCTGGTCGTCCTCGATCCCAGCCAGCTCGCCCTTGAAGCGCTTGCGGCCCTCGGCCACGCGGTCGAGCTCGATGCGAGCCTCAAGGCCGGCATAGTCCTCGAAGTCCTTCAGCCGGGTCAGCGGACGATCGACGCCGGGGCTGGAGACCTCCAGCGTATATTCGCCAGCGATCGGATCGGCCGCGTCCATGACTTCCGAGATCGCGCGCGACAGGCGGGCGCAGTCCTCGACATTCATGTCGCCGCCCGTGCCGTCCTCCAGCAGCGGGTGTTCGGCCATGATCTGCAGGCGGCGCTGCTCGGCGCCGCCCATCAGGCGCAGCCGGACGATCTCGTAGCCGAGGCTCTCGGCGACGGGATCGAGCATCTCGATCAGCTCTCGGTCTTCCTGCGTCTTGCCGCGCACGTGTCTCTCGAACTCTTTCGCCGGTCGCCGACCGGCCAAACAAAAAGCGGCAGCCTTTCGGGCCGCCGCTCGAAAGCGCCATCTAGCGCTAACGGACGATGTAGGACGGTTTATAGGCGAATTGAAAAAGCTTGTCGACTCTGACGACGCTCGCCCCTTCCGCGCCGCAGCAATTTCGGCCTATAAGCCCGACCGCGCAGGCCGCCTTCTCGCGGACCTCAAGAAATCAAAGAGTCACAATGGACCTTTCCAAGATTCCGACGGGCGTGAACCCGCCTTACGATCTGAACGCGATCATTGAGATCCCGCAGGGCGGCGAACCGGTTAAGTACGAGATCGACAAGGAAAGCGGCGCCCTGATGGTGGACCGCTTCCTGCACACGGCGATGTTCTATCCGGCCAACTACGGCTTCATCCCGCACACCCTGGCCGACGACGGCGATCCGGCCGACATCATGGTCGTCGGCCCGACCCCGGTCGTGCCGGGCGCGATCATCCGCTGCCGCCCGATCGGCACCCTGATGATGGTCGACGAAGCCGGTTCGGACGAGAAGATCCTGGCCGTGCCGGTCGACAAGCTGCACCCGTTCTATACGGGCGTCGCCAGCTGGCGCGACCTGCCGACCATCCTGACCGAGCAGATCGCCCACTTCTTCCAGCACTACAAGGACCTGGAAAAGGGCAAGTCGACCAAGATCACCGGCTGGGCCGATATCGACGAAACCGCCGAGATCATCCGTACGGCGATCAAGCGCTACAACGAGACGTACTAATGCCTCCGGCCAGGATCGATCTCACGCTGAGGATCGTCCTGGCCGACCCGCCCCCCGGCGTGGTCTTCTCCAAGCAGGACGCCAAGAACCACCCGGCCGATCCCGTCCGGGCGAGCGGCGACCTCTCGTTCGACATCCCCATCACCTTGACCGTCACGCCCGAGGGCTTCCGTCCTGGCGGAGGTTTCGTGCGCGCGGATGGCCGAGGGCGGTTCGTCTATATCGCGTCAGGACGCGCGGCGGGCGACTGCCTGACGGACTGGCAACGCCGGCTCAAGATCTACCTGCACGACCTGCCCGCGGACGTCACGGCGGGCGACGTCCTCCAAGCGACGGTCGCCGGCCGCGCCAAGGATGGCGGCCCGGCCTGCGCCACCGTGCCGCTGCTCAGCGGATGGACCCGCGTCAGGCCCTGACGAAGTCCAGGAACACCGGCGCACAGTCGCCGAGCTTCTTTTCCTCGTAGCGCGTGGTGACATGGTCGGCCGGGATCGCATTGCGGTCGGCTGCCTCGTCGGCGAACCGGAAGTTCGGATCGGCCAGCACCCGCTCGGTCGTCCACTCGGCGTAGTCCGCCCAGTCGGTGGCGAAGCGCAGCGCAGCGCCCGGCTTCATCACCCGCGCCAGCCTGGCGACGAAGTCCGGCTGGATCAGGCGGCGCTTGTTGTGCCGCGCCTTGTGCCAGGGGTCGGGGAACATGATGAACACCCGGTCCAGGCACGCGTCAGGCAACCAGTCGACCACGTCGCGCGCGTCGCCTTCGTGGATGCGGACATTCTCGAGAGCCTGTTCCTCGACGTGGCGCACGGCGCTGGCCACGCCATTCACGAAGGGCTCGGCGCCGATCACCAGGGTGTCGGGGTTGCGGCCGGCCTGGGCCGCCATGTGCTCGCCGCCGCCAAAGCCGATCTCCAGCCACACGGCCTTGGCCTCGGGCATCAGGTCGAGCGGCTTGAAGGGCTCCTGCGGGACCGCGATCTGCGGCAACAGGGTGTCGAGCAGCGCCTGCTGCCGCGGCTTCACGGGACGCGACTTCAGCCGGCCGAACGAGCGCAGCGGCCCGTGGGGTTGTTGCGGATTGGTCATGGGCGGGCGTCTTAGAGCCTTTAGCCTGAAATCGGAATCGATTTCGGGCGCTCAAAAGGCTCTAAATCAGAGACTTAGAGCATGAGGTCAGCCGAAGCCGGCTCCCACTTCCGCCTCACGCTCCGAGCCTGACGCGTCGCAAGGTGAGAGCCTGTTTTCAAACGGGCCCCAGGTCCAGCGTCACCGTCAGGCCCGCCTCGCCCCAGTCGCGGGCCAGCGACGCATTGAGCTGGGCGGCCAATTGGCCGATCAGGCGCGAGCCGAAGCCCTGACGCGGCGGCGGCGGCGCGGCGGGACCGCCCGTCTCGATCCACGCCAGCCGGCGGGCGCCGCGCGCGCCGCTCAGCCGCACGGTCACGCAGCCGTCCTCCGCGCTCAGCGCCCCGTACTTGGCGGCGTTGGTGGCCAGCTCATGCACGATCATACCCAGCGGCTGGACCTCTTGCGGCGCCAGCGGCCAGTCATCCCCCTCCAACCGGTATTGCGACGGCCGCCCCACCGTCGCCAGCTCGCCCTCGATCACCTCGCGCGCCAGGCCGCCCTCCCAGCGCTGGGCCGCCAGGGCGCCCTGAGCACGGGCCAGGGCGCTCACCCGCCCCAGCAAGATCTCCTGGAAGTGCTCGATCGAGGACGCCCGGGTCAGGCGCAGCATCGACTGCACCACGGTCAGGGCGTTTCGCGCCCGGTGATCGACCTCGCGCATCAGCAGCTCGCGCGCCTCTTCGTTTCGCTTCTGATGGGCGATGTCGCGAACCTCGATGATCGTCCCGACCGTATGGGACGCTTCGTCGCGGATGGGGCTGGCGGTGAAGGCGACGGGATAGAAGCTTCCGTCGCGGTGGACGAACACCTCTTCGCCCTGCTGTTGATTGTTCTCGGGGAAGGCGCGGTCGATCGCGCACTCTTCGATGGGGAAATGGCTGCCATCGGGCCGGGTGTGATGGATCACGTCATGCAGGGCCCGGCCCTGCACCTCCTCGAAGGCGAAGCCGGTCAGGCGCTCGGCGGCGGCGTTCATGAACGAGCAGTGCTGGCGCTCGTCCATCACGAAGATCGCGACGGTGGCGTTGTTGAGCACGGCGTTAAGGCGGCGCTCGCTCTCGCCCAACGCCGCCTCGACCCGCAGCCGCTCCTTGGCGATGGCGACGTAGCGGGTCAGGGTCTGGAGCACCAGGCGCTCGTCCGCGGTGAACGGCCGATCGTCGCGCCGGCCAAAGCCGAGGGTGCCCAGCAGCTGGTCGCCGCCGATCAGGGGATGGCAGGCATAGTGCTTGAGGCCGGCGCGGCGGATGAAATCGACGTCCGGATCCTCGGAGAGGTGGACGTCGGCGACATGGCGGGAAACACGGTCCCGCGCCACGCATCCGCAGACGGCCGCCCCGAGCGCCAGACAGGCGCCCTCGCGGCGCAACGCCTCGTCCAGGCCGCTCGACTTAGCCAGATGCAGCAGCCCGTCGCTTTCCAGCCCGTAGTGGAAATAGACATCGAGCCCCAAGGCCTGGCTCGCCAGCTCGAACAGCTCGTCGATCAGCTGGCCAGGATTGGTGATCCGCAACAGGCGCGCAGCGGCCGTATCGAGCAAGGCGAACTTTTGATCGCCGTCGCCAGCGGTTCCAGCTTCGCTGTCCATAAGCCTCCCGCCGGCCGAGCGTCCGCGCATCGCGGACGCTCCAACCTACGCGGTGGCGTGGACCTCGTCCGTCGACAAGTCGCCTTATAGTCGAACTTCGCCGCGGCGGCGAGTTGGCTTACGCCAGGCCCTTCAGGTCGCTGACCAGGTCGGTCTTTTCCCACGAGAAGCCGCCCTCGTTGTCGGGCGTGCGGCCAAAGTGGCCATAGGCGGCCGTGCGGGCGTAGATCGGGCGGTTCAGCTGGAGGTGCTCGCGGATGGCGCGCGGGGTGGCGCCACCGATTAGCTGCGGCAGGGTCTTTTCAAGCACCGCCGGATCGACCTTGCCCGTGCCGTGCAGGTCGACGTGGAACGAGACCGGTTGGGCGACCCCGATCGCATAGGCGATCTGGATCGTGCAGCGGTCCGCCAGGCCGGCGGCCACGACGTTCTTGGCCAGGTAGCGGCAGGCATAGGCGGCCGAACGGTCGACCTTGGTCGGGTCCTTGCCCGAGAAGGCGCCGCCGCCGTGCGGGGCCGCGCCGCCATAGGTGTCGACGATGATCTTGCGGCCGGTCAGGCCGGCGTCGCCGTCCGGGCCGCCGATCTCGAAGCGGCCGGTCGGATTGACCAGCCACTGGGTCTTCTTGGTGATCAGGCCGTCCGGGAAGATCGGCAGGATGTGCGGCTTGATCAGCTCCAGCACGCGCTTGGAGGTCGCGGCCTTGCCGTCGATCTTCTTCTTGTGCTGGTGCGACACGACGATCGAGACCACCCGCTGCGGGCGGCCGTTACCGTCGTACTCCAGGGTCACCTGGCTTTTGGCGTCGGGCTCCAGCTCGCTGAGCTCGCCGGAATGGCGCAGCTCGGCCAGGCGCTTGAGGATGTTGTGGCTGTATTGCAGGGTGGCCGGCATCAGCTCCGGGGTCTCGGTGCTGGCGTAGCCGAACATGATGCCCTGGTCGCCGGCGCCCTCGTCCTTCTTGTCAGTGGCGTCCACGCCCTGGGCGATGTGCGCCGACTGGCCGTGCAGGTAGTTGGCGTATTTCGCCTTCTGCCAGTGGAAGCCCTTCTGCTCGTAGCCGATGTCCTTGACCGCCGCGCGAACCTTGGGCTCCAGCGAGGCGAGGATATCCTTGGTCAGCTGCTTGTTAGCCTTCTTGTCGCCGCCCGGCTTGCCGGCGCGGACCTCGCCGGCCAGCACGATGCGGTTGGTCGTCACCAGGGTCTCACAAGCGACGCGCGCTTCGGAGTCCACGCTGAGGAAGGCGTCGACGACGGTGTCGCTGATGCGATCGGCGACCTTGTCGGGATGGCCTTCGGAAACGCTCTCGCTGGTGAAGATGTAGGACGAACGGGTCAAGAGACAGCTCCGGCCATGGGCGGCGCGCGACTACACGCGCGCCATTCGGCGTTCAGTTAGACCGGAACCATATAAAGATATGTTTATGCGGGCAAGCGAACCTGACGATCAATCGTCCTCGCCCCCATCCTCCTCGGCCATCGAGCGGACCAGCTCCAGGATCCGGCGGCGCACCTTGGCGCGGGTGATGCGCGGAAACTGGGCCGCGAGCTCCAGGCCTTCGGCGGTCATCAGAAAGTCGTGAACGAACGGCTCGCCCGGTTCGGACATGCCGTCCGCCGTGGCCGCCAGGCCTTCGAAGAAATAGCCGACCGGCGCCTGCAGGCTCTTGGCGATCTCATAAAGCTTGCTGGCGCTGACGCGATTGGCGCCGCGCTCGTACTTCTGGATCTGCTGGAAGGTCAGGCCCAGGTCCTCGGCGAGCCGCTCCTGGCTCACGCCCAGGATCTTTCGTCGCATTCGAATGCGCGCGCCCACATGCAGGTCGACGGGATTGGGATGGCGTTCGGCGCCTGACAAGTCGCTCATGCCCACGCTTTGATAGCTGAAATTGCGGTTTTAATTCAGCGTGAGTCTTTCGATCATGCAATAGTCAGCAAGGATTTACCTGCTCGAAGGCGAGCTGACGCAACCATAGATATCAGTAGAAACGCCCAAAACGATGCGTCTCCGAAGTTATCAAAAGGCGTTACCTGGCCCCTACCTGGTATTTGTGCATCGATAACTCCACTTTTTCCTA